>NZ_AXAP01000064.1 GCF_000472865.1 Bradyrhizobium elkanii WSM2783 | reverse complement strand
TCACCCTTGGCAAGCCGCCGCAGGCAAACATCCTTGCCCGCAACCATGCGTTCGACGAGCGCCGCCCCCCTTTATCGAGACGACGATCCCCGAACCGGCCCAACGTCCAGTCAATCCGTGGCGACATCGCGGCACCTCCGTCAAATCGAAGTGCCACAATAGAAATCACACAGATTCCCGATTCTGGAATCCCTCACACCCGCCCCGAGTCAATCCGCCGCACCGCACCACATCTGTGCATGCCCTAGTGCTTTCGCAGGGACGACAGCGGTGCGAGGCGTGACAGTAACGGCTACGGCTTATGACGATGATGAGAGCGGCGCGAGCATGGGATCAACGACCCTCACAACTCCCGCGCATTCGAGAACGCGAACGAACTCACCCGCCGCGTGTTCTCGTCCAGGATCAGCGTGCGCGTGATCGGCGGCTCGGCGCGCTGGGCGCAGTTCTCGCGCTCGCAGAGGCGGCAGTTGACGCCGATCGGCGTGCCCTCGGCCTTCTCGAGGTCCATGCCGGCGGCGTAGACGAGGCGCGAGGCGTGGCGGATCTCGCAGCCAAGGCTGATCGCAAAGCGCGGCTGCGGCAGCGGATGCGGGGCGATCGGCCGGCGCACCATCTGCGCGATCGAGAAATAGCGGGTGTCGTCGGGCAGCTCGATCACCTGCTTGAGCAGGCGGTCCGGGGTGTCGAAGGTCGAATGCACGTTCCACAGCGGGCAGGTGCCGCCGAATTTCGAGAACGGAAACGTGCCGGAGGAGAAGCGCTTGGACACGTTGCCGGCATTGTCGACGCGCAGCATGAAGAACGGGACGCCGCGCGCGTTCGGCCGCTGCAGCGTGGTGAGGCGATGGCAGATCTGCTCGAAGCCGGCGTTGAAGCGCTGCGCCAGCACATGCACGTCGTAGCTCAGCGCCTCGGCGGCGCTAAGGAAGGGCTGGTAGGGCATCATCACGGCGGCGGCGAAATAGTTCGCGAGCGTGATGCGGTAGAGCCGCCGCGCCGCATCGTCGAGCGGCCCGCCGCGACCGGCGATGGAATCGATGCTTGCTCCGCATTCGGCGAGCCCGATCTGCAGCGCGAGCTGGAAGGTGCGGCTCGGCGTATCGACCAGCTCGGAGATCAGGAGCTGCCGGCGATGGCGGTCGAAGCGCCGCAGCGTCTCGCGCATCACGTCAACAGGCATGATCCGGGTCACGATCGAATGCTTTTCGCGCAGCCGCGCCGAGAGCGCGGCGAACAGCCCGTCGGCAGCCACGTTCAGTTCGTCGCGCAAATTCTCCGCCGCGGTCTCGAGTTCGGGGAAATAGTTGCGGTTGGCCTCGATCAGATCGCGCACGCGCTCGATCGGATTGGCCTCGAAGCGGGCGCCCTCGTTGCGGTCGGCCATCTGCGCGGCGACCAGGGTCTCGCCGCGGCGCGCCTCGGTATAGGCGGCGTAGAGCCGCTGCAGCGCGTGCGTCACGCCCGGGCAGAGCTCGGCGAGGTCGCGCAGTTCCTGCTTGGGAACATCGATCTGGCGGAACAGCGGATCGGAGAAGATCTCGTTGAGCTCGGCGAAGAAGCGATCCTCGTCGGCGGTCGCAAGGTCCCGCAGGTCGAGGTCGTAGGTCTCCGCCAGGCGGAGCAGGATCTGGGCCGTCACCGGGCGCTGGTTGCGCTCGATCAGGTTGATGTAGCTCGGGGAAATGCCGAGTCCCTCGGCGATCTGGGTCTGCGACAGCCCCAATTGCTGCCGGATCCGGCGGAAGCGTGGGCCGACAAACAGCTTTTTTCCGGACTCGCCAGGCATGGCAGTGTTCCTGACCTATTTATTACGAAATTTACAAAATGACATTTCACACAAGAACAGATGTTACATGACATCACCATTCGAGTGCAAGGCATCTGTACTAATTCAACCGCTTCGCGTTTAGCTCCTGACACGCATTTCGCAACGCACTGTCACGAATGTCGATCGAAGCACGAACGGCAAAGACAAGGATCACGGACATGAACTACCAGCCACGTGGGATCAGCGACCGGGCTATCCAGGGACCGGCTTCCTATCTGAGCGAGATTGAAGCCGCCGAAGCACTCCTCAAGACCAAGGACACGTGGAACGGTGTGACCGCCGAGGCCGTGGCGCGCATGCGGCTGCAGAACCGCTTCAAGACCGGCCTCGATATCGCCCGCTACACCGCGGCGCTGATGCGCGCCGACATGGCCGCCTATGACGGCGACCCCACCAAGTACACTCAGTCGCTGGGTTGCTGGCACGGCTTCATCGCCCAGCAGAAGCTGATTTCGGTGAAGAAGCATTTCGGCACGACCGATCGCCGTTATCTGTACCTGTCCGGCTGGATGATCGCCGCGCTCCGCTCCGAGTTCGGACCGCTGCCCGACCAGTCGATGCACGAGAAGACCTCGGTGCCAGCCCTGATCGAGGAGCTCTATACCTTCCTGCGTCAAGCGGACTCGCGCGAGCTGAACGATATCTTCCGCGCGCTCGACGCTGCCCGCAAGGAAGGCGACAAGGCCAAGGAAAAGGCGCTGATCGAAAAGATCGACAACTTCCAGACCCACGTCGTGCCTGTCATCGCCGACATCGATGCCGGCTTCGGCAACGCGGAAGCGACCTATCTGCTCGCCAAGAAGATGATTGAAGCGGGCGCCTGCGCCCTGCAGATCGAAAACCAGGTCTCGGACGAGAAGCAGTGCGGCCACCAGGACGGCAAGGTCACCGTGCCGCATGAGGTCTTCCTGGCGAAGATTCGCGCCTGCCGTCACGCCTTCCTTGAGCTCGGCGTCGAAGACGGCGTCGTCGTGACCCGCACCGACTCGCTCGGCGCCGGCCTCACGCAACAGATCGCCGTGAGCCACAAGCCCGGCGACATCGGCGACCAGTACAACAGCTTCCTGGATTGCGAGGAAGTGACGGCCGCCAACGCTCGGAACGGCGATGTCATCATCAACCAGAACGGCAAGATGATGCGTCCGAAGCGGCTGCCCAGCAATCTCTATCAGTTCCGCCCAGGCACCGGCGAAGACCGCTGCGTGCTGGACTGCATCACCTCGTTGCAGAACGGCGCCGATCTCCTGTGGATCGAGACCGAGAAGCCGCATATCGAGCAGATCGCCAAGATGGTCGATCGGATCCGCAAGGTGGTTCCGAACGCGAAGCTGGCCTACAACAATTCGCCGTCGTTCAACTGGACGCTCAACTTCCGTTGGCAGGTCTACGATGCGATGAAGGAAGCCGGCAAGGACGTCAGCAAGTACAACCGTGCCGAGCTGATGAAGGCGGAATACGACGACACGCCGCTGGCAATCGAAGCCGACGAGCGCATCCGCACCTTCCAGGCCGATTCAGCCAAGCGTGCCGGCATCTTCCATCATCTGATCACGTTGCCGACCTATCACACGGCAGCTCTGTCGACGGACAATCTCGCAAGGGAGTATTTCGGCGAGCAGGGCATGCTTGGGTACGTGAAGAATGTTCAGCGCCAGGAGATCCGTCAGGGTATCGCCTGCGTCAAGCATCAGAACATGGCCGGCTCGGATATCGGCGACGATCACAAGGAATATTTCGCCGGTGAGGCCGCTCTGAAGGCGGGCGGCGTCCACAACACGATGAACCAGTTCGGCTAACCGTTGGATTGATCAGGAGACTATCATGACCACAGGCAGCAATTTCTGGGTGATCGGCGGCGAGTTCGGCTCGATGAACTTCCACAAGCTCGTCGAAGGCTCGGCCCAGGTCAAAGGTCCGTTCAAAACCCGCAAGGAAGCGGAGGACTGCTGGCGCGAAGTGTCGGAAGAGAACCGCCACAAGGCCGGCGTACGCTTCTCCATCGTGGAGGAGCCCTCCCGTGTCCCGGCCTGAGGCTGCCGACGGTCAAGCGTAGAAGAAGACGTCCAAGGACGGACGGCCCCATCCGGATTTCCGGGTGGGGCTGTCTGATTTCGGGACGCCCCTTCGAGGCCCCCTTGGGGATAAGTCGCGCGATAAACCCTTGGGAACCAACGGCCTTTGCGGACGTAACGGTTACTGATAGGTTAATAGGCGTAGAACCCGTCAGGACGAGGCCGCAAGGGATGTCGGACGCCCAGAATACCGGCAATGCCGCGAGCGAGATGCGGCCGACGCTGCGCGAAGCCTTGCGCAAGGCGCGGATCGAGGCTGCGGACCGCACTGGCGTCGTCGTCGAACTGCGCGATGCCGAGGTCGCGCGGCTGGAAATCTTGAACGAGGCGCTTGATCCCTTGTTTGCGCAGGTGCCGGAAAAGGTCGATCTGTTCGACCGCGGCATCAGCCAGGGCGAGACGCCGCGGCTGTGGATCGATGTCGTTGCCCATGTCGTGATGGGACGCGACAAGCGGGTCTACCGCTTCGTGCAGGACACCCGCTTCGGCCGCATCGTGCTCGCCGAATCGCATGATGTGCCTGTCATCGTCGATGCCGTCACCGACTATGTTGCCCGCCGCATGATCGAGCGCGAGCATGCGATGGTGGCGACGGCGAAGGTGGCGGAGCCCGTGCCCGCCGAGAAGCCGCGGCGCCGCCGCGGGTTCGGGATGTTCCTGCTCGGCTTCATCCTCGGCGCGCTCGCGCTGTTCGGCCTCGCCCTGTTCGCGAGCCTGGGCAATCTCTAGCAGCGTCACACCAGCCGCGTGTCGCTCAGACGCCCGACGCGCAGGTCGTCGCCGATCCCGCGCACCACTTGCTCGCAGCGCCAGGCATTGCCGTCGCGCTCGATCGAAAACAGATTATACGCCGCCGCCGGATAGTGATGGCGCGGCAGCGCCGAAGCCGAGGGCACGCCGATCGCCGGGATCTTGCCGCTGGGGCCGTCGAACCACATCGTGGAATGGATGTGGTCATGGCCGTGCAGGATCAATTCCACGCCGTATCGCTTGATGAGATCGAGCAGCTTGTGCGAGTCGGTGAGCCGCTTGACGCGCGCATCCGAATGCAGGGGATGATGAACCAGCAGCACGCGGAAGGCATCTTCGGTCGACAACTCCGCCAGCATCCGCTCGAGCGCCGCGAGCTGCGCGTGGCCGAGCCATCCGGTCGCCATCAAGGGCGGCGTCGGCACCGCGGAGGATGTCCCGATCAGGGCCACCGGACCGCGCCGGCGCAGGAACGGAAACAGCGCGGCGCCGTCTGCGCCATCGCCGCGCAGATAGTCGGCGAAGGTCGTGGCGAAGCGATGCCGCGTCGCCCGCACATAGGCGTCGTGATTGCCGGGAACGACGGTCACGCGATCCGGCGGGCCGACGCTTTCGAGCCAGGCGCGCGCCGGCTTGAACTCCGTCTCCAGCGCCAGATTGACGAGATCGCCGGTAATCGCAATGTGATCCGGATGTTGCCCCTGCAAGTCCGCCACCAGCGCATCCAACACCTCGCGCCGATGGTATTTGTGCCGGTTGCGGGTCCAGTTCAGATAGCCGAAGGCGCGCTTGCCTGCGAGGTCGCGCAGCCGCGCCACCGGCAGCGGCGGCAGATGCGGATCGGACAGATGCGCCAACCGAAACGCCGCCATCATTCCGTCCCTGTTGGCCTGTCCGTGATATACAGCAGCGGCATGGTTATTCCCTGATGGTCCGCATTCTATTGGCAAGCGGGCGGCTTCCGCGCAAGGATCAAACGTCGTTGTCGTTCCAGTCGAGGTTTTCGTGACGTTCCTGATGGATTTGCGCAAGCGCTACGAGCCGCAGCTCAGGCGGGTGTTCCATCTCTATTTTCGGCTGGCACGCGGCATGACGCTCGGCGTGCGTGCGGTCGTGCTTAACCACGAGAACAAGGTGTTCCTGGTCAAGCACAGCTATGTCAGCGGCTGGTATCTGCCGGGCGGAGGCGTCGAGGTCGGCGAGACGCTGATGGAAGCGCTGCGGCGTGAGCTCGAGGAGGAGGGGCGCATCGAGCTTGTGGGCGCCCCGGTGCTGCACGGTGTCTTCCTCAACAGCCACGTCTCCCGCCGCGACCATGTCGCGGTCTACGTCATCAGGCAGTACCGCCAGGACCGCCTGCCGGAGCCGAACCATGAGATCGTGGACACCGGCTTCTTCGATCCGGCGGCATTACCCGCCGACACCACGCCCGGCACCCGCCTGCGGATCGCCGAAGTGCTCGATGGCGGGGCGCCGATCGCCACATGGCGCTAGCGACGGCTTGTGCTAGAAGACCCAACCTTGAAGATGGAACGCCGCGACAGGGGCCGGATGAAACAATTGAAAACCGCCTTCGGCGTCGTGTTGCTGCTGATCCTGATCAGCAACATCTGGACAATCTCGAAATGGACCGAAAGCCGCGGCGTCTACGATGACATCTGCTACCTCCGCCAAGCGCATCTGTTCCAGCGGTTCGGCGCCAGCGGCCTGGACACGAACGTCGTCAGGGATGACGACGGCTACACGCTGCGTAAACTCCAGGAGATCCACTTCCCGGATCCGGGCGATCCCGCGCGCTGGCCGTGCCACACCTTGACGGCGGCGTTGAACAAGGTCGTGCTGCAATATCCGCCGGGCACCGGCTTTGTGCTCGCGCTGTTTCCGTCGGGCTTCCAGGTGACTCCGCTCTATGCCGCCGCGTCGATCGCGATTTTCGCCGTCGCGCTGCTTGCCCTGGCCCGCGCTGCCACGCGTTCCGCTGTCGTGCTCGCCGGCCTGTTCGGTATCGTGGCGCTCTATTTGATGATCAACCCGACCAAGGCAAGCTATTCCGTGGCGCCGACCATGATGGTCTGCGCGCTGACCGGATTCCTGACCGCGCGGCTGTTTGCGAGTAGCGGCGCACGTCGCATCCTGCTTGCCGCGTCGGTCGGCTTGTTGATCGGCCTTTCCGTCAATTTCCGTCTGCCGAACCTGTTTCTGTCGGCAGGCTATGCGGTGTTCTTCCTCATCGCCTTCCTGCGCGCTCGGAACATGAACACCTTCTGGCAAGGTCTTTCGTTCGGCGTCGCGTTCCTGATCGGCATGGCACCGACACTGATCGCGAATGCGATCAATGCGGGAAGCCCGTTCTCGACCACCTATGGCGGTGTCGACGCGGTGCCGCCGGCATTGGATGCGTCCGTCCTGCTGCAATATGTGCGGGATGCGCAATTCCCGCTGCTGCTGATTGCGATCGCCTGGGTGGTGGCGCTGTGGCGGTCAGGGGGACGCGTGGCGACACGACAGATTGTCGCCGTCGTCGCGCTTAACCTCGTCATCAATCTGATCTTCTTCATGAGCCATCCCGTCTTCACGCCCTATTACGTGATCCCGATTGTCATGCTGTCATTGTGGACGTTGTTGTTCGCTACCCTGGATCATTGGGCGCCGAAGCTCGCGGATGATTTTGGCATGCCGCAAAAAGCGAGTGCCTGATGGTGAGCGAGGACGTCATGGCTCGGTCAGCGACGGTGGCGATGACGGCGTCCGCATTGCGCGTCGCGGTGCTTGTGCCGTGTTTCAACGAGGAAGCGGCGATCGGCACTGTGGTTTCCGATTTCCGCAATGCGCTGCCGGAGGCGCAGATCTTCGTCTATGACAACAACTCGCGCGACCGTACCGCCGAGATCGGGCGTGCCTCGGGTGCAGAGGTCCGCAGCGAGCGGCGCCAAGGCAAAGGACATGTGGTGCGGCGGATGTTCGCCGACGTCGATGCGGACATCTATGTTCTGGTCGATGGCGATGCGACCTATGACGCGCCGAGCGCCTCGCGCATGATCGAGATGCTGGTGAACGATCATCTCGACATGGTGGTCGGCGTCCGGATCGATCAATCCGCGGCTGCCTACAGAAGAGGCCACCGCACCGGCAACCGGATGCTGACCGGCTTCCTGTCCGCCGTGTTTGGCCACGCATTCCGCGACATCCTGTCCGGCTACCGGGTGTTCTCGCGCCGCTTCGTCAAGTCCTTTCCGGTGCTGTCGGACGGTTTCGAGATCGAGACCGAGCTCAGCGTCCATGCGCTGGAATTGGCATTGCCGGTCGGCGAGATCGAGACGCCCTATTATGCTCGCCCGGAGGGATCGGTCAGCAAGCTGAACACCTGGCGTGACGGGTTTCGGATTCTCGGAACCATCCTGAGGCTCTACCGTTCGGAGAAGCCACTGCGGTTTTTCACCGGCATTGGCGTGGTCCTCGCGCTGATCTCGATCGTGCTGGCGATCCCGATCGTCATCACGTTCATCGAAGAGGGCATCGTGCCACGGCTGCCGACGGCGGTGCTGTCGACCGGCCTCATGATCGTGGCGATGCTGTCGGTCTCATCAGGGCTGGTGCTTGACACGGTGACCCGCGGCCGCCGCGAGATGAAGCTGCTCGCCTATCTGTCCCAGCCGGCTATTAACAAGAAATGACGCGGGCGATGGACCGCGCCCGATCCAGGTGCTATCCCGCGCATCACCATGAGTGATTTGTCGCTGACCATCCTGCCGGAAACGCCGAACGACGCCCAGGCGATCGAACGCCTGCATGAACGCACGTTCGGGCCGGGCCGATTCGTGCTTAGCGCCTATCGGCTGCGCGAACATGTCGACCATCTGCTCGATCTGTCCTTCACCGCGCGCATCGGCACGCTCCTGGTCGGTTCGGTCAGGCAACTGCCCGTCATGATCGGCGACACGCCGGCGTTGATGCTGGGCCCATTGACCGTGGAGCCGCCGTTTCGTGACCGCGGCGTCGGCCGCGCGCTGCTCGACCGCGCGCTCTCCGATGCCAAGGCCAAAGGGCACCGCCTCGTGATCCTGGTCGGCGACGAGCCTTACTACAGCCGCGTCGGCTTCAAGGTGGTCCCGAAGGGCAGGGCGACCATGCCCGGCCCGGTTGACTACAATCGCCTGCTGGTGGCCGAACTGGTGGAGGGCGCCTTCGCCGACGTCTCCGGTCCGATCGGCCCCGATTGGAGCAAGGCACGGTAGAGGAAGTCACCGTGCTCTCCCTCTTCCGCAGCAAGCGAAAGAGGGAGCAGGAACCGGCTCAGAACTTCAGGTTCGCAAAGGCCCTGACGCCAATGCCGGGCAGCAGCACCTGGTCCTTGGTATAGGAGACGGAGTTGCGGATGTTCTCGTTGAGCAGGTTGTTGCCGACGAGGCCGACCGTCATCTCGCGTGCGCCGATCCAGGACTGGTCGAGCTTGGTGTTGTAGCTGACCTCCGCCTTTAATAGGTTGTAGCCCGCCGTCGGCGTCTCCGCGATCGGAGCGACGTCGTTCTGTGCAAACGCGTGCAGCAGGTTGACGCGCATGAACCAGTTGTCGTCGCGCCAATAGACGCCGCCACCGAGGCGCATCGGCGGAATGCGTGGCACGTTGGTGCCGTCGCTGAATGTGGCGCGGACGATGTCGAACTGGTTCTCGATGCCCCAGATGCCGCTATAGAGCGGCCCGATATCGAGCTGGCTCTGGAACTCGCCGCCGCGGAAGGTGGCGTTGCGCTGGGAATAGACCGCCTGGTTCAATTCACCGTCGGGCGCGCCGCAGGAATTGAAGTCCCCGTCACACATCACGCCGGTGAGCCGGCGAAAGATGAAATTGTCGAAATGGGTGTAGTAGGCGGTTGCCTCGAAGCGGAACGGTCCGGTCGCCTTGCGCAGGCCGATCTCGACCGATTTCGCGGTCTCGATCGTCAGGTTGGGATTGCCGATATCGAAGGTGGCGGTAGCGTCATGCGGGCCGCGCGAAAACAGTTCCGCGGGCTTTGGCGCGCGCTCGACATATTGTGCGGTGATGCTGCCGACGAGATCGTAGGGCAGGTTCTGGATCAACCCGATGCTGCCGCTTTTCGGCGTAAAGGACGGATTGCGGGCGATGTTGAACTGCGGATTGCCGTCAGGCAGGAAGTCGGGTGGGAAATTCGGTGTCGAGCCGTGCAACTCGACATGCTCGATACGGCCGGCGATCTGCGCCTTGGTGGTCTCGGAGAATTTGAACTCGTTGAAGACGTAGCCGGCGATACGGTTGTTGTTGTTCGGATTCCACAGGCCGTTGAATAGCGAACCGGGATCGTCCGGGCTCGGAGCGGTCAATTCCTGGTGGCCACCCTGCAGGCCGAACGCGGTGGTCACCTCGGCAAAGCGCGCGTTGAACGGCATCAACTGAACCTCGACGCGGGCCTCCTGCTCCTTGTTGGTGAAGGTCTGACGTACGCCGTCGCTGAAGGGATTGGCTGGATCCGCCAGCCCAAGCTCGTTGTGTCTGTAGTCGGTCGCGCCGGCCCAGAGACGGATTGCGTCGATGGCCGCGGCATCCGGCCGGTATTCGCCTTTCATGGTGATCTTGGTCTGATGTGCGTCGATCCGGGTCTGATGGTCGGCGCCGTCGATACCAGGGATGTGATAAAGTGTATCGTTTTGGGTGATTGCGGCGCCGATGAAGCCGCCATTGAAGATATACGAGCCGCCGATCGAGGCACCATCCGCCTGCATGGCCGAATTCGGCTGGCGGTAGTTCACCGGTCTCGAGTGGTCGAACAAGTAGGGGTAGCTCGGGATGTCGTAGTCGCCGGCCTTGCGACCAAAGGCGTCGGCGTGAAACGCGAAATTGCCTGCGCCGGTATCGAGCAGGATGCCGCCGTCGACGCCACGGTCGGCGGAGTTAACCGCTGTTCGCGTCTCGACGTTCACGCAAGGTGACGAAGGCGCGCCGGCCAGCGGCGCTTTCGCTGGCAGGCCGTAGGTTTGGAACGGCGGGGCCGCGCATGAGGGAAGGGCATCCGGAATGCGGTTGTTGGTCGCGCTGACGATGCCTCCGATCGAAGTCGAGCCGTAACGCATCGCCGCCGGACCACGAATGACCTCGACCTGGTTGGTGGCGAGCGGATCAACCGGCACGTAATGATCCTCACCGAGATCCGAGGCGCCGCCGGCGTTATTGCCGTTCTCGATGATTCCAACGCGATTGACGTCGAGACCTCGGATAATCGGCCGGCTCGAAGCGCCCGGCGCAAAGGTTGAGCCGGTGATGCCCGGTTTGGAAAACAGGAGGTCACCGAGCTGTGCGGTGCCCTCGCGGCGAATTTCCTCGTTCGGCACCACGGTGACCGTTGCGAACTGATCGGTCACGACCTGCAGCACCCCTTGCTGTGGCGCTGGCGGCGCGGCCGGCGCGGGCTGCGGTTGTTGGGCTACGCGCTCGCGATTGCGGCCGGGTGTGCTGCGCGCGGCGCGAACGGGGGCGCGCGCCGGAGCAACGGCCCGGTGGCGCCGCACGATCGGACTTGGTGCCGTTACGTTGATGTCAGGCAGTTGCGTTGCCGGCGCCGCTGCGGGTGCATCCTGAGCGATCGCGCCGCTGCCGAGCGCACATAGTACCAGCCAGCTTGCTCCACCGATGTGGAAAGCTCGTTTTTTCTTGAATCCCATTTTCCTGATCCTGATGTCGTCGGCCGCGCCGACGGACCCGATTGCGATGTGCTTCGCATCTCGCTTGAGCAGCGGGCGTGCGAAGGCGGTTCGGTCAATCGATCAGGAGAGGGGTGGCGCGCGCGACTGGAACGCTCGATGGGCGGTGCCGAGATGGGCGAAGCCGGCTTCGCTGGTGAGCTTGAGAAGTTCGATCGCCTGCGGCAGCAACAGCACCGGAGGCGTTGCGAACAGCATGCCGTGCGCCATCGTGATGACGGCGCAGATGGCGCAGCCGTCGGCGGGCTGCTGATGGTTATCCTGGTGCGGAGATGGTTGCTGGGGCGCGGACAGGCTCGCCGCATCCGTGACCACGAGGTCCGCGGCACGAAGGAAGTCGGTCTGCGATGTCGCGGTCTGGAGCGCGGGAGCGGCCTGCGCCGGATGGAAGTGGCCGAACGACAGCACAAACTGGACGGCGAGCGCGAACAACGCCAGCCGCGCGCCAAGTTTGACGTGTTTTCGAATCCACTTCACGAATCTATGCCCACCCCGGGGACGGCCTACCCTGACCGGCCCGATGTTACATTATAACATCGGAAGGAGATGGCGGTGTCAACCGCGGCTCGGGCGAGCGTCGCGCGATCAGTTGAGGCTGTGTGATTGTTGCAACGGCGCGGATGATAGACCCTCATGGTGAGGAGGCGCATAGCGCCGTCTCGAACATGAGGCCCTGATCTCGCCCGGAGCCCATCCCTCGAGACGCCGCTTCGCGGCTCCTCGGGATGAGGGGAGACCGTGGCCGATTTCGCCTACCGCCCCTCGCGGAGCCACGTCGCGGCGAAGGCGCCGAGCAGCAGCAACAGGCCGATCAGCCCTGCGAACATCGGCAGCACGCCGACGCCCTTGACGACGCTGGCGTCGCGCATCCTGACGCCCATCCAGCCCTCGCCGCGGAACACGCTCGACGCACGGACCGGCACGATGCGGGGCATGTCGAGGCTGGTGCCGTCGACCACGCGGCGGGCGTCGCCGCCTGTTGCCTGCGCCAGCGGCTTCAGCATCTCGGTCGTGGAGGTCACTTCCGAGAATTCCTTCGGGTTGGTCGGACCGACATTGACCAGCGCCTTCAGCGTGCCGTCGGTCGCCTGCCACAGGCCGAGCTCGTTGGCGGGCAGCGTCGCCTTCCATTCGCCCGGCTCGCCCTGGGTCAGCGTCATCTCGCGCGTGGCGCCGCTTGGCGAGGTCACGGTGACCGGCGGGACGTTGTCGCCCATGGTCTGGCGCACCACGGAGAGATCGCGGCCCTGGAGCTGCAGCCGCAACGCTTCCTCGTCCAGATCGGGCTGCTTCATCAGCCAGTGCGACATCCGCCTGAGCAGGTCGAGATGCGGACCGCCGCCCTCATAGCCGCGCGCCCACAGCCAGATGTGGTCGGAGAGCAGTAGCGCGACGCGGCCCTCGCCGAAGCGCGACAGCAGCAGCAGAGGCTTGCCGTCGGCGCCGGTCATCACAGGCTGGCCGATGGCGTTGCGGGTGTCGACGGTACGGAAGAAGCGGCTCCAATGCGGCGGCTCGCTGTTCGAGCCTTCCAGCCCGCGCGTCACTGGGTGGCGCTTTCCGGCGTCGGAGAGATGTGCATAGAACGGCTTCTCGGTGACGCCGACGGGTTCGGCCGGGAGTACCGAGTCGAGCGGCGTACGCCAGATGCTGGTGGTGGATGCATAGTCCGGACCGGCGGAGACCAGCACCGCGCCCCCCGCGCGGACGTAGCGCGCGATATTGTCGAAATAGGCGATCGGCAGCACGCCCTGGCGGGCATAGCGGTCGAAGATGATGAGCTGGAACTCGTTGATCTTCTGCTGGAACAGCTCGCGGGTCGGAAACGCGATCAGCGACAATTCATTGATCGGCGTGCCGTCCTGCTTTTCCGGCGGACGCAAAATGGTGAAATGCACGAGGTCGACGCTGGCGTCGGACTTCAGCAGGTTACGCCAAGTGCGCTCGCCGGAATGCGGCTCACCCGAGACGAGCAGCACACGCAGCTTGTCGCGCACGCCGTCAATCGCGACCACCGCGCGGTTGTTGACCAGCGTCAGTTCATTGTCGAGCGGAGATGCCTCGATCTCGACGATATTGGGTCCGGCATGCTTGATGTCGATGTCGACATTGGCGGTCTGGCCGCTCTGCAGCGTACGCTCGTTGATCACCTCGCCGTCGCGGCGCACGGTGATCCTGGCGCTCTGGCCGGTCACGCCCTGGTCGTCGAGCCGGTAGGTGATGGTCTGGGTCTGGCCGACGATGCCGAAGCGCGGCGCGGCCGAAATTGCAATCCGTCGATCACGCTCGTCCTTGCGTCCGGTGATCAACGCGTGCACCGGCGCCTGGAAGCCGAGGCCGGCGGCATTGGCCGGGATGTCGTGCACACGGCCGTCGGTGATCAGGAAGGCACCGGCGACACGGTCGACCGGAACGTCCGACAATGCGGAGGACAATGCGCCGAACAGCTTGGTGCCGTCGGTCTCGCCGTCGGCCTGGCCGCCGTCGACGACGCGCACTTCCAGGCCCTTGATCTTCTTCAGGCTGTCGACCAGGGCCTCCTGCGCCTTCGCGGTCTCCTGGTTGCGCGTGCCGAAATTCTGGCTCGGGCTCTTGTCGATCACGACGGCGGCGACCGAGGATAAGGGTTCACGGTCCTCGCGGGTGAAGGAGGGGTTGGCAAGCGCGAGCAAAATGAGCGCCAGCGCCGCGACGCGTATCCATGCGCCGCGCGTGCGTGACAGCAGGAGAAGCGCCGCTATGACGACGATCGCCGCAAGCCCGATCCACAGCACGAGCGAGGGCACCAGCGGCGTGAAGGCAATGCCGTAATTCATAATGCGAACCTATCCGCATCGTCATGCCCGGGCTTGTCCCGGGCATCCACGTTCTTCGTGCTGAGCGGCGAGGCGTGGATGGCCGGGACAAGCCCGGCCATGACGGCGTGTGCGTGGTGAATGTCCCAGCGTATCATTGTCCCAGCCGCTCGATCAGGGCCGGCGCGTGCACCTGGTCGGCCTTGTAGTTGCCGGTCAGCGTATACATCACGATGTTGACGCCGGCGCGGAAGGCGAATTCGCGCTGGCGCGGCTCGCCGGGGGTGAGCGGCAACATCGCCTGGCCGTCGGGCCGGATCGCCCAGGCGCCGGCGAGATCGTTGGAGGTGATGATGATCGGCGAGACGCCGTCGCCGCCGCGGGCGGGGCGCTGTGCGGCCTCGTCATCGTCTTCGCGCGGCAATGTCTCGACCCAGGTCTGGCCCGAAGTGAAGCGGCCGGGGAAGTCGCGCAACAGGTAGAACGTTTTGGTCAGCACGTGCTCACGCGGCACCGGCTCGAGCTCGGGCACGTCGAGCGAGGACAGGATCTCGCGCAGCGCCTGCATGCCCGGCGTCTGCGAGCCGCCATTGTCGCCGGGCGGCGCCTCGACGGCGTCGCGGGTGTCGAACAGCACGGTGCCGCCCTGCTTCATATAGGCGTCGATCTTGTTGATCGCGTCCTGCGGAGGCTTTGGCGCGCCGGGCACGATCGGCCAGTAGATCAGCGGGAAGAAGGCGAGTTCGTCGCGCGCGGGGTCGACGCCGACGGGATCGCCGGCTTCCAGCGCGGTGCGTTGCGCCAGGAACAGTGTCAGCCCGGACATGCCGGCTTTCACGATGGAGTCGACGTCGGCATTGCCGGTGACGACATAAGCGAGCCGCGTCTGCGAAACCGCCTTCATGGCGAAGTCGTCGCTGTTCTCGGCGCGTGTGGCGGACGGCGCCATCGATGCCAGCAGGAAGGCGAGCGCCAGCGCCGCAGGTGCCGCGCGCCGCCGCCACAACGCGGCAAGGCCGGCGCCGAGCATGGCCACCACGATGGCATCGAGCAGGAACAGGCCGAGCGCCGATGACAGCAGGATGCCGCGGAGGTCGCGTGGCTCGGCATTGGTGTAGCTCGCCCGCCGTGCACGCAGGGCAGACGTGTCGAGCGGGGCGATGCGGTCGGCGGTCGCCAGCGTGTTGACGGCGATCGGGGCGTCAGCCGGGCCGTAGAAGCCGGGCGGGTGATCCGGTGTCGCGCGGTCGCGATAGTCGGCCAGCATTGGTTTGGCGGTCGACGGCGGCGGACCGAACGCGCCAAAGCCATCCAGCGTGCGGAGCGGCGCCACGGTCTCGGCCTTGGCTTCGCCGGCCACTCCAGCACCAGGCGTCGAGGTGTAGCCGGACATGTCGACCAGCCGCCGCAGCATCTCGACGAAAGTGCCGGACATCGGCAGGTCCGACCAGCGCGAGTCCGCGCCGACGTGGAACAGGCTGACCACGCCCTTGCCGCGATGCTCGCCGGTGACGAGCGGCGTGCCGTCTTCCAGCGACGCCCAGCTCTTGGTGGCGAGCACGGCATCCGGCTCGGCCAGCACCTGCCGGCTCACGGTAACGTCCTTCGGCACTGGAAGACCGGCGAACGGGCCCTCGGCTGTGAACGACGCCAGATGCTGCGGCTTCTCCCAGGTCAGGCTGCCGCCGAGGACACGGCCACCGCGGCGCAGCTTCACCGGCACCAGATCGTCATCGGCTTGCGCCAGCCGTGGGCCGGCGAAACGCACCAGCACGCCGCCCTGGTCGATCCAGGCATTCAGCCGCTCGCGGATATCCGGCGACAGCGTGCCGACATCGGCCATCACGATCATCGGCAGCCGCTGGTCGAGGAATTGGGCGATCGCCTGCTGAGGCGCGCCGCGGTCGCCAAGACGCACATCGGCGAATGGCGACAATGCGCGGGAAAGGTAGAAGGTTGAGGCGAGCAGCGGCTGCGCGGTGTCGTTGGTCGCGCCGGAGACGACGCCGACCGCACGGCGCCGCCACCTCTTGTCGAGGAGCTGCACCGCGCCGGCGGAGCGCTCGCCTGATATCTCCAGCCGGGCGATGTCGTTGCGCAGTTCGACCGGGAGATCGAACGATGCCTCGGTCTCGCGATCCTGCGGGGCGAAGGCGTAGCGCGCCTCGCCGATCGGCGAGCCCTTGGCATCCAGCGCGCGAACCGTCCCGGAAGTGATGCCGGTCTCGGTGCGCAGGACCTTCACGGTCATCTTGGCCGCGGCGTTCTCGGCGGCAACGAGCGCCTGCGCGGACGGCGCACCGCCCTCGTAGATCGTCAGCGTGCGGTTCTCGACCAGCTTGCCGAGGCCTTCGGTGAATTCTGTGCCGCGCCCGGTGTCGACGCCGTCGGACAGCCAGGCGATCTCGGCATCGCCGGTGGCTTTCAGGAACCGATCGATGACCGGCAGCGTGTCGACGCGGTCGATCGAATAGGGCTTCGGCGCGAGCTGCCGCAGCGCGACGCGCGCGGTGCCGGCCGGCATCAGCGTGATGTCGCGCGCGGGCTCCGACAGCGGCACCAGCGCTACGCCGCGGCGGTCATTGTCCGCACTGGCGATCAGTTCGTCGGCGGCCCTGATCCGGGCATCCCAGCTCGAGGCCGAGCTCCAGCCGTCGTCGAGCAGGATCACGAGCGGCGCCTTGGAGGATGCAAGCCCGGTCTGCGGATTCCAGATCGGCCCGGCCGCGGCGAAGATGACGAGCGCGGCGGCGAGGAGGCGCAGCAGCGTCAGCCACCATGGCGTGCGCGAGGGCGTTTCTTCCCTGGGCTGGATGTCGAACAGCAATCTGGTCGGCGGAAATTCGATACGCCGCGGCCGTGGCGGCATCACGCGGAGCAGCCACCAAAGGGCCGGCAGGCTCAGAAGGCCGAGCAGCAGCATCGGTTCGGCAAAGGACAGCGGCAGGCCTGCGATCATGCGCCGAGCCCCACTTTGACGGTGGACCGTACGCTGGCCTTGCTCACCGTCATGCCGTTATGCAGGAACAATAGCAGCTCCGCCGCGGAACGGCTGGTGGTATGGGTCGAGAACAACCAGTCGAGCCGGTTGGTCTCGGCGCGGATCTCGTCACGATGCAGCGCGACGCGCGCGACATAGTCGCTGGCCCAGCTCTCGGCGCGGCCCGCGGTAATCGCAGTGCCCGCTTCGGGTTCGACGAATTCAACGCGGCCGGAATAGGGGAAGGTTTCCTCGGCGGGATCGACGACCTGGATCACCGTGCCGTGCGCGCCCGAGGCCGACAGCCCGGCGAGCGTGGTTCGGATTTCCGAAATCGGCGACCAGAAGTCCGACAGCACCACGATCTCGGAAAGTGCCGACGGCACGAAGGACGGCGGCAGGCTGGCGCGGGTCGCATCGTCATGCAGCATCGCCTGCGCCATCTTGTCGATGACCGTGCGGCTGGCGGTCGGGTTCATCAAGCCGGGAATGCCGACGCGTTCGCCGCCGGCGACCAATAACTCGGCCAGCGCAAAGGCGACGATCAGGCCGCGCTCGAGCTTGGAATCGCGCGCCTGCTTGGACGCGAACGCCATCGACGGCGAGCGGTCGGGCCAGATCCAGACAGTGTGCGCCGCCTCCCACTCCTGCTCGCGGACGTAGAGATGATCGTCGCGCGCCGAGCGCCGCCAGTCGACATTCTGCGACGGCTCGCCGGAGACGAAGCGGCGATATTGCCAGAAGCTCTCGCCGGCGCCTGCGCGGCGGCGGCCGTGCAAGCCATGGATGACGTTGTTGGCAATGCGGCGGGCCTCGAGCACCAGGCGCGGCAGCGACGCGGCGAGCGATCGGCTTTCGCCGTCGGCACGTCGGACTGCGAGGATCTCCTCGTCCAGGCGCTTGTTCTCTGCGGCCATCAAGCGATCCGCGTCTTCAATTGCTTGATCACGTCAGGAATGGTGCGGCCTTCGGCGCGCGCAGTGAACGTCAGCGCCATGCGGTGCTTGAGCACGGGTTCGGCGAGATCGAGCACGTCGTCGATCGAGGGCGCGAGCCGCCCGTCGAGCAGGGCGCGGGCGCGGACGGCGAGCATCAAGGCCTGGCTGGCGCGCGGGCCCGGTCCCCAGGCGATCAGCTTCTCGCCTTCCGGGTTGGGCCGCGCGGCGCGCACCAGCGACAGGATGGCGTCGACGACGGAATCGCCGACCGGCAGCCTTCGCACCAGGCGTTGCGCGCTGAGCAGCAGTTCCGCGTTCATCGCAGCCTTCGCCAGCGTTTCTTCCGCGCCGGTGGTTTCGAACAGGATGCGACGTTCGGCCTCACGGTCGGGGTAGTCGACATCGATCTCCATCAGGAAACGGTCGAGCTGCGCTTCGGGCAGCGGATAGGTGCCTTCCTGTTCCAGCGGGTTCTGCGTCGCCAGCACATGGAATGGCTTGGGAAGGTCATGGCGGGCGCCCGCAACCGTGATGTGCTGCTCCTGCATGGCTTGCAGCAGCGCCGATTGGGTGCGCGGGCTGGCGCGGTTGATCTCATCCGCCATCAGAAGCTGCGCGAATACCGGACCTGCGATAAAGCGGAACGAGCGCTTGCCCGTGTTGCTCTCGTCCAGCACCTCCGCGCCGAGGATATCCGACGGCATCAGGTCCGGGGTGAACTGGATGCGCTTGGTGTCGAGGCCGAGCGTGATGCCGAGCGTCTCCACGAGCTTGGTCTTGGCAAGGCCGGGAACCCCGATCAGCAGCGCATGTCCGCCGGAAAGGATCGTCACCAAGGTATTCTCGATCACCCGGTCCTGGCCGAAAATAACCGTGGAAATCGCCTCTTTTGCCGTACGGATCTGGCCGGCAACCTGCTCGGCCGAGCGGACGATCACGTCTTCCAGTTTTTCGACACTGTCTGCACCAGCCATTCCGTGCTCCTATCGACGGCGCAACCTTCACATCGTCACGCCATGGGCCCCAAGCTAAGCATAAGCGAAGGCCATGTATTCGTTGAATTAAACTATCCCCACCTTAGCGGCTTTTCAGGGTATGAACGCCATCACGATGTGGCGAGAACGGCATACCTACGCACATCTGAAAGATGTACGTAAGAAACGTGCACCAATCGTGCCAGATTGAAGCTCTCAACCTTAAGGCAAACCATGGCGAACGAAGGGCAAACAAGCCGTCAGGGCCTCGAAGGATTGACCGCCGCGGCCACTAATGCCGCAAAAACAAATCCGGCCGGCGGCAAGGGCCTTCCACCCGTGCATTTGTGGAATCCGCCGTTCTGCGGCGATATCGATATACGAATCGGCGGCGACGGCACATGGTACTATATGGGAACACCGATTGGCCGGCCGGCGCTGGTGCGGCTGTTCTCCACCATCCTGAAGCGCGAAGACGGCAAGCATTTCCTGGTGACGCCGGTGGAGAAGGTCGGCATCCGCGTCGACGATGCGCCCTTCCTTGCGGTCGAGATGCAAAAGGATGGGGACGCGCGCGGGCGGCTGCTCAGGTTCCGCACCAACGTCGACGACTGGGTCGATTGCGATGCCGCGCACGGCCTTCGTTTCGAGCCGGGCAATGACGGCGGGCTCATGCCCTATCTGCATGTCCGCGCCGATCTCTGGGCCAAGGTCACCCGTCCGCTCTACTACGATCTGGTTGACATGGGGGAAGAGCGGATGGTCGATGGTCATCCGATGTTCGGAATCGAGTCCGGCGGCGCATTCTTCGCGATGGCGGATGCGAAAGAGGTGAGGGACGCGCTTTGAACGAGCCGATGCTGAAGACGGAGCCGGCGGCGATCAGCTCGGCGGAGTTTTTCGCGCGCAGCCATGCGCGGCTGAATTTCGACGTCCCGCCCGGCCTGGTCGATCCGAACATCATTCCGAGGACCGGCGACTCCGGCAATGACCGCATGCTCGAGATCGTCGCGCACGAACAGCCGGTGCGGCCGGCCGCGGTGCTGATCCCGGTGGTCGACCGCGATGAGCCGACGGTGCTGCTGACGCAGCGCTCGGAGCATTTGAGCAGCCATGCCGGCCAGATCTCATTCCCCGGCGGCAAGATCGACGCGACGGATGCCTCTCCGCTCGATGCCGCGCTGCGCGAGGCCAATGAGGAAGTCGGGCTCACGCGCGACTTCATCGAGCCGCTCGGCTATCTCGATCTCTACGGCACGGCATTTGGTTTTCGTATCCTGCCGACGGTGGCGCGGGTGAAGCCCGGCTTCAGGCTCAAGATCAACGAGGGTGAAGTCGTCGACGCGTTCGAGGTCCCGCTTTCGTTCCTGATGAACCCGGCGAACCATCAGCGCCACAGCAAGGAATTCCGCGGCATCGAGCGCTCCTATTATGCGATGCCCTTTGCCGAACGTTACATCTGGGGCGCGACCGCCGGGATCCTGCGCGTATTGTACGAACGGATCTACCTGCCATGATCCGTCCGGTATTGACCGAGATCGGGATCTTCCTCATCCCTTTCGCAGTCTATGCCGTGTTCCTCATTGCAACGCGCTCCGGCGTCTTGGCGAAATCTTCCTGGCCTTTGCCTTTGATTGCGAAGCTGGTGCTGGGTGCGCTGCTGCTGGTCGTGGTCAGTTTCGTGCTGCTCGCCCATTTCTCTGGTGCGCCGCCGAATTCGACCTATGTCCCCGCTCATATCGAGAATGGCAAGCTCGTGCCCGGAGTTGAGAAATGACGCATGCACGCGCGCTGGAGCAGGCGCCTTGGCTGAGATCGGGACCCACGGCACGCGTGCTCGCGTTGCTCAACGCCGACGGTGAGGAAGCGCGTGTGGTCGGCGGCGCGGTGCGTAACGCGCTGTTGCACCGACCGATCGGCGACATCGATCTCGCGACCACGGCGGTCCCTGAGGAGGTGATGCGCCGCGCCAAGGCCGCAGGAATCAAGAGCGTGCCGACCGGCATCGAGCATGGCACGGTGACGCTGGTCGTCGACAAGCATCCGTTCGAGGTCACGACCCTGCGCGAGGATACCGAAACCTATGGCCGCAAGGCCAAGGTCGCATTCGGCCGCGACTGGGCGCGCGATGCCGAGCGGCGCGACTTCACCATCAACGGCCTTTCGGTCGATGCAGCCGGCGTGGTGCACGACCATGTCGGCGGGCTCGATGATATCGCCGCTCGCCGCGTGCGCTTCATCGGCGATCCCGGTCAGCGCATCGCCGAGGACTACTTGCGCATCCTGCGCTTCTTTCGCATGCATGCGGCCTACGGCGCCGGCGATCCCGATCGCGCCGGCTATCTTGCCTGCATCGCCGGCCGTGCCGGCCTGGCGCAGCTTTCGGCGGAGCGCGTGCGCATGGAAGTGCTCAAGCTCGTGGTCGCCGACGGCGCGGTGACCGCGGTCACCGCGATGGCCGATGGCGGCCTGCTGCAGATGATCCTGGGCAGCGTCGGCTATACCGGGCCGTTCGCGGTCATGATCGCGGCCGAGCGCGAGCTCGGGCTCGAGGCGAGCGCGGTGCGCCGGCTCGGTGCGCTGGCGCTTGCCATCACCGAGGACGCAAAGCGCGTTGCCTCCAAGCTGCGGCTCACCAATGCCGAGGCGAAGGCGCTGGAAGCGATGGCGGATCGCTGGTGGCAGCTCGCCGGCATCGACGAGGCGGCGGCACGCCGCTGGCTCTACCGTCTCGGTGAGGCGGCCTATCTCGACCGGATGATGCTGGCCTGGGCGCGGATGAGCGATGGCCGCGACATTGCTCGTTGGCGCGAACTGGCGCGCCTGCCGCAGCGCTGGCAGGCGCCGAAATTTCCGCTGAAGGCGGCCGATTTCATTTCGCGCGGGATTGCCGAGGGGCCTGCGCTCGGCCATGTGCTGGCACAAGCCGAGCAGGCGTGGCTCGCCGCGGAGTTTCCTCTTGACCAGACGGCGCTCTCGGCAATGGCCGATGAGACCGTCGCCCGCTTCACCCACGACCACCGATTGTGAACATCCTCGCCAGCCTTTCCGATATCTCCGTGCTCCGACTTCTGCTGGTCGCCGGTGTCGCGTTGCTCGCTTCGGCCGTCGGAGGGCTCGCGGGCTATGGCACCGGCGCCCTGATGCCGTTGGTGCTGGTGCCGCTGGTCGGTGCCGAGCCGGTGGTGCCGATCATCGCGATCTCCTCGATCTTCACCAATCTGAGCCGCTTCGTCGCCTATGTCAGCTATGCCGACCGCCGCCGCGCGCTGATCGTGATCGCGGCTGCGATCCTGACGACCGCGCTCGGTGCGTACGCCTACACACGGCTCTCCGGTGCCGGTGCTTCGATCGTGATCGGCAGCATGCTGATCCTGAGCGTGCCGCTGCGGCGGCTGCTCAAGCGCCATGATGTCAGGATCGGCGACACTGGCCTTGCCGCGGGCGCGGTTGGTTACGGTGTCGTGGTCGGCGGCACGGCGGGCTCGGGTGTGATCCTGCTGTCGCTGCTGATGGCGGCCGGTCTCGACGGTGCCGCTGTCATCGCAACCGATGCGGTGATCTCGCTGGCGACCAGCATCGTGAAGATTTCGGTGTTCGGGCTTGCCGGCGTGGTTACTGCGCAGGTGCTCGCCTTTGCGATCCTGATCGGTGTGGTCGCGATCCCCGGCGCATTCCTGGCGAAAGCGTTCGTCGAGCGCATGCCCGTGCACGTCCACACCGCAATCCTGGATATCGCCGTGATCACGGGCGGTATCGTGATGATCTCATCGGCGCTGAGATAGTGCTGTAGCCCGGGTGAAGCGCAGCGTAACCCGGGAGCGCTCGTCAACATCGATTGGGCTGTCCCGGGTTGCGCTGCGCTCCACCCGGGCTACGAGATTGCTCGCCGACGCCGCCAGGTCTTGTGAACCGGGCCGCATCGCAGGAAGGGACTTACGCGACCTTGCCCTTGCGGTCGTCTTCGTCCTCGTCTTCTTCCTCCTCGTCGTCTTCTTCGTCTTCCTCGTCGTCGTCCTCTTCCTCGTCATCAAGATTGGCGGCTTCGAGGACGGCAAGGGGAAGCGTTTCCCGAAACAGATCGCCGTCGATACCCATCCAAACACACTCGACAGAGTCCTCGTTCACTTCCGCCACCGTAATCGGGTGCCCGCCCGATTTCAGCATCACCACATCGCCTGGTTTCAGTTCCATGGTGCACCCATCCTTCGCGTGATCGACACGCCGGCACGTTACAGAGCTGTCATGACAGTCCGATCACGAAGGAACGTTCCCACAGGATTTTGACGGGGATTGATCTGCGCGGCGAAGCGCGGGCGCCGTTACCGGTCCGCGCCGGGAAGCAGTTCCGTCAGGGAGCGGATGATGCGATTCGGCCTGACGGTCGATCCCGTGGGAAGACCATCCCCGTGCACGTCGATCCAGATCGCGTAAATGCCGAGCCGTTGCGGTGCGACGACCTCCCATTCCAGATTGTCGCCGATCATCCAGGTGTCCGCTGCGCTGACGCCGAGCGCATCCATGGCGTGCAGATAAGCGCGCTCTTCCGGCTTGCCGAAGCCGTGCTCGCCTTCGATCTGGATGTGATCGAAGCGGTGCGTCAGTGCGAAGCGCTCGATCTTGGCGCGTTGCATCAGCGCAGCGCCGTTGGTGACAAGCGCGAGCTTGATGCCAAGCGACCGCAGCCCGTCTATGGCGTCGTGCGCGCCGGGAAAGACAAAGATGCTTTCCTCGCGAAACGTCGTGAAGCGGTCGGCGATCCGGACCGCGAGGTCGTCTGAAAGGGGCGGGTGGCCGCTTGCGCGAAGCGTGGCGAAGCCGCCCCTGACCGTTTCGCGGCGCGCTTCCTCGAGTTTCAGGCGCCAGATCGGCTCCGCCGTGGACCAGAATTTCCGGGCGAAAGCGAGGATCGCGGCGGCAACGATCGGCGGATCCAGTGGCGCCAACTCATCGGCGAATTCGGCCGCGATCGTGTTCCAGGCGATCTCGGGCCGGGCATAGGCCGACAGGATGGTGTCGTCCATGTCGATCAGCATGGCGCGGGGGAGTTTGGTCACGATGGCGATCTCACGGCCATTTCGCATGCGGCGGCATCGACGACAGGATCGAGTCGACATTGCCGCCGGTCTTCAGGCCGAAAATCGTGCCGCGGTCGTAGAGCAGATTGAACTCGACATAGCGGCCGCGCCGGACCAGTTGCTCCTCGCGATCGTCGGCGGTCCATGCCGTCGCAAAATTGCTCCTGACCAGTTCGGGATAGATCTTCAGGAACGCGCGACCGACATCCTGGGTGAAGGCGAGGTCGGCGTCCCAGTCGCCGCTATCGTGCCAATCGTAGAAGATGCCGCCGATGCCGCGCGCCTCCTTGCGGTGCGGCAGGTAGAAATAGTCGTCGCACCATTTCTTGTATTTTTCATACGGCGCGATCCGCGCATGCGCATCGCAGGCCGACTGCATCGCGGCATGGAAGGCGAGCGCATCCGGATCGTCCTGCGTGCGCCGCCGGTCCAGCACCGGCGTGAGGTCGGCGCCGCCGCCGAACCACGCCTTGGTGGTGACGACGAAGCGGGTGTTCATATGCACCGCCGGCACGTTCGGATTGTGCAGATGCGCGATCAGCGAGATGCCCGAGGCCCAGAAGCGCGGATCATCCGCCGCGCCCGGGATCTGGGCGCGGAATTCGGGAGCGAACTCGCCATGCACGGTCGAACAGTGCACGCCGACCTTCTCGAACAAGCGCCCACGCATCATCGCCATCACGCCGCCGCCGCCGGGCTTGCCGGTGTGGTCGGTGCGTTCCCACGGCGTGCGCACGAAGCGCCCGGCTTCGCCTGGATAGAGCCAAGCAGGCGCGTCATCCTCCAGCCGCTCAAAGGCCGCGCAGATATCGTCGCGCAGTATTTCAAACCAGGTTTTCGCGCGCGCCTTGCGCTGTTCGATGGCGGATTTGTCCATGCTCAAGCTTCCGGTCCGAAATAGGTGCAGCTCTCGTTGCAACTGTCGCGGTGCACGCTGACGCGGGTGACCTTGCCCGCATGCTGCACCCGTTCGAAGATGAATCGCGACAGGTTTTCAAGGGTGGGCAGTCCAAGCGCCTCGATCTTGTTGAGGAACTTGTGGTCGAGCGTCTTCTGCACCTCGGCGATGCGGCGTTCGAGGAGGCCGAGGTCAAGCACCATGCCGGTCGCTGGGTCCGGTGTCCCGCGCACCGTCACTTCCGCACGAAACGAATGGCCATGGATCTCCTGGCTGCTCGCGCCAAGGGTCGTTCCGGTGAGCGCGTGCGCCGCCTCGAAGCGGAACGATTTCGTCAATTCCCACATCCTGAAAGTCCAACTCCTATCTGATGCCCAGCGTCTTGTGCGTCTGCACGCTCAGCCGCCATTGCGGGTGTTGCAAGCAATACTCGACCGCGCGCGCGGTGTTTTGAATCGCATCAGGCCCATCCATCGGCTGCAGCGAGAAGCGCTCGAAATCCAGATCGACGAAGCGCTCCGGCGCGGCATCCTGCTGCGGATAGACCAGCTTCAACTCATTCCCCTTCCGCACCACGAGTTCCGCGCCGGCCTTCGGGCTGACGCAGACCCAGTCCAGCCCGTCCGGCGGTGTGATCGTGCCATTGGTCTCGACGCCGAGGGCAAAGCCGCGCGCATGCAGCGCATCGATCAACTCGGCGTCGACCTGCAGCAGCGGCTCGCCACCGGTCAGCACGACATAGCGGCCGACGTTATCGCCCGTCCATTGCGCGGCGATGATGTCGGCAAGTGCTGCGGCACTCGCATAGCGGCCGCCGAGCGTGCCGTCGGTGCCGACAAAATCGGTGTCGCAGAATTGGCAGGTTGCGCTGGCGCGGTCCTGCTCGCGGCCGCTCCAGAGGTTGCAGCCGGCAAAGCGGCAGAACACCGACGCACGGCCGGCATGCGCGCCTTCGCCCTGCAGGGTCAGAAAAATCTCCTTGACCGCGTAGCTCACGGAATCTCCTTCAAGGGCAGGCTGCGGGTCTGCCGCAAGGCCTCGCCGATCGCCATCGCCGCTGACATCGCGACATTGAGCGAGCGCATGGGCGGCTTGATCGGGATCACCAGCCGTGCATCGGCCCCTGCCGCCACCGCGTCGGTGACCCCAGCGGATTCGCGCCCGAAGATGAGTATATCGGAAGCGGCATAGCGAAAATCGAGGTAGGAACCGGCGACCTTGGTCGTGAACAGGATCAGCCGATAGCCAGCCTCGCGGCGCCATTCCTCGAATTTCGTCCAGGAATCATGGCGCATCAAACGGACGTGGTCGAGATAGTCCATTCCCGCCCGGCGGAAATGCCGGTCGGAGGTCGGGAAGCCTGCCGGCTCGATGATATGGGCCGCCACATCCAGGCAGGCGCACAGCCGCAGGATGGTGCCGGTGTTCTGTGGGATATCGGGCTGGAAGAGCGCGATCTGCATGGCCGTGGCGCTGGGTTAGGTACCGACGAAATGTCTCAAGAAAACAACGTTCGTCGCTCATTTAGTGCATTGCACGCCTGCGAGCCGATAGCGGGCTTGCGCTCGTCCGGCAAGGGTGCCAATAGAACGATTCTGGACTGCTATTCCGCCAGTAGGGAGGAGGGATAGTGGTTTTCTGCCGCCGCGGGGGGCCGCGGGCGCCGGCAGACCTCCCGGTTGCAATGGGCGCCACCGGGGCGGTTCCACCGGCTGCAGACAAGGAAAGGGCTTGGAATCGTGACGACAGCGTCTTCGGCGGACCATCCGACACGCCGTGATTTCCTTTATGTTGCAACGGGTGCTGCTGCTGCGGTGGGTGTAGCGGCGACGGTTTGGCCGCTCATCGACCAGATGAATCCGGACGCGGCGACCATCGCCGCCGGTGCGCCGATCGAGGTCGATCTGACGCCGATCGCCGAGGGGCAGGACATCAAGGTGTTCTGGCGCGGCAAGCCGATCTATATCAGCCACCGCACCAAGAAGCAGATCGACGAGGCGCGCAGCGTTCCGCTCTCGAGCCTGCCCGACCCGCAGACCGATGAGGCCCGCGTCAAGTCCGGCCATGACCAATGGCTGGTCGTGATCGGCATCTGCACCCATCTCGGCTGTATCCCGATCGCCCATGAGGGCAATTACGACGGATTTTTCTGCCCCTGCCATGGCTCGCAATACGACACCTCCGGTCGTATCCGCCAGGGGCCTGCGCCCGCCAATCTGGCGGTGCCGCCGTATCAGTTCGTTTCCGACACCAAAATCCAGATCGGCTAAGTCTCGGCCCAGCCCGAGGCTTCGACCGATCGCGTCGTCTTTACTTCTCAGGATCGCATCAATGAGCGGACCATCCGATTTTCAGCCGACCAATCCCGCCTTGAGGTGGATCGAGCGGCGACTGCCGATCTTCGGCCTCGTGCACTCCTCCTTCGTGGCCTATCCTACGCCGCGCAACCTGAACTACTGGTGGACCTTCGGCGCCATTCTCTCGATGATGCTGGCGGTGCAGATCCTGACCGGCGTGATCCTGGCGATGCACTATACGCCGCACGCCGATCTCGCCTTCCGCTCGGTCGAGCTGATCGTGCGTGACGTCAACTACGGCTGGCTGCTCCGCAACATGCACGCCTGCGGCGCGTCGATGTTCTTCTTCGCCGTCTACATCCACATGTTCCGCGGCCTTTACTACGGGTCGTACAAGGAGCCGCGCGAGGTGCTGTGGATCCTCGGCGTCATCATCTATCTCTTGATGATGGCGACCGGCTTCATGGGTTACGTGCTGCCGTGGGGCCAGATGAGCTTCTGGGGCGCGACCGTCATCACCAACCTGTTCTCCGCCGTACCCTATTTCGGCGAGAGCATCGTGACGCTGTTGTGGGGCGGCTACGCCGTCGGCAACCCGACGCTGAACCGCTTCTTCTCGCTGCACTATCTGTTGCCCTTCGTGATCGCCGGCGTCGTCGTGCTGCACGTCTGGGCGCTGCATGTGGCGGGCCAGAACAATCCGGCCGGCGTCGAGGCCAAGACTGAGAAGGACACGGTCGCCTTCACGCCCTACGCGACGATCAAGGACCTGTTCGGCGTCTCCTGCTTCCTGATCTTCTATTCCTGGTTCATCTTCTACATGCCGAACTATCTCGGCGATGCCGAGAACTACGTTCCGGCGAATCCCGGCGTGACGCCGGCGCATATCGTGCCGGAATGGTATTACCTGCCGTTCTACGCCATCCTGCGTTCGATCCCGAACAAGCTTGCGGGCGTGATCGCGATGTTCTCGGCGATCATCATCCTTTGCTTCCTGCCCTGGCTCGACAGCGCCAAGACCAGGTCGTCGAAGTACCGTCCGCTGGCCAAGCAGTTCTTCTGGATGTTCGTCGTCGTCTGCGTCCTGCTCGGCTATCTCGGCGCGCAGCCGCCGGAGGGCATCTATGTGATCGCCGGCCGCATCCTGACGGTCTGCTACTTCGCGTACTTCCTGATCGTGCTGCCGCTGCTCTCGCGGATCGAGACGCCGAGGCCGGTACCGAACTCGATCGCCGACGACGTGCTGGCAAAGACGGGCAGCAAGGCCGCGCCGATGGTCTCGACCGTGATCGCAATCATGGTTGCGGGCGGGCTCTTGGTCGGCGGTGCGCAAAGCGCCAAGGCCGAGGGGGGCGAGGTCGCACCGCCGGCGCAGAAATGGTCGTTCTCAGGCCCTTTTGGCACGTTTGACCGCGGCGCGGTGCAACGCGGGTTGCAGGTGTACAAGGAGGTCTGCGCGACCTGCCACAGCCTGTCCTTCGTCGCGTTCCGCAACCTCGCCGATCCCGGCGGACCCGGCTATTCGACGGCCCAGGCCGCCGCGTTTGCCTCCGAGTACAAGATCAAGGACGGCCCGAACGACCAGGGCGAGATGTTCGAGCGCCCGGGCCGGCCGGCCGACTACTTCCCGTCGCCGTTCCCGAACGAGCAGGCGGCCCGTGCGGCCAACGGTGGTGCGGCTCCGCCGGACCTGTCGCTGATCACCAAGGCCCGTTCCTACAAGCGCGGCTTCCCCTGGTTCATCATCGACTTCTTCACCCAGTATCAGGAGCAGGGCCCGGATTACGTCTCCGCAATCCTTCAGGGTTTTGAGGAGAAACCGCCGGCCGGCGTGACCATCCCCGAGGGCTCCTACTACAACACGTATTTCCCGGGCCACGCCATCAAGATGCCGAAACCGCTGAGCGACGGTCAGGTCGCCTACACCGACGGTTCGCCGACTACGGTCGCGCAATATGCCCATGACGTCACGACCTTCCTGATGTGGACCGCGGAGCCACATATGGAAGCGCGCAAGCGGCTCGGGCTTCAGGTGTTCGTGTTCCTGATCCTGTTCTCGATTCTGATGTACTTCACCAAGAAGAAGGTCTGGGCCAACGCCCACTGATCGCGCTTTCGGCAACGTGATTTGAAAAAGCCCCCGCGGGGGCTTTTTTGCTGTCGCGATTGCGTCACGCGCGGTGAGCCGCCACAATGGCCGCCAATCTCCCCCTAAACATTCCGGAGGAATTCATGGGCACCACCATCACTTTCAAACGTCCGGACGGCAAGGACGCCCACGGTTACCTCGCCAACGCGGCGCGCGGCGATGCACCGGGCGTGGTCGTGATCCAGGAATGGTGGGGCCTGCAGGACCAGATCAAGGGCATGTGCGACCGCTTTGCGCGGGCCGGCTTCGACGCGCTGGCGCCTGATCTCTATAAGGGTACGGTGGTGCCGTATCACGACACCGATGCCGCGGGTCGCGAGATGAACTCGCTCGACTTCATGGACGCCACCACGCAGACCGTGCGCGGCGCCGCGCAATACCTGGCGCGGAACGGCGCCAAGGTCGGCCTCACCGGCTTCTGCCTCGGCGGCGCGGTGACCATCATCGGCGCCACCAAGATTCCGGAACTGACTGCCGGTGTCGTGTTCTACGGCATCCCGCCGGAGCAGGCGGCAAAGCCGGCCGACGTGAAGATCCCGCTGCAGGCGCATTTCGCCAACAAGGACGATTGGTGCACGCCGCAACTGGTCGGTGACTTCGAGAAGGCCATGAAGGCCGCCGGCAAGTCGCTTGAGCTATTCCGCTATGACGCCGAGCATGCCTTCGTCAACGAGCAGCGCATGTCGGTGCATGACCGCCAGGCCGCCGAGCTTGCATGGAGCAGGGCGACGGAGTTCTTCAAGAAACATCTGGGGTGATCTTGCCCGTCCGCTTGTCGGAAAACAGGGCGGAGCGATGAGGCGGCGAGGCCCTCACCGACCGCGAACTTGTCGCTGGAGAGGCCGGGATGAAAGTCTTTTGCACGGGCGCATCGGGCTATATCGGCGGATCGGTTGCGGCTCATCTTGTCGCCGCCGGACATCATGTGACCGGACTGGTTCGCTCCCTGGAAAAAGCCGATGCGGTTCGCATCCACGGCATCCAGCCGCTGTTCGGAACGCTGGATGACGAGGAATGTCTGGTGCAAGCGGCGCAAGCCGCTGACATCGTTATCAATGCGGCCAGTGCCGATCACAAAGGTGCCGTCGTTGCCCTGACCGGCGCTCTGGCTGGAACGGGCAAGCTGTTTATACACACCTCGGGATCGAGCATTGTCGGCACGCGTGCCAAGGGCCACCGATCCGACGAGATCTTCGACGAAGATGCGCCGATCACCGCGTCGCCAGCCCGCGCAGCACGGGTTGCGCTCAACGAATACATTCTCTCTCACCGCGAGAAGGGAAGCCATCCGGTCATCATCTGTCCGAGCCTGATCTACAGTCTCGGTCATGGCGCCGAACCGCACAGCATGCAGGTCCCCCTGCTCATCTCCCTTGCCAGAAAGCGTGGTTGTGCGGCCCATGCCGGGCCCGGCGAGAACGTGTGGTCGAACGTCCACATCGACGATCTGGTGACGCTCTACTCGCTCGCCATCGAGAAGGCCCCGGCCGGGGCTTTCTATTTCGCGGAGAACGGCGAGAACTCGATGCGCGAAATCTGCGAGGCCATCAATACCATGCTGGGGTTTGATCGGCCGCCGTCGGCGATGTCGATGGAAGAGGCTGCCTCCGAATGGGGGGAGGGCGTCGCCGAGGACACTATGGGCTCGAACAGTCGGGTGCGAGGCGTGCGTGCGCGGCGGCAGCTCGACTGGGAGCCGAAGGCCCGCGATCTGCTCGAAGAGATCGAACAGCGGTGTTATCGATAACCGGAATCCGAGAGACGATTGTCAGACCGTTCCTTTGCGGATCCCGTCCCACCACGGGCAGGTGGCCGACATCAGCTTGTAATTGCCCTGCATCACCTGCACCGGCGCGCGGCGGCCTTGGGCGGCGGCGTGCATCCGCATCTCGCGGGCGCGCTCGCGGTCCCTAGCCGGCAGCCAGACGCGCTCATGACCCCACAGGCTCGGACCGTCCTGCATCTCGTAAGGCTGCCACGTCGCCGGATCGATCTCGCGGCCGCCCCAGCCGCATTCGATCATGAAGGATGACGGCGTCCTCGCGTAGAACGAGGTCATGAAGTCGTTGGTGTGGCGGCCGAGCGAGGTGCCGATGCGATCGGGCTGGCTCAGCGCCACGTCGTAAGCTTGCCCAACATCGTCGAGCGAGAACATCTCGACCATCAGATGATGCATGCCACTCTTCCCGGTCTCGATCAGCGCCAGACTATGATGGCGCGGGTTGACGTGGAAGAAATAGGCGCGAAACGGCTTCAGAATGTAGTCGGAAAGCCCGAAGCCGAGCACGTCGACATAGAACGCCAGCATCCGATCGATGCGCTCGACCGTCAGAACGGCGTGCCCGAGCCCGAGCGGGCCGGTGCGGAAGCCCGAGATCGCGCGGCCCGGCTTGAACGGCGTGCCATCGATCTCCGCGCCATGAAACGCTTCCAGCCGGTTGCCTTCGGGATCGTGGAAGGAGATCAGGCTGTGCACATGCCTGGCATCGGCGAGCGCTTGCGGCTCGGCGGTCACCGCGACGCCAGCTTGCTCGAGCCGGGCGGCGAGCTCATCCAGTGCCGCCGCATCCGCCACCTCCCAGCCGAAGAAGCGCGATCCTTCCGGAGCGGCGCGATCGATCACGATGCGTTGTTTGCGATCGTCCATCCGGAAGGCGAGCAGGGAGTTGCCGCGCTCGACCGCCTGCAGGCCGACGAGCGTGGTGCCGAATTCCCGCCAGTCGTCGAGCTCGGCCGCGCCGAACCCGGCATATCCGAGACCCAATAGCCCCATATGCGCCTCCCTTGTTGTCCATCGGGGCGGGTTGGCCCGCCACTTCTTGGGATCAAACTTACGCGAATTCGCGGGCCTTCAAACCCCAAAGATGGATTTTTGGGCAGGCCGCCGGCCGTGCCCATCCCTTGACATCGTTCCCGCCGGGTGGTGTTTAGCGGGTTATGAGCACCGTTGCCCGCCCATCCTGTCTTTGGTGGCCCACCTCCTCATAGGTGGCCGGTGCGATTTCATTTAAAACATCGTCGAAGGTCGCCATCGCAGTGCGACGGTCCCTTCGGTTGTCCTGTGTGGCGCTCCCTCGTTAAGTCTCGTAAGAGGAACACATGAACAGGACAGTCTTCTCCCTGCCGGCGAAAAGCGAGTACCGCACCAGTGGCGGGCTTGCGGTCACCCGTGTGGTCGAACAGTTCACCGGCAATGCCGGCCGGCTCGATGACCTCATTGATCTGCTCGACCGCCGCCGCGGCGTCGTGCTGTCCTCGGGCACAACCGTGCCCGGGCGCTACGAGAGTTTCGATCTCGGCTTCTCCGACCCGCCGCTGGCACTGGAGACGTCAGGCACGAACTTCTCGCTAGCAGCGCTGAACAAGCGTGGCGAGGTGCTGATCGCCTTCCTCGGCGACGTCCTGCGAGAGCCCTGCATCGTCATCACCGAAAAGAGCGCGGCGCGCCTCGCCGGCCATATCATCCGCGGCGAAGCCCCAATCGAAGAAGACCAGCGCACCCGGCGCGCCAGCGTGATGTCGCTGGTGCGCGACCTCGTGGCGGCCTTCTCGTCCAATGCGGATCCGCTGCTCGGTCTGTTCGGCGCCTTCGCCTACGATCTCGTGTTCCAGATCGAGGACCTCGTGCAGAAACGGCCGCGCGAGGCCGACCAGCGCGACATCGTGCTGTACGTGCCCGATCGGCTGCTCGCCTATGACCGCGCCACCGGCCGCGGCGTGGTGCTGACTTACGATTTCGCCTGGAACGGCAAGTCGACCGAGGGCCTGCCGCGCGAGACCGCCGAGAGCCGTTACGTCAAGACGGATCGGCAAGGTTTTGCGGATCACGCGCCCGGCGAGTATCAGGCGACGGTGGAGGTCGCGCGCGCGGCGTTCGCCCGCGGCGATCTGTTCGAGGCGGTGCCCGGCCAGCTCTTCGCCGAGCCCTGCGAGCGTTCCCCGGCGGAAGTGTTTCAGCGGCTGTGCCGCATCAACCCGTCGCCCTATGGCGCGCTGATGAATCTGGGCGAGGGCGAATTCCTGGTGTCGGCTTCGCCGGAAATGTTCGTCCGCTCCGACGGCCGGCGCGTGGAGACCTGTCCGATCTCGGGCACAATCGCCCGCGGCAGCGACGCGATCGGCGATGCCGAGCAGATCCGCCAGCTCCTGAACTCGGAGAAAGACGAGTTCGAGCTCAACATGTGCACCGATGTCGACCGCAACGACAAGGCGCGCATATGCGTGCCCGGCACGATCAAGGTGCTGGCGCGCCGCCAGATCGAGACCTACTCAAAACTGTTCCATACGGTCGATCACGTCGAGGGCATGCTGCGTCCGGGTTTCGATGCGCTCGATGCCTTCCTCACCCATGCCTGGGCGGTGACCGTGACCGGCGCGCCGAAATTGTGGGCGATGCAGTTCGTGGAAGACCACGAGCGCTCGCCGCGGCGCTGGTATGCCGGCGCGATCGGCTGCGTGAATTTCGACGGCAGCATCAATACCGGGCTCACCATCCGCACCATCCGCATGAAGGATGGGCTGGCGGAGGTTCGCGTCGGCGCCACCTGTCTGTTCGACTCCGATCCGGCGGCTGAAGACCGCGAATGCCAGGTGAAGGCCGCAGCCCTGTTTCAGGCGTTGCGTGGCGATCCGCCGAAGCGGCTCTCCAGCATTGCCCCCGATGCCACCGGGTCCGGCAAGAAGGTGCTTCTGATCGATCACGACGACAGCTTCGTGCATATGCTGGCGGATTATTTCCGCCAGGTCGGCGCCGCCGTCACCGTGGTCCGGCACATCCATGCCCAGGAGATGCTGAAGCAGAAGAGCTGGGACCTGCTGGTGCTCTCGCCCGGTCCGGGGCGGCCGGAGGATTTCGGGATCGGAAAGACCATCGGCACCGCGATCGAGAAGAAGCTGCCGATCTTCGGCGTGTGCCTGGGCGTGCAGGCGATCGGCGAATATTTCGGCGGCGAGCTTGGCCAGCTCGGCCAGCCCGCCCATGGCCGTCCCTCGCGCATCCAGGTCCGGGGCGGCCGGTTAATGCAAAATTTGCCGAACGAGATCGTGATTGGCCGCTACCATTCGCTTTATGTCGAGCGCCAGAGCGTGCCTGATGTATTGTCGGTGACGGCGACCACGGAGGACGGCATCGCGATGGCGATCGAGCACAAGACCTTGCCGGTCGGCGGCGTGCAGTTCCACCCGGAATCGCTGATGTCGCTCGGCGGCGAGGTGGGCCTGCGCATTGTGGAAAACGCGTTCCGGCTGGATGCGGAGGCGAATTGAGGGGACCGGTCATTGCGAGCGAAGCGAAGCAATCCATATCTCCACCTGCGGAGACATGGATTGCTTCGTCGCTATCGCTCCTCGCAATGACGGTGGAGACACGAAAGCGAGACAGCCATGACATTTGACCTCGACCTGAAGGCCGCCGTTCGTACCATTCCGGACTATCCGAAGCCCGGCATCCTGTTCCGCGATATCACCACGCTGCTTGCGGACGCCCGCGCGTTCCGACGGGCGGTGGATGAATTGGTGCATCCATGGGCTGGCTCGAAGATCGACAAGGTCGCCGGCATCGAGGCCCGCGGCTTCATCCTCGGCGGCGCGGTGGCGCACCAGGTCTCCGCCGGCTTCGTGCCGATCCGCAAGAAGGGCAAGCTGCCGCACACCACGGTGCGGATCGCCTATTCGCTGGAGTACGGCCTGGACGAAATGGAGATGCATGCCGATGCCGTGCATCCCGGCGAGCGCGTGATCCTGGTCGATGATCTCATCGCCACCGGCGGCACCGCGGAGGGCGCGGTCAAGCTCCTGCGCCAGATCGGTGCCAACGTCGTCGCCGCCTGCTTCATCGTCGACCTGCCCGAACTCGGCGGCGCCGCCAAGCTGCGCGCGATGGATGTCCCGGTGCGGACGCTGATGGCTTTCGAAGGGCATTGACGCTGCCCTCGCGTAGAGGCCGTAGGGTGGGCAAAGCGAAGCGTGCCCACCCTCGCGAGCGCGGTGCTGGATGGTGGGCACGGCGCCAGTGCGCCTTTGCCCACCCTACGGCACTGTAGCCCTACGGCTACGAAGCTATGACCGCTGCAGCATCACGCTCAATTCGAGATCGCGGAAGATCGTGTAATTGCGCCGGATCCACTGATGCAACTCGGTGGACGAGTCCTTCTCGTGCCGGAGATAGCCGGTGAAGGAGAAGTTCAGCCGGTCGATATAGGTCTTGAGGAACACCGGCAGCGCGCTGAAGCGGAGCACCCGGCCTTGGCCCATGGCCGCGGGCAGTTCGCCGCGCACCACGAATTCGTTGTCAATAGTCATCAGCGCCCGCGGCGGGATCTGCTGGCGCAGCATCTCGTAGCTGCGTGCGGAGGTACGGTCGGTATCGGCGACGAACAGGATGACCGGCGCGACGTGGCGGCGCAGCGCTTCCTTCATGAAGCCGATTTCGTCGATCATCTTGAAGAATTCGTCGAAGGCGTGGTAGCCGAGGTCGATCACCTTCGCGACCCCGTCATTGACGATCAGCCGGTCCATCAACTGCATCTTGCCATAGGTGTCGATGACATCTGCGGTCTCGGTGGTCCTGGGCAGGTAGTCGAGCAGCGACGGCTCCTTCAGGTTGATGTCGAAGGAAACCACGTCGCCGTTCTTCAGCAGCAGAAATTCGCTCAAGAGCCGCGCGACCAGGGTCTTGCCGACCTGGGGGCGGGGCGAGCAAATGATGTAGACGGGCGTAGCTGACATCGCCTGCTATATCAGGCGATTTTCCTGCCTAATCCAGCCCCGCCTCCCCCGGAGGCGCGACTATTTTTCGCCGCCGGGCGTCACCGACTTGGCACCGACCAGATCGGTCAGCTTGATGCGGTCGAACTCGCTCCAGACATTGGCGAGCCAGTGCCGGACATAGCCGCGGAGCACGAACGAATAGTTCGCGGCTTCGTCGTGCGGGCCTTTGTTGGCGACGAATTTGAGGAACGGGACGGAAGCGACCTCGACCTGCTCATAGGCCATCTCGTTCAGCTTCGGGATGGTCAGGTCGGTGGCATCCTTGATGCGGTGGAAATAGGAATTGTAGGTCGACTGGTCCCACTGGAAGAACTGGGTGTCGTTGATGAAGTTCTTCACCAGGAAGTATTTCGCGCCGCTCATGAAATTGGCGGTTTCGGCGATCTCGTCCAGCGAAGCGATCGAGGGGCCGAGGATATGGAACACCGCAAAGGTAATCTGGCCGGACCGGGCGGCATCCAAAAAGCCGATGTCGCGCAGCGAAGCGAGCGCGGGTGACAAAAGGCCGGCGCGGACGTCGATCACGGTGACCATGGGGCCGGAATTCAGGGTGTCGAAGATCTTCATCTGATCCGCGGTCGTCGTCATATCGACGATCTCGGTGATCTCAGGATGGAAGCGCTTCAGCGTTCCCCGCGGGGATTCGGTATCGAAGGCCCGAGTCCCGACGTTGTTCGCGTTGAAATAATCCAGAAGCGTCCGAGATACGGTCGTCTTGCCGACCCCGCCCTTGTCCGCGCCCACCACAATCACGACTGGCTTTGCCATGGAAATCCCTTAAGACACGCCCCCGACCGCGAGGGCGCGATCGGCAAGTCCCCATTCCTGCTTTGGGCGCGAACATGGCAGAAACAAGGGAGAATTCAATTCCTTGAATGCCAAGTGACGCGTTTGGTGGGGATTTTCTTAATGAGTTGAAGGGCGTTAGGCCACAATCAAAAATGTCGGCCCCAAGGCCCCTGAAGCGGACCCTGACCAGGCTGTTGCTGCGACGGGCCGGCCGGCTCGGCTGCGTCGTCCCAGGGGCCGCGCGAAGGGCCGCGCGGAGCGGGAGGCGGAAGTTCGCCTTGTGCCGACGGTTCCTGGGCACCTTCTTCGGGACTAGCTGCGGGATCGTCCGGCAGGGCGATCGGCCCGGGATCATGGCCGCCGGCGAACTTCACCAATGCGTCCACCCGCGATTGTACCGACGGATGGGTCGCAAACAGGTCGGCGAAGCCCTCCCGCGGATTGTCCACGCATAGTTCCATCACCGCCGAAGTCGCAGCCGGCAATTCGCCGCGATTTTCGATCTTGCGCAGGGCCGAGATCATCGCATCGGGGTTCTTGGTCAGTTCCACCGACCCGGCATCCGCCAGATACTCGCGCGATCGCGACAGCGCCAGCTTGACGACCTGCGACAACAGCCACGCCGCCACGATCAGGACGATGGCGATGATGATCACGATGATCGCGCCGCCGCCCGAGCCCTTGCGATCGGACGAAGATGAGGAGGAGGAGGATGATGACGACGACGATGAAGAGGAGGACGACCAGCCGCCGCTGGAATTCCAGGACAGGTTGGTGAACATCCGGAAGAACAGTTCGCCGAAGAAGCCGAGCGCGCCGGCGATGATGACCGCGATCACCATCAACTGCACGTCGCCGTTGCGGATGTGGGTGAGTTCGTGGCCGAGCACGGCCTCGATCTCCTGGTCGTTCAACGCCTGCAACAGGCCCGTGGTGACCGTGACGGAATATTGGCGCCGGTTGAGCCCGCTCGCGAAGGCGTTCAGCGCGGGGCTGTTCATGATCTTCAGCTTCGGCATCGGGATGCCACGCGAGATGCAGAGATTTTCCAGGAGATTATAGAGCCGCGGCTCTTGCTGCCGCGTCACGCTCTGGCCGCCGGTGACGGCGTCGATCATGTTCTGGTGGAAGAAATACGCGATCACGATCCACAGCGCCGCGCCGATCGTGGCATAAGGGGAAGCCGAGATCAGGTCGTGCAGCGCCCGCGTCAGGTAATCGTCGACTGAGCGGCCGCCATCGATCATGACCTCCGCGACCAGCGCGCCGGCATAGACCAGCACGTAGATCAGGACGAACAGCCCGGCAAGCAGAAGCATCGAACGAAACTTGTTCGACGCGATATGGGTGTAGAGACCGTAGGCGGCCATGCTGGACGTCCGCTAACCACTGTCATTCCGGGGCGCGCGAAGCGCGAGCCCGGAATCCATCGTGCCGCGGGCGATGCGGTGAAATGGATTCCGGGCCTGCGCCTTGCGGCGCATCCCGGAATGACCGAGAAGATGCAGCGCCATCTCGCTCAGAACTTCACGCTCGGCGCGGTCTCGACTTCGGCGCGGCTGGCGCCGAGGTCGAAGAAATCCTTGCGGGTGAAGCCGAACATCCCGGCGAACAAAGCGGCCGGCATCTGCTGGATGCCGGTGTTGTATTCCTGGACCGCGTTGTTGAAGAAGCGGCGGCTGGCCGCGATCTTGTTCTCGAGGTCGGAGAGCTCGCTTGCGAGCTGCTGGAAATTGGCGTTGGCCTTCAGGTCCGGATAGGCTTCCGACAGCGCGATCAGGCGGCCGAGGGCGCCGCTTAGCTGGTTCTCGGCGGCGGAGACCTGCGCCGGTCCCTGCGCTGAGATCGCGGAGTTGCGCGCCTTGATCACATCATCCAGCGTGCCGCGCTCGTGCGACGCATAGCCCTTCACGGTCTCGACCAGGTTCGGCACCAGGTCGTGGCGCTGCTTGAGCTGGACGTCGATGTCGGCAAACGCCTGGTTGACGCGCTGGCTCAGCGCCACCAAACGGTTGTAGGCGGCAAACGCAAACAGCACGAGGACGACGATGACGCCGAGAACGATCCAGCCGGTCGACATGAAAAAACTCCTGATGGGATCAACCCGCGAAACCTAGACGAAAATCGGCGCGCGCGTCGACCTGCCCCCAGCGGCAGGCATGTGTTGGTCGGATCGGGCAGGGAATTAGTTCAAGCGTTCGGCACGGCATCGCCCCATCGCCAGCGCCGGGCGTGGGCATAGTCGGCCTTGGCGCGGCGGGGGATCTTTGCAAACGAGAGGCCGGTCGGTGTGCAGAGCTTTGCAGTCACTTCCGCTTTGCCGACGACGGGCTGCGCCAGTACGCGGGACGGGCGGTTCGCGCTGGGTGTCCGTGTCAGCACGACATAGGCAAACCGCTCGTCCTCGAACGGCACCTCCGCGCCCTTCACCTGCATGTGCGCGCGCGAGCGGGAGAGCCGCTGGCTGAAATGGCACCAGTCTGGCGCCTGAAGCGGGCATTGTTCGTCGTGCGGGCAGGGCGCTGCGACATGTGCGCCGGCCGCGATCAGTTCCGCCCGCAGCGCGATGATCCGCGCATAGCCCGCGGGCGTGCCGGGTTCGACGATCACAAGCGCCTCGCCCGCCTTTTCCCACATCAGGCGTGCGAGCGCGGCTCGCTCGGTCTCATCGATCTCGCCGACCATGTAGCTCGCGACGACAATATCCGCCCGTTCGGCGTCGGCGAGCAGCTTCCGCGCCGGCCCCAACTCATAGCGCGCGCCGCGCAGCCGCGTGCCGGCGAGCTCAAGCGCCAGTGCGCGCAAGCTGGCGTTGGCATCGAGCAGGGCGAAGCGTTGCAGCGACGAGAAGGCTTGCGCCGCCGCCCAGCTCGCCGTAGCCGGCCCGGCGCCGATATCGAGCAGCGACGTCGGCGCGAAATCCGGCCTGATTTCGACGAGCGCATTCAGGCTGGCGGCGACGGCCGCGTAGGTCGCGGGCATCCGCGCCAGCGCATAGGCGAGCGCATCGGTCTCTGATTTGATCGTGCCCGAGCCGCCGCCGTCGCGGTAGGTCCGCGAGATCGCGGCGGCGCGACTTGCTGCCTCATTGCGCGAAACCCCCTGCAGCCTCGCGTCGAGTGCCGCTTTCAGTTCGGCGGGAAGGTCGGGCGAGATCATCTCTTCTTGTCATGCCCCGCGCAGGCGGGGCATCCAGTACGCCTGAGGCAGATGTGAGATTCACGAACGGCACCGCCTACTGGATCATCCGCCTTCGCGGATGATGACGTCAATGGGGCGGGCGAGATCACGCCACGTGCTGATCCAGGATGCCGACTGCGCCTTCGAGGTCGACCGAGACCAGTTGCGACACGCCGCGCTCGGCCATGGTGACGCCGAACAGCCGGTTCATGCGCGCCATGGTGATCGGGTTGTGCGTGATGACGATGAAGCGCGTCTCGGTCGAGGCCGTCATCTCGTGCAACAGGTTGCAGCAGCGCTCCACGTTGTGGTCGTCGAGCGGCGCGTCGACCTCGTCCAGGACGCAGATCGGCGAAGGGTTGGTCAGGAACACCGCGAAGATCAGCGCCAGCGCGGTCAGCGCCTGCTCGCCGCCCGAGAGCAGCGACAGCGACTGCGGCTTCTTGCCAGGGGGCTTTGCGATGATCTCGAGACCGGCCTCGAGCGGATCGTCGCTCTCGATCAGGTGCAGCGCGGCCTCGCCGCCGCCGAACAGCTCGACGAACAAGCGCTTGAAGTGGCTGTTGACGGTCTCGAACGAGGTGAGAAGCCGCTCGCGTGCTTCGCGGTTGAGGCTCTGGATGCCCTGGCGCAGGCGCTTGATCGCTTCGACCAAGTCGTCGCGCTCGGTGGTGAGCCCGGTGTGCTGGGTCTCCACCTCGCGCAGCTCTTCCTCGGCGCGCAGATTGACGGCGCCGAGGCGTTCGCGATCGCGGCGCATCTTTTCGAGCTCTTCCTCGATCTGGCCGACCGGCGGCAGTTCGGCGCCCGGCTCGATCTCGGCGAGGCCGGCCAACGCCTGCGGCTCAACCTCGAGCATGTCATGGACTTCGCGCTCGATATCGGCGAGCCGACGCCGAGTTCCTTCCATCCGCTCCTCGGCGCGGGCGGTCGCCTCGCGGGCGCTCGACAGCGCTTCCAGCGAGGCCTTGGCGGTGCGGTCGGTCTCCGCCATCGCGGTCTCGGCAGCGGCGAGCGCGTCGGCGGCGCCGCGGCGATCGTTCTCGGCGTACTCGATCTCGCTGATCAGCGCGCTGCGCTTCTCCGCAAACACCTCTGGCGCATTGACGAGTTCCTCGCGCTCTGCGGTCAGCTCGGTGATGCGGGCCTCGATCGTTCCGATCTGCGAGGCGCCGCTTGCTTTGCGGTTCTGCCACTCATTGCGCTCGGCGAGGATCGCCTGCACGCGGCGGTCGGCGAGCTCGGCTTCACGAGCCAGCGCCTGCGCTTCAGCGCGCACCTGGGCGGCCACGCGGCGCCGGTTCTCGATCTCGCTGCGGACCGCGCCGAGTTGGCTTTCAGCCTCGATGCTCGGCGGCAATTCGGCGAGCGCCGCATCGGCGTTCTCGTGCGCGGCCTCGGCTTCGGCACGGTCGGCGGCGAGGCGGTTGTGCGCTTCCGTCAGCGCGGATTTGCGCGCGGCGTGGCGGTTGATCTCGCGCTCGGCTGCGGCATGGCGCTCGCGCGCGGCATCGCCCTCGCGACGCGCGGCACGCACCGCCTCGCGCGCGGCGGTCTCGGCGGCGGAGGCGGCGCGCAATTCGGCTTCCGCATTCTCCAGCGCCTGTCGCTTGGTGATCACCTCGTTGCGCGCCTGCTCGAGTTCATGCTCGATGTCGACCAGGCGGGCACGCTCGGCGAGGCGCCGCGCCGCGCCGGTCGGCGCGTGAGCGGCGGTGACAAAACCGTCCCAGCGCCAGACGTCGCCCTCGAGCGACACCAGCCGCTGGCCGGTCTTCAATTGCGACACCAGCTCCGCGCCGCGCTCCTTTGCCACGACGCCGATCTGGGCGAGGCGGCGCGCCAGTTCCGGCGGTGCCTGCACATGATTGGCAAGGCAATCGACGCCTTCGGGCAGCGCCGGGTCCTCGCTAGCGGGGACGTTGGTCCAGCGCATCGGTGCCGAGGGATCGACGGGAGCATCGAGATCGTCGCCGAGCGCGGCGCCGATCGCCTTCTCATAACCCTTGGCGACCGTGATGCCGTCGATGATCGGCGGCCACAGATTCTTGGTCTCGCCATTGAGGATCTTGGAGATGGTGCGCGCCTCGGTCTCGAGCCGCTGCACGCGCTTCTCTGCTTCGGTCAGCGGGCTGCGCGAAGCTTCGAGCGTCTGCCGCGCGACCACGTGACCGGTTTCGCTCGCCTGCACGGTGGCTTCGGCCTCGGCCAGCGTCTGCTGCGCGGTCTCGACCGCGGCGGCGAGCACGTCGATGTCGCCCAGCGAACCGGTCTCCTGCGCGAGGCGCTCCTCCTCGGCCTGGACGCTCGCGATCTCATGGTCGAGTCGGGCGAGCCGGTCGCGATGGGTGCGCACGCCGGCTTCGAGCTGGTTGCGCTTGGCGGTGAGGTCGGCAAGCTCCGTGGTCAGCTCGGCGAACCGGCGCTCGGTTTCGGCAAGCATGGCTTCCGCTTCCGCGACGCGCTCGTCGACGCCGGAGCGCTGCTCGACCCGAGACTTGATCTCTTCCTTCAGCTCGGCGTCCTCGGTGTCGAGCCGCTGCAGCGCGACGTCGGCGTCTGCCGTCTGTTGTTGCTCGCGCGCGATGTCGGCAACGAACTGCGCCAGGCGCCGGTCGAGTTCGGAAACGCGTTCCTTGGCACGCTCCTCCTCGCGATCGAGCATCTCGCGCGCATTGTTGAGCCGCTGCAGGCCTGCGGCGGCGCGGGCTTCCGCCTCGCGCAGCGCCGGCAGTTCGGCCGCGCGGATTGCCTGGATGCGCGCGGATTCCGCCTGCTCGCGGGTGCGCTCGGCCGCCTCGCGAACGGCGAGATCATGCGTCTGCGCGGCATCGTTGACGTCAGCGTGAGCCTCGATCCAGCGCAGGTGGAACAGCATCGCCTCGGACTTGCGGACCTTCGCGGCGACCTCGCGGTAGCGGATCGCCTGCCGCGCCTGCTTCTTCAGCCCGTCCATCTGGCCGGTGAGCTGGCCGATCACGTCCTCGACGCGGGTGAGGTTGGTCTCGGCTGCCTTCAACCGCAGTTCCGCTTCATGGCGGCGGGCATGCAGGCCGGCGACGCCGGCGGCATCTTCGAGGATGCGGCGGCGCTGTTCCGGCTTGGCCTGGATGATCTCGCCGACCTTGCCTTGGTGCACCAGTGCCGGCGACCGCGCGCCAGTCGCGGCATCGGCGAACAGGAGCTGCACGTCGCGCGCGCGCACGTCACGTCCGTTGATGCGATAGGCGGAACCCGCATCGCGCTCGATGCGGCGGGAGATTTCCAGGAGCTGGCTGTCATTGACCGCGGCCGGCGCCGTGCGATCGGAATTGTCGATCGTCATCACGACTTCGGCGTGGTTGCGCGCCGGGCGATTGCCGGAACCGGCGAAGATCACCGCGTCCATGTCGGCGGCGCGCAGTGACTTGTGCGAGGTTTCGCCCATCGCCCACCGCAGCGCTTCCACCAGGTTGGACTTGCCGCAGCCGTTCGGTCCGACCACGCCGGTCAGGCCCGGCTCGATCATGAAGTCGGTGGGTTCAACGAACGATTTGAAACCGTGGAGGCGTAGGCGCGTGAGCTTCATGAACACAAATCTCTGTTGGCCGGGCGCGAATCTCCCAGCCGTGACAGTACCATGAAAGGCAATGTCGGTAATGCAGGCGGACCGCTCGCTGCGGCTGTGGCCGCGACAATGGCGAGGCCGGAGCGCACCGGCAACCGCCGCCTCGGGCTTTTCCCAAGGCTTTTGCTTGGTTTATCTGATGTTGCGAATAGCTGTGGACGAATCAGCTTTTCAACAATGAATTGATGCGCTTGCTGAATTCATCGAACGAGGTCTCGCCCTTCAGCATCTCGCCGTTGATGAAGAAGGTCGGCGTCGAATTCACCTTCAGCACGTCGTTGGCGTATTTCTGGTCAGCGGCGATCTTGTCGAGCAGCGCCTGGTCCTTCAGGCAATCCTCGACCTGCTGCTGGCTGAGGCCCGCCTGCTTGCCGATTCGCGTCAGCGTCTCCGTGGTGTTCTTCATCACCCAGTCGTTCTGCTGGCGGAACAACAGGTCGATGACTGCGAAATATTTCGGCGCGTCATCCTTGGCGATGCAGCGCGCCAGCATCGAACCGGCGGCGGCCTTGATGTCGAGCGGGAATTCGCGGAACACGTAGCGGATCTTGCCGGTGTCGATGTATTCCGACTTGATCTTCGGGAATACCGTGTCGTTGAAGTTCGCGCAGTGCGGGCAGGTCATCGAGGCGTATTCGGTGATTGTCACCGGGGCGTTCTGCGGGCCGAGCGCCATGTCCGGCAGCGATTGCGGCTTGGCGACATCGGCGGCGGTCTGCGCCATCGCCTCCGAAATCAGGCGCAGCGGCGAGAGACCGATCAGGGCGGCAAGACCAGTCAGTGACAAAGCGGCGGTGAAGGCGCGGCGCGTGATGATCAAGGTCGGCTCCCGGATTGGCGCATGCACGCCTAAAAGAGGTCTAAAAAAGCGAGCTTTCGCTAGCTTGAAATGGTGATTGTGGCAATGCTGCGCTCCAAGGCCCGCCACGCAAAAAAGTCTCAATTTCGCTTGATCGAGGCCCCCAATCGCGCCAGTGCGGCACGCAGTGCCTCGTCCTCTACGGCGGACAGGGTCTTTTCGACCGCCGCCACCGCCTTGGGGTCCGGCGGCCGCGGCCGCACCGGGCGCTCCCGCCGGGACAGAGGCGCCTGCCGCAGCGCCAGCCGGCCGACCGCGTGCCAGCCGAAGAAGCGGTTGACCCGCTCCAGGATGCGGTCGGAGGAATGCTGGATCTCCAGCGCCATCGGCCCCTCGACCCGGAGCACCAATGTTGCCGGCTCCTGCGGCTGCCCCTCCACCGGCCGCGGCCATTGCATCTTCATCGGCTCCGAATACCGCGCGATCTCGGTCCCCGCGATCTCCGCCCACCGCGTCACCAGCTCGCGCGCGGCGAATCCCTGCTTGGCATAGGCGTCGGAGAACACGTCGTTGAGCAGGATAGAGAGCGGCTTTGCGCTGATCGGGCCGGGTTTTGACATGGGTCCTTATAGCACTTCGGGATTGGCCCCAGGAACCACCCCGATTCCGGTGCGAAGAAAGGCGTGGATGATCGAGACAAGCCCGGGCATGACGTGGAGAGATTCGGGCGCCAACATTAAAGTCATCGCATGAGGTCTCGCGCAGCCACTACGACAAAATCACGACAACCGCCTGACGCGGTCGCCGCACGTCCCGCCCTGCTGCTGGCCTGGTATGACCGGCATCGCCGCCGGCTGCCGTGGCGCGCGCCTGCCGGTGAGCGGGCCGATCCGTACCGGGTGTGGCTGTCGGAGATCATGTTGCAGCAGACGACGGTCAAGGCGGTCGGGCCGTACTTCGAGAAATTCGTCTCGCGCTGGCCGGATGTCGGTTCGCTGGCGCGCGCCTCGCTGGACGATGTGCTGCGGATGTGGGCCGGGCTCGGTTACTATTCCCGGGCGCGCAACCTGCACGCCTGCGCGGTGGCGGTGCTGCGCGATCATGGCGGCATCTTTCCCGATGATGAGGAGGGGCTTCGCACGCTGCCGGGGATCGGGCCGTACACGGCCGCCGCAATTGCCGCGATCGCCTTCGACCGCCGCACCATGCCGGTCGACGGCAATATCGAGCGCCTGGTATCGCGGCTGTTCGCGGTCGAGGAGGCGTTGCCGCAGGCCAAGCCGCTGATCCAGCAATTGGCGAGCACCCTGCTCGGTCCTTCTCGCGCCGGCGACAGTGCGCAAGCGCTGATGGATCTGGGCTCCTCGATCTGCACGCCGAAGAAGCCGGCCTGTGCGCTGTGCCCGCTCAACGACGATTGCGCAGCGCGCGCCCGCGGCGATCAGGAGAGCTTTCCGCGCAAGGCGCCGAAGAAGACCGGCGCGCTGCGCTCGGGCGCGGCCTTTGTCGTGATCCGCGGCGATGAGCTCCTGGTCCGCACCCGCCCCGAGAAGGGTCTGCTCGGCGGCATGACGGAAGTGCCGACCTCCGACTGGCTGGCCGGGCAGGACGATGCGGCTGCACTCGAGCAGGCGCCATCTCTGAAGGGCGTGACGCGCTGGCACCGCAAGGCCGGCGTCGTCACCCACGTCTTCACGCATTTTCCACTCGAGCTTGCGGTCTATACCGCAACCGTTACGCCGCGCACGCGGGCGCCAGAGGGGATGCGCTGGGTGCCGGTCGCCACCCTCGCGGACGAAGCGTTCCCGAACGTGATGCGCAAGGTGGTCGCGCATGGGCTCGGCACGTGAGGTTGCTGACAGCATGCTGGCAGTAGCCTTGCGTTAGCTGGGAGCACCAACGGAGGCTCCCATGATCGCGACCGCGCTTGACCGACTTGCCACGCCGCCCTGCTCGAAGCTGCTTGGCTGGCACCTGTTCGATGCGCGCCCGGACGAAGGCTGGATCCGGATCGGCTTCGAGGGCAAGCCGGAGTTCTGCAACCCGGCCGGCTTTATCCAGGGTGGCATGTTGTCGGCGATGCTCGACGACACGATGGGCCCGGCGGTGTTCGTCATGACCGACGGCAAGCTCTACACCGCAACCATCACGATGACGGTGAATTTCCTGGCGCCGGCGAAGCCGGGACCGATCATCGGCGAGGCCAGGGTCACCCAGCTCGGCAAGACCGTCGCCTTCGTGGAGGGCAGGCTGTTGGCGGAAGACGGCGTCGTGCTCGCGACGGCATCGACCAGCGCGCGCCTCGTGGAGGCGGCAAAGGCCGTTCGCTGAGCCAGCCAGTCGGCGCGGGGATGGACGGGGCAAGAGCGCGCCGTTAACTTCGCATCCCTCTGAATGAGGGATGAAACATGCTCAAGCTCTATTACACCCCCGGCACCTGCGCGCTCGCCTCGCACATCGCGCTCGAAGAGGCCGGCGCGCCCTATACGATCGAACGGATCGACTTCAAGACCAACCAGCAGAACAGCCCGGACTATCTCAAGGTCAATCCGAAGGGACGGGTGCCGGCGCTGGTCACCGATCATGGCGTCCTCACCGAGACGCCCGCGCTGCTTGCCTTCATCGCGCAGAGCTTTCCGCAGGCGAAGCTGGCGCCGCTCGAGGACGCCTTTGCGTTCGCGCAAGTGCAGGCGTTCAACAGCTATCTCTGCTCGACGCTGCATGTCGCGCATGCCCACAAGATGCGCGGTTATCGCTGGGCTGCGGACGAATCCTCCTTTGCCGACATGAAACGCATGATCCCGAAAACGGTCGGTGCCAGTTTCGCGCTGGTCGAACGCGACATGCTGAAAGGCCCGTGGGTGATGGGCGAAGCCTTCACGATCTGCGACATCTATCTCTTCACGATGGCGCAGTGGCTGGAGGGCGACGGCGTCGATCTGGCGGCATTGCCGAAAGTGGTCGATCACCGGAGCCGCATGGCCGCGCGGCCCGCGGTGAAGAAGGTGCTGGACGCGGAGGCGTGAGCGGTTTGTGGTGCTTTCGCAATGACGCGGTGGCTTTCTGATTCAAATGTCAAACAGCTTTCCGCTGTCATCGTCCGGCTTGACCGGACGATCCAGTATTCCAGAGACGGCGGTGCTTGAGCCGAGAGGCTGCCGGATACTGGATGCCCGCCTTCGCGGGCATGACGGTGGAGTGTGAGGAGACGATGTGAGTTCGCGTTCTCGCGGCGCTTTACGCCCGAGCTTTGCATCTCGTTTCACCCTCCTCGATGGCAGAGGGCGCAGGGAAAGCCGGGTGCTGGTTGCACCCGTGGGTCCCGTGCAACAAAAAGCACGGGGGTAGGACCACAGGTTCAACCGAAGCATTCCGGCTTTCCCTGCGC
>NZ_AXAP01000063.1 GCF_000472865.1 Bradyrhizobium elkanii WSM2783 | reverse complement strand
TCCTCGGCACCAACGACAATGCTATCCGCCTGCAGGTGCTCGCTGCGATGATTGCCTACCTGTTGTTGCGCATCGCCGCGCGCGCCAACTGCGTCAAGATGCTCCCTCTCAGGCTGGCCGAACTGATCCGCCAGTTTCTGTTCACCCGTCGATCCCTGGCCGCGATCAACGAGCCGCCACCTATCAATCCCAGTAAGCCCAAATCGCGAACTTCCCCGAACCAATTGGCATTTTGCTATGGCTGATTTTCCCCGGACAGCCCTGCGCTTGCGGGAGAGGGAGAACCAGCACCGCCTCCTCCGCTTCACAGCGCCAGCTTGACGTCACAGAGGCCGTGCTCGAGAGGATCGGCCTTCACCTCGAAGCCGAATTTCCGGCACATATCGAGCATCACGATGTTCTCGGTCAGCACCTGGCCCGAAATCGCCTTCAGCCCTTCCGATCTCGCGTATTCGATCAGGAGCTGCATCAGCGCCCAGCCGAGCCCCTTTCCCTTCAGATCCGTGCGCAGCAGGATCGCATATTCGCCGCTTTCATAAATCGAGTCGGAATGAATCCGCACCACGCCCAGGATTTCCTGGGTGCTTTCGTCGACCGCCACGAAGGCCATCGCGCGTGCGTAGTCGAGCTGGGTGAGCCGGGCGATGAACTCGTGGGAGAATTCCTTGATCGGCGCGAAGAAGCGCAGCCGCAGGTCCTCAGCCGTGACGTGCCGCAGCAAGTCGTGGATCTGGGGCTCGTCTTCGGGTCGGATCGGCCGCGCGAAGATACGTCGCCCGTCGATCGGCTGCCCGTCACGGTCCGCAAGCTGCCGCTGCCATCGTGACGGATAGGGCCTGACCGCAAAGTTGCTGAGCCCGGGCCCCGCAAATTTGCGCGGCACGATGCCGACCGCAACGCGCGCATCGACCACGAGCACGCCGGCCTCGTCCGCCAGCAGGGGATTGATGTCGAGCTCCCTGATCTCGGGGAGATCCGCCGCCATCTGCGCGAGCTTGACCAGCACGGTCGCCACCGCATCCGGCTTCACCGCCGGCACGTCGCGATAGGCGCGCAGCAGCCGCGACACCCGCGTGCGCTCGATCAATTCGCGCGCCAGCCGCATGTCGAGCGGCGGCAGCGCCAATGCCTTGTCGTTGATGATCTCGACCGCGACGCCGCCGCGGCCGAACACAACCACGGTGCCGAAGGTCGGATCGTCGGCGAGGCCGAGAATGAGCTCGCGCACCTTCGGCCGCACGATCATCGCCTGCACGATGACGCCGGAAACCCGCGCATCCGGCCGCAGCGCCGTGGCGCGGCCCAGGATCTCGGCGGTGGCCACGCGCACGGCATCAGGCGTGGTCAGATTGAGGATGACGCCGCCGATATCAGACTTGTGCACGATGTCGCGCGACATGATCTTCAGCGCGACCGTCATGCCTTGCGCGAACAGGGTGTTGGCATACTTGACCGCCTCCTCCGCATCGGCCGCGAGATAGGTCTCGACCATCGGGATGTCATAGGCTTCGAACAGCCCTTTGATCTCGATCGGGTTGAGCCACTGGCGTCCGTCCGAGATCGCGGCGGTGACGATCTTGCGCGCCGCCGGAGCGTCAGGCGTAAAGCTCTCCGGCATCGCCGGCGGCACCTGCGTCAGTTCCTCCACGACCTCGCGATGCCGCACCAGGTGCATGAAGCCGCGCACCGCGTCGTCCTCGGTGATGTAGTTCGGAATCCTGTTGCCGCTGAAGAGGTCGCTGATCGCGCCGTTGGCGCCGACCCACACCGCAAGCACTGGCTTGGCCGCCCTGCCCCGCTTCTTGCGGTGCTCGGTCACGATCTTGGTCACGGTCGAGGCAATCTCGTCCGGCGCGGCAATCGCGGTCTGCACATTCATGACCAGGACCGCGTCATTGCCGGGATCGGCGAGCAGCGCCTCGAGTGCCACGGCATAACGTGAAGCCCCGGCATCGCCGACGATGTCGACAGGGTTCGAGCCGGACCAGGTGGGCGGCAGGGCCGCATCGAGCTGCGCGTGAGTGTTTGGCGTGATCGTCGCCGGAATTCCGCCGAGCTCGACCAATCGGTCGATCGCGAGCACGCCGAGGCCGCCGCCATTGGTGAGCAGCGCCAGCCGCTTGCCCGGCGGCGAGGCCACGCGCGCCAGCGTCTCGGCGCAGTCGAACAATTCGCGCAGATCGGAGACCCTGAGCATGCCGGCGCGGCGAAACGCGGCATCATAGACTGCGTCCGAACCGGCAAGCGCGCCGGTATGCGTCGCGGCCGCCTTCGCGCCCTGCGCCATGCGGCCGGACTTGACCACGACCACCGGCTTGATCCTCGCCGCGGCGCGCGCCGCCGACATGAATTTGCGCGCGTCCTTGATCGACTCGACATAGAGCAGGATCGCGTGCGTTGCGCCGTCGAGCGCGAAATAATCCAGGAGATCGGCGATATCGACGTCGAGCTGATCGCCGATCGAGACGATGCCGGAAAATCCGACCACGCGCTGCGCGGCCCAGTCCACCATGCCGGCCGCGATCGCGCCCGATTGCGAGATCAGCGCGAGGTTGCCCGCCGCCGGCAGATGCGTCGAGAAGCTGGCATTGAGACCGACGCTGGGCGCCATGATGCCGATGCAGTTGGGGCCGATCAGCCGCATGCGATGCTTGCGCGCCGCCCGTTCGGTGGCCTCCGCGAGCGACCCCGGGCCGTGGCCCAGTCCGGCGGTGATGATGACGGCGCCGGTCGCGCCGCGCTGGCCGGCATCGTCGACGATCCCGGGCACGGCGGCGGCCGGCGCCGTGATCACGACGAGCTCGGGCACGAATGGCAATTCGGCGATACTGCCGACCGTCGCAACGCCGGCAATCTCGGCATGGCGCGAATTGACCACACCGAACTGGCCCTTGAACTTGCCGCCGGAAATATTCTGCACGATGGCGCGGCCGACCGAACCCTCGCGCGGGCTGGCTCCGACGAGCGCGACCGAGCGCGGCGACAGCAGGTGATTCAATCTGTAAGTGGACATGCTCTGCTTCCGGACCTTCGGCCAGCACTGGCCGTATCGAGGTTGCGAGGCGATGGCGCTGCGATGCGACACCGTAACCAGCCATGGTGGCCGGCCCATGACGAATAGTTCCTGTTCCGGAGTCGGCCTTGCGTTTGCTCAATTCCGACGGGCCCGAACGCGTTGACCTGCCTCAAACGCCGGGCCTACGGTACGGCTAGGCTGCGACTATCAACCGCATCAAATGGAACAAACCCATGCGCGCCCATCAGATCATGACCCGCCCGGTCATCTCAGTCACGCCTGAAACAACCATCGTCGATGCAGCCAACCTGATGCTGCAGCGGCATATCAGTGGACTACCAGTCGTCGCCGCCGGCAAGCTGGTCGGCGTCATCTCCGAGGGCGACTTCCTGCGCCGCGGCGAGATCGGAACCCAGCGCAAATACGGTCGGTTCCTGAAATTCCTGCTCGGCCCCGGCCCGGCCGCGACCGAGTTCGTTCGCGAGCAGGGCCGCAGGGTCGCCGAGATCATGACCTCGGATCCGATCACGGTCACCGAGGAGACGCCGGTCGAGACGATCGTCGCGCTGATGGAGAAGCATCACATCAAGCGCCTGCCGGTCGTTCGCGGTGACGAGATCGTCGGCATCGTGTCGCGGTCCAACCTGCTGCAGGCGGTGGCAAGCCTTGCCCGCGATATCCCCGATCCGACTGCCGACGACGACCACATCCGCGACCGCGTCATCGCTGCGCTGGAGAAAGCGGATTGGTGCCCGTTCGGCCTCAGCGTCGTCGTCCGCGACGGTATCGTGCACTTGAGCGGCGTCATCACCGACGAGCGCAGCCGCCAAGCCGTGGTGGTCGCCACCGAAAACGTCGCCGGGGTGAAGAAGGTCCACGACCATCTCTGCTGGGTCGAGCCGATGTCGGGATTCTATCTGGCTTCGCCCGACGACAGGGAATGGGCGAAGACGGGCTAAAAAGCGCCGGCCCTTCGCAGCGTGACGACGGGCGGTCGTCACGCGGCAATTCCTTCGTCAAAATTGAAATCGGAATCAGCCGGCGCAGTCGCGCAGGGCGCGCATCACGTCTTCGCGAGAAATGATGCCGGCGAGCCGTTCGCCCTCGAGCACCGGTATGCTCCGCAGCCGGTGATTGACCATCAGTTCGAGCACCCGCGTCAACCGCGTCTCCGGCACCACATAGATGAATTCCGACGTCATCACGTCCGCGGTCGTTTTCTGCATCAGATCCTCATAGCGCGGCAGGATGCGCGCCGGCGTGAAGACGAAGCAGGACAAGAGGTCGAATTTGGAGACCATCCCCACCACCTGCGTCCCGTCGACGACGGGATAGGTGTTGAAGTCCTCCTTCTCGAAACGTTCGCACAGTTTGGCCATCGTCATCTCGCGTGAGACCGTCTTCGGCTCGCGCGTCATGTAGTCGGCGGCGGTCAGCTCGAGAAATTTGTACAAGGCGAATCCTCTGTCAGCTTCTTCATTTAAGCCAGCTGCCCCGCTGGCATATTGACCGAAGTCAATCACCGAACCTGCCGGGTTGCGGCGACTGCGGGACGAAGTCCCTCCTCCCCTTGAGCAGGACTGGCCAATCGGACCATAATCTGCCAGACCACTGTACGAATCCGCCCCGCGGCGGCGAAGAACCGGAAAAGCGTTTGACTGGCCTCGACCCTTCCCCTTCCGATGACTGCGCCCCCGATCGGCGCTTTCGGCTCGGCGCCGAGGGAGCCGGGATCGGCGGCTGGGATATTGATCTGTCGACCAAGGAGCTCGCCTGGTCGACCACCGCGCGCAGGCTGTTCGGCGTTCCCGATAACGCGCCGATCAGCTACGAGTTCTTCCTCTCGCTGCTCGGGCCCGATGACCGCGAACGCACCGAACAGGCGATGTCACGCGCGGCCGAAAGCGGCGAGCCCTTCGACCTCGCCTACCGGCTGAGCCGGAATGATGACGGCGACCGCTGGGTGCGGCTCCGCGGCAGCCTGACGCGGGACAAGACGTCCGCGCACCTTTCCGGCATCGTGCTCGACATCGATGAGGAAAAGCGGCATGAGGAAGCCCTGCGCACGCGCGAAGGGCACCTGCGGTCGATCCTGGAGACGATCCCCGACGCGATGATCGTCATCGATGGCCGCGGCACCATGCAATTCTTCTCGAGCGCGGCGGAACGGCAGTTCGGATATGCCGAGCAGGAGGCGATCGGACAGAATGTCAGCATCTTGATGCCGGAGCCCGACCGCTCTCGCCATGACAGCTACATGGCACGCTACCTTACGACCGGCGAGCGCCACATCATCGGCATCGGCCGCATCGTGACCGGCCAGCGCAAGGACGGCACCACCTTCCCGATGCATCTGTCGATCGGCGAGATGCAGTCCGGCGGTGTGCCCTATTTCACCGGCTTTGTCCGCGATCTCACCGAGCACCAGCAGACCCAGGCGCGGCTGCAGGAATTGCAGTCGGAGCTCGTCCACGTCTCGCGCCTCAGCGCAATGGGCGAGATGGCGTCCGCGCTCGCCCACGAGCTCAACCAGCCGCTCGCCGCCATCAGCAACTACATGAAAGGCTCGCGCCGCCTGCTCGGCGCGAGCGATGACCCGAACCGCGCCAAGATCGAGAACGCGTTGGACCGCGCCGCCGAACAGGCGATCCGCGCCGGGCAGATCATCCGCCGGCTGCGCGACTTCGTTGCCCGCGGCGAGTCGGAAAAGCGCGTCGAACGTCTCTCGAAGATGGTCGAGGAAGCCGGCGCCTTGGGCCTTGCTGGCGCGCGCGAGCAGGACGTGCGGATCCGCTTCAACCTCGATCCGCGATATGATCTGGTGCTGGTCGACCGCGTCCAGGTCCAGCAGGTGCTGGTCAATCTGTTCCGCAATGCGCTGGAGGCGATGGCGCAGTCCGAGCGGCGCGAGCTGATCGCCTCGAACCGGCCGGTCGACGAGGACATGATCGAAGTGTCGGTGTTCGACACCGGCCATGGATTTCCTGACGACGTGGAGAAAAACCTGTTCCAGACCTTCTTCACCACCAAGGAAACCGGCATGGGCGTCGGGCTGTCGATCAGCCGCTCGATCATCGAGGCGCATGGCGGGCGGATGTGGGCCGAGTCCAATGACGCGGGCGGCGCGACCTTTCGTTTCACGCTGCCGGCGGTACCGAACGAGAGTTTGACAGATGGCGCGTAGGGGAAATGTCTACGTCATTGACGATGACGACGCGATGCGGGATTCGCTGCAATTCCTGCTTGATTCGGCCGACTTCGACGTGCGCCTGTTCGAATCGGCGCAAGCCTTCCTGGACACGCTCCCCACCATCGAGTTCGGCTGCGTGGTCTCAGATATCCGCATGCCCGGCGTCGACGGCATCGAGCTCTTGAAGCGCGTCAAGGAAAGCCGCGGAGCTTTCCCGGTCATCATCATGACCGGCCATGGCGATGTCCCGCTCGCCGTCGAGGCGATGAAGCTCGGCGCGGTCGACTTCATGGAAAAGCCGTTCGAGGACGACCGGCTGATCGCGATGATTGACGTCGCGCTCCGCCAAGCCGAGGCCGGCGCCCGCGACGAGGCCGCGACCCAGGACGTCGCCGCCCGCATCGCCTCGCTCAGCCCGCGCGAGCGGCAGGTCATGGACGGGCTGGTGGCCGGGCTTTCCAACAAGATGATCGCCCGCGACTACAATATCAGCCCCCGCACCATCGAGGTTTACCGGGCCAACGTGATGACCAAGATGCAGGCGAGCAGCCTTTCGGAATTGGTCCGCCTGGCCATGCGGGCCGGGGCGCTCAAGGATTGAGCTGAATCAAGCCGGCCGGCATCGAGAGGCTTATAAACGGAGGTTGATGGACCGGATGGCCGGCCCGGAAGGCGGATAAAAGCCGTGATGCCCGCACCCACCAGACCCCCTCTTGTCTACGTCGTGGACGACGATACCGACGTGCTCGGCTCGCTGCGTTTCCTTCTGGAAACCGACGGCTTCTATGTCCGCACCTTCCGCAGCGCCGAGGCATTGCTGAATGCCATGACCATGGGCGGCGCCGACTGTTTCGTCATCGACTACAAGATGCCGAACATGAGCGGCATCGACCTCGCCGGGATTTTGCGCCAGCGCGACGTGGACACGCCGATCATTCTGATCACCGGCTACCCCGATGCGACCATTCCGGCCAAGGCCGCGGCCGCCGGCATCCGCCATGTGCTGCACAAGCCGCATGTCGAGGACAGTCTGTCCACCCGCATCTGGGACGTGATCAAGACGGACCGATCGACCGCTCACGCCCCCTAGCCTCGCAGCCCGGGTGAAGCGCAGCGCAAACCCGGGACACCTCCATCCACGTCTACCAGCGGCCCCCGGGTTACGCTGGCGCTCCACCCGGGCTACGGTCCGGCCCACCTACGTAACTTTACTTAGGGGCCAGCCCTTAAGGCATGGAGCGAAATTTCCGAGTTCGCTTGTTCCGCGTACCAAAAGCCATCCGCTGCACAGGAGATGGCTCAATGCTCACCCAGTCGCCCGCCACCGCTTCCCTCAATATCAACCGGCCTGTCCCGGGCGGCCCTGCGCCTACCGAGCCATTTTGCGGCCTGGCCGGACATGCCGGCCTGATCGCGACCGAATTCACCTACCGGAAGGATGAGGAAATCTACGGCGAGGATGAGCCAGCGGAATACGTTTACCAAGTGGTCCGCGGCGCGGTCCGCACCTACAAGCTGCTCTCCGACGGACGGCGCCAGATCGGCGCGTTTCACCTGCCCGGCGACGTCTTCGGGCTCGAGTCCGGCGCCAAGCACCGGCTGGCGGCGGAGGCCATCATCGACACCACGGTGCGTCTGGTGAAGCGCCGCAGCCTGGAACAGGCCGCCGGCACCGACGTCCAGGTCGCCCACAAGCTCTGGACCATGACGGCTGGTGATCTCAAGCACGCCGAAGAGCACATGCTTCTGCTCGGGCGCAAGAGCGCCATGGAGCGGGTCGCCAATTTCCTGCTGGAAATGGATCGCCGCCTTGCTGTCGCCGGCATGGGCATGCTGGCGCTGCCGATGTGTCGCCGCGACATCGGGGATTATCTCGGACTGACACTGGAGACGGTCTCCCGCGCGCTGTCGCAACTGAACGACGAAGGCGTTCTCGGCTTCTCCGGCGCGCGCCAGATCGTGCTGCGCAACCGCCAGCGCCTGCGCAACATGGACGTCTGATCCGGCGCAGGTCCGTAGCCCGGGTGAAGCGAAGCGCAACCCGGGGTCGCTGGTAGACGTGGATGGAGGTGTCCCGGGTTACGCTGTCGCTCCACCCGGGCCACGCAGTCTTCAGCCCGCACCGAACAAAATCGGCAGCGCGCGGGGGCCGCGGACGGTGCCTTGCGACCACGCCACCTTGCCGGCCGGATCGAGCCGGAAGTCGGGAATCCGCTTCAGCCATTCCTCGATCGCGACCATCATCTCCATGCGCGCGAGGTTCGAGCCGACGCAGCGATGGATGCCGAGGCCGAAGGCGGCGTGACGATTCTCCTTGCGATCGATCACGACCTTGTCGGCGTCCGCGAACATCGCAGGATCGCGATTGGCGGCGGGGAAGGACAACAACACCATGTTGCCGGGCTTGACGGGGCAGCCGCTGACCGTGGTCTCCTTCACCACTTCGCGCGCCATCGTCACCGGGGAATAGGCGCGCAGGAACTCCTCGATCGCAGTCGGCAACAATTCCGGCTGAGCAACCAGCCGCTCGCGATCCGCGGGCGTCTTCGCGAGGTGCCAGAGCGAGGAGCCGATCGCGCTCCAGGTGGTATCGATGCCGGCGACCAGGAGCAGTCGCAGCGAGCCAAGCACATGGGCGTCCGACAACGGCTTGCCGTCCTTGTCGCGCGCGTTCATCAGCGTCGTGATCAGATCGTCGGTCGGCTTGCCCTTGCGTTCGGCGATATGGCCCGCGAAATACGCACTCATCTCGTGGAGCGCGCGCATCAAGATGTCCTGATCCTTGATGCCGAGCTCGAGGATTTCGTGGATCCACTTGATGAAGAGGTCGCCATCCTTCTCGGGTATACCCAGCATATGGGCGATGGCGCGCACCGGAATATGCTTCGTGTAGCGCTCGGCGGCGTCGCATTTTCCGTCGTCGATGAACTCGTCGATCAGCTCGTTGCAAATCGCGCGGACCCGGGGCTCGAGCTTCTTCATCGCGTCGGGCGTGAACGGCGGCAGCAGCAACTGCTTGGCCGGCTTATGTTCGGGTGGATCGGAGGTGATCGGCGGCGCCGGCTGCGTGACCTCCGGCCGCACGTCGCGCACGATGATGCGACGAGACGAAAAATGCTCGGTGTCGTAGGCGACCTGCTTTACCGCCTCATAGGTGGTCGGCATATAGCAGCCGAGGAAGCGCTCGGTGTGAACGACCGGCGAGGCTGCACGCAACTGCTCCCAGATCGGAAATGGATTCTCGGTCCAGGCCGGATCGGTGTGGTCGAAATCACGGATCCAGTCGGTCACCGGCGGGTGTTCGGGCATCATGCTGACGGAATCGGACATCGGCAGTTTCCTTCCGCTGTGTTCGTTCAGATCAAGTGTGGATGAAGGTGGCGGTTCGACCGCGCGCCTCACTCCTCGATGACTTCGATCGCGAATTCGGGGCAGTTGGTCTGGGCGAGATAGGCCTTGTCCTCGAGGCCTTCAGGCACACGGCCTTCGCCGTGCTCATGCGCATTGCCGTAGTCGTCGAGGTCGAACAGTTCGGGCGCGAGGGCCTTGCAGCGCGCGTGTCCCTGGCACCTGTCCTGGTCGACGTGAATCTTCAGCTTTCCGGACATGGGCGCTTCCCTCTGCCGCGCGCAGCATCGATGCCCGTGGCTCGATGCGCGGACTGGCGTTTCCTCGGCTTCTCGGCGGACGCGGCTTGCTTCGGCCACGTCTCAAATTAGAGCTATTACATTCGCGGTCCGGTTGTGCTGTCAAGCGAAAAGTTATAGCCTATCACATTAGGATGGGAACACGCCTTGCCCGCAAGCCGCAGAATGCCTATCACCATGGCGATCTCCGCGACGCCCTGGTGCACGCTGCACTGCGGGAAGCGGAACTCGGCGGCCCCGAAGCCATCAGCATCAGCGCCCTTGCCAAGAAGCTCCGCGTCTCGCAGCCCGCACCCTACCGGCATTTCGCCGACCGCGAGGCGCTGCTGACGGCCGTCGCGGCGGAAGCGTTTCGCCAATTCAACACGATGCTGCGCGACGCCATCGACGGACCGTCGAAGCGGACAAAAATCTCGCGCTTCGCGCAAGCCGCCCTCGCCTTCGGCCAGCGCCGCCACGGCATCTATCGCCTGATGTTCGCTTCGCGCGTGATGGCCTGCTCGCCAAAGGACAGCGAGCTGCACAGCGCTGCGATGGAGACATTCGGCCTGCTTCTCGAAGCGCTGGAGTCGCCGGCGGTCGCCCTCCTGCGCGAGCGCCACGCGCTGCAGATCTGGGCCGCGCTGCACGGCGTCGTCATGCTCGCCGAGCAAGGCCTGCTCACCGGCCAGCTCGCCGAAACCACGCGCGAAGAACTGCTCGACGACATGGTCGCGCAGATCAAACTGAGCCTCACGCTCGCGATCAAGGCGGCGGAAAGAGGCCGCTAGTTTAGAGATATCTCTCCTCGTCATTCCGGCGCGCGCAAAGCGCGAACCCGGAATCCATTAGGCGGCGTACTCTGCGGTTGGATCGATTCCGGGCTCGATGCTAACGCATCGCCCCGGAATGACGGCCTCCGTCATGCGAGCGCGCCGAAGCAATCCATGCCTCCGCTTGCCGCGCTATGGATTGCTTCGCTTCGCTCGCAATGACGTCGAGAGAGCATGCCGAGCGCGCAGGTGCCGTAGGGTGGGCAAAGCGGACCACATTCACCGGTGCTCGAACAAGCACAGGCGCAAGCGTGCCCACCGTCACGAGCGCGATGCTTGAGGGTGGGCACGCTTCGCTTTGCCCACCCTACGGCACTTCCCTCACCTCGCCGCTTCAAACCCGCCGAGCACCGCGGTCAGATTGTCGGCGAGGATGTCGGAGAGATAGCCGCCTTCCTGCACGAACACGGTGGGCAGGCCGATCCGCGCGATCGCGGCGCCGATGCGGCGGAATCCTTCCGTGGTGACGGCAAGCCCGGCCAGCGGATCGTGCTCGGAGGCATCGAGACCGAGGGCAATGACAAGCGCGCCGGGCGCGAAGGCCTCGATCGTCTTCTGCGCCGTCGCAAGTGCCGCGAGGTAGCCGTCGTCGCCGGTTCCGATCGGCAGCGGGATGTTGAGATTGGTGCCGAGCCCGGGACCGGCACCGCGTTCATGCGCATAGCCCCAAACGAACGGATAGAAGGCGGCCGGATCGGCATGGATCGACACCGTCAGCACATCACCTCGCTCGTAGAAGATGCCCTGCGTGCCATTGCCGTGATGGACATCGACATCGAGGATCGCGACGCGCTCATGCATCAGCCGCAGATGCGCGGCCGCAACCGCGCTGTTGTTGAGGAAGCAGAAGCCACCGGCGATATCGCGATAGGCGTGATGACCGGGCGGACGGCACAGCGCGTAGACGGCGTCTTCGCCCTCCATCACCATCTGCGCGGCGGTCGCTGCGACGTCGGTCGCAGCACAAGCGGCGGCCCAGGTGCCCGGCCCGATCGGCGCAGCGGTGTCCGCCGTATGCCAGCCGAGCCGGCCGACGATATGGGTCGGATAGGTGGCGGCGTTGCGCACCGGATGGATGTTGGCAATCATCTCGGAACCGGAATCGCCGAGCGCCGACCACGCGTCCCAGGCTTCCGCGAGGAAACTCAGATATTCGGCGCTATGCACCCGCGCCCGCGGCCCCTGCCCGAACACGGTCGGCTCGACCAGTTGATGCTTGCCCGCCTTCAATCCCGCCAGCAGACGGTCGGCGCGCTCGGGCTGTTCGGTGGTGCGCTTGACGACGCCGCGGACCAGGAAGAATTGCGGATCATGGCTGCGATGCAGTTCGGTATAGACGGCCTTCACGAACAGGCTCCCATCATTGGCGACAGGAACATCCCTTGCATAGAACCGCTGGAATCGCAAAGCGCCCCGGTTGCGAAAAGGATCTCCATGCTGCTGTTCATTCCTTAAGCGCCGACTGCCGAGAGTTTAACCTTGCCCCTCCAGGTCAGACCCGTTGAATCGACAGCGATGACCGCCTCCTTGGCACACGGCTGTGTCATCTCCCGAACGAGCTGAAAGGTTCCGATGCTCGGATTCATCGCGCAACGAATTATGAAGGCGATCGTCGTGCTGCTTGCGATCGTCGTCTTGAACTTCTTCCTGATCCGCCTGGCGCCCGGCGACCCCGCGGTGGTGATGGCCGGCGAAGCCGGCGCCAGCGATCAACTCTTCGTCGCGCAGCTCCGCGAGAAATTCGGGCTTGATCAGCCATTGCCCGTGCAGCTCTATCGATATGTGAAGGGCATCGCCACCCTGGACCTCGGTTTCTCCTTCCGCCAGCAAGCGCCGGTGTCGCAATTGATCCTGGAGCGACTACCGGCAACGCTGCTGCTGACCGGCACGGCGTTTGCGATCTCGCTGCTATCAGGCGTGCTGTTCGGAACCTTGGCAGCGCGCCGCGCAGGCAGTTGGGCCGATACCGCGATCACGATAATGGCGCTGATCTTCTATGCCACGCCGCTGTTCTGGGTGGCGCTGATGGCGATCCTATTGTTCTCGGTTGCGATGGATTGGCTGCCGAGCTTCGGCTACGAGACGGTGGGCGCCAACTACACCGGTTTCGCTCATGTGCTCGACGTCGGTGCGCACCTGATCCTGCCAGCGATGACGATCGGCCTGTTCTTCATGGCCACATACACCCGCATGACGCGCGCCTCGATGCTGGAGGTGAAGCGGCTCGATTTCGTCAAGACCGCGCGCGCCAAGGGCTTGCGTGACGCGGTGATCCAGCGCCGCCACGTCCTGCGCAACGCGTTGCTGCCGGTGGTGACACTTGCGGGCCTGCAGGCGGGCACGCTGGTCGGTGGCGCCGTGCTGACCGAGACCGTGTTTGCCTGGCCCGGCATCGGCCGGCTGATGTACGAGGCGCTGCTGCAGCGCGACTATAACCTCTTGCTCGGCGTCTTCGTCGTCTGCTCGGCGATGGTGCTGGCGTTCAACCTGATCACCGATCTGATCTACCGCTCGGTCGATCCGCGCATCGAGGTTGCGGCATGAAGCGGTTCTGGAAGCTATTGCTGCGCAATCCCGGCGGATTGATCGGCTCGATCATTCTCCTGATCGCGATCGCGGTCGCGCTGTTCGGGCCGATGATCTTCCCGAATTCACCCTGGCGCATGGTGCAGCGGCCGTTCCTGCCGCCGTTCACGATATCAGGCCTGCCGCTCGGTACCGACGCGCTCGGCCGCGATGTGTTCGCGGGCATCATCTATGGCGCCCGTGTCTCGCTTTTGGTCGGTCTGGTCTCGACGCTCGCTGCGCTTGCCGTCGGTATTCCCGTCGGCGCCCTCGCCGGCTATTTCGGCGGCCGGATCGGCGATGCCCTGATGCGCTTCACCGAGTTCTTCCAGACCGTGCCGAGCTTTGCGCTCGCGATCGTGCTGGTGGCGATCATGCAACCATCGATCGTCTCGATCGTGCTGGCGATCGCGATCGTGAGCTGGCCGCCGGTGGCGCGGCTGGTGCGCGGCGAAGTGCTGTCGCTGCGCACCCGCGAATATGTGCAGGCCGCGATCGTCACCGGCCAGACCCATAGCTGGATCATCTGGCGCGAGATCCTGCCGAACGCGCTTTCGCCCGTCATCGTGCTGGCCTCGCTGATGGTGGCGACCGCAATCCTGCTGGAGTCCTCGCTCTCGTTCCTCGGCCTCGGCGATCCCAACCTGATGTCGTGGGGCTACATGGTCGGCGCCGGCCGCACCGTGATCCGGCAGGCCTGGTGGATCACGGTGTTTCCCGGCATCGCGATCCTGGTTTCGGTGCTGGCGCTGAACCTGATCGGCGAAGGCCTCAACGACGCGCTCAATCCGCGCCTCAACAAGGATGGGCGCTGAGCAATGTCCGAGAGCAAAGCCGTCGTCGTCATTAAGGACCTCAAGCTGGCACTGCCGCCCGGCGCCGACCGCGCCTACGCTGTCGACGGCGTGTCGCTTGATCTCGTCCCCGGCAAGATCCTTTGCGTGGTCGGCGAGTCCGGCTCCGGCAAATCGATGTGCGCCCACGCGTTGATGGGCCTCCTTCCCGACACGATCGGCCGCGAGGCCGGCGAGATCCTGTTCGAGAGGCAGAACCTGCTGCGGCTCGACGACGACCAATGGCTCGGCCTGCGCGGCCGGCACATCGCCATGGTGTTCCAGGAGCCGATGACGGCGCTCAATCCCTTGATGCGGATCGGCGACCAGATCGCCGAGATGTTCGAGGCGCACAATCTGCTGACGCCGAAGCAGCGCCGGCAGAAGGCGCTCAACCTTTTGCGCGAGGTCGGCCTGCCCGACCCCGAACGCACCGTGCGCGCCTATCCGCACCAATTGTCCGGCGGCCAGCGCCAGCGCGCGATGATCGCGATGGCGCTCGCGCTCGAGCCGGCGGTGCTGGTCGCGGACGAGCCGACCACCGCACTCGACGTCACCACGCAGGCGCAGATTTTGAAACTGATCCGCGACCTGCAGCGCCGCCGCAACATGGCGGTGATGTTCATCACCCATGATTTCGGCGTCGTCGCAGATATCGCCGACCGCGTGGTCGTGCTTCAGCACGGCAAGGTGGTCGAACAAGGCGCGGCCGATGATGTGCTGCAACGTCCGCAACATCCCTACACACGTGCCTTGCTCGCCGCCGTCCCCTCGATGGAGCCGCCACAGCGCGCTCCGCTTGTGGACCGTCCCAAAGCGGTCGAGGTGATCGGCCTCGACAAGACCTATGTCTCCGGTGGCGGCTGGTTCCAGCCGGAGCGCCGCGTGCAGGCGGCGAAGGCCGTCAACTTCAACATCCTGCAGGGCGAGACGCTCGGCCTCGTCGGCGAATCCGGTTCGGGCAAATCCTCGGTCGCGCGCCTCGTCATGCGCCTGATCGAGCCGGACCAGGGCACGGTCCGCCTCGGCGACACCGACTTCACCGCGATCGGCGGCAAGGAGCTGCGCAAGGAGCGCAGCCGCATCCAGATGATCTTCCAGGATCCCTTTGCCTCGCTCAATCCGCGCCGCAAGGTCGGCAACATCATCGCGGACGGGCCGATCGCGCATGGCACCGATCCCGATGCGGCGCGGCAGCGCGCTCGCGACCTGCTCGGCATGGTCGGCCTCAACGCCAATGCGATGGACCGTTTTCCGCACGAATTCTCCGGCGGCCAGCGCCAGCGCATCGGAATCGCCCGCGCGCTGGCGCTCGAGCCGGAGATCCTGGTCGCGGACGAAGCGGTCTCCGCGCTCGACGTCTCCGTACAGGCTCAGGTTCTCAATCTGCTCGAAGACCTCAAGGCGCGGCTCGGGCTATCAATGCTGTTCATCACCCACGATCTGCGCGTCGCCGCGCAAATCTGCGACCGCATCGCGGTGATGCAACGTGGCGAGATCGTGGAGCTCAGGCCTGCGGCCGCGCTGTTCGCGGCGCCCGAGCATCCCTACACGCGCGAGCTGCTCGCCGCCGTGCCCGGCCGGACATCACCGAGCGAGGAGCCTGCCCGTCCTTATGCCACCGCGTGATAGTCCGGTGCTGAAGCAAGGAAGCGCGCATAGGCATCGGCATCCGGCGGCGTGAATTTTTCGGCGAGCGGATTGCGCCGGCGGACGGTCGTACCGATATCCGCCAGCAGCTCGTCGAAGTGACGGTAATGATAGGGCGCAACGCAAAGCCCGCCATAGACGCCCGCCGCCGGCCGTTCGACGCGTTTGAAGTGAAGCATCATCGCGATGTTCTCCTTCATCTCCGCGGCAGTCGGCTGGCGCGCAAGCTGGCCGTCGGCGTAGCGCACCAGCCAATTGGCGGCCAGCTCGGCGCAAAGCACCGTGGCGAAGCTGGAATTGAATCCGACGAACCCCATATCCGGCAGATCCGGATTGGCGATCAGGCGATAGAGCCGATACTGCCCGTCGGGCTCGACCAGCTTGCTGCGATGGCTTTCGGCAAGGAACGGAACGCCAAGCTTGTAGCCGATCGCAAGCACCGCCACATCCGCCGCCACCCGCTCGCCCCCGCTCATCACGATGCTGTCGCCATCATAATGATCGAAGGTGCCGCGGATCGCCTTGATGCGGCCATCGGCCACCATCGGATAGAATCCGGGCGTTGCAATCGGCACCGAACAATTGACGCCGTCCTCGATCGGCTGCTTCGGCACCATGTCGCATTGCTTCAGCTTGAGCTGGACCTTTAGAAGGCTCTCCAACCCGCGCCAGTTCGCCCACACCAGCGGCCTGGCCAGCACATGCGCGAGCCGCGACAGCGGGCCGATGCCCCAGCCCGGGAACATCTCTTCCTGGGCGCGGATATAGAGGATGCGCTTGAAGTTGACCAAGCCGCCGACGAAATAGGGAATGCGCCACACCGGCTCGCGATAGACGATGGTGACTTCGGCAGCGCCCGAGTTGACAGCGTTGACAGCAATGTCGGTCGCCGATTTCGAGCCGCCGAGCACCACCACCCTACGCCCCTTGGCCATTGCCGCGTCGTTATATTGCGAAGAGTGCAGGACCTTGCCGCCCTGCGCCTTGAACGCATCCTCGCCGGGAAGGCTGAGGGTTTGCGGCTCGTTGAACTGGCCGGTGCAGACTGCGACGAAGTCAAAACCCTCATTGCTCACGCTGCCGTCCCTGGTGCGAAGCGTGAGGGTCCAGCCCGGCTTGCCATCGGCGCGGCGATCCATTGCCACGACAGCGGTGCTGAAGCGCATGGCATCGTCCAGCCCGTGCTCGTGCGCGTAGTCGCGCAAATATGCGTAGACCTGCGGCCCCTTCGGCCATTCCGGATAGGAGCCCGGCATCGCCTTGTCGGTGTAGCGATAGAGATCCTTCGGGCTCTGGGTCTGGACCTCGGGATAGGACCGCGCCGGCTCCCAGACGCCGCCGAGATCGCCGCTGCGCTCGACGATGGTCACCCTGTGTCCTCGTTCGGAAAACGCCTTGGCTGCGGCAAGCCCGGAAACGCCGGCGCCGATGATGCAAACATGCTTCTGCTTGACCATGTGGATGCTCCGGAAAATCACCATCCCGTTCGAGTGTACGCGCACGCCATTGTCATCGCCGGACACGATCCCGGCAATTCCACTGCTTCCGATGTTGAGCCGCTACCGGGTCAAGGTCAGTCGTTGGCTTCCGGCGGCAGGAAATTCACCTCGTGCTCGGCGGAGATGCGCACCACCTCGGCCGGGTCCTGCAGATTGTCCAGTTTGTCGAACAGCGCCTCGAGCTTCTGCATCGGCGAGACCCAGAACAGAGCGCGCGCCGGCTTGTCCGACTTGTTGAAATAGCCGTGGGGGATGCCGCGCGGCATGCGCACGAGGTCGCCGGCCTCGGCCTTCACCCAGACGCCGTCGAGCTTGAGGTCGAGCGTGCCCTCCTGCACCAGGATGAACTCGTCCTGGGTCGGATGGATGTGCACCGGCACGAACTGGCCGGGATCGCTGTTGGTCTCGAATGCGAAGGTCGAGTCGGTGACCGCCTTGGGAAAATAGACCTGGCCCAAGATATTCCAGGTCTTGCCGCCGTAACCCGTGCCGTTCCGCGTAATGCCTTTCTCGAGCGCACCCATTCCGCCACCTCCCTGTCTGGACTGCACCGCGCCCGCGAGGCTGTCGTCGGAGTGGCAGCTTGTCTAGCCGATAAACGAATCCCGCGGCCCCGACGCTCATGTTGCGCTGCAGGAAGAGCTGCCGTTGCCCAAGCGCACGGCAAGGGCCCGCATAACGATCGGGCACGCCGCGCGCCGAAACCGCGTTTCCCCGCGCCGAGAGATGCATTAGGCTCCCAATATTTTAAACCTCAAGCAACTCCACGGCGGTTGCGATGAATGCAGGTGCCTTGACCAACATGCGGCTTGCGGATTTCGCCCGCGTCTCGACCGGCAGTGTCGATGACGCCGCCGAGGCGATCGGACGGATTTTCTGCCCGCATGAATTGAAGCCGATCGGCCATTTCGAGAACGACTTCAGCGCCCAGCACAATTGCGCAGCCTTCGACGGGTTTTCGGTGAACTATGTCGCCTATGGCGGATCGGTCTCGATCGATCCCGGCTGTCTCGATCGGTTTTTCCTGTTGCAGATCCCGCTGCAGGGTTGCGCGGAGATACGGACAGCGGCGCGCGAGGTGTTGACTGCGCGTGGCGCTGCGGCATCGCTGCTGTCGCCGACCATGCCGACGCAGATGACGTGGCGACAGGATTGCGCCCAACTCATCCTGCTGCTCGACCGAAAGCTGGTGGAACATCGCGCGGCTGCGCTGGCGGGAACGTCCACGAGAGCGGTGGAGTTCGATCCATCGGTCGACCTCACCACACAGTTTGGACATGCGCTTCAGGCAGGAATCTGCGATCTCGTCGATCTCGCCGAGCATCTTGGTCCGACAAAGCGCCTGTCACCGCTGGCAGCAGCCGATCGGCGGGAACGACTGCTGAGCGCGCTGCTCGATGGCCAGCATCATAGTTTGAGCCGGGCGATCGCCGTCTTCGAAGGCCGCGTCGAGACGCAGCCGATACCGCTGAAGCGGGCGCGCGCCTGGCTCGAGGCCCAGGCCGATGAGCCGCTCGATCTCATGCAGCTTGCCGATGCCGCGGGCATCGGCATTCGCGCATTACAGCTCGGCTTTCGCCGTCATTTCGGGACGACCGTTTCAGCGATGCTGCAGGACATCCGGCTCGCCCGGCTCAATAGCCGGCTGAAAGACGCGCGCCCGGACGAGCGCGTCGTCGACATCGCCTTCGATCTTGGCTTCACCCATCTGAGCCGGATGGCAAGTGCTTATCGCGCAAAGTTCGGCGAGAGCCCTTCGGCGACGTTGCGGCGCCTGAGCTGACCTCAACCGAGCGAATGATTATGAGGGAAAATCTGCCGAGTCGATCCGGATGCGGTCGGCGTGCAGCGACCAATCACACAGCGCCTGCGCCTTGCAGAATTTCTGCTTGGCCATTTCCGCGGCCTCGCCTTCGTTCAAGGCATTAATTTCGAGCGAACTCTGGCAAACTTCCCGTTCGCGACCATTGTCACCAAGCACGTCCTTCATGAAGCTAACGACAAATCGTGACATGGGAGCCTCCTGCTAGACGGGTAGCGTCGGTTTTTTGAATAATAGCATCCTGGAAAAGTGAATTGAGGAAAATCAAAAATGATGGGTCCAATCGCGAGTTGCTAAACACCGGTCGCCTGGCAGCCGCCGGTTCCGTACCGTGCTCGGCTGCGCATGCGGCAGTGGATTTGACCAATCAGCAACGTCCCTAGTTCGGCGCAAACCCGAACGTCCGTTCAAACCGCCTGGCGTAAACCGGCCAGACTTCGGGATTGATGATCCGCGGGGGCCGCCTGCCGTCGAGCGCGTCCAGGACCTGTTCGGCGGCGATCCGACCCATGTTCTCGCGCGCCTCCACGGTGACGCCGGCCGTATGCGGACTGGCAAGCACATTGTCGAACTGCAGCAGCGGATGCTCCGGCGGCGGTGGTTCCTTGGCCCAGACGTCGAGGCCGGCGCCGGCGATGCGCTTGTTGCGCAGCGCGTCCTCCAGCGCGTCCTCGTCGTGGATGAAGCCGCGCGCTGTGGTGATGAAGAACGCGTGCGGCTGCATCAGCGCGAATTCGCGCCCGCCGATCATGCCGCGGCTCTCCTTCGTCAGCGGGCAACTGACCGAGACATAGTCGGCACGGCGCAGGAGCTCGTCCAGCTCGACCTTCTCGCCTCCCCGCTTGCCCATCTCCTCGGCGGTCAGATAGGGATCGTAGGCGATCACCTTCATGTGCAGGAGCCCCCTGCAGAGCTCGGCGATCCGGCGACCGACATTGCCGAGACCGATGATGCCGATGGTCTTGCCCTGCGCCTCGTTGCCGATCAGGGCATTGCGGTTGACGTCCCGCTGGCGCCGCAGCACGCGGTCGGATTCGATGATGCGCTTCGACAAAGTGAGCAGCATCCCCAGCGCGTGCTCGGCGACGGAATTGGCGTTGCCGCCGGATTGATTGACCACCAGCACGCCCGCCGCGGTGCAGGCATCGACGTCGACGGGATCGAAACCCGCCCCGTTGGAGGAGACGATCAGGAGGTTCGGCGTACGGCGGAGCAGATCCTGGTCAACATGGAAGTGCCTGGCCAGCTCGTCGCGCGCCGCGCCGATCTGGTAGGCATGCGCCGCTTCGAGGATGGGTGCCGCGACCTCATCGGGGCTCTCATTCTCCAGCCGGTCCAGCCGCACGTCGGGGCGGCCCTTGAGGATTTCCGCATAGATGTTGTGGGCGAGGTATTTGACGTAGAAGACGCGCTTGTTGTTGACGGTCATGTCCTTCTGCAACTTTCAGTTCGTGTCCTGGAATATGAACGGGCCTGGCTGGAAACGGCCGTGGAGGACATGACCGCCGCAATGGCGGCTCGCCTGAACCGATCGTCCATGACATTCCTCCCACTGCTGTCGCCTCATTGTCGTTGCCGCCTGTATCGCATGGCGGACCGGCGTCCGCACCAGCGGAAACCGCAGGTCACGTTGCGACTGCGACATGTTGACAATCGCGCCGGTCGGGTGAAGTTTTGCCGCAAGAAAGCGGCCGCAGCGTCGCGGGATGTGAGGGAGAGCAAGGATGGCGCTCGCGGAGGATGAAAGCTCGCTCAAGACCGCAGCGGAGAAGAGCTGGCACGGCATCGTGCTGCAGACGCTCAAGCGAAACGAGGTTCGCCTCGTGCCCTATGTGCCGGACCGCGTGCTGACGCCGCTGATCAAGAACCTGCACGCCGATCCCTTCTTCACGACGTTTCCCACCGCGCGCGAGGAGGAAGCGGTCGGAATCGTCTCCGGTGCCTGGATGGGCGGCGTGCGCGGTGCGGTGCTGATGCAGACCTCCGGTTTTGCGACGCTTGCGAATGTCCTCGCCTCGCTCGCGATCCCCTACCAGATCCCGGTGATCATGTTCGTCTCCGAGCGCGGCACGCTCGGCGAATTCAACTATGGTCAGGCGCTGGTCTGCCGCACCATGCGGCCGGTGCTCGACTCGCTTGCGATGGAGCATCACACGGCAACCCGGCTCGACGAGTTCGAGTTCATCGTCGACCGCTCGATCAAGCAGGCCGTCACCACGCAGGCGCCGGTGGCGCTGATCCTCTCGCCGCTGCTCACCGGCGGCAAGGTCTTTGACAAGTGAGCGGTCCCATGAACACGCCAACCAAGACGACTACCCGCAACACCAAGGTGATGAACCGGTTCGACCTCACCTCGCGTCTCGTCGCAAGGCTGAAGGACGAGGAGGCCGTGGTCGGCGGCATCGGCAACACCAATTTCGACCTCTGGGCCGCCGGCCATCGCCCGCAGAACTTTTACATGCTGGGAAGCATGGGGCTCGCATTTCCGATCGCGCTCGGGGTGGCTCTGGCGCAACCGAAGCGGCGCGTGTTCGCGCTGGAGGGTGACGGCTCGCTCCTGATGCAGCTCGGTTCGCTGTCGACGATCGCGACGCTGGCGCCGAAGAACCTCACCATGGTCGTGATGGACAACGGCATCTACCAGATCACCGGCGCGCAGCCAACGCCAGCAGCGGCGGCCTCCGATCTTGTCGCCATCGCGGTGGCGAGCGGTCTTCCGAACAGCTCCTGGGCAGCCGATGAGGATGACTTCGAGCGCCTGATCGATCAGTCGCTCGCCTCGGAGGGCCCGACATTGATCGGCGTGCGCATCGACGACAAGCCCGGCACGGGAACGACCCGCCGCGATCCCGTGCAGATCAGGGAACGCTTCATGCTCGGCCTCGGCGTGCGGCAGCCGTTGTAGAGGCACAACGCGATCCTCGCAGGCGAAGCGCCCGCGAGGATCAAGGTGCGTGTGTGTCGGTCTTCATTAATCGATGATCTTGACCACCCTGCGGGTGCGCGGCTCGACGATCACCCGGCGGTCATTGACGATGGCATAGCGATATTCCGTGTGCCGCGGCACCGTACGCAATTCAACGGTGGACGGCAGCGGCTCGCCGACTACGACGCGCTCGCGAACCACGACCGACGGTTCGTCGCGCGGGATCGAGCCGATCACGGCATTCGGAATTTCCAATCCGGCGCCGACCGCAGCACCCACGGTGCCGCCGACGATCTCGCCCACAGGACCCAGGACCTGGCCGCCCGCGCGAGCGCCATTCGCCGCGCCTTCCACCGTGGTGGATTGCGCGAACGCTGCGCCGGACGCAAGCAGCGACGCGGCAAGGACAGGGATGGCAAGACGCTTCGTCATCATTCTCCTCCAGTGAAATTGACGATGCGCTTCAACCATCCTGCCCGATAGTTGTTCCGGTTCCATGGTGGCGAACGCGGAACACCGGTGTGGATTTCCCGCGGTTCCCAACTTGCGTATCAGGCCGTGCCGATCTCGTGATCTCCCATCAGCTCGAGCGCCCGCACCATCGCCGAATGATCCCACGCCTTGCCGCCGTGCGCGGTGCAGGAACTGAACAGTTGCTGCGCAATCGCCGTGCTCGGCAGCGAAAGTCCAAGCGCGCGAGCGCCTTCGAGCGCAAGGTTGAGATCCTTCTGATGCAATTCGATACGAAAGCCCGGATCGAAATTGCGCTTCACCATGCGATCACCATGCACTTCCAGAATCCGCGACGACGCGAAGCCGCCCATCAGCGCTTGCCGCACCAGCGCGGGGTCGGCACCGGCTTTCGAAGCAAACAGCAACGCTTCACCGACTGCCCCGATCGTCAGCGCAACGATGATCTGGTTGGCGACCTTGGTGGTCTGTCCGTCGCCGTTGCCGCCAACCCGCGTGATGTTCTTGCCCATCTTCTCGAACACCGGCTTCATCGTGTTGAACGCAGCCTCCGGCCCGCCCACCATGATGGTCAGGCTCGCCGCCTTGGCGCCGACCTCGCCACCGGACACCGGCGCATCGAGATAGTCTGCGCCGAGCGCCTCGATCTTCTTCGCGAATTCCTTCGTCGCAAGCGGCGAGATCGAGCTCATGTCGACGACGATTTTGGCTTTCGACAGTCCTTCGGCGACACCGCCGGGGCCGAACAGCACCGCCTCCACATGCGGCGTATCCGGCACCATGATGATGACGGCTTCCGCTTCCTGGGCGACGTCCCTGCCCGATTTGCAGACGACACCGCCGCCCGAGACCAGCTCCGGCGGGATCGGCCCGACGTCATGCAGAAACAGGCGATGGCCGGCTTCTTGAAGGTGACCCGCCATCGGACGTCCCATGGTGCCGAGGCCGATGAATCCAATCTTTGCCATTGCGATATTTCCCCTCCAAATCAGGTGACGAGCGTGAGCGCCGCGTGCCAGCCGAGGCCGTCAACGGTCGTCGTCCGCGGCTTGTATTCGCATCCGACCCAGCCGCGATAACCAATCGCGTCGAGATGACGGAACAGGAAGGGGTAGTTGATCTCACCGGTGCCCGGCTCGTTGCGGCCGGGATTGTCAGCGAGCTGAATATGCGCGATGCGCGCCAGGTGTTTTTGCACGGTACGGCCGATGTCACCCTCCATCACCTGCATGTGGTAGATGTCATACTGGATGAAGAGATTGCTCGAGCCCACGTCAGCGATGAGCTGCGCCGCCTGCTCGGTGCGGTTCAAGAAGAAGCCGGGAATATCGAGCGTGTTGATCGGCTCGACCAGGAGCTTGATTTGCTCCTTTGCGAGCGCATTGGCGGCAAAGCGCAGATTTTTGACCAGCACCTCGTTCAATTCGAGCGGATCGGCGTCGCGCGGTGCGACACCGACAAGGCAGTTCAATTGCCGGCAATCGAGCGCCTTGGCGTAATCAATGGCGCGAAAGACACCGTCGCGGAACTCCTCGACGCGATCGGAAAAGATCGCGATGCCGCGCTCGCCTGCCGCCCAATCGCCGGCGGGGAGATTGTGCAGGGCCTGGATCAAGCCGTGCTTATCAAGCTGTTCGCGCAGCTCGGCTCTATCGAAGTCATAGGGGAACAGATATTCGACGCCATTAAAACCGGCGGCCTTGGCGGCGGCGAAGCGCTCCAGGAACGGCAATTCCCCGAACAACATCGTGAGATTGGCAGCAAATTTCGGCACAATCAAACTCCTTACTCGGCGGGCAACAATTTGCCGGGCTGACGCGCGTCAACGCGTGGCGGCACCTCGTCGAGCGGCAGATCGAGCAGTTCCTCGAACTCCATGACGTTGTCGATCTCGGTGCCCATCGAAATATTGGTGACGCGCTCGAGGATGAACTCGACCACGACCGGCACCCGATACTTCGCCATCCATTCGCGCGCGGTCGCGAACGCCGCCTGCGCATCATTCGGATCGGTGACGCGGATCGCCTTGCAGCCGAGGCCTTCGGCGACCGCGACATGGTCGACACCGTAAGAGCCGATCTCGGGCGCGTTGATGTTCTCGAACGACAATTGAACCTGGTAGTCCATCTCGAAGCCGCGCTGCGCCTGGCGGATCAAGCCGAGATAGGAATTGTTCACGACGACATGGATGTACGGCAATTTGAACTGCGCGCCGACCGCGAGCTCCTCGATCAGGAACTGGAAATCATAGTCGCCCGAGAGCGCGACGATCTCGCGGTCCGGATCGGCGGCGCGCACGCCGAGCGCGGCGGGAAGCGTCCAGCCCAAGGGGCCCGCCTGCCCGGCGTTGATCCAGTTGCGCGGATGATAGACGCGCAGGAATTGCGCACCGGCGATCTGCGACAGTCCGATCACGGTGACGTAGCAGGTATCGCGGCCGAAGGCGCGGTTCATCTCCTGATAGACGCGCTGCGGCTTGATCGGCATATCGTCGAAATGGCTCCTGCGCAGCATCGTGCGCTTGCGGTCCTGGCATGAGGCCGGCCACGCCTGTCGCTCGCGGAGCTTTCCGGCCTTCCGCCATTCCTTCGCAACAGTGACGAACAGTTCAAGCGCCGCCTTGGCGTCGGAGGCGATGCCAAGGTCCGGATTGAACACGCGGCCGATCTGCGTCGGCTCGATGTCGACATGCACGAAGGTGCGGCCCTTGGTGTAGGTCTCGATCGAGCCGGTGTGCCGATTGGCCCAGCGATTGCCGATGCCGAGCACGAAATCCGACTGCAGCATGGTGGCATTGCCGTAGCGGTGGCTGGTCTGCAATCCGACCATTCCGGCCATCAGCACGTGGTCGTCGGGGATCGCGCCCCAGCCCATCAGCGTCGGTACCACCGGCACGTTGACGGTCTCGGCGAAGTTCACCAGCAGTTCGGACGCGTCGGCGTTGATGACGCCACCGCCGGCCACGATCAGCGGCCGCTCGGCCACGTTCAGCATTTCCAGCGCGCGCTCGACCTGCGCGCGCGTCGCGGTCGGCTTGTAGACCGGCAGCGGCGCATAGGTCTCATCGTCGAACTCGATCTCGGCGAGCTGTACGTCGAGCGGCAGGTCGATCAACACCGGGCCTGGGCGCCCCGAGCGCATCAGGTGAAACGCCTGACTGAACACGCGCGGCACGAGGCCGGGCTCGCGCACTGTGACCGCCCATTTCGTCACCGGCTTTGCAATCGACTCGATATCGATGGCCTGGAAATCTTCCTTGTAGAGCCGCGCCCGCGGCGCCTGTCCGGTGATGCAGAGGATCGGAATGGAGTCGGCGATCGCCGAATAGAGCCCGGTGATCATGTCGGTACCCGCCGGCCCCGACGTGCCGATGCAGACGCCGATATTGCCGCATTTGGCGCGGGTATAACCCTCCGCCATGTGGGAGGCGCCTTCGACGTGGCGCGCGAGGATATGCCGGATCGAGCCGCGCTTCTTCAGCGCCGAATAGAGCGGATTGATCGCCGCGCCGGGAACGCCGAACGCGCAATTGACCCCTTCCTTCTCCAGAATACGCACCGCCGCATCGACCGCCCGCATCTTCGCCATCTCGCGCCTCGCTGATGTTGCATCGGCGCGATGATCGCGGGAGCGCTCGACGATCTCAACGACGCTGATTTTGTTTCCCACGATACGGAATGAACGGCGAAAAACCGCGCCAGATCAAACGATTGGATCGCCGATGGAATGAAAGCATGCGACAGCAGCGGAAAGACGGATCGTTTCACTCGCAATGACGATAGCCAAACTTGAGCTGGATCAAACCCAACCAAACCCAAGTAGGCTGGTAAGATTTACCCGAAGACCGCAGGCGGGGGCATGATATGATCATCAGTTGAAACCATATATGGATCGAAAACAGTTCCCGCTCACGGCACTCGCGAAATGCCAATTTGGGGGAACGATTCAATCCCATTGTCAACTTGCCTCACTATGTTGATCCATCTTACTGGAAGATGGCCGGGCCGGAGCAAAGCCCGGATGTCGTCGTGCGCACACGCATCCTCGCTGTTATCGATTATCTGAGCCGTATTCAGCAAAAGTAGCAACCGACCAGCATCAGATTACTTGCTCCCGGCCGGAAGCTCGTTCGTTCGACGACGGTGATTTAAGAGCGCTGAAGTCAAACTCAAAAGCGAATACCGCCTTCCAACCACCGCATCTATTCGCTTCGCTGGCCCCCGTTCTTGATAGCGAGCGAGGCTTCGCACCATTTGGCGATGCGCAGCAGCTTCAGGTTTTCGCCGAATGGCGCGACAAGCTGGATGCCCATGGGCAGGCCGTTCGACCCGATCCCAGCGGGCAATGCGATCGCCGGAACCCCGAGAGTTGTCCAAGGCACGCACAGGCCAGGGTCGCCGGTATCAGACAATCCTTCCGGCGCTTCGCCAGTTGCTGCGGTCGTGAGAACAGCGTCAAAACCTGCGAGCGCGCGGGTAAAGTCGGCGCGCAGCGCAAGCTGCTTGGCGCGGGCGGAAATATACTCGGTCGCGGAAATCGGCGCGCCGCGTTCGACAAGGGCGTGAAGCCGGGCGCTGGTCTTGTCCGGGAAGCGTGTAACCAGATCACCGAAATTCGCCGCCCCGTCCGCGCCGCAGAGCGTAGCGGAGAGCGCCGGCAGTTGCTCGAACTCCGCAGGCAACGCAAACGGCTCGACGATCGCCCCGGCATCTCCGAAGAGAATGGCGACTTGCGCGAGCAACGTGCTTTGGCTTTCGTCCAAGGGCGGCGTTGCCGCCGGACGAAGCCACGCTATCCGTGGCGCGGGAAAAGGATCGACGCCTTCAGGAGAAATCTGGAACGGCGCCTGCGGAGACGCACCGGGGCCGCCCGCCAGCAGCGCCAGCAGATACGCGGCGTCATCCACACTGCGGGCGAACAGGCCGAGGTGGTCCAGGGACTGAGAGAGCGGATGGACGCCCTGCAGGCTGATGGTGCCAAAGCTGGGTTTTAATCCCACCACACCACAATAGGCGGCAGGTCGCAGGATCGAACCCAGCGTCTGCGTGCCCAGCGCCGCTTGCACCGAGCCGCTTGCAACGGCTGCCGCAGAGCCGGACGATGAACCGCCGGGCGTATGCCTTGGATTCCACGGGTTGCGGGTGGGGCCGGGTTCGCGCCACGCGAATTCGGTGGTGACCGTCTTGCCGAGAACTGTTGCCGAGAGATCTTTCAGGCGGCTGACCACCCAGGCATCCTCATTCGGCTGGTGATCCGCATACACCGGCGAGCCATAGGTGGTCGGCATATCGGCCGTGTCTATGAGATCTTTCACGCCTATTGCCACGCCTGCAAGTGGTCCATTTCCCGCTGAAACGATCGGCGGTTTGGACGGCAAATAAGCGAAGGCGCGAAGATCGGGTTCGACAGCCGCGGCGCGCGCGCGGCTGGCCGCAATCAGGTTCTGCGCTTGTGCCGAGCCCCCCGCGATCATGCGGACGATTTCGAGGACCCCAGAGTGGTCTTGCGCGAAGTTCATTTCCGGATGGACCTGTAACCGAGGTGAGAAAGGTCTAAAGGCAAACGGCTCCGGGTTCAGCCCGAAGCCGCGGTGACGAAGATCGGCAAAGCTCAGTTCGTGGATATCGCCTTTTCGATATAGGTTCTTGGAACGAAGGTCTTGTAGTCAGGCTGGGCGGCGAGATTGCCGAGCGCGATCTGCGTCTCGAGCGCAAGCTTCAGCGCGTCGGGCGTGATATCGACACTGGTGGGGTAAACGTTGTCGGCAAGCATGCGCTTCACCGCCGCTTCCACCACGGCAGGCTCAAGATTCGGGAATTCCTTCTGAGCGATTTCCACCGTGCGCGCCTCGTTCTTGTGCATGAAACGCACCGCCATTTCGAGGCCATTGGTCAGCCGCTGGGCAAGGTCCGGATCGACATCGTTGCGCGCGGTGATGGTAGAGAAGGCATAGGCGCCGTACAGTTTCGGGAAGCCGACCACCACCTTCATGCCCTTGGCTACCACCTGGTCGAGGCCGGGCTCGTACATGACCGCTACTTTGGCCTGGCCGGCAACGAAGGGGCCGGGCTCGGTGCCGAGCGGAACCTGGATCATCTCCACGTCCTTGCTGGCATCCATGCCGTTTTCCTTCAGCAGCTTGATGAACAGCGAGGTGCTGGTGGTCGGCATCAGGCCAGTCACGATCTTCTGTCCCTTGAGATCTTTCACACTGTCGAACTTGAAGTCGGGCGTGGCGGCGATCCATACCGCGGCGCCATTCACGACGTTGGCGATCGTGTTCACCGGGGCGCCCTTGGACGCAGCGATAGCTGTCCATTCGGGTCCATGCAGCGAGAATTGCGCACTCTTGGAGATCACGGCCGAGAGAGCAACGCTTCCGGAGCCGGCGCTCTCCTTGTTGAGATCAAGCCCCTGCTTCTCGAAAAAGCCCTCGTTCATGCCGACGTAGAGCGGCAGGTATAGCAGCGATTGAAACGCCTGAGAAATGGTCGCCTTCTTCATCTCGGCGGAAGCCGGCCCTGCTGCGGCTATGCCGAGCGCAAGAGCAAGGGCAACGGAAAGAGTGCTCAATTTCGAAATTCGCCGTCTCATTTTAGAAGTCTCCTGAAAGAAGATCAAACGTTGATCTGCGTGCCGCCCTGCTGTTGCTTCCAGGGAAGCAGCCAATTCTCGATGACCTCGACCAAGTGGTAGAAAAGAAAGCCAACGAGCATCAGCGTGAACAGGCCAGCCCACACCGTATTGAGATCGTAAAGACTCGAGGCCACGTAGATGACGTGGCCGAGACCATGCTGGGAGGAGATGAATTCCCCCACGACCGCGCCCACCAGGGCGAAGCCGATATTGATGCGGAAGGTGGCGATGATCGCAGGCAAGGTAGAGGGCGCGATCACCCGCTTGAAGATCTGCTGCTTGGACGCGCCCATAGAGAAAAGCAGCGCCTGGAGATCCTTGTCCGCGTCCTTTGCCGCCTGGTAGGCGGTGATGAGAGCGACGATGGAGGTGAGCGAGATCGCGAGCGCGACCTTCGATAGCAAGCCGGTGCCGAACCACAGGATGATGATCGGCGCCAGCGCGATTTTCGGCACCGAGTTGATGGCCGCGATGAACGGTTCCACCAGCCGCGCCACGAACACCGAGTACCACAGCGCAAGGCCGATAACCGAACCGATCACGGTACCGAAGGCAAATCCCAGGATTGCCTCGAATATTGTGTAACCGGTGTCAGTGAAAAGAGAGCCGTTCGCGATGGAGCCGATGAGGTTGCGCAGAACGCCGCTCGGCTGACCAACGAGGAAGCCCGACAACCATCCCCATCGCACCGCCGCTTCCCACAGCAGGAAGAAACCGACGACGGCAAGGATCTGAAGCGCGCTTCGTCCGATAAGGGAATCGAACACGTTGCGGCGCTTTTTCTCGCGTCGGCGAGCGGGCGCCGCGGTTTTTACAAGTTGAGCCGTTTCCGTCATGCACTCTTCCTGGTCTGGATATCGAGCTCCGCGCAGAGCGTGTGGAAATAACCGGAGAAGCGCGGATCGCTTCGCGCCGCGATCGGCGAATGTTCGTTCAGCGCGATGTCGTGAACGGCCTTCACGCGCGCCGGACGTTGACTGAGCACCACCACGCGTTTGGAAAGCGCCACTGCCTCATCGATGTCGTGGGTCACGAGGATCACGGTCTTGTGAAAGGTTTCCACCGCCTCCATCAGAATGCCTTCGAGATACAGCCTCGTCTGATAGTCGAGCGCCGAGAACGGCTCATCGAGGAGCAGGATGTCGGGATCGAGCACGAGAGTGCGGATCAAGGCCACGCGCTGACGCATTCCGCCGGACAGCATCTTGGGATATGAGTTCTCAAAGCCGGAAAGACCGAACGTGCTGAGATATTCTCTCGCGGTATCCAGAGCCCGTTTTGGATCGACGCCCTTGGTCTCAAGGCCGAGCAGAACGTTGTCCAGCACCGTACGCCAAGGAAAAAGCAAGTCCTTTTGCATCATATAGCCCACGCGACCGCGCAAGCTTTCCACTTCCTGGCCGCGATAGAGCATGACGCCATCATCGGGATCCACGAGGCCGGCGATAATATTGAACACCGTCGTCTTGCCACAGCCGCTCGGGCCAATGATGCTGACGAAATCACGCTCATGGATATCGAAGGTTAAGCCGTCGAGAACCTGCGTCGCTGCTTCCTTTCCAGGAAAGCTCTTACGGACGCCGTTCAAACGAAGTTGCACTTTGGGCGATGACATGGTGTCTCCTGTCCACCATGCACTTCAAGCAACCACCGTGCCAAACGCGACGGCATAAGTGCGCAAGAAATTGCGCTGTTGAGCGTGCGTTCCATCAGGATGAGCTTCTTGCTGCCTTCGATTCGAGCACGTGCTGCCTTTTTGCAGCCAGCGCATTTTTCTCTCTGAGGCTATCGCGCACGGATGCTGAGATTCCGTATCTCAGTGTCTCCAGACAGCCATTGTGCGATTCAGCGGAACGGAGTTTGTCCGCTCCACCCGCCAGTTCAGACGTCAACGCTGTTCTGCTCTTACGAGCACATCTAGGTGAACAAATCGGCTCAGTTCAATCGCAGCTCCGTGATATGCCGCGGATCCGGGCTTAGCTCGTTACGTTCCACGCGCTTGACGAGGTCTGTCAACACGGCATTAGCCGCACAAGAAATTCCGATCTTCTCGCCCTCGCGCACCACAAAACCGTTGAGGAATTCGATCTCGGTGCGCCGGCCTTTCTGCATGTCCTGGCCCATCGAGGGACGCTGCTCGGATGAAGTGCGCTTGCCGTCCTTGAAGCGCTGCTCGTCACACGCGCGCATCGCCGTCTCGTCGCCTTCTCCGGCACGCGCGATCGTCTCGGGCGGCAGGTGCAGGATCTCCTCCAATTGATAGCCGAGCGCCTGACCGACGCGGATCGCTTCGCTGCCGAGCCGGGTGGAGAAACGGCGGATCGGTTCGCTCTGCAACATGTCTCCGCCCGGCAGACCCGTGCAGGCCGAGAGCCCATTGCCCATGACATTGGCGACCAGTTTCGACCAGCGTTCGCCCCACAGATTGCCGGTGACTTTGGCGCTGTCGGAGTAGCCCACCAGTCGGCAGATCTCTTCCGCCCGCACCGTGATACGGCCGTGCACTTCACCGGCGCGAAATACGGTGTGCGCCGCCCCGCCCTTGCCGGCGCCTCGGTGGATATGGCCGGGCTCAGGCAGGTTGACCGTGATGCTGCTGGCAATGCATCCGAGCGTCTTGCCCCAGCCGACGATGCCGGCGATCGTCTCTTCATTCATGCAGTTCTGCAGCGACACGACATAGCCGTCCGGCGCCAGATACTGCTGGATCAGCATGGTCGCCCATGCCGTGTCGTAGGATTTCATGCAGACGAAGGCGATGTCGACCGGCTTCTCCTTGGCGAGCTGCTGCGCGTCCGTGATGTGCAGCGCACGCACGGGCACCGAGAATTCCGCGACGTCTCGTGCATGGGTGACACGTAGTCCGTGCTTCCTCATGTGATCGATATGCTCGGGCCAGGGATCGATGAACGTGACGTCCTCGCCCGCCTGCACCATATGGGCACCCACATACCCGCCGACGGCACCAGCCCCGACGATCGCGATCTTCCGACCCATGCTTTCTCCCCGGCATTTTCTCGCGACCAGGGAAGCAGCCGATCCACTGGCCCGTTGCCGCCCACTCTAATGGATTTGGGCCTTCCGCCAAATGCACGCGTCGCGCCGCAGGGCGGCGTCGGCGTCATGACGGCTGAACGATCAGTCAGGCTTCGTCGCAGGCATCACGCCACCGAGCGCAACTGTCAGCTCGGCGGCCACCTCGCGCACGGTCTGGCCGAGTGCGGCCAGCCTGTCGTCGGTCAGGCGGCTGGTCATGCCTGATACCGAGATCGCCGCGAGCGGCTCGCTGCAATCGTTGTAGACGACGGCGGCGATGCAGCGCAGCCCCATGCAGGCCTCCTCGTCGTCGACGGCGTAGCCTTGGCGGCGGACACGTTCGAGTTCCCTGAACAGGTCGCTCGGCCGCGTGATCGTCTTCTCGGTCAGGCGCGGCATGCCATGATGGCGGATGATCGCGCTGACGTCCTCATCCGAATATGTCGCCAGCACCGCCTTGCCGACGCCGGAGGCCACCATCGCCACGCGACCGCCGACCTTGGTCAGCGAACGCATGATCTCGCGGCTCTCCATGCGGGTGAGCACGACGATGAACTCGTCGTCGACTACGGCGAGGTTGGCGGTCTCACGCGTGAGGTCGCGCAGTTTGCGCAAATAGGGAACTGCCTGGGCGGTGAAGTTGCGGCGCCTCGCAAAGGTGGCGCCGACGGTGAAGCTGCGGGCGCCGACATGCCATTTCGATTCGGTGCGGTCGAATTGCACGAAGCGGCGGCTTTCGAGCGTTGCCAGCAGACGGTGCACGGTCGAGGTCGACAGCCCGGTGCGGATCGCAAGATCGCTCAGGCGGTAGCCCTCGTCGTCTTCGGCGAGCGTCTCGATGATCGAGAGCGCGCGGTCGACGGATTGTACGCCGCCGTCGCGGCTTTCGTAATCGTCGGTGGTGGATTTCGGCGCAAGCGCCTTGCGCCGGATCACGTCCCTCTTCATCGCGACCTGCTTCAGCCGTTGCGGAAGACGCGTTCGCTATCGGATTGGCCAGTTTGTTCGGTCCCTGGACCGAAATGCCGCTCCGGATTTCTCCAAAGCGGCATTTTCACATTCGTTACAGCAGGCCCGCGCCACGCGCCCATTTGTACTTGGCCCCTAACACCTCGACCGGCAGCTCGGTCGAATAGGCATAGGCCGGAATGCCGTGCTGGTAGAGATATTCGGCGGCCTCCTCGACCTCGACGTCGCCGGCGAGCGAGGCCACCATCGGCTTCACGAAGCCCTTGGCCTCCATCTCCTTCTTCACTTCGACCATGTTGCGCGCGAACACCATTGGCGGCGTCACGATAGTGTGCCAGTAGCCGAGGATCAGCGCGTGGATGCGATCATCGGACAGACCGAGCTTCACCGTGTTGACATAGGTGATCGGCGGCTCGCCACCGGTGATGTCGACGGGATTGCCGGCGGCGCCGAACGGCGGGATGAACTTGCGGAAGGCAGCGTCGAGGTCCGGCGGCATCTGCATCAGCGACAGGCCGTTGTCGACCACGGAGTCGGACAGCAGCACGCCGGAGCCGCCGGCGCCGGTGATGATCAGCACGTTCTCGCCCTTGGGCGTCGGCAGCACCGGCACGCCACGGGCGAATTCGAGCAGTTGTCTCAAGCTGCGGGCGCGGATCACGCCGGACTGCTTGAACACGTCCTCATAGATCTTGTCGTTGCCGGCGAGCGCACCGGTGTGCGACGACGCAGCCTTGGCGCCCGCCGAGGTACGGCCGGCCTTCAGCACGATCACCGGCTTCTTCTTTGAGACCCGCTTGGCCGCTTCGGCAAAGGCGCGGCCGTCCTTCAGGTCTTCACAGTGCTGCGCGATCAGATTGGTGTTCGGGTCCTGCTCGAAGAAGGCGAGCAGATCGTCCTCGTCGATATCGGACTTGTTGCCGAGGCCGACGATCGCGGAGACGCCCATCTTCGCCGAGCGCGAGAAGCCGATGATCGCCATGCCGATCCCGCCGGACTGCGATGACAATGCTGCATGGCCCTTGACGTCGTAGGCCGTGCAGAAGGTCGCGCACAGATTGGCCGGCGTATAATAGAAGCCGTAGATGTTCGGCCCCATCAGGCGGATATCGTACTTCTTGCCGACCTCGACGATCTCGGCCTGCAATTCAGGCGCGCCGGCTTCGGCAAAGCCGGACGGGATCAGTACGGCGCCGGGAATTTTCTTCTCGCCGCATTCGGCGAGCGCACCGGCGACGAATTTCGCGGGGATCGCGAACACGGCGACATCGATCACCCCGGGCACATCCTTGACGCTCTTGTAGGCCTTGTAGCCGAGGATCTCAGGCGCCTTCGGGTGGATCGGATAGATCTCGCCCTTGTAGCCGCCGTTGATGAGGTTCTTCATCACGGAGTTGCCGATCTTGCCGTCCTCGGCGGAGGCGCCGATCACGGCGACCGCCTTCGGCTGCATGATGCGGTTCATCGCGGCGACGATTTCCTCGGTGGGTCGCGGCGCCGGGCGCGGCTTGTAGTCGAAATCGACCACGATGCGCACGTCGGCGGCGATCGCGTCCTTCTTGGTGGCGAATACGGGATTGAGATCGAGCTCGACGATTTCGGGGAAATCGCTCACCAGCCGCGACACCTTGACGATGACGTCAGCAAGCGCCTCGCGGTTGACGGGATCCCCGCCGCGCACGCCCTTGAGCATCTCATGCGCCTGGATGCCGTCGAGCATCGACAGCGCGTCTTCCTTGGTCGCGGGCGCGAGGCGGAAGGTGATGTCCTTCAGCACTTCGACCAGCACACCGCCGAGGCCGAAGGCGACCAGCTTGCCGAACGACCCATCGGTGATCGAGCCGATGATCACCTCGGTGCCGCCGCCCAGCATCTGCTGGACCTGCACACCCTCGATCTTGGCGTCGGCCTTGTACTTCTTGGCGTTGGCGAGAATCGTCTCAAAGGTTTTCTCGGCGTCAGCCGCGGTCTTGACGCCGACCACCACGCCGCCAGCCTCGGTCTTGTGGAGAATGTCCGGCGAGACGATCTTCATCACCACCGGGAAGCCCATCCCGGACGCGATCCGCGCCGCCTCGGACGCCGACTTGGCGACGTCCTCCTTCGGGACCGGGATCCCGTAGGCATCGCAGACCAATTTGCCCTCCGGCGCCGTCAGGCTCGTGCGCTTGTCCGCTTTGACCGCATCGAGAACCTTGCGGACTGCATCCTTTGAATTTGACATCGGCTTCCTCCCAGGACAAATTTGATGGCATTTGGTATGCCAGAAGCCAAAAAGTCAAGCCGGTCTTCTCTCGCCTGATGCAGAAAACAATGGCAACTTGACATTCTGGTATTTGGCATGCCAAAAACCTGATGGTATTTCTTCTGCTAAGAAGACGTCTCCGAAACGGAGGAGACGAGTCGTGGCAACACCTAAGGAAACCAAGGCACCGCCTGCTATGGCTGAGGCAGATATTGCGATCGTCAGGATCGCGCCAGAGACGAGCTTCAAGAACAAGGCTTATGAGGCCTTGAAGGAAGCTATTCTCAAGATGGACATCTATACGACGCCCGAGCCGGTGATGCTCGACGAGCGCGCGTTGTCCGAGCGCCTCGGCGTCAGCCGCACCCCGATCCGCGAAGCGATCGCCATGCTCGAGCAGGACGGTTTCGTCAAAACCGTGCCGCGCCGCGGCATCGTCGTGGTCCGCCGCACCAAGACCGAGATCGTCGACATGATCCGCGCCTGGGCCGCGCTCGAGAGCATGGCCGCACGGTTGATCACGACCACCGCGCGCAAGAAGGACATCACGGCGCTGCGCGACTTCTTCAAGGATTTCAACAGCGACCGCCGGCCGGAAGATCACATCGAGGAATATTCCAAGGCCAACATCGCCTTCCATCAGGCCCTGATCTCGCTGTCCGAGAATCAGGTCCTGGTCGATATGACCAACGACATCCTGTTGCATGTGCGCGGCTACCGGCAGCTCACGATCGGGCGGAAGGATCGCACCGCGACATCGCTACCCGAGCATCTCGGCATCATCGAGGCGCTCGAGGCGCGCGACACCGAGCTCGCGGAAAAGCGCGCGCGCGACCACACGCTTGGCCTTGCTGCTTACGTCGAAGCGCACGGCCAGGAACTTTTCACTTAAAGCGTCACTCAGAAGACGACGAACTCGTCCGAACCAGAAAAGCCAGAGGGAGACCAGGCCCATGCTAAATACTGCCACCAAGACGACTGAAGCACCGGGCACGGAACAAGAGCTGACGGACGGATTCCATCTCGTCATCGACGCGCTGAAGCTGAATGGCATCGACACCGTCTACGGCGTGCCGGGCATTCCGATCACGGATCTCGGCCGCATGGCGCAGGCGTCGGGCATTCGCGTGTTGTCGTTCCGCCATGAGCAGAACGCGGGCTACGCGGCGGCGATAGCGGGCTTCCTGACCAAGAAGCCCGGCGTCTGCCTGACGGTGTCGGCGCCCGGCTTCCTCAACGGCCTCACCGCGCTCGCGCACGCCACCACCAACTGCTTCCCGATGATCCTGGTCTCCGGTTCCTCGGAGCGCGAGATAGTCGACCTGCAGCAGGGCGACTATGAGGAAATGGACCAGCTCGCGATCGCCAAGCCGCTCTGCAAGGCGGCGTTCCGCGTGCTGCACGCGCAGGATATCGGCATCGGCTTTGCCCGTGCGATCCGCGCCGCGGTGTCCGGTCGTCCCGGCGGCGTCTATCTCGACCTGCCGGCAAAACTGTTCTCGCAGGTGATCAACGCCGAAGCCGGCCAGAAGTCGCTGGTGAAGGTGATTGATGCGGCGCCGGCGCAGATCCCTGCCCCGTCGGCGGTCAAGCGCGCGCTCGACGTGCTCAAGGGCGCCAAGCGTCCGCTGATCATTCTCGGCAAGGGCGCAGCCTACGCGCAGGCCGATGACGCGATCCGCAGCTTCGTCGAGAAGAGCGGCGCGCCGTTCCTGCAGATGAGCATGGCCAAGGGCCTGCTGCCCGACACGCATCCGCAATCCGCCGGCGCCGCCCGCTCGACAGTGCTGAAGGATGCCGACGTGGTGATGCTGATCGGCGCCCGCCTCAACTGGCTGCTCTCGCATGGCAAGGGCAAGACCTGGGGCGACGCGCCGAAGAAATTCATCCAGGTCGATATCGAGCCGAAGGAGATGGATTCCAACGTCGAGATCGCAGCTCCCCTGGTCGGCGATGTCGGCTCCTGCGTCACTGCTTTGCTCGAGGGCATGGGCGGCAACTGGCCGGTGGCGCCCGCCGACTGGACTACAAAAGTCAACGCCAAGCGCGACGAGAACGTCGCCAAAATGGCGCCGAAGCTGATGAGCAATGCCTCGCCGATGGATTATCACGGCGCGCTCGGCGTGCTCCGCACCGTCATCAAGGAGCGGCCCGACGCCATCCTCGTCAACGAAGGCGCCAACACGCTCGACCTCGCCCGTGGCGTCATCGACATGTACCAGCCGCGCAAGCGGCTCGATGTCGGCACCTGGGGCGTGATGGGCATCGGCATGGGCTATGCGATCGCAGCCGCCATCGAGACCGGCAAGCCGGTGCTCGCGGTGGAAGGCGACAGCGCGTTTGGTTTTTCGGGCATGGAGATCGAGACCATCTGCCGCTACAACCTGCCGGTCTGCGTCGTGGTCTTCAACAATGACGGCATCTATCGCGGCACCGACACCAACTCGGCCGGCGCCGATCCCGCCACCACGGTGTTCGTGAAGGGCGCGCGTTACGACAAGATGATCGAGGCCTTCGGCGGCGTCGGCGTCAACGCGACCTCGCCGGATGAATTGAAGCGTGCCGTCAATGCGGCGATGGACTCCGGCAAGCCGACGCTGATCAACGCGGTGATCGATCCGGCGGCGGGTTCGGAGAGCGGCCGCATCGGCAATCTCAATCCGCAGAGCGTTCTGAAGAAGAAGTAACGGATCAACTGAACGGCGTCATTCCCCGCTAAAGCGGGGAATCCAGTAGCCGCCGAGCTATCGTGAGGCGAACACTGAGCCCGACTGAATCGACGGTGATTACTGGATGCCCGCCTTCTCGGGCATGACAGCAACAGGTAGTAACAAGGAGAGGACAGATGACTAAGGCGCTCACGGGCGTTCGCATTCTCGATTTCACCCATGTCCAGTCGGGGCCGACCTGCACCCAGCTCCTGGCCTGGTTCGGCGCCGACGTGATCAAGGTCGAGCGCCCCGGCGTCGGCGACATCACGCGTGGCCAGTTGCAGGACGTCCCGAACGTGGACAGCCTGTATTTCACCATGCTCAACCACAACAAGCGCTCGATCACGCTCGACACCAAGAACCCGAAGGGCAAGGAAGTCCTGACCGCGCTGATCAAGAAGTGCGACGTGCTGGTGGAGAATTTCGGCCCCGGCGTGCTCGACCGCATGGGCTTTCCCTGGGAGAAGATCCAGCAGATCAACCCGCAGATGATCGTGGCCTCGATCAAGGGCTTTGGCCCCGGTCCGTATGAGGACTGCAAGGTCTATGAGAACGTCGCGCAGTGCACCGGCGGCGCGGCCTCGACCACCGGCTTCCGCGACGACGTGCCGCTCGTCACCGGCGCGCAGATCGGCGACAGCGGCACCGGGCTGCATCTTGCGCTCGGCATCGTCACCGCGCTGTTCCACCGCACCAAGAGCGGCAAGGGCCAGCGCGTCACCGCGGCGATGCAGGACGGCGTGCTCAACCTCTGCCGCGTCAAGCTGCGCGACCAGCAGCGCCTCGCCCATGGCCCGCTCAAGGAATACAGCCAGTTCGGTGAAGGCATTCCGTTCGGCGACGCCGTGCCGCGCGCCGGCAATGATTCCGGCGGCGGCCAGCCCGGGCGCATCCTGAAGTGCAAGGGCTGGGAGACCGATCCCAACGCCTACATCTACTTCATCACGCAGGCGCCGGTCTGGGAGAAGATCTGCGACGTGATCGGCGAGCCCACCTGGAAGACCGATCCGAACTATGCCAAGCCGCCGGCCCGTCTGCCGCGGCTGAACGAGATCTTCGCCCGCATCGAGCAGTGGACCACGACCAAGACCAAGTTCGAGGCGATGGAGATCCTCAACCAATACGACATCCCCTGCGGCCCGATCCTGTCGATGAAGGAACTCGCCGAGGACCAGTCGCTGCGCGCGACCGGCACCGTGGTCGAGGTCGACCACCCCACCCGCGGCAAGTATCTGTCGGTCGGCAACCCGATCAAGCTCTCGGACAGCCCGAGCGAGGTGCTCCGCTCGCCGCTGCTCGGCGAGCACACCGACGAGGTTCTGCGCCAGGTGCTGGGCTTCAGCGATCACCAGGTCGCCGAGATCCACGACTCCGGCGCACTCGACCCGCCGCAGAAGCAGGCGGCCGAGTAAGAAGGCCATCAAGCTGGAAACATAGGCCGCCGGGGACCCCCGGCGGTCTTTTTGCCATTTGGGATGCCTGATAACTGATCTATGCTGCATTGCAAAAGACGAATGCTGCTATGCAAACAAATGCGTTGTTGCTGGCATCTGGTATACATAGATTGTGCCCAGATCACGAAGCGGTAGTTCCGCTGCAACTTCAGAAGGGGACATCATGTCCAAGACTGCTTCCATCGCAATTTCGGCCCCGACTTCGCTGTGGGGACGTTTGCTGGCCACGATCGATCGGCTGCTGATGAAGAGCGCCGAGATCTCGATCCGCAACGGCGACGTGCCGAGCTTCGGCCTGTAATTTCGCAGCGCACCGGTACGCCCCGCCGGCGCCGCGAAATCAGATTTCCTGCATCCCCAATGGCCCCGTCTCCGGGGCCATTTTTCTTGCGCGTTAAACGACCCCAGGCATGCAACCGCGCGCTCTGCTGCCGGACAATCCTGCGGCATTTTCACGCGGCCGTGTGCTGCCGCTTGAATGTTGGCATATGGAATACCAAGATGGCCGCGGCACGTTTGGGACAAAACAAAACAGAGACGCGCCTTGGGAGGACCTATGACAGAGATGGTACAGGCTACGGCGCCGCCAACCGCCCGTGTCAGCGATACCTTTCGCTGGACACAACTTGCGATCGGCGTCGCGGCGATGGTGATGATCGCCAATTATCAATACGGGTGGACATTCTTCGTCCCCGACATTCAGAAAAAATTCGGTTGGGATCGCGCCTCGATCCAGTGGGCCTTCACCCTGTTCGTTTTATTTGAGACATGGCTGGTGCCGGTCGAAGGCTGGTTCGTCGACAAATACGGCCCGCGCATCGTGGTTCTCGTCGGCGGCATCCTCTGCGCCATCGGCTGGGCCATCAATGCCCAGGCGACCTCGCTCAATGGCTACTATCTCGGCATGATCATCGCGGGCATCGGCGCCGGCGGCGTGTACGGCACCTGCGTCGGCAACGCGCTGAAATGGTTTCCCGACAAGCGCGGTCTGGCGGCCGGCATCACCGCAGCCGGCTTCGGTGCAGGCTCGGCGCTGACGGTCGCGCCGATCCAGGCGATGATCAAGGACTCCGGCTTCCAGACCACCTTCCTCTATTTCGGTCTCGGCCAGGGCATCATCATCGTGCTGCTCTCCTTCTTCCTGCTCGCGCCGAAGTCCGGACAGGTGCCGATGGTCGCGCAGAACGCCAATCTGGTTCAGAGCCGGCGCAACTATCAGCCGACGGAAGTGCTGCGGCAGCCGATCTTCTGGCTGATGTACTTCATGTTCGTGATCGTCGGCGCCGGCGGCCTGATGGTAACGGCGAACCTGAAGCCGATCGCTGTGGACTGGAAGATCGACAGTGTCCCGGTGACCCTGATTGGCATGACGATGACCGCCGTGACCTTCGCCGCGACCATCGATCGCGTCCTCAACGGCCTGACACGTCCGTTCTTCGGCTGGATCTCCGACATGATCGGCCGCGAGAACACGATGTTCATCGCCTTCGGCATGGAGGGCATCGGCATCTGGGCGCTCTACATGTGGGGTCATGATCCGATCTGGTTCGTGATCCTGTCGGGCTTCGTGTTCTTCGCCTGGGGTGAGATCTACTCGCTGTTCCCCTCCACCTGCACCGACACCTTCGGCTCGAAATTCGCGACCACCAATGCCGGCCTGCTCTACACCGCCAAGGGCACGGCCGCGCTGCTGGTGCCGCTTGCGAACTACGTGCAGCAGTCCGCTGGCAATTGGGACAATGTCTTTCTCATCGCCGCGGGCGCCAACATCCTGGCATCGCTGCTCGCCATCCTCGTGCTGAAGCCATGGCGCAAGGTCGTGGTGGAAAAATCGGGCGCATCGTAGATCGCGCAACAGAGTTGGTATGAAGCGCCCGGCCCACAGCCGGGCGCTTTTTTGCTGCGCTTCCGATTTTCCGAATTCGCCGTGACCGCCGAGCTGCGGCATGCCCTATACCGCACTGCAGCACAAGTTCGGCTTGCATTGTGGGATATAGTATACCAACATCCGCCCAGTGCTTGCGACGATAAGTCACAAACTCGCGACAGAAGGCCGCAACCGCAGGCACGCGCTCGGGAGGACTTGATGGTTTTAAGCAACGCCGCCGCCGCACCTTCAGCACCTGCGTCCAGCGGCTTCCGCTGGTTTCAGCTCGCCATGGGCATCGTCTGCATGGCGATGATCGCCAACCTGCAATACGGCTGGACGCTGTTCGTCGATCCGATCGACGCGAAGCATCATTGGGGCCGTGCGGGCATCCAGCTCGCCTTCACGATCTTCGTGGTGACCGAGACCTGGCTCGTCCCCGTCGAAGCCTGGTTCGTCGACAAATACGGGCCGAGCATGGTGATCATGTTCGGCGGCGTGATGATCGCGCTGTCCTGGGTCCTCAATTCCTACGCGGATTCGCTGGCGCTGCTTTATACCGCCGCCGTGATCGGCGGCATGGGCGCCGGTGCCGTCTACGGCACCTGCGTCGGCAATGCGCTGAAATGGTTTCCGGACCGTCGGGGCCTCGCTGCCGGCGCGACCGCCGCCGGCTTCGGCGCGGGTGCCGCACTCACCGTGGTGCCGATCGCAAGCATGATCGCCGCCAGCGGCTACCAGACCGCCTTCTTCGACTTCGGCATCGGGCAAGGCCTGATCGTGTGCGTGCTCGCCTTCTTCATTCGGCCGCCATCTGTCGCGATCCCTCCGAAAAAGAAGCAGCTCAACCTGCCGCAGACCAAGATTGATTTTACCCCGCCGCAGGTGCTGCGCAGCCCGATCTTCTGGGTGATGTACCTGGTGTTCGTGATGGTCGCCTCTGGCGGCCTGATGACCGCCGCACAGATCGCGCCGATCGCCGACGACTTCCAGATTGCCAAGACGCCGGTCTCGCTCGCCGGCATCCAGATGGCGGCACTGACGTTTGCGATCTCGCTCGATCGCGTCTTCGACGGATTCGGCCGGCCGCTGTTCGGCTGGATCTCCGACAATATCGGCCGCGAGTACACGATGTTCATCGCGTTCGGCACCGGCGCGCTGATGCTGCTGACGCTCTCGACCTATGGCGCTCATCCGATCGTGTTCGTGCTCGCGACCGCGGTCTATTTCGGCGTGTTCGGCGAGATCTACAGCCTGTTTCCGGCCACCAGCGGCGACACCTTCGGTGTGAAGTACGCCGCCACCAACAACGGCATGCTGTACACGGCGAAAGGCACCGCCTCGCTGCTGGTGCCGCTCGCCAGCATCGTTGCCAAGAATTTTGGCTGGCACGCCGTGTTCGTGATGGGCGTAGCGCTCAACGCGACGGCGGCGCTGATGGCGCTGTTCGTGATCAGGCCGATGCGACGCGCCTTCATCCTGGGCAACGAGACGGCGGCGGCAGAGGCGACCGCGCGCAGTGTCACGACAGCATGATCGCAGCCGCTGCGACAGCGAAGGCGCACTCCGGTGCGCCTTTTCTTTTGCCAAAAGTCAAAGGAATACAAAATACAACGATATAGATCAGCGAGATACCGGCGTCCATCGGACGGAAAGCGTCAGCGTTACTTACTGTTTTTGCTATATTTTTCTGAAGGCATCTACTTCAGCTGCGTTGACAATTGGCATTTTGTATACCAGACTTGCAGCTATTAACGAACCCAAGGAGGTTGCCATGCAAGTCGGAGATATTCTGCGCAAGAAAGCCGCCCGTGTCGCGACGGTTCGCATGAACGAGACTGTGGCGATCGCCGCCCAACTGATGCGTTCGGGCAATATCAGCGCGCTGGTGGTCAAGGATGTCGTCCGCACCGAGGGCAACACGGCAGTGGGCATGTTCACCGAGCACGACGTGGTGCGCGCCATCGCCGAGCATGGCGCAGCGGGAGCCAACATGCGCGTGTCGCACTTCATCTCGGTGCAGCAGCTCGTGTCCTGCACCTCGCGCGACTCGCTCGAGCATATCCGTCACCTCATGAACAGGCACAACATCCGCCACGTGCCGGTCATCGACGATTACAGCCTGATCGGCGTCATCAGCATCCGCGACATCGCAGCCGCATTCGACGAGCAGGCGATCGCCGCGCGGGAAGCCATTCCGGCTTGAAAGCACCCCAGCGTCAGCGCGCCGGTCTGAGACGTCCTCGGCACCGGCGCACGACCAGCGCTGAAACATCAACCCCGCCTCTTTTGCGAAACATCCCATGAAGATTTGCATTTACGGCGCCGGCGCGATCGGCGGCTATCTCGGCGTGCAGCTTGCGCGCGCGGGCGTGGAGGTGAGCCTGGTCGCACGCGGCGCCCATCTCGCGGCCATGAAGGCGAACGGGCTGAAGCTCCTGATCGGCGATGAAGAGCGCATCGTGCATCCCCGCTGCACCGACGATCCGGCCGAACTCGGCACGCAGGATTTCGTCATCATCTGCCTGAAGGCGCATTCGATCACCGGCGTGCTCGAACGGATGCAGCCGCTGCTCGGGCCGCACACGCGCGTCGTCACCGCAGTCAACGGCATCCCCTATTGGTACTTCCACAAGCACGGCGGCGATCATCAGGGCTCGACGCTGGAGAGCATCGATCCCGGTGGCCGGCAGTGGCGCGAGCTTGGCCCCGAGCGCGCGATCGGCTGCATCGTCTATCCCGCCACCGAGATCGAGGCGCCCGGTGTCATCCGCCACGTCTATGGCGACCGCTTTCCGCTCGGCGAGCCCTCCGGCGAAATCACCGAGGACGTGCAGCGTCTGTCTGATGTCTTCACCAAGGCGGGCATGCAGGCGCCCGTGCTCGAGCGCATCCGCGACGAGATCTGGCTCAAGCTGTGGGGCAATGTCTGCTTCAACCCGATCAGCGCCCTCACCCATGCGACCCTGGACGTGATCTGCTCCGATCCGCCGACCCGCGCGCTATCGAAAGCGATCATGCTGGAGACGCAGGCGATCGCCGAAACCTTCGGCGTCAAGTTCCGTGTCGACGTCGAACGCCGCATCGAAGGCGCGCGCAAGGTCGGCGCCCACAAGACCTCGATGCTGCAGGACCTCGAGCGCAGCCGCCCGATGGAGATCGATCCGCTGGTCACCGTGGTTCAGGAAATGGGACGCCTGACGGGCATTCCGACGCCGTCGCTGGATGCGATGCTGGCGCTCGCTGCCCAGCGCGCCCGGATCGCCGGGCTCTACGACGGAAGGGTGCTTCCATCGCCGGAAGCAAAAGTTGCGGCGGTCACGTGATGTTGCAGCGTAACGTGACCCATTGGCTTCGCTTCCGCCGCCACGGTGAGACCGGCTTCGGCGTGCTGACGCCATCCGGCATCGCTGTACATGACGGCGAGATGTTCGGCACCTCCAAGCCGAACGGACGAATACTCGCGCTGGAGGACGTCGAGCTGCTCGCCCCCTCCGAGCCAAGCAAGATCGTCGCGCTCTGGAATAATTTCCACGCGCTCGCCGCCAAGCTGCGGCAACCTGAGCCGGCCGAGCCGCTCTATCTGCTGAAAGCAACCACCAGCGTCACCGCGCCGGGTGCCGTGATCGAGCGCCCCCTCTCCTATGACGGCAAGACCACCTATGAGGGCGAGCTCGGCATCGTGATCGGAAAGCCCTGCACCAACGTCTCTCCTGATGAGGCCGACGACTTCATCTTCGGCTACACCTGCGTCAACGACGTCACCGCCAACGACATCCTCAACCGCGACAAAACGTTTGCGCAATGGGCCCGCGCCAAGGGCTTTGACGGCTACGGCCCGTTTGGCCCCGTCATCACCGCAGGGATCGATCCGGCAAGCCTCGTCGTGCGCACCATCCTCAACGGCGCCGAGCGCCAGAACTACCCGATATCAGACATGATCTTCAGCACGCAGGAGCTCGTCAGCAAGATCTCGCACGACATGACGCTCTTGCCCGGCGATCTCATCGCCTGCGGCACATCGGTCGGCGTCGGCGCCATGAAGGAGCCGGTCAACACCGTAACGGTGGCAATCGACGGCATCGGCGAGCTCACGAACGAATTCAGGCAGTAGGCAACGTCACCTGAAGCCAATGGCGTGAACCCCTTCATTCGAGGACTTTGGGTCGATCCGGCTAGAGCGTTTTCGAGCGAAGTGGATACCGGTTCGCGTGAAGAAAACGCGTCAAAACAAGAATCTAGAGCTTCGGTTCTGATTCAATCAGAACCGAAGCTCTAGTTCCGCCTTGCGGAAACAACGCGGGCGCTTTTGCATGATGGCATTGCCCTGACCATCACCCGCCGCCGTGGACTTTTGCAGGGGGCGACGGCATCCTGCTGCCCGAATGAATTCTCGATAAACAACGCGCGGCGATCCGCGCCGGGGAAACAGAGGGCAGTAATGATCAAGACACGCTTCACCGAGCTTTTCGGCGTCGAGCACCCGATCGTGCAGGGCGGGATGCAATGGGTCGGACGCGCGGAACTCGTCGCTGCCGTCGCCAATGCCGGCGCGCTCGGCATGATCACGGCGCTGACCCAGCCGACACCGGATGATCTCCGCAAGGAAATCGCGCGCTGTCGCGAGATGACCGACAAGCCGTTTGGCGTGAACCTGACCATCCTGCCTGCGATCAAGCCGCCGCCTTACGCAGAATACCGCCAGGTCATCATCGAGAGCGGCATCAAGATCGTCGAGACCGCGGGCAACAAGCCACAGGAACATGTCGACGAGTTCAGGAAGCACGGCGTCAAGGTCGTGCACAAATGCACCAGCGTCCGCCACGCGCTGTCGGCGGAGCGCATGGGCGTGGACGCGATCTCGATCGACGGCTTCGAATGCGCCGGTCATCCCGGCGAGGACGACACCCCCGGCCTGATCCTGATCCCCTGCGCGGCCGACAAGGTGAAGATCCCGATGATCGCCTCCGGCGGCTTCGGCGACGGCCGCGGCTTGGCGGCTGCGCTGGCGCTCGGCGCCGACGGCATCAACATGGGCACACGCTTCATGTGCACCAAGGAGAGCCCGATCCATCAGCTCGTCAAGGAGCGCATCGTCGCCAATGACGAGCGCGAGACCGAGCTGATCTTCCGCACCATGCGCAACACCTCCCGCGTCGCCAGGAACGCGATCTCGACCAAGGTGGTCGCGATGGAGAAGGAAGGCGCGAAATTCGAGGACGTGCGCGAACTCGTCGCCGGCGCCCGCGGCAAGATGGTCTACGCTAGCGGCGATGCCGACGAAGGCATCTGGTCGGCCGGCCAGGTGCAGGGCCTGATCCACGACATCCCGAGCTGCGCCGAACTGGTATCGCGCATCGTACGCGATGCGGAGGCGATCATCCGCGGCCGTCTCGAGAGCATGATTTCGGGGGCGCAGCGCCAGGCCGCCGAATAGAGCGTTTTCGAGCGAAGCATGCCCTCGGACTTGATCCGAGGGTGGAGACCGGTTCGCGTGAAGAAAACGCGTCAAAACAAGAATCTAGAGCGGTCTTGCTGCCCAACCAAAGAGAAGAGCCGATGAAAGCCTATGTCTATGGCGCCAATGGCGCTGAGATCACCGACGTCGCCAAGCCAATGCCGAAGGGTACGCAGGTGCTGGTCAAGGTTCACGCCTGCGGCCTCAACCGCGCCGATCTCGGTATGACCAAGGGCCATGCCCATGGCAGCGCGGGCGGCGTCGGCACCGTGCTCGGCATGGAGTGGGCCGGCGAGGTTGCCGAGCTCGGACCTGACGCCAAAGGCGTCAAGGTCGGGGACAAGATCATGGGTTCCGGCAGCGCCGCCTTTGCTGAATACACGCTTGCCGATCACGGCCGGCTGTTCCGCGCGCCCTCGAACATGAATTTCGAGGACGCCGCCACCCTCCCCGTCGCACTCGCGACCATGCACAACGCCGTCGTCACCAATGGCGCGCTCCAGGCGGGACAGACTGTGCTGATCCAGGGTGCCAGTTCCGGCGTCGGGTTGATGGCGATGCAGATCGCCAAGCTCAAGGGCGCGAAGCTCGTGATCGGCTCATCGACCGACGCGATGCGGCGCGGCCGGCTGAAGGATTTCGGCGCCGATCTCGCGATCGATTCCAGCGACCCCACCTGGGTCGAGCAGGTGCTGAAGGCAACCGGCGGCGAAGGCGTCGACCTCATCGTCGACCAGGTCTCCGGCAAGGTCGCCAACCAGAACCTCGCTGCGACCAAGATCAAGGGCCGCATCGTCAATGTCGGCCGGCTCGGCGGCACCCATGCCGATTTCAACTTCGACCTGCACGCGGCGCGCCGCATCCACTATATCGGCGTCACCTTCCGCACCCGCACCATCGAGGAGATCCGCGAGATCTTCGACGAAGTCCGCAAGGACATCTGGGGCGCCGTGGAATCCCGCAAGCTGCAACTGCCGATCGACCGCGTCTACAAGTTCGACGAAATCGGCAAGGCGTTCGAGCACATGGAAGCCAACAAGCACCTCGGCAAGATCGTGGTGACGCTGTAAGTGCGGTCGTAGATCGTAGATGGGGTAACGGGCCGCGGTCTGCCCTCCAAGCAAGCCGCGCTTGCTACGGCGCTATGGGTGGCGCGCTGCGCGCGGCTTGCTTGGAGGGCGGGCGGTCGTCCCTCACATTGATGGTGTGACGGAGTCGAGGATGGACCTCGCACCAAGCATCA
>NZ_AXAP01000062.1 GCF_000472865.1 Bradyrhizobium elkanii WSM2783 | reverse complement strand
AGTTAGCGTCTGGCTCTCGCACGTCGGTCAGGTATTGACATGATCCGTCGGTTTCCAGGCCCACGGCAGCAGTTCGTCGAGACGGTTGATCGGATGTCCGTCGACCATGCGCGTGAGCACGTCACGCAGGTATGCGTAAGGCTCGACGTTATTGAGCTTGCACGTTTCGATCAGCGAACAGAGGATTGCCCATCGTTCCCCACCGCCATCGCTACCGGCGAAGAGATGGTTCTTGCGGCCGAGCGCCACAGGTCGGATCGCCCGCTCGACGGGGTTCGTGTCAAGTTCGATGCGGCCGTCACGGAGGAAGCGGGTCAATCCATCCCAGCGCGACAGCGCATACCGGATCGCTTCGGCGAGATTGCCGCGCCCGGGCAATTGAGCGAGTTGCACCTCGAGCCACAGGCGAAGGCTGTCAACGATCGGCTTGGCGAGTGCGCGCCGCGTAGCCAGCCGATGCGCCGGCGATTGACCACGCACCTGCGCTTCGACGGCATAGAGGCTGGCAATACGACGCAAGGCCTCGTGCGCGATGGGCGTGTCCTCGGCTTGCGCAACCTCGTAGAACTTGCGCCTGGTGTGCGCCCAACATGCGGCGAGAGTGATGTTTCCGGCGCCGGTCAGCCGCTCGAATCCGGCGTAACCGTCGACGTGCAGAACGCCCTTGAAGTGCATCAGATGCGCTGCTGGGCGCTCCGCTTTCCGGTCGGGCGCGAACACATAAACCGCAGCTGGCGGCTCAGGCCCAGCCCAGCTCCGTTGATCGCGGGCATACACCCACAGCCGTCCGGTCTTGGTGCGCCCGCGGCCCGGATCGAGCACCGGGATTGGCGTGTCGTCGGCAAACAGGTGATCCGACGCGAACATGTGCTCGCACAGCCGATCGTGCAGGGCCTCAAACCACCAGCACGCGCCGCCGACCCATCCGGCCAATGTCGAGCGCTCCAGTTCGACGCCATGGCGGGCAAAAATCTGCGCCTGCCGATAGAGCGGTGTGTGGTCGCAATATTTGCTGACCAGCACATGCGCGAGCATGGCTGGCGTGGCCAAGCCGCCGGCGATCGGTCGTTCGGGCGCCGGAGCCTGGGTGATCGTTCCGCAACTGCGGCAGGCATATTTCGGGCGGCAGACGCGTACCACGCGCAACTGTGCTGGCACCCAATCCAGCATCTCGCTGACGCTCTCACCGATCGCATGCAGCGCGCCGCCGCAGCACGCACATCTCTCGCTATCGACGTTAAGCACAACCTGTTCGCGGGGCAAATGATCCGGCAGCGGCTTGCGCTTCGGCTGCAGTTTCTGCGTCGGCGCAAACGCCTCCAGCGAGGCTTGATCTGCCTCGACGGCCGACAAATCGATGTCCAAATCTTCGAGTCCAAGGGCGAGCTGATCGGCGTCGAGACGCTCGGAACGACGCCCAAATTGTGCGCGCTGAAGCTGTTTGATGATCGCCTGGAGACGCTGGATCTCGCTGTTCCGATGCGCGATGACCGAGGCAATGTCGCGCACCAGGCGATGCAGAAGCGCAGTATCCGACGGCAGATTGTCGAGGTCGAGCTGCATGACCGATTCTACTCGAACACGCTGATTCGACGAAGCAACTTCGCTATATTCTATGCGGGTTTTTGCGATTCAACCCGTGATGGCCGGGCGCCATCGACGCTCCGGCGTACGCCAATCGATGCCTTCGATCAGCATGGCAAGCTGCGCCGGGGACAGCGTCACCGTGCCACCTGGATCGCTCATTCTCGGCCAGATGAAGCCGCCCTGATCGAGCCGCTTGCTGAACAGGCAAAGCCCGTTGCCGTCCCAGAACAGGATCTTCAGCGTGCTTGCCTTCTTGCCTCGGAAGGCAAACAGGTGGCCGGAGAACGGATCCTTCTTGAGGTGTTCCTGAACGAGCGCGGCGAGGCCATCCAGGCCCTTGCGCATGTCGGTATACCCCAAGGCCAGATGGACTTTCACGCCGGCCGGCACGATCATCATCGTGCTGTCTCCCGCTCAGTGATCTGGCGACGGACCGCATCGGGATCGCTGCCGATCGGCGCGAAGACGCGGCGGCCATCGTCCAATTTGACAACCGTCATGCCGTCGGGCGGCTGCAACAGATCGTGCAGAACAACCGGCGTCGATGACCCGACGGCTCCAGCATCGGCCACCGCGACCGGCACCAACTTGGCGCGCTTGCCCTTACCAAACCCAAGCTCCGCTCGCCAGCGGAACAACATGCTAGTGACGATACCGTGCCTTCGTGCCGCCGACGATACGGTCTCCCAAGGTCGTTCAGTCTCCAACACGATGGCCAGCTTTTCCTCGTCGGTGAAGCTGCGGCGGCTCTGCTTCTCAGGTGTCGGAGGATCGTCATTCGGCGTCGCTGTCAAGCGAGATTCAGCTGCGCCATCCTTAGCACTAGTCTTAGCACTAGTGCTTAACAGTGGGCGGGCACTCGGATGAAGGTGCGTCCGCCAGTCGATTTCAACGTCGTTGGCGTCGATCAAATCGCGCCATCGCCTCAGGCTGTGCTGCGATATGCCATGGGCGCGGGCATAGGCTTGCATGCTCAGACCGCACCACTTCATCGCTTCAACGTGCATCGCCCAGAACGCTTGCACAGCTCTGCAGCGGAGGTCCTTCGACACTGGAGCCCGCTTCTTGCGGAGCCGCTCCCGACGTTCCTCGCGACGCAATTCCGCACGTATTTGCAACGTCTCAGCGTCAACCAGATGCCGCAGCCAGCGATCGAACGTGCCGCCACTGAGACGGTGCTGACGACAATATTTGCGCTTGCTGAGACCGCTTCGCCGCCACGCTTCAACGTGTACCGACCAAAAGGAACGACGTGCTTCGTTCTTGAAATATTCCGTACCCACCGGAGATCCTCCAATGCAGCAAGGAACCCGATATGGAACGACAACGCACTCTCGGAAAGTCGTGCAAGATTCCGACGCTTACGGCAGCTAAGCGGGAGGGCAAGATAAAAGCACTGGCGCTACGGAGCGCCTAAGCCGTTGTCTGCACATCCAAGATTTGGCGCCGCTTGGGTCCGCGTTGTCACCATGTTCGGCCCAACGCAATGGCGAACCTGCGCAATTGCGTCTGCGTCTTGGCGGACGCTCGTCGGCTCCACATATCGCCGGCTCATTCAAACGTCGGATGCGGGCCATGCGTGAGATCGACGACGAATTCGAAGTGAAGCTTGGACGGATCGGCAATCGTAGGGCCAGGAGGGCGACCAGCTATCTTCGACGCGTCCGCCAGGAGGCGACTAAGGCCGGCAGCAGTGTGCGATCGGGTTCGTCGTTTACCGGCGGCCGGATCGGCCGCGGCCGCGCCCAAGGTGCGGTGTTGGCCCAGCGCGGACGAGGCCAGGGTCAACGCCGTGTCGTGGTCAAGGCCCGAATCGTGCGGATCAAGTCCGGCGACCTAGGTGCCGTGCGAGCTCACCTCCGCTACGTCCAGCGCGACGGCGTCACACGCGAGGGCGAGCCGGGGGAGCTATACGGCGCGAGCAACGACCGTGCCGATGGCAAGAGCTTTACGGCGCGCAGCGCCGGCGATCGTCATCAGTTCCGGTTTATCGTGGCTCCGGAGGACAGCGCCGAGCTGGCGGACCTGAAACCCTTCGTCCGCGACCTTATGCGCCAGATGGAGCAGGACCTCGGGACCGGGCTCGACTGGGTCGCTGCCGATCATTTCAACACCGGCCATCCCCATACCCATATCGTCCTGCGCGGCCAGGATGACGAAGGAAACGACCTCGTCATCGCGCGCGACTATATCGCTCATGGCTTTCGGTCGCGGGCAGCCGAGCTCATCACGCGGGAGCTCGGCCCTGAAACGGACATCGAGCTCGCTCGAAAGCTTCAGCAGGAGATCACAGCCGAGCGGCTTACGCGGCTCGACCGGAGCATCCTGCGAGATGCCTCTAGCGGAGCTCTTGAGTTGGGTGCGTTGTCGGGCCGGGAGCCTAGCTGGCAAACGGCGCGGATCGGGCGGCTGCGAACCCTAGAGCGGATGGGGTTGGCAGAAGAGGCCGAGCCGGGGCGCTGGCGGATCGACCCTGAGCTCGAGCCAAAGCTCAGACGCATGGGGGAACGCGGCGACATCATCAAGACCATGCACCGCGAGATGGCCGCGGCAGGATTTACGCGGGCCCCCGGCGACTATGCGATCTTCGATCCGCAGGGAAGCGCTCGCCGACTGATCGGGCGGGTCATTGGCGAGGGATTTGCGGACGAACTGACGGAGCGTCGTTATGTCGTGATCGATGGAGTGGACGGGCGGACGCACTATGCCGAGATTGGTAGCCTTCGGGCCAACGAGGAGGCGCCTGTCCGGAACACGATCCTGGAGCTCAGCTCGCGCGTCGCGGAGCCGCGCGCAATCGATCGCACGGTCGCTAGCGTAGCCGCTCGCCATGGCGGCATCTACAGCGACCGTGCGCATCGAGAATTCGATCCGCAAGTGTCGGGCGAATTTGTCGGATCGCACCTGCGGCGCCTGGAGGCGATGCGGCGCGAAGGGATGGTCAGCCGCCTTGCCGATGGCAGCTGGAATGTGGGGCGGGATTATCTGGACCGGGCGCTTGAATACGAGAAGTTCCAGCAAACGCGCAATCCGGTGCGGGCCGCGGTGCTGTCATGGCAACGGCTCGAGGATCTGCCGCAGGCGCTGGGTGCCACCTGGCTCGACCGCAAGCTTGTTGGGAAGGAGCCCGATGAGCTCGCATCGACCGGCTTTGGGGCGGAGGTGGAGACAGCGCTTCGAACAAGACGGCAATGGCTGATCGAGCAGGGGCTGGCGCGAGAGGAAGGTGGGCAGATCCGTTTTGCCCGGAACATGCTCGAAACGCTCGAGACGCGGGAACTGGCAAGGACTGCGGCCGACCTATCCGCGCGCACCCGCCTTGAACATGTCGAGGTCAAAGCCGGCGACAAGATCGAGGGCGTCTACCGGCGCATGCTGACGCTGAACAGCGGGCGGTTCGCCCTGATCGAGCGATCCCATGAGTTCGCGCTGGTGCCGTGGCGGCCGGTGCTGGAGCGAGCGCGCGGGCAATTGGTCACCGGTCAGGTCGGCGGGGAGGGCATTTCGTGGTCGATCGGCATCAAGCGTGGCATCGGCCGATGAGGACGATAATGTCGTCAAGCTTTCTGTGCTCCGGTCGCAGTGCAGCGGAGTCGCCGCCGCTTCAACTCATCGACTTTGAACGGTAATCCTGGCCTTTCCGCTGCTGCCGATCCAGTCGGCGAGGGAAGATTCATAGCCCCACCAGCCGAGCATAGGCTTGTTCAGATAGACAAAGAGCTCGCCGTCACGATTTGGCGTTAGAACCTCGGCAAGCTGCTCGGAATCATCGGGTATCGTATACTCAACGTCGTTCGCCCGAACGTCATCGTTCTGGTTGGGTGGCGCGCGGTCGAGGAAATCCTCCTCGTTACCTCTTGCACCGATGCGAAAAATGATGCTTCCCCATGGGCGGTCGAACGTGTGGCGGAACGGATAGAGCAAGGCCATCGTCGCTGCCTTTAAGGATGGCAGACGGCCTATCGGCTGTCCGCCCATATAGGACTCTTCGCCGAAGAAGCTCCACTTGCCGGATGGGGGCTTCGTCTCGGGGGCAGGGAGCCGCTGGACGACAATTCGATATTCCTTGCCAGTCCTGACGAATACGCCGGTCGAGATGCAGACATTGTTCGGCAAGTTGGTGGCCGATGGCGATGCATCGAAGAGCACCTCCGTCTGTTGCTTCTTCCTGCCTTTTTCCGTGCCGCCGGCCAGCCCGGTCGTCTCCGTGCAGAAGCTGCCGAAGCCGTCGCGGATGTTGAAGAGGTAATGGTTGCCAAATGCAACGGCCAGATACAGGATTCCAATCGCAGATAGCGCAGGGGCGAGATAGAACTTAAATCCTCGAAGCAGCGCCTGATAGATTTTCGATTGTCGAAGCTTCCGCACAGCCACGCTGGGAAGGAAATAAAACACAAGGAATGCGCCAAGAACGGAGCGGACTGGCTGCGCCGTATAGGTCAGCAGGCTGTCCTCGTAGCTGGCGGGCAGACGCAGCCAGTTGAGTATCGGGCGGTCGAATTCAGGATAGAGAAACAGATACAGGATGACGCCAGCGAACAGGATGGTTTGGGCGGGCGAAACAACTTTGGGGACTTTCGGTTCTTCGGGCTTATTGGAGTCCGGCAAGAAACGCGTCCACAAAAGTCTCATACCATCATTGATCGACCCTTTCAGGCTCGCGCTTATCCAGATGAGGAATGCGACGAGAGAAGCCCAGATGACGAACCAAGCCGGATCTCGCGCATAGGCGTCTATCCAGCGCGAGGCCATGCCTGGCAGGAAATTGCCAACGATCCGGATCGTATCCGACAAGAAGCGGAAGGAGGTGCGGAGCTCCTGGAACGGGTAGCTGTCCCTGAGCAAGGGATAGAGCAGAAGGTAGCCGGTGACGAACACGGTCAGAAAGTAGATTGCCCGCCGCCGCCATACGAGGTCCCAGATGCCCTCTTGCTCCTTGTGCCGGTCGACGGACGGCTTTCCCTCAGAAACGCTCGAGTCATTTGGCTCGACCGTGACCGAGACGTTGGAGATCATTGGTCCCGACGGCCAATAGTTGACATAAGGAGCGGTCGAGCGGACGACCTCATATTGTTTTGGAAAGCCAATGGGCGCATAGAAATGCGCACCAAGCTTGATCCTGCCGAAGACTGCCTCATGAATTTTCGGCTCGGGCTTGGGATTTGGCGTGCCGTCAGGCGCAACTGTCGCAGGCATCGCGTCATAGAAGTCCTGGATCTTGCGAGGACTATAGCGGTAATAGCCGCCAAGGCCGCTGCGGGAATCGTAAAGCCTGCCGTCCTTGTCCTTTGCTGACTCGGTGCTGATGAGTGCATCGGGCTCGGCGTCAGGCATGTCCTTGAAAACGACGCCCGCCTGCTTGGCCTCCGACATCATCCAGGCCAGAGAAATGTTTGCGAGAGAATCGTCAGGGTAGCCGCCGCCGACGTTGGAATGAACGCCGGTGAACCAGACCTGCAACAGCCGCTCGTCACTGGAATGCCGGCTTGATCCGCTCGGCTGCGTATTGGTCGTATCTTCATCCCAAAGGACCGGATGAAAAGTTGCTCGTTCGTCGTCGATTGCCAGCGCATGGCGAGCTTTGAGGATCTTGGGATTGAATGTCTTGTTCGGCAGCTCGAGCGGCCAAAGCCAGTCGTTGACACCGCGCGTCATTTCATCGATTGGCAAGCCATAAGCCGCAACCGTGTCCCACACGCCGACGAATTCGATGGAATCGACCGTGCGTTCGCACGGGGTGTAGAAGCGCTTGTCGAGCCAGGACTGGATAAGGCGAAATGGATATTGGAGGTTCCAGACCGGATATTTGTCGTGACGATAGGCACGATAGGCCGCACGTGCCTTCCGATCCAGTTCTGCCTCGTTGGCGAACTTGACGAGCCCCTGATTGAGCACCAAGCCAACGACTATCCGAACGGTAAAAGCACCTCGGCTGAAGCCAAAGGCATAGATCTTGTCGCCCTCTCGGTAATTGCGGCAGAGGAATTTGTAGAGGTTGAGGACGTTGCGCTTCAGACCGTACCCGAAGGCGCCGCCGAGAATGGCAAGCGGCTTGAACGATGAAGTGCCGACGCCGTCATCGTAGATCGCGATCTGATCGGATGTCTTGAGATCGAGCGACTGAAAGGTTCGCCAGACGTTGGTTCGCCAAACCTTGCCGGCGGCGTTGCCCGTGCCATCCGATAGCAGAACGATATTCTTGGGCATCGACTTCCTCCACATGAATGGGGCACAGCAATTGATCGAGAGAAATTACAGGTACCGGCTCAAACAGGCCGGCGCGGTGGGAAAAAGAACAACAGCAGGTTCAGCGCACCAAGGAATGCGAACTGGCCGATCGCCATTGTCACCGTGGCGAGCTTGATAGCAGTGAGCGTAGAGAGTAAGCGGAACGAGTGAGGAGTGAGCGTGATCCACAAATTCAGGGTTGCCGCGAGGCCGGTATCTTCTGCCAGGTCCGCCACCATGTAGCAGGCGGGAAGGATCCACCAGATCCACGTCGGAACGGCCGAAAGGAATCCCAGCCGCTCAGCGAGTGAGGTGGATGCAAAACCAAGAAATAACCCGAGGCAAATGAGGAAGAGGATGTCGAGGGGGAATAGGACGGGAACGACATATCCGCGGATCGCCTTTGCATGCGTGCTGTCCGCAAGCCAGCGGGCGAACGTTGCCTCGCTCAGAACTTCGGTCTGAGAGGGAATATACTTGAGCCGTTCGAGAAATCGCTCCGCGACGTCCTCGCCATATCGTGGCGCGACAAGAAACTTCAGCGCAAGAGCCAACGCAAGCGTCAGTCCGAACAGAATAAGGATCGTTCGCACAAATATGCCCTCGTCCAAAAATCGTTTTCGATAGAAGCCGCTCTCGCCCGTAATAGAAGACTTCCGGGTACCTTCTGACGGACGGATCGGTCTCTAGCCTCAATGCAATTTCGCGATCTTGTCACACTTTCAAGTTGCTTGGCTAGATCAATGCAGCTTTTCTCCAGAGTCCAGGCGGGCGCGCTACATCTGATCGGTGAGAGGGAGTACCTGCTCAGGCAGCCAGGTCCCGCTCTCTCAAGTTCTTGCCCGGGTAGGGATCGTGATGGGCCGCCGTCGCTGATAGCGCGTCTTGGGGTAACCGGCTTAGGGAGAAACGAGGGAATAACTCGTACTCCTCCCGCCGCCCTCGTCCTTGGTGAGGATACCCTGATCGACGAGAGCTTGAATGTCGCGTAGCGCAGTATCGGGCGAACACTTCTCGATCGTGGCCCATTTGCTCGAGGTCAGTTTGCCCTCAAAACCGTCCAGCAGGCGGTTGAGCATATCGCGCTGGCGGTCATTGATTTGGGCCGCGGCATGGCGTTTCCAGAAGTCCGCTTTTTCGAGCACGGCGGCGAGGATGGTCTCGGCGCCGCTGAAGGCGCGGTCGAGGCACCCCAGGAACCACTCAAGCCAGGGTGTGATGTTGAGGTCGCCTTTCTGCGTGGTCTCCAGCAAGTCGTAGTAGGTCTTCCGCTCGCTCCGTATCTGGGCCGACATGCTGTAGAAGCGTTGCGGTATCCCTTCGGAGCGGGCAAGCGACATGTCGGCGATGGCACGCGCGATACGTCCATTGCCGTCCTCGAATGGGTGGATGGTCACAAACCAGAGATGCGCGATCGCAGCCTTGATGAGTGGGTCGATGTTCTCTTCGGTATTGTACCAGTCGAGAAACGCAGTCATTTCGGCATCGAGCTTGTCGGCAGTCGGTGCTTCGTAGTGCACGCGCTCACGCCCATAGTCGCCCGAGACGACCTGCATCGGTCCTGACGAGGCATCGCGCCAGGCTCCCACCGCAATCTTCTTCATGTTGCTGCGGCCGGTCGGAAAGAGTGAGGCGTGCCAGCCGAATAGTCTCTCTGCTGTGAGCTCTGCTTTGAATTTCTGAGTAGCGTCAAGCATCATCTCGACAACGCCCTCGACGTTGCGATCCGTTGCCGGTAGGGCCCCTGCGTCCATGCCGAGCCGACGCGCCAGTGAAGAGCGCACCGCGTCCTTGTCGAGTTTCTCCCCCTCGATTTCGCTGGACTTGAGGACTTCCTCGGTCAGCGTCGTGAGGACAGCCTCCTCCTGCACGGGAAAGCCGAGCGCCTGCATCCGGCCGATGAGCTGGCCCTGGCGCAGGCGGACGGCCGCAAGCGGCTTCGCCAGAGCGTCCCTATCCCAGGAAAAATTAGGCCAATCAGATAGTTGGTGGATATAGTCCGACATTCCCCGCACTCCTTGCGGAGAATATGGCGGCTTTTCTCCGCATCCGCAAGACCGTTCTCCGCAAAATATGCGGAGAATACAGGCGCCAATCTCCGCAGGGTCGGACCGCCAATTTTGCGGCGGATCCGTTGGCAACCAGCCTGTCGCCCTCTCGCGGTTCGCCAGAAGCCACCCAAACTCACGGGAGATGACCTTGGCGCTACCTTCGTCACCATAGACATTTGCCGATGGTGATGGCTGCGCACGGGCTCGTACGTGCGCTTATACTCGTTTCGCAAAGTGAGTATAACGCGCCGCCCTTTGACGGACAGTTGGTCGATGCGCCCGATCGAACATCTGCGCTCAAGCAACGCGATCGATTCGTCCTCTCATTCCCCGCGCGCGCCAGTGCATGAGCAAATCAAAGCAAGCTGGATGACTGGTCCAACTTGATCATGATGTTCACGGTCTATTGAGCCGCTTCCTCAAGCGCGCCGAGATTGGCGCATCGATGATCTCGCATCGATGGGCTTGATCGACACCGATCTCGTTGCCGCGCGCGTTTTTTATTCCGATTGAATGCGCGAAGGACTCCCGCTTTTCATCTCGCCGCGCTCGTTCGCGAGAGCTCAAGTGGGGCGGAAAATGTTTCCAGCAAAAATCTACATCGGCCAGATCACGGTCGTTTTCGGCATCGTGATCGCGTCGACGTGGGGAGCTACGCAATGGACCGCCGCAGCTCTCGGCTATCAGCACCGCTTGGGCGAACCTTGGTTCCTGATCGTCGGCTACCCTGTCTATCTGCCCTGGCGACTGTTCGAATGGTGGTTTGCCTATGAGGCATACGCTCCTGAGATATTTGAACAGGGTGGTGCGATCGCTGCGGGCGGCGGCATCGCAGGCGCGCTTTTTGCGATCTTCAATTCGGTGTGGCGCGCGCGCCAAAGCCAGTTGGTGACGACTTACGGTTCGGCACGCTGGGCAACACCGAAGGAAATCAAGGCGGCCGGCCTATTCGCGTCCAAGGGCGTATTTCTCGGACGGCTTGAGAACAATTACCTGCGTCATGATGGACCGGAGCACGTCATGTGCTTCGCGCCCACGCGATCGGGCAAAGGTGTTGGCCTTGTTCTGCCGACCTTGCTGTCGTGGACCTCGTCGGCGGTGGTGCACGACATCAAGGGCGAGAACTGGGAGTTGACCTCCGGTTGGCGTTCGACCTTCTCGCATTGCCTTCTGTTCAATCCGACGGACGAGCGGAGCGCCCGCTACAATCCGCTGATCGAGGTCCGCAAGGGGGCCGCCGAAGTCCGCGACGTCCAGAACATCGCCGACATCCTGGTCGACCCCGAAGGGGCGCTCGAACGCCGAACCCATTGGGAGAAGACTAGTCATTCGCTTCTGGTCGGCGTCATCCTTCACGTCCTTTACGCAGAAGAGAAGAAGACGCTCACCCGCGTTACCGAGATCCTGGCCGACCCTGCGCAGTCTTTTGAGAAGACGCTCAGGATCATGCTGGCGACCAATCACCTCGGCACCGAGGCGGATCCGAAAGTGCACCCTGTAGTCGCCGCGACGGCGCGAGAGCTGCTCAACAAGTCTGAAAACGAACGCTCCGGCGTTCTATCGACCGCCGTGAGCTTTCTCGGGCTCTACCGCGATCCAGTCGTCAGCCGAAACACCGAATCCTGTGATTGGCGCATCGCCGACCTCGTGAGCGCCGACAAGCCTGTCACGCTTTATCTCGTCGTGCCGCCGTCAGACATCAGTAGGACCAAGCCGCTGATCAGGCTGATCCTCAACCAGATCGGCCGCCGGTTGACCGAGACGCTGAACACCAAGGCAGGTGACCCCAGCCACCGCCAGCTCCTGATGATGCTGGATGAGTTTCCTGCACTTGGCCGGCTCGACTTCTTCGAAAGCGCGCTCGCATTCATGGCCGGCTATGGCATCCGCGCCTATCTGATTGCTCAGTCGCTCAACCAGATCGCAAAGGCATATGGCGAGAACAATGCGATCCTGGACAATTGCCATGTCCGCATCGCCTTCGCCGCTAATGACGAGCGCACGGCCAAGCGGATCTCGGACGCTCTCGGCACCGCGACGGAGCTACGTGCACAGCGTAACTATGCCGGTCATCGGCTGGCTCCCTGGCTCGGCCATGTCATGGTCAGCCGTCAGGAGACCGCGCGTCCTTTACTGACGCCGGGCGAAGTGATGCAGCTGCCGCCCGACCAGGCCATCGTGCTGGTCTCGGGACTGGCACCGGTCCGCGCGATCAAGCTGCGGCACTATGAGGACGCAAACTTGGTCAGCCGTCTGCGCCAGCCTCCGTCCTTGGCAGGCGATGCTTACGGCGATCGGCCGCCGGCTCGACCTGACGATTGGCGCGGCGAGGTGCGCTCCACCGATCTTCGCCTTGCGACCCTGCCATATCGCGAGCTCGTGCAAACGGGCGACGAGCAAGGCGGCCTCAAGCAGCAGTTGGCGATGTTCGACGAGGCCACACCCGCCGCGAACGAACCGCGCGCCTTCGAGGAGCGATTGCTCGACGACGAGACCGACGTCGCCGCCGACCGCAGCCAGATGCAGCAGGCCACAAGAGCGTCAAGCACCGTACGCCGCGCCCATGCCGTCACCCGCGACGACGACGACCTTCTTCCCTCATTCTGAAGAGATCCCCAATGAAACCGAAATTGTCGGCCTACGTCTCTGAAAGCGTGGCGCAGCGCCTCGAACTCGCCGCCAAGCGCCCCGGATCCAACAAGTCAGCGATCGTTGATGCCGCGCTGGATCGCTTTCTCAACCCTGAGCGAGACACCAGCGGCGACGCGGCGCTGATCCGAAGGCTCGATCGCATGAACCGTCAGCTCGATCGAGCCGATCGCGATCTGTCGGTGATGGCGGAGACCATCGCGCTTTTCATCCGCTACTACCTGACGATCACCCCGCCGCTGCCGTCCCAAGATCAGGATGCAGCGCGAGCGCTCGGCCGCGAGCGGTTCGAGATGTTTGTCGCCCAGGTCGGCAAACGCGTCGCCTCCGGCGGCCGGCTTGTCGCCGACGTCATGGACCGCGTCAGCGCCTCGAAGCCGGATCTCTTCATGCGCAACCTCGAGGAGGGCGCCCCTCTGGGCGGTGCCCAAACTGGCGATACTGGATCCCGCGCGCAGAGCGCGACGGGTGAGCCGCCGGAGCATTCTCCGGTAGGGCGAGAGGAGGTCGGCAATGTCTGATCTCCTCTCGCCAGAAACCCGCGAACGGCGCCGAGGCATGCTGCGGACCGCGATGGGCCCCGCAATTGCGCTCGCTCTGGAAGAGCCTGATGTCGTCGAGGTCATGGTCAATCCTGATGGAAGGCTTTGGCTTGACCGGCACGCGACGGGCCGCGCCGATACCGGCGTTGTCCTGACGCCGCAGGAGTCGGAACGGATCATCCGGCTTGTTGCCAGCCACGTGCGGGCGGAGGCGAGCGGCTCGTCGCCAATCGTCTCGGCAGAGCTCCCCGAGACCGGTGAACGCTTCGAAGGCGTCTTGCCGCCTGTCTCGCTCGCGCCTTGCTTTGCCATCCGCAAGCCGGCAACCACCACGTTCCGTTTGTCCGACTACGTCAAGGCGCAGATTGCTTCGCCGTTGATGGCAAAGGTTCTGACATCAGCGGTTACCGAGGCGCGCAGCATCCTGGTCGCCGGCGGTACCGGGTCCGGCAAAACGACGCTTGCCAACGCGCTTCTTGCGGAAATCGCTGGCCTCGAAGAGCGGGTCGTCATCATCGAAGACACCCGTGAGCTGCGCTGCGACGCCAAGGATGCCGTGACGCTCCGGACCAAGCCGGGCGTGGCGAGCCTTGCCGACCTTGTCCGCTCCACGCTGCGCTTGCGGCCCGATCGCATCGTCGTCGGCGAGGTCAGAGGCGCCGAAGCCCTCGACATGCTGAAGGCTTGGAATACCGGGCATCCCGGCGGAATTGCCACGGTCCATGCCAACTCGGCACGAGCTGCGCTCTACCGGATCGAACAACTCATTCAGGAAGCGGTCGCAACGGTGCCGCGCCGGCTGATTGCGGAAGCAATCGACCTGATCGTCTTCATCAAGGGGCGGGGACCCGCACGGCGCATCGAGGCCGTCGCCGAACTCAAAGGTCTCGACCCCTCTGGCGACTACCTGCTCGAGACCCCGCCCGGACTTCCAAACACCTCCCATCGCCCCTGACCTCAAGGAGACTGCAAATGTCCATTCGACTGCGTCTAAACGTGCGTTCGCGCCTGGGCGGCTTCTGCTCGGTTAGCAGATTGTCCTTGGCCACACTCGGCTTGGCCTCGGCTTACGTGCTCCTCGGCGTCACGGCAGCGCACGCCGCGGGTTCAGGCATGCCATGGGAAGCGCCGCTCGAGCGCGTCCTGGAATCCGTGCAGGGACCCGTCGCCAAGATCGTCGCCGTCATCATCATCACAGTGACCGGCATATCTCTGGCTTTCGGAGACACCTCCGGCGGATTCCGCAAGATGGTCCAGGTCGTATTTGGCCTGTCGATCGCCTTCGCTGCGAGCTCGTTCTTCCTATCGTTCTTCTCGTTCGGTGGCGGAGCACTGATCTGATGCGTCCCGATGGTTTTGAGCTCGTGCTCCACCGCTCGTTGACCGAACTCATCCTGATCGGCGGCGCGCCGCGCGCGGCCGCCATCCTGATCGGCACCCTCTCGGCCGTGCTGGCGCTCGGCCTGCGCCTTTGGTTCGCAGGCCTCATCTTCTGGGTCATCGGCCACAGCGCGGCCGTGTGGCTTGCCAAACGCGATCCGGCGTTCGTCGAGGTCGCCATCCGTCACACCAAGCACAAAGGCCGGCTCGCATGCTGAACTTGAGAGAATTCCGCGGAAACGCCTATCGGTTGGCTGATTGGCTGCCTTGGGCATGCCTGGTCGCGCCAGGCGTCATCCTCAACAAGGACGGCAGCTTCCAACGGACGATACGCTACCGCGGGCCGGACCTTGACAGTGCGACCGAGGCCGAGCTGATGAGCGTCGTATCTCGCGTTAACAACGTTCTGAAGCGCTTTGGCTCAGGTTGGGCGCTCTTCTTTGATGCCACGCGCATCCCAACTGGCGAATATCCGCGGTCGGAATTTCCAGATCCGGTGTCGTGGCTGGTGGATGAGGAGCGACGGGCCGGCTTCGAAGGTCCCGCCGGGGTGGCGTGGGAGGATCCGTCACGCCCCGGCGGGCAGCACTTCGAAAGTGTGCTGCATCTGACGTTGATGTATTTGCCGCCGGCCGAAACGGTCTCGCGCCTCGAAGGTCTGTTTCTGGAGCGCCCCAAGGCAAGGAATCGTGCGGAGCGAAAAGGACGACTCATTCGGCGCGTTCCATCGGCAAAAACCTCCCTGCAAGGGGACACCGACGGTGAGATTGATGAGCAACAGCGGTTTGCCAGCGACGAGAAGGGCTATCGCGATCATCTCCAGAGGTTCATCCAGGAAACCGATCGGGCGATCGATCTGCTCTCGTCAGTCTTGCCCGAGATCTGGCCTCTCAGCGATGCCGAGGCGCTCACTTATCTTCATAGCTGCATCTCGACCAAGCGCCATCCGGTCGGCGTTCCCAAGATCCCGGCCTATCTCGATTGTTTCCTGAGCGATGAGCCCCTGACTGGGGGATTGTCGCCGGCGATCGGGCGGAGCCATCTGCGCGCGTTGACCGTGCTTGGGTTTCCGCACGTCACATTTCCAGGCTTGCTCGATGAACTGAATCGGCTCGGCGTTGCCTATCGCTGGGCGACCCGGTTCATTCCGCTGGACCGTACGCAGGCAAACGCAACTCTGTCGCGCTACCGGCGGCAGTGGTTTGCCAAGCGGAAGTCGCTCGGAGCGATCCTCAAGGAAGTCATGTTCAACGAGCAGGCGGCGCTGCTCGATACCGATGCCAGCAACAAGGCAATTGATGCCGACGCGGCGCTCTCCGAGCTCGGCGACGATCTGGTTGCCTTCGGCTATATCACCACGACCGTTACCGTAAGCGACGAGGACTCTCATCAGGCTGACGAAAAGATCCGCGCGGTCGAGCGGGTGATCAATAGCCGGGGCTTCACGGTCATCCGCGAAAGCGTCAACGCCGTGGAAGCCTGGCTCGGCGGTCTGCCCGGCCAAGCCTATGCCAACATCCGCCAGCCGATCGTTCACACCCTGAATCTCGCCCATATGTGCCCTTTGTCGGCAGTATGGGCCGGACCGGAGCGATGCGAGCACCTTGATGGACCGCCGCTTCTGATCGCCAAGACCAAGGGGGCAACCCCGTTCCGGTTGTCGCTCCACGCCGGCGATGTCGGGCACACCATCATTGTCGGTCCTACGGGAGCCGGCAAGTCGGTGCTGCTTTCGATGCTCGCGCTGCAGTTCCGTCGATATCCGAATGCGCAGTTGATCACGTTTGACAAAGGCCGATCGGCACGGGTTACCACGCTCGCATTGTCCGGGTCCTGGTACGAGCTAGGCGCCAAAGGGGGCATTGCCTTTCAGCCGCTCAAGGATGTCGCGGAAGAAGGAGCGAAAGTCTGGGCACTCGACTGGCTTTGTGGCGTGCTCGCCCACGAGCGCGTGACCGTGACCCCCGACGTCAAGGAGACGCTCTGGTCGGCGCTAAGAAGTCTCGGGTCTGCGCCCGTGTCGCAGCGGACAATGACCGGCCTCGTCGCGCTGCTGGCCCGCGACGCGCTGCGGCAGGCACTGCAGCCCTACACGCTGGAAGGACCCTACGGCCGCTTCCTGGACGCAGACGCCGACCGTCTTTCCGGTGCCGACGTGCTCACCTTCGAGATGGAGGAACTCATGGCGTTGCCAGGGCTGGTGGCGCCGGTCCTGACCTATCTGTTCCACGGCCTTGAGGACCGCTTCGACGGCCGGCCCACGCTGCTGGTGCTCGATGAGGCCTGGGTGTTCCTGGACGATCCGCTGTTCGCGAGCCGCATTCGCGAATGGCTGAAGACGCTGCGCAAGAAGAACGTCTCTGTCATTTTCGCGACCCAGTCACTGGCCGATATCGCCGACAGCCAGATTGCCCCTGCGATCATCGAATCCTGCCCAAGCCGCATCTTCCTTCCGAACCCCAGAGCGCTGGAGCCGACCCAGACCGAGACCTATCGCCGGTTCGGCCTGAATGACACGCAAATTCGCCTGATCGCGGAAGCTTTCCCGAAGCGCGACTACTATTTGCAGTCCCGCGCCGGAAACCGCTTGTTTGAGCTCGGCCTCGGCCCGGTGGCACTCGCGCTCGTCGCGGCGTCCTCGCCTGAGGATCAACGGACCGTCGATGCGGTCTTGTCCCGCTCGGGCCCCCATCACTTTGCCAAGCGCTTTCTCGACGAGCGAGGCCTGCACTGGGCCGCGAACCTGATCAGCACCTTCGAACAGGCCCAGAAGGCCTGACCTCAATCTCAATTCCCGGAGTCTTCCATGCTCGAAAGTGTCGGCCGCACGTTCTTGGGTACAACTTCAAGAGTTATCATGACAACGATGCTATCGATCGTCATCGCCGTGAATGGTTCGCGACGGCTTGGCGCGTTTGATATTGTATTCGATCCGACCAATTACAGTCAGAATCTCCTGACTGCCGCACGAGCGCTTGATCAGATCAACAATCAGATCAGGAGCCTCGAGAACCAGGCGCAATCGCTGCGCAATCAGACAAAGAATCTCGCCGCCCTCCCGACGAGCGTCGTCGGCCAGCTCACGTCGACGATCAATCAGATGAACACCCTGATTGGTCAGGCCAAGAACATCTCCTTCGATGTGCAGAGAACCCAACAGGATTTCGAGCGGCTGTACCCTCGCCAATATGCGGCAGCCGTTTCGTCCGACAAGATGGTTCAGGACGCCACCTCGCGCTGGGACAACAGCTACGATGGACTGAAGCAGTCGCTCACGCTTCAGTCGGCCATCGTTGGCACGTTGGACCAGGACGGCGAGACTCTTCGAACGCTGATGGCAAATTCGTCCGCTGCGGTCGGCTCGCTACAGGCCCAACAGTCTGGCAACGAACTGCTCGCGCTGCAGATCAAGCAATCGTTGCAGACCCAGGCTCTCATGGCGACACAAGCGCGTGGGGACACGTTGCGTGCAGCCGAACAGCAGGCATCGTCCGCCGCCGCGAAGGAGCGTTTCAATCGCTTCATCGGCGATGGCCATGCCTACACCGCCGGCAAGTAGGTGAGGGCGCCATGGCTGATCTCTCCGTCATTGACCGGTTCACGGACACCTTCTCGCGCTACATCGACTCCGGATTTGGTCTTCTGTCCGGCGACGTCTCATTCTTGAGCTCAACGTTGATCGGCATCGACCTGACGCTGGCGGGGCTTGCCTGGAGCATACGGGCGGACGACCACATCATGGTCACACTCGCCAAGAAGGTGCTTTATGTCGGTGCTTTCGCGTTCATTATCGGCAACTTCAAGAGCCTTGCCGATATTGTGTTCGCATCATCCTCCAGCATCGGTCTGAAGGCGTCCGGCGGGAGCTTGAGCGCGGCCGACCTGGCGCGGCCAGGCTTTGTCGCTTCCGCCGGGTTCACGGCCGCCCATCCGCTTCTGGAGGAGACCGGCCAATTCTCGGGCTTCGACGTGCTGACCAACCTGCCGACGATCCTGATCCTGCTGTCCTGCTGGATCCTGATCGTGCTCGCGTTCTTCATCCTTTCGGTGCAGCTCTTTGTCACGCTGATCGAGTTCAAACTGACGACGCTTGCAAGCTTCATCCTCGTGCCGTTCGCCCTGTGGGGTAAGACCGCATTCCTCGCGGAAAAGACGCTCGGCAATGTGGTCGCCTCGGGAGTGAAGGTGATGGTTCTTGCGATCATCATCGGCATCGGTTCGACCATCTTCGGGCAGCTTGCAAGCACGCTGACCCGGCCGGTCGATATCGTCTCGGCCATGAGCTTGTTGCTGGCGGCCCTTTCGCTGTTTGGCCTTGGCATCTTCGGCCCAGGAATCGCGGCCGGATTGGTCTCGGGTGCGCCCCAGCTCGGCGCCGGTGCCGCAGCCGGAACGGTGGCGGGTGCGGCGGCTGTCGTGATCGGCGGCGGAGCGGCGGCTGCGGGAGGCTTACGCCTTGCCGCAGGCGGTTCAATGACTGCGGTTCGCTCCGCAGCATCGCTTAGCGGCGCGTCTTCTGCCGCCGGCGCATCAGCTCGGGCCTCAACTGTGGATCAGCTAGCGAGCGCGGGCACGGCCGGCGCAGCGAGCGGAGCACCTGCGTCAGGTGCCGGGCGTGCGGCGGGTCCGTCAGGACGCGGACACGCTAGGGAAGCGGCCCAACTCGCAGCCCACACCCTGAAAGAGGGAGACAAAGGTGGGCATTCGTCAGGCCCGAAGCTGGGGGAGGAGTAGGACATGGCTGGTCACCCCTTTCAACGTGTGTCCGTCCGCTATGGCGAGACGCCAGAGCCGGTCACGCCCTACCAGAAGGCAGCCCAGGTCTGGGACGAGCGGCTCGGATCGGCCCGTGTTCAGGCCAGCAACTGGCGGCTGGCAGCGCTGGCAGCAATCGGTCTGTCCAGCGTCCTCGGATTGACGATCTTTACCCAGATCGCTCGCTCGGGTGTCGTTCCCTACGTGGTCGAGGTCGATCGGCTCGGTGAAGTCCGAGCAGTCGGGCCGGCGCTCGAGGCCTACCAGCCGTCCGACGCGCAGATCGCGCATTTCCTTGCGCGGTTCATCGAGAACGTCCGCTCGCTGTCGATAGATCCTGTCATCGTCCGGGCGAACTGGCTGCATGCCTATGACTTCGTCACCGACCGGGGCGCGCAAGCCTTGAACGACTACGCGCGCGAAGCCGATCCGTTCACGAAGATCGGCTCCAAGACGGTGACCACTGAGGTCACGTCCGTGGTGCGTGCGTCCGGCGACAGCTTCGAGATCCGCTGGAAAGAAAACACCTACGAGAATGGCGCGGTCGCGAAGACCGAGCGCTTCACAGGTCTCGTCACCACCGTTCTCAAGCCGCCCGCAGACGCCGAAACGCTGCGGAAGAACCCCCTCGGGCTCTACGTCCATTCCCTCAACTGGTCGCGCGACCTCATCGGAGACGCCAAATGAATTCCAAAGCCCTCACCAAGCTCGCGTCGGCCAGCGTCCTTGCCTTGTCGATTGGGCTTGCCGGATGTGCCACCAAGCTCAATCTCGAAGCGCCCTATGATGAGATGACATTTGAGAAGGCGCTTCCAGAGAGCGATCCGCCGGCGCCGGTGCAAGTCGTCGAAACGCCCAAGGTCCTACCGTTGCCGGGCCAATTGAAGCCGCTTCCGACGAAGGGTGCCAAGGAAGAAAAACTGCCGCCGGAGCAGGCGATCGCGAAGGCGAACAAGGCGGCGCGGATGGAACCCACGCGCGCCGGGTATATCAACGCCATTCAAGTGTATCCCTGGACGGAGGGCGCGCTCTATCGGCTCTATGCCAGTCCGGAGAAGGTTTCGACGATCGCGCTTCAACCGGGTGAGGAACTGATCGACGTCTCCACCGGGGATACGGTTCGCTGGGTCGTCGGCGATACGTCGAGCGGTCAGGGGAGTTCGCGGCGCGTGCACATCCTGGTCAAGCCGACGCTGCCGGATATTCAGACGAACCTTGTGGTGCTTACCGATCGGCGCGCCTATCACCTCGAGCTCGTCTCGACCAAGCAGACCTACATGGCGTCCATCTCATGGACGTATCCGACGGATACGCTTGTCGCGCTCCACAAGCAGAACGTCGCTGCCCAGGAAGGCGAGGAGCGGATCGCCGATCGCGGCGTGCGGCTCGACAGTTTGAATTTCCGCTATCGCATTGAAGGCGACGATCCGCCATGGAGGCCGGTGCGCGCGTTCGACGACGGCCGCAAGGTCTATATCCAGATGCCGTCCGGCCTGTCGCAAGGCGAAGCGCCGCCTTTGTTCGTCGCCGGCGCCGATGGCCGGCCGAACCTCGTCAACTACCGGGTCCGCGGTTCCTACTACATTGTCGATCGAATGTTCGGCGCCGCTGAGCTTCGTCTTGGCGAAGATCCGCAGCGCGTCGTCCGGATCATCCGCATCGACGCGCGCCCGGTGTCTCAGATCTTCAGCACTGGGAGCGCTTCATGACGAGCTTGGATCCGGGTCCCGAGCCACTGGAGCTGCGGGCGCGGCCACGGCCCGTGCGGCGTCTCAACAGGCGCGCTCTCATGATCGGCTGCGCTGTTGCGGCGCTGTTTGTTGGCGGAGCGATACTCATTGCGTTCCGACCGCACTCCTTCAAGCAGTCGGAGCGGACGGAGCTTTACAATACCGACCGCAAGCAGACCGCCGAGGGGCTGAGCAAGCTGCCAAAGTCCTATGAGGAGTTGCCGCCATCGACGCCGCGGCTTGGACCGCCGTCGCCTGGGGACATTGGCAGGGCCTTTGCCGTAAACGAGAAGAAGGCCGGCACGGCAGCGGACACGAGCTTCCGGAACAATCCGGAGGAAGACGCCGAACGGGCTGAGCGTATCCGACAGACGCGGATCGCTCAGCAGGCAAAGGAGTCGGGCTTGTTCTTTCGGCTGTCGGAGAAGCAGGACAAGCGCAAGCAGGCAAGCACCACCGAAACGCCGGCTGCTGCTCCATCCGCATTCCGGCCTTCAACGCCTGATACAGACCCCTCTGCTGCGGAACTCGCAAAGACGGCGCAGGCGATGATCGACCGATCCAGCGAGATCATTCCCTCGTCGCAAGCGCGAAAGCTTGCGTTTGTGGGCGCGAAAGCCGACACGGAAACCACCAATTCCCATGCGCTCAAACCGGCGCCATCCACCTATGCGGTAATGGCGGGATCGATCATCCCGGCGAGCCTCGTCACGGGCCTGAATTCGGATCTGCCTGGGACCACCATCGGCCAGGTCACCGAGAACGTCTACGACACGGTAACCGGCGAGCATCTCCTGATCCCCCAGGGGACAAGGATCGTGGGCAAGTACGATAGTGTCGTCGCCTTTGGCCAGAAGCGGGCGCTGGTCGTCTGGAGCCGGCTTATCCTCCCGAATGGCAACTCAATCGTGATCGAGAACCTTCCGGCCACAGACGTTGCGGGCTATGCCGGGCTCGAGGACCAGGTGGACTTCCATACCTGGCAGTTGCTCAAGGGTGTGGCCCTGGCGACCTTGATCGGGGTGGGGACTCAGCTATCGATCGGAAACGACGAGAGCGACCTCGTAAAAGCTCTGCGGGAAAGCACGCAGCAAACAACGAATCGTGCGGGACAGCGCCTTGTGGAGCGCGAACTCGACGTGCAGCCGACGATTACGGTGCGGCCCGGATGGCCGCTGCGGGTGATTGTTTCGAAGGATCTGGTGCTGAAGCCATATCAAGACGTTCAGACCGCGGCGCAAGGCAGGTGAGGGATGAAGCTTGCGAAGTTGCCCGATCGGACGCCGGTCAAGATGACAATTGTGCTCACGCCTTCCCTGGCGCAGCGGCTTCGTGAGTACGCTGTTTTTTATGCAGAGACCTACGGCAGCAAGGAAGAAGTAGCAGAGCTGATACCGTTCATGCTTGAGGCGTTTCTCGAGGGCGATGCAGATTTTCGAAAGTCCAGAAAGGTCGCAGCGGTTGGCCCGACGGCTGCTTCATCCTGACAAAGCTCTACAATGTTGCGTGCTGGAGGAGGGCGATCGAACGTCGTACTGCGTCGACGGACTTTTGGAGCCGCGCTAGGAGGGCTTGAAGATCCTGTTCGGTGACCTCTTCCATGTGCAGGTTATCGCTGCTTAAGAACGCTTCTACCAGCCGGTCGATCGACGTTGTGTTCTTCGCAAGAGAGCACCCTGACAGTGTGCCAGTTGCGCTCGAAGCAATCTCCCCGTCACTCGACAAAGCGATCTCTACCGAAACACTGGCGAAAATCGCTCGTTCGACCGCTTCGGATGGGATCTCGACTAAAGTAATTACCTGTCCCGATGACGCGTCGCGGTACCCGAGCTTCGAGGTAACACCGCCATATTCGACGAAGGGCCTCAAGTGCGGCTCCACTACATAGCTTTCTCTATTCCCCCAAGGTCAATGATTGCACATTTTATGACTCATAGTCTATGGGCTAAAGGACTGGTTTCTTTTGCTTTCCCTGCATGCGATTGCAGGATCGAGTCGGCCTCAACATTCAGGAATTGCGTCGGGCAAGAAAACTCAGCCAAGAGGAGCTCGCCGACAGGTCTCAGGTCCATCAAACGTATCTGAGCGGTGTCGAAACGGGGAAGAGGAACCCCTCTCTGTTGGTGCTGGAGCGAATAGCTGAGGCCTTAGGAGTGGACCCGGAGGAGCTTCTTCGTCGGAGACGACGAAGGCCGGGGGGAGCCGTTAACTCCTAGTCGGTGCCGGCGACGCTCGCCCTATCCACGAGGGGCCCGTGCGCTGATGCTTGCGGCGAGGGAGGCTTGGGTCTGGAGCCCGGTCCTGCAGACCCGTCAGCGGAAAGGCTGCCCCGACCATTCGGCTTGCATCTATCCGCATGGATGTCGATAATTTGCCCGATGTCTCACCGCAAATCTGCTCCCCGCCGGCTGCAAACCAAGACGCGTCGTCCTCTGTCGCAGAAAACGGCGACAGCAATCTTGAAGCAGTCGCTTCGACGTTGTTGCCTTTGTTTCGGCCCTAGAGGCGACCGCAACGAACGCAAGGGGCAGATCGCGCATCTCAATCAGGATCCCTCCGACAACCGGCCTGTCAATCTCGTTTTCCTCTGTCTCGACCACCACGATGAATACGACCGCCCACACGCTTGGCGAAGGGCCTTACCTCGGGAGAAGTGCTTGCGTACCGCAAGCGGCTCTATCAGGCGGTGGCCAAGGGCGAGATTCTGGGCGGGGAGCGCCTCGATCCAGCGGCTGTCGCGGCGGCGATCGGAAGCGATGCTAGCGCCAAGTCCCGCAAACGCGAGGCCTGGCGGTTTCCGCTATGGCAGGTCGAAAACCAGATGGAGCTCTTTGCCTATCGGGCGGCCCATGACGGCGTGTGCTACATCGAGCAGATCCTGTTGCCCGATGGCCGGGCTGCCGTGGTCTGCGCGCCAGCGCCGGGCAATCCCGGCATGAGCATCACCAATGCAGTGGAAACGATAGCGGCCCAGGTCTGGGCGCGTTTCGATATCGGCCCCGAAACCCTGGTGTGGCTTGAGCACTGGACCACCCCGAAGCCGCAATGGCACCGCGTTCTCTTCCATCCCAAGGCAGGCGGCACGCCTTTCGCAGAACCGGAGTGGCTGGAAATGACCGCCACCATGTGGCGCGGGTTGTGGTTGAAGCCGAAGGGGCGGCTTCGGTATGACGGGTTTGGGGTGCCGACCCTGTTGACGAAGGGATTTTCCCGGCGGTGACGGCCGACCACCCCTGACGCGCTTGTGTTGCTGCTCCCTGTTCCTATGTGATGGCGGCATGGCCCGCCTGATCATCCCCACCGCACCCGAGGAGCTTGCGCCTTCCGAGCCGCCACAGCCTTTCACGCCGGAATACTTGAGCAAGCTCAGTGAGGAAGAGAGGAAATCGCCCGAGATGCAGGAGTTCGGGCGGCGGATGAACAACAGCGGCGCGGCCTATGTCACCTGGTTCGTGTGGCGCTATCAGTCAAAAGTGCTGGAAACACCATTTTTGCCTCGGCAGGGATCCATGTTCTTCCTCGATTGTGGGCGGGGGCCTTTCGCGGTCACCGCCGGGCACGTGTTCGAGCAATTCGTTGAGGACCATCGGACGCAGCGCATCCGAAGCTGCCAGACCGGCAATATCGGCTTCAACCCTGAGGAGCGGCTGATCGCCCACGGCAAGGATCTCGGGCTCGACATCGCAACCTTTCGGGTCACGCCCGAGGAGATCGCGGCGACAGGCAAGAAGATCGTGCAGGGCAGCGACGGAGCATGGCCGCTGCCGCCGAATCCGCCGAAAGAAGGCGTGTTCTTTGGCGGCTTTCCAGGCTGCGAACGCGATGCGGTGGGACCGCATGTGATGGTGTTCGGCCTTCACAGCGCCATAACGCCCCTTACTAGCTTCACGGACCACCAGCTCTGCTGTCAGCTCGAGCGCGAGTACTGGATCGATGTTCGCGGAGTGGGATTACCGCCGGATGGCTATGACCTCGGCGGCATCTCGGGCGGGCCGATGCTTGCACCGGTCTTCATCGATGGCGCCTGGGGCTGGCGTCTGGTGGGCGTGATCTCGGAGGCAGTGAGCGTCGAGGGCTTCGAGCGGGTCACGGCGGTGCGCGCGCATTTCATCTTGCCGGATGGACGGCTTTCGCGCTGAGGGAGCTACGCTCCCGCAGTGCACAATTGCAGCAAGAAATATCGATAGATTGGTTTCGGGCAGGGCAATTCTGGATCGTGTGCATGCCTTCGCCAAAGTTTAGAGTTTATGTAGATACGTCTCAGGATAGAATTTCGTTTCAGGACATAACTATGCTCAATGCGCTCTTCGGTCTTAAGAAAACCGACCTCACGTCAAACCTCAACAAGGCTTTCGCCAATTACCACGTCCAGCAGATTAAGGCTCAGCGTGCGCGCTTCTTGAGCTGGATTGAGCTCGATGTAATGGATGGGATCGAGGCGCTCGTTTCGATCGATGGCAATTCGCCCGCAGTCCCGGCGTACAAGCGGATGATGGAGTTATTCCAGGATGCAGGGCTTGGCGACTCGCCAGCCCTCCAGGCCGAGTTGCAGCAGCGCTATAAGGAGGCCGAAGCGATTGCCTTTCCGGCGAGTATCGCCTTCGCTGCTCACGCACAGGCGCTATCATCCTGGACGAGAAATTTTAGCTTGGTGCAGATCGACTCCATGCGCTTGCGTGCGCTGGATCTTGCCGCCCATCGTGACCTCACCCTCAAATCCTATGTGAGCAAGATCTGCGACCGGATCGGGGACGCGGTGAACGCGCCTAACACCCGCGCTTATGCGCAGGTGTTCGAACTCTACAGCGAAGCGCTGGTATTCGAATTTCTCCGCTCGAAAATCAAAACTGCGCGGATCGACGAAATCAAAGGTGTGCAGACGCCGGATTTCCACTGCGAGCTTGAAAGTGGAAAGCAGTTCTTTGTGGAAGTGAAGTCGCTGGATGTCGTCGATGGCGACCTGCGACAGGATGCCATGTCGGTCGATGCGATCGATCAGGCGGTGGACCTTCACGAGCAGCTTGCCTCGGGGAAATCGATTGCGACGAGCGAGGGCGAAATCGCTCCCTACAAGAAGGCTGGGGAGACCTCGACTTACGATCCGCGTTCCCTGATCCGCGTCATCGACATCTTGCGTGAGAAGATGGTCAAGGCCTTTAAATCCGGTGGTCAATTCGCAAAGGGGCCGACCTTCGGTCTTGCGGTGGTGGATCGGCTGGGGCTCGTCGCCGGCAGGCAAGACCTTATGCCATACTACGCCGATAAGGATATGCCCGAAGCCTGCGGCAGCGGGGTTTTGTGGCATGCAGCGTACGGAAGGCCGGGAACGCCGATCTTTCGCCGGCCCGACTTTGAGGGCGCTCCGAACCTCGAAGGACATCTCGCTACGCACGGTGTGCTCGTCGATGTCGGACGCCCTTTCGCCGGTGTTGGGCTGATTGCACTAGAGAGAAAGGAGGGCGATTATGCTTGGGGGCTTCAACATAAACATGCCCCGCAGGGAGACTGGCAGACAGATGACACAACCGAAGCGCTCGCAGCGATTTGCGGAGGCGTCAACGATGAGGCTAATGCCTTGATCGGCTGGAACATGCCCGAGGGCTCCGATACAGCGAGCTAAGGAGCCCGCTGTAAGCCAAGGAGATAATCCGCCGCCCGCTGACCATGCGCCGCTGCCGTAAAGGTCGCACGATTATCGCGCTTCAGAACGGCCAGCCGATGATCGATATAGGAAGCATGGTCGGACCGCAGCTCCGGCATCAGCCCAAGCCCGACACAAAGGAATGCCGCGCCAAGTCGGCACAGTTTCTCCACGTGAATCCAAGCTTCAGGTTAGCTTCTGGGCCTTAGGATCAGCGCCGAGGGGAGTGTTGCTGTTCTTGCGGCGTTGTTGATCTACTTTACGGTGCTGGTGAGTTATCGCTTCTGGGCGACCGACAGGACAGGTAATGGCGCATGAGTGATCGTGATTCCCTGAATTGGCTCGCTGAAGGCGATAAATACGCATTGCTTGGCCTGAGCCTCAAAAGCGACGAGGCGGGATTTACGGATGAGGCAATCTCACCGGAATTGACAGTGCTAACGCGCGCGGCCTTCAAGATGCCCGCTCACTGGCGCGAGTGGCTGGGATCGATCCGGGCGGAGGAAGTTGAGGACTGCGACGTTTTCATCCTGAGCAAGCTCCGTTCGCGGCAACCGGGCGTGCTCGATGGCGAAGACCAGATGCTTCAACAGCGGCTCTGGCAATTCTATCGCGGGCTTTTGCTGTGCAGTCCTTTCGCGACAGCGGACAATCCTGTGATTATAACCGGCTCCCGCCAAGAGAGCGAGATTGGTGTTAGGCAAACGCGGGACCTAGAAGCCTCAGTGCCGAATGATTTTCGGCCTTATCCGGAGGTATCGCAGGCCGATCTGCGGTCGGCTGCCGGTCTTGCCGTGCAATTGGCCAAGCTCAACACGATGGCCAAGGGAGACACTCACTGGCGGCTGTTTCGCGTTCTGTGCCTCTATGTTCAGACCCGCACGGAGCGCGATTTGTTGGATCGTCTTCACCAATATGCGCGTTGCATCGATGGGCTTGTTCTCTCACGCCCGGGCCAGGGCAGAGCCGATTTCAAGAGCCGATCCAGACTCTTCATCGGGTCCGATCACGACGACATGATGGGCGAAATCTATAGCGACCGCAGTACCGTCGAACATTTGCATGAGGACCGGCTCCTTGAGCCTTTCGACCGCGAGAAACGGCTCGGAATTCTCAAGAAGGAGGCAGTGATCGAGTATGTGGCGCGGGAGGCGCTTAGACGGATTATCGCTGACGATCGCCTTTGGCCGCATTTTGCCAACCGGGCGGGCCTCGAGAAATTCTGGGCGCTGCCACCCGAGCAGCGGCGCGGGATTTGGGGGGCGCCTATCGACCCGCTTGCGGCGCTGGCCGAGTTCGATCCCAAATACATTCATGACGGCCACCTCGGAAAATAGCCCTTGCAAAGCGTTGTGGAGACCTCTCCTTGACATTCCGCATGCTGTTTGACGCCCGGTGGTGCTTTTCTTAACCTCAACCCATGTTTGAAATCACACGCGACGATATCGCGGCCCTGAATGATGAGGATTTGCGGACCCTGATCGGCCTTCTTTGCGAGGCCGTGCTGCGGCGTGCAAACCTGCCTCTGTCAGCCGTGACCTATGGGGGTGACCAAAACGCGAAGGATGGCGGGCTCGATGTGCGTGTATCCCTTCCGGCCGGGACGGTGATCGAGGGCTTTATCCCATGTGCGGCGACCGGATTTCAGGTGAAGAAGCCGGATATGCCGCCCGCGGAAATCCCGAAGGAGATGAAACCAAAGGGGAGCGTGCGACCGGTGATCGAAGCGCTGGCAGCGGCCTCCGGCGCCTACATCATCGTCAGCTCGACCGGATCGACTGCGGACTCGGCTCTGACCAAACGGCGCGCGGCCATGGCGGAAGCCGTGAGCGGCGTGGCTAATGCAGGCAATCTCCATCTCGATTTCTATGACCGAAGCCGCATCGCGACCTGGGTCCGCGAACACGCGGGGACGATCTTGTGGGTCCGCTCCCGGATCGGAAAATCCGTTCCGGGCTGGCAGGCGTTTGGCTCCTGGTCGCACATGCCCGCTGGCGCGGACAAGACTTATCTTCTGGACGAGGCGGCCCGCATCAAGACGGGGCGCAAGGATGATGGCGAGGGCCTGTCGGCGGTCGAGGGGATCGATCGCATCCGCGAGAAGCTTCGCAAACCTGGCCAAGTTGTGCGGCTGGTGGGCCTCTCGGGTGTCGGCAAGACCCGTCTCGTCGAAGCTCTATTCGATCCTGCGATCGGGGCCAACGCGCTCGATCCCTCACTCGCCGTTTACGCCGATGCGGCGGATGAGCTTGATCCGCCGCCAAAGGGAATGGCATCTGATCTCGTTGCAAGCGAGACGCGCGCGATCCTCGTTATAGACAACTGCCCACCGGAGATACACAAGCAAGTGGCCCAGATCGCGCAAACGTCGGGCGCCGCCATCAGTGTAATTTCCATCGAGTACGATATCCAGGACGAGGCGCCGGAAGGCACGGATGTCTTTTCGCTGGAAACGTCTTCGCTCCCGCTGATCGAGAAGCTGGTTAGGGCGCGATTTTCTGAGGTCTCGCAGGTCGATGCGCGGACGATTGCCGAGTTCTCAGGCGGCAACGCGCGGATCGCGCTTGCGTTAGCTGGCACCGTCAAGAAGAGCGAGACGGTCGCCAATCTCTCCAATACCGAATTGTTCACGCGCCTCTTCCAGCAGCGCCAGGGGCAAGATGCCGGCCTGTTGCAAATCGCCGAAGTTTGCTCCCTAGTCTATTCCTTCCAAGGGGAGGCGTTGACGGGGGAGAATGCCGAGTTGCCGGTGCTTGGCGGGTTGATCGGAAGATCGGCGCAGGAAGTGTATACGGCGGCGGCCGAGTTAAAGCGGCGCGATCTCTTGCAGCAACGCCGCGAATGGCGCGCGGTTCTTCCCCACGCCATTGCCAACCGCCTGGCCGCACGGGCGCTGCAGAATATCCCCTATGCCGTGATCGAAACCGCCGTCGTGAACGGGCCATCATCACGGCTACTGAGTTCGTTCTCTCGCCGCCTCGGCTACCTTGCCGGTAGCAAGGAGGCACAAGCGATCGTCGGGGAGTGGCTGGCGCCCGGGGGGGATGCTCTCCGATGTGCTGCCACTCAATGATACCGGGCAAGCGATATTTGAGAATGTTGCGCCCGTTCTGCCCGAGGCGACGCTTTCTGCGCTTGAGAACGTTTTCGCACGCGCAGGTGAGGACACGCTGCTGCGCGGAGGGCGATACATCCGGCTCATACGATCGCTGGCTTACGATGCGAACCTATTCGATCGCGCTGCTACGCAAGTTTGGCGAGGTGCGGCAGGCCCGACGTATCGATGGAGAGGCGCAAAGGGCGTTCGCTTCCCTCTTCTACATCGTGTTTTCAGGGACCCGCGCTCCTCTGGCTATGCGGCTGAACGTGCTGGATGGGTTCCTCACGTCCGATGATGCCCTCGATCAGCATCTTGGGATTCAGGCGTTGGAAGCCATGCTGGAAACGGACAATTTCAGGCCGTTTTCGGGTTTTGAGTTCGGTACCCGCTCGCGCGACTACGGCTATCAACCCAAGAATGGCCGGGAAGTTGGCGATTGGTTTGAAGAGGTCCTGAAGATCACCGAGCGGTTTGCGCTCGGCAATTTGCCAGTGAGCGAGCGCGTGCGCCGGGTGTTTGCCCGGCAATTTCGTGGCTTGTGGCGGGATGGTGGGCGGCTGGACGTGCTGGAGCGGCTTGCGCAGGCACTCGCCGCTGGCGGCTTCTGGCCGGATAGCTGGATCGCCGTACGTCAGGCGCGGCAATATGATGGCGAGCGGTTAGAGCCGGAATCATTGCGACGGCTTGAGGCGCTGGAAGAGTTCCTGCGCCCTAAGGATCTGGTCAACCGCGTGCGCGGGATCGTCCTAAGAACTCGCGACGGGCGTAGCCTTGACTATACCGATACGGGCTCCGGAGATACCGAGGAGCTTGAGGAGGATGCTGCGAAGGCCCTGGCCCGGGCTCAAGCATCCGTCGAGAAACTCGGTCGGGATGTCGTTGTCGATGCCAGCGCATTTGCGACCCTGTTGCCTGAGCTGATTGGGGGTGGAGGAAGGCTAAGCGAATTCGGACGCGGGCTAGCGCTGGGAGCGGAAGATGCACGGGCCACATGGCAAGCCCTCGTTGCTCAGGTGAGCTCCACCGATCGCCCGAACATCCATGTGCTGCACGGGTTTCTCAGAGGCCTGCGCGAGCGGAACGCGGACTTGGTTGAAGCGTTGCTTGATGCGGCGCTGGAAGGCGAAGTGCTTGCCGAATGGTTGCCGGAGCTTCAGACGAGTTTTCCGATCAACGAAGCCGGTGTTGCGCGCCTGCGGAAAGCGCTGGACCTTGGCCGTGCACCGATCGATCGCTTTGGTAGTCTGTCCGGTGGCGATGTTTGCGCCCTTATTCCAGGGCCGCAGTTCCGCGACTTAATCTCCGCGATTCGTGTGAAGCCCGGGGGTAGCCCCGTCGCGCTCGATATTCTTTACATGCGCCTACATTCGAACACCCACGCGGGTGAGCCGCTCTTACCGGAGATGGCCGAGGCGGGGCGCACCTTGCTCGCGCAACATAAATTCGTGCCCCGATCGCACCAGGCAGAGAACGACGATCACATGCTGGGAGACATTGCGCGAAGATGTCTGGTCGGAATGGAAGGGGCTCCTGTTGCGCAGAAGATTTGGCGCGATCTGAAGGCAGCCCTTCACGCCTCCGAACTCTATTCGTGGGAGCATGATGAACTTGTACAGGCTCTTTTCGTGGTTCAGCCGGAGGCCATGCTCGATGTGTTGACGGAGGGCGACGATGATGATCGAAAGGCGAGCATCAAGATCATAGATGAGATTACGCAGCAGCGGCAGAATCCGCTCAATTCCATTGCGGACGATACGCTGCTGGCGTGGTGTGAGGTCGATTCCGTTACCCGCTATCCGTTCGCGGCTGCGATAGCTCCTTTATTTGAGAGCGGTGCCGACAAGACCCCCAAGGAGTGGCGGTCGCTGGTCAAGGCGCTGCTGGAGAAAGCACCGGAACCGGTCTCGGTCTTTCGTGGGATTGCGCATCATCTCTGGCCGATGAGTATCGAGGGTTCCATTGCGTCGGCGTTCGAGGCGCGGCTTCATCTGTTGGACAAGTTAGAAATCGGTTCCGATCCCGCGCTGTTGGCAGTTTTCCGCGAGACGCGGGTCGCGCTGGCCGAAGATGTTGAGAAATGGCGCCGCTCCGAATTGAGGGAAGACCGCGGGAGTGGACGTTTTGAATGATGGCTACCGCAGGAAACCGGTGTATCACTCCGTGAATTTCAATGAGGTCAATTCGGCATGCTCAATGGTGCCGGTCGACCGTGCGTAATAAGCCTGATAAAACTTGAAGTCCTTTCGCCCCACCTTGCGGCACTTCTTCTCGATAATCTTGCAGATTTCGAGCTTTTCCTTCATCGGAGTTTTCATCCCGAAGATTATCGCGTCGAGGTCTTCGAACCGATAGGCCAGCTTGCGTGCCGGCACTTCACGAAAGTCCCAATGCTGGTTATCGATGACGAGCCGGTACTCCTCCTCGTATTGCCAATCCTTCAGTTTGCGTGTGATCGCGTGATAGAAGGAATCCCAATAACGCGCGAGCCATGCCTCGTCTGCACGGAAGATATCGTCGCCGCAGGGACTTCGGTTTCCCGCACCGTCGGAGTACCAGTGCCGCCTAAGGACGGGAATGGGAAAGCGGCCGAGCGAGCGGAAGAAATCGACGGGAAGATGCTGGCTTTCGTAGGTGATCTCCCGAAACTCCAGCGGTCGGAAATCATACAAGATGCCTTCAGCATTGATGGCGTAAGGCTGCCGCAGGGGCAGAACGGGTTTGCCACCAAGCTCTGAGACGCGAAACTTCAAACAGACGGCGGTGTGATTGATGGCATAGTTGCCCCAAACGGACGAGTTCCGGCAATCGCGCATGAAGCAGGCCGTATACCATTCCGGATAGACGAGCGTTTCGACCCGCTGTGCGAATTCATCGGGGAAGGTCAGAAAGACAAAGTTTCGATTGGATTGCTCAAAGTCGATGGTCCCGTTGTAGTAGTGGATGAAGTCGAGTTGGGAGACCAGCTGCCGGCGTGCGATGTAGAACGCATCGACTTGATGCTCCGTAAACGGGTGCTGTTTCTCTACCTCCTGGAACTTGACGATGGATTGCGTCGTGAGGGAGATCGCTTGCCTGAACTTCGTGGCAAGTGCGGCGGAGTCCGGGCTCTCGGGCTGAAGGCCCTTGCGGCTATAGGCCTCCCGTATCAGATGAAGAGCGAGCATGTGAACGCTGCGGAGGTGTGCGGCAAGCTCGTCGCGGCGAATCGGATGGACGCGTGCGGCGAGCGCGTCGATTAGGGCTGCAACGCAAGGCTCCACGAAAAACGCTTCAACGACTTCCTCTTCCAGCGTCTTGTGCGGCGCTCCATCGTTGATGTTCCCGTGATTGAAGACGGGAATATGCTCCCATCCAAGGGGGTGCTGTTCGCCACAGAGCAAAAGCTGACCGAAAGCGTTGTCGAGGCAAAGAATATAATGCCGAAAAAAGCTCCTCCAGACGATCGCATCACCTTTCCAGAAGATGTCCCGAAAACCCTCCATCGGGTCGTTTAGCTGTTCGGGCTTCGCAAAGTAGATTTCCTGGTTCTCGAGTTCTCCCTTTTCGAGCAGCCAATACAGCGGTCGAAAACGATACAAATGTTCGATCACAAATCGCGTCCCTGCGCCGAGTGAATGAGCACGAGAGGTGGTTAGCCTACTTTTTCTCGATGAGGCTGATGGTATAATTGGTCTGCTCAATGGTGTCGAACAGGCTCAATCCTGACTTCTTCAGCAAGAGCTTGAAGACGTCGTCCATGTCCTTGTAGGCGTCCATAATCGGCTGGTGGGTGAGCGCCTTTTGCCAGTTTGCTCTGAGGTTATTGATGATCTCTTCCTGGTCGGGCGTAGCGCACACGACCTTGTTGTAGCAAATCTCTGCCGGCTTTCCGTGGGCGAGGGCGTCCCGCAGGTTCTTCATTGCCCGGAAAGAGCTTAACGGCCGCGTCTCCCAGATAACCGGGAGCTTGAACGTGGTAAAGACCGTGGCAACTTTGCTCTCAATCGGCTCGCGCTCGACGAACCCCTTCACGCACTTCATGCCGAAAAAGTTGATGTGCGCCTCGTTTGTGAAGGCGATCGACACGGCGCAAGCGAGGTAGTCAAAGGCGATACCGTCTCGCTGACCGTCCTCGATTTTCTTTTTCGATCTGTCGTTTGAACCAGTAAGCCGAATTGGCAAGATGATTGTGAAGATAGACATCAGCCTTGCCGTCGACTTTCTTCTCAAGCGTCTTATCCATCTTCTTGCCTCTCTTTTTCCCGCCAAGCCGCTCAACCGACTTCGGTGCAAAGCGTAGTCCAAGCGTTCAAATCTGCGGGCAGCGGCTTGCTTATGTGCCGTCGTCGCGTTCGCGGGCCCTAGTCTTGGATGTCGAGTTCGAGCGACGATTGCGTATCACAAAGCGCTGCTGCCAGCTGCGGACCAATTCGACGCAGTCAGCCACGACCCGATCGAATGGTTGGCTCGCGTCAATAACGGCGTCAGCACGTTTTGGGAGCGCGTCTTGCAATTCGGTCTCGACCTGATGGGTGGATTCTCGCACGAAATCTTGGGCATCGTCCCTGGATTGAACTCGGTCGTTGCGCGTAGTCTCGGGGGCGCCGAGATACAATAGGCGGGCTTCGGATGGCTTGGCCACCGCTGCAAGTAGCTCAAATATCTCGACATGCCGGATGCCGTCGATCACAAAGTTGTCGCCAGCTTGAAAACCGCCGGCAGCAAGTACGTCGCGGCAGAATGCCGCTGAATCGTCCTCGACCCGCTTCTGACCAAAGTCCTGCAATGCTTTGCGGTCGTTTGGATCACCGCCCAGACGAGCGATCTCGCTCCGCAGGTAATCGCCAAAGCTAGTCCGTCCGCAGCCCAGTGCTGCGGCAACCGCTGTGCTGACAGAGGACTTGCCGCTGCCAATTTGGCCTGAAAAACAGAGCAACAAACTCATGCAAAACTAAATGTCATCTGACGCGATCGCAGGGACACCCAGCCCCGCCGGTCACGTTTATCACAGCTTACCGGCGCGATTGAAGTGGGTGCATCGAGTTCAATCAAGGTTGCATAAAGAGCGTCGGCACGAGAGGACCAAAATTCATCATCGGCCCGGACGCCCGCGCCAAAGCGATTTCGGATGTGGTCAAGCGGTTCGTGGCCGAGGTCATAGGACCAGATACGACGCGCGAGCGCTAGGCCGCAGATCGGCCCAGCCACCTCCTTAAGGAGAATAATGTCGCCGTCGTAGATCTCGCCGTAAGGCGCGCACCGATTGCGACTGAAGCGGGACTCGATTGTCTTCTCGCCGGAGAGGACCATTGAAAGGAACGGCTCGGCAAAGATTGCAAGATGGATGCCGATCCAGCTCGTCGGCCGGGCTGCGTCTGAGAGATAGGTCAGCCAGAAATCGTGGCCGTCGACCTGCTTGAGTAGTTCGTTGAGCTCCACCTCCAAGCCACACTCCGTTCCGTCGCAACTGTCGGCACTTTGCCCTCTTCTTGCGCCTCGATCGCTGCGAGGGCCCGCAGCTCGGCCGCGACTCGCTCCAGCGTCTTACGCTCGCGAATTGTGCTCCAGAGCCGAGGTTGAACACCAGATCCTATCGCTTCGCCAGCGCACGAAATCGCCGCCTCAAGCACAAGCTGTGGATTGCCTGTGTGAAAGATGCGATTTCCGGAAGTCCAGACGTTGGCCAGTCGACGGCGGGGATCGCGGCGGCTTACGGTTGGCAAGATATCGCCGTCGACCAACGATGTCAGGCTTGCCTCGTCAGAGTTCGCCTCGTCAGCTCTTCTTATGAACAGTCGCATGCGGCCGATGCCAACTTCGTTCCATTCACGACGGCGGACCGAAGACGCAGGCGGCGGCCTTGTGGGTGCGCACGTCTTTCTGAACACCACAAGGTCGCCGCGACGCCACTGCGGCGGCGGATAGATGCCGGCGGCTGCCAGAGCGTTGCGCTCGAAGAAGGGTGTTTCATACCCGATAGCCAGCGGTGAATGGTCTATCACGGCGAGTCCGAGCCGTCGGGCGAAGCCAATGGTGGTATGCCTATCGGCCTCCGCACTCGGCCGCGCGCCGTTGGGCGCTAGGCTGATCAGCACGACGCCTCCGGGGCGGCACGCGTGCGCAGCGGCCGAAAGCATGGGACGTACGAAATCAAGATACCAGGGTGGATCGAGAAGGACCGCGTCGGCGCTCTCACGGGGTAGACCGCCGCTGCAGAACGCGATGGCCAGCGGAGATCCAGTGGCACGATTGAGGGCGAGGACACGATCAGTGATGTCATTGCCCTCGGCGAGGAAGGCTAGGCGCCGGCCGATAGGTAAGGTCAGCGCCTCGACGGCAAGGCCCGGCGTTCCGAACAGGAGCAGGTCTCCTTTAGCGGGCGTCAAGTCGGCGGCGCGATTGAGCAGCGAACGTGCAGCGTCAGGCGTGAACCGCCATTCGTAGTCCAACGGGTGCGGAAGCGGTAACAGAGATCGACCCTCGGCCACCGCAGCTGCAGCGGTGACGGATGCCTCTCGGCGGATTGAGGCCGCAACGGCAGGGTCAATTGCCTTGTCGTCTACTAGCCGATCGACCGACGCCAAGGCCTCGGTTGGATAAACGCTAGGTAGTCCCCGCAAGAGCGCTGCAAAGCTGGTCGCGCCATCCGTGATCGCTGACTTGGTAGCGATATCGATCCGTGCAGCAAATGCAGCCTGCGACAAGGAGCGGCGTGAAGCGATCATGCCGGCCTCGTAAGAAGCGGCACGTCACAGATTGGCAACGCACGCAGGTCTGGAGGAAAGCGGCGCTCAAGCTCGCTGGTCCAGGCTGCTATAGCTTCCTCCTGGACGACGAGGCTTCTCTCACGAGCATCATCACGGGCAAGACGCTGTTCGACCGGCGTGAACACCTGGATCCGCAAGGGAACTACGCGGAGCGGATAGTGTGGATCAATTGTCTGCAGGCGGTCGATCAAGTCGGCGACGCCGTGAGCGACGCCATCATCGTGCGGGGACGTCAACGTCACATATCCGTAGACGTCTAGCCCCAGTTCAAGCACCCGCTGAAGCACCTCGAATTGGTGGTCGTAATCCCGAGGCGCGGCGCCTGTGTTGAAAGCGAATGAGCGCCCGTCGAAGCCCTTGATGCAGCAAACGCGACCATAGTTGCGGTAGCGACGCAGCAGCGCGAGGTCGTCAGGCGGCAGAGCGTCGAACAGATAGGTGGTGCTAAGGTTGTCGTCGGTCCAGAGATAGGTCGTTTTAGCAAGGCCAGCATCGGCGAGCGCTCGCATCATCCAAGGCGTCCATTCGGGCACCAGGTCCGGCGACCCTCCCGAGAGGTCGATGATCCGAGGGCCGTCCGGGATTTGACGATATAGGTCGACCAGTTCCGCTGCCGTGAACCACGCTGAGCGATTGAGATCGGCCTTCAGTAACTCCTCCGGAACGAAACAGTACCAGCAGCGCCATGCACAGGCAGCGTTCTGAAACACTAGCGCGGTCATCATGTCCGGAACCGGCGCGATACCTAGCGCGCGGCAGGCCGGCGCAAGCGGGAGCGGATTTGCTGGCCAGCCCTTGGCCGTCGCCAACCGGAAATGGCGAACCCGGCCGTAGCCGTTGCAGTTGGCCGGAAGCGTGAGGTCAGCCTCCTGGCCCGAGCCGGCGAGGCGAGAGATCAAGACGCGGCCGCCTTCGACGTCGATCGCCCGTTCGCGTAGTCGCGCGGCGAATCGCCTGGTATCGATTGGCTTGACCGCGCTTGTCACGGATGTGGTCCCTCCGGTTCGGGCGGCAAGCCGCGGGGGCGGGGAGGCACCTTCGTCGGCTCATCCGCTAGATCGGGCAGTTTCTCATCGAGGAAGAGGTCAACAAGGGTGGCGCAATAATCGAATTCCGCGGTCGTCAGTGGTCGGCCTTTCGGAATGTTATGCCAATACTGAAGGCATGTCCGGCAGCATGTCGCGGTCGCGTGCTGCGCGTAATAGATCGCATTGCCTTCGAGGGGGGTCTGGCGACCGTCGCGAGGTGGCTCGGCGACCGCCAGATATTTTCCGAGGCGGTCGCGAGCGGCGCCCTTCAGCGCGATGCGTCCCTTTCGCTGGGCATGGCGCATTGCTTGTTCGTCAACGGGACGGTGGAAAAAGTGATGACGTATCAGCTCATGCTGAAGCGCTTCGAAGGTGTGCGCTGCGTCGCCTTTGTCGCGGCGGTGCAGGCGCTTCCAATCGACTAGATCTGCCCCGCACGCTCGGCATTTGCCGCGCTGGTCCGGCGGCATCTTCTTTAGTTGCTTGAAGCAGTGCAGGTCATTATCGCAATCGGTCGACGTGCACGTGATGTCGAGCGGCGCCGGTTTCTGAAATTCGGACATGAAAGGACCTCAATGCAGCGCCCGATCGAGCAGTTGCCGATCGAGCTCGTTGTCAATGTCATAGGGAAAGCGCTCGACGAAGACGTCGCGCGCAATCGTCCAGGGATCGCTGTTATCTGCCTGCAGGTTGGCCGCCGTGCCCCACCAATTCACGCCCTGCCAGGAGAGACGGAAGGCGAGATAGTTAGCCAGCGCTCCAACGTTCACCCCATTCTTTGCCGCAATTGTCGGGACGACGCTCTTCAGCCGCTCCACCGACTTACGTGCAGCCCGAACGCAGGCCTGCGCCAAGGTCTCGGCCTTGCCGTCAAGTACAACTTCGCCGGCGAATTGGCTGGCGGCGATTTCCTCGTTCGAGTTGCGCCGTTCGGCGGAAGTCTCGTCCGCCTCGATCACCTCTAGTGTGTCGGCTTCCGGGCGTTGGCCTGCATGAAAGAGTTCGTGCAGCAGATCGAACAGCCATCGTGCTTCATGCTTAGACGTTTGTTTCAGTACAACCGCGTTGCGGCCGCCATAGCGCCAGCAGGCGCCATGAAAAGTACCGCGATCGCGAAGCGGTAAAACAACGACACCAAGATCCCAAGCTGTATGAAGCGCGCTCTTAAGATCGATGGTCTTGTAGGTCTCCTGAATGCGTCGATGCATGACCGCCGGATCAGTTGGGATTTCGGTCTTGGGCAGTGATCGTGCCCCTTTGAGCGCGACAACGGCGAGATAGTTCGCGTAGGCGGCATAAAGGCTGGTCGATGCCTGCGCCCGATTTGCGGGCATCTTGAACCGTGCTTCGGCCGCAGCGAAGCGCGGTGCGACCAGCGCCTGCGGGCCGAAAACATTATCGCGGCTCCAGCCGAAAACGCGCTCCAGCACCGTGCCCGCTCTAGCTGTCAAAGTATAGTCGTCGTCCTCGCTAGCGACTTCGCCGCTGGCACGCGCCGCGTCGACCGAGGGCAACAGCCGCGTCAACAGAAACTCGCGATCAAGTCCCACCTGGCGCAGCTTGCTGACAAGCCCGCCGAAGCTGTTGGGAGCCACAGGCAGGAGAATGTCGTTCCTAATGCGCACGCCCAGCGCATTGGCGATCTCCCGCAGGCGCTGATAGCTGGCAGATGCGTAGCGCTCGGCCTCGTAACGCTGGATTTGCTGTTCTTTGAGCCCAAGCCGGTCGGCGAGAGCCTTCTGGCTGAGTCCGCTCGCGATTCGTGCCCGGATAAGGCCGTCGGCAAGTTCGTCGAATGAGTTGATTGAGATCACCGAGAGGTCGGCGGACTTCAGGCGATCATATTCGGCAAGCTCAGCCTGCAGGTCAGCAAGTTGGCTCTCCATGGCCTCGCGCTCCGCTTGAAGCAGGCGCGGATGCACGTCGGCTCGCACCGGCGCTTGCGCCAGATCGCTGATGGCCTTGCGAAATCGGTCGGCCTCACTCCGTGTGATCTTGTACTGCCGCTCGTTGGTGATCATGGCAGGCTCCCAAGGTCGATGTTGACGACGCCTTTGGGCACCCCGTTACGGTCCTTCATGAAGAAGTCCGGGTAGAGCACACCGGGGGCGGCGAGGGACGATGCCGGAAAGAGTTCGCCTAGATATTTGGATTTCATGGCTGCTCGACCATTTGTGAAATCAAGCAGCACGGGGTCCAGACGATAGGGGTCGACCCCTCGTGTATCCCAGGCTCCGTCATAGTCCTCCGGCAAGTCCTTCTGTGAAACGAAGCTTCCGTCGAGCAGGATCGACCGGCAGCCTGCCCCCGCGAGATTTTGCAGGGCCGCCAGCAGGCCGCCGACGAGACGGGTGCGGTGACCATTGCAGCTGAAACGTGGCGCGACCTCGCTCCAAGGTGCGTCGTGCACCCCAGGGGGCAAGTAGCCGGTCGATGAGTCTGCATCGGGAAGCATAACCCAACGATATCGTTGGGTTGAATGTTCGTCAAGTGTTCTGTTCCCCCCCTCGCCGTGACGCTTTGCCGGCCGAAGAGAAACCGGGAGGGACTCGCAGGCGAGAAGCAGGGTCAACGTCAATGGGCGCGGAAGTCGAGCCAGCCTCGCGCCTTATGTCGTAACGCGGCGCCTCGGATCGCTAGATTCATCGCCGGACCGTTGCTGTCGCAGGCTCATTTGTCGCGAGCGCTCGTATGCGTCCTACGGCGCATCGTCAGACGGTCGATGATTCCCGCCCAGCACCAACCTGGCGATTCGCGACTGCCAGCCAACCGGCCGTTCGGGATGTGCCGTCATCTGGCATTTGGCGAGCCGCTGTAATTTCCGCAGCTAACCGCTGCTTTCAATTTCGATAGCGATCGATGAGGCTTGCCGATGGCCTGGCCCTTCCCACAGATCAGGCCTTGATGGATCCAGGTGGGGGACTCTGGGGTCGAAGAGTATCTTTTTCCGCTTCATATTGATGTTCCTTCGGCGAATGCGGCCCCGCTGGACGCCAAGTTCCGTCCCAATTAGAAGTTACCGGCACTGCCCCCGGAGGTACTTATGGTTGAGCAGCCGAAGCCCAGCGAAATCTCGACTGTGTTCGGGATGGACCACCCGCAACACATGTGGACCAAGCTCGCTTGGGAGCTGAACGGTCTCATCGACTCAATGTCCGTCTGGAAGGACAACGAGGCCGCCCCCGAACCGCTCTTCCACGCGTTCAACACCGCCGTAACCGCATGGCACATGACCGACTGGCTTTGGCAGTACGACTGCGCGACCCGGAAGAAGCTCGCCGCAAAATTCCAGTTCGTCTTTGAATGCACCCCGACCGGCATCAAGCGGGGGCTCGAGAAGCTTCAGGACGCCGTTGTTCTCCATTGTGATGAGCTGAAAGTATGCCGTGAGATTGCGAATGGCTCAAAGCACATGCGAAAGAACAAGGTCGACCACAATATTAAAGCGCAAGCCGTGTATGAAAAGGTCGTCGAGGGGGCCGGCTTCGCGAAGCCAGGCGACCTCAAAATGACCCTTCGCATCACGCACAACGATAAGGAGATTGATGCCGAGCTTGCCTTCATCGAGGCGTTCGGCTTCTGGGAAAAGCTAATGAATGAGCTGAGTATCTTTAGCAAGGAGGCTCGGTTGCCGGACAAGATCATGAAGGCCAATTAGCGCATAGCCTACGCTTTTATCGGTTCGAATTGGGCAACGAGTCAGCTGGTTCAATCGTCTCATCTTCGCAAGACCAGTGATTGCCGATCCAAGTTTGCACATACCATTTAGTCCCGTCGCCCCGAACACGGCATCGAACTGCACCAAACGTCCATCAGCGATACTGAACACGTCACCAACATACAAGCCCGACGCCTTCCTGATTAGGAAATGACCGTGAGCCGCATTGACCGAGAAGAGCCTGGCACGAGGGTGCAACCCGACAGTGGGACCAACAGGACGGACCTCGCTTTCATCGGTTATGGAATGAGCACGACGCAGGCGGTCAAGCTGAGGAAGGACGGTTACACCGCGACGAAGCTCAAGCAGATGAACCGGGCCGACCTTAAGAAGTTCGGCCTGAACAAGCTTGTGGTCGACAACATCCTCGGTGATGGCCGTCCACCTCCACCGTTAAGGAACCTGATCGAAGTCCTTTTTGCCAACGCGTTCACTTGCTGTGTGTGCCGAAGGCCCAAGCGGGGCGTGATCGTGCACCACATCAACAAGTGGGCTGAAACACGCGACCATAGTGTGGCTAACCTGTCCGTGCTTTGCACGCTGGATCACGTCAGGGTTCACTCGAAAAGCGAGCTGACCCAAAATCTCGATGCCGCAACACTTCGCGGCTTGAAGAAAGAATGGGAAGCTGAGGTGGCCAAGATGGGTACCAAGGCCATTCTCGACCAGTCCCGTGAGAACCATTCCGCTTGGGTTTATTTCAACCATCAGCGCCTTTTTGAGCTGGCGGCTCAACAAGGCGTGGTGTTCAAAGACCTGGACAGCTTCGATACTGGACCTGTGCGACCGAAACGGCATCGTCATGTCTCGCATGGAAGCCATGGGCTGGATGTATAGCGATAGCTATGGCCGCCAACTGTATTCGTATGTTCGCGACGTCCTGCACAACACCTTGGAAAAGCTGAAGGTAGCAAACATTTCCGATGATTTGGAGCGCGGGGTACTGTCAGCGCTCCTCACTCCGGGAGACTTCATTCTGGTGCAAGGATTGCACAACTTCGCGAGGCAGAACTCAAAATCCGAAGGCCCCGGCCAGACCATCGATGGTGGACGGAAGGCGAACAAGGTTGCCGTCGAATTCACTTTTGATCGGTTCGAGGCCACGTCCTCGTCCGCGCATGGGCGCTGGGTGTCCGGACGGGTCGATGTCAGCAGCATTGTCAGGGTCGGAACGATATCGCACGAGGCCGGCGTGCTGCGAATACAGGGGCACGGTGCTCGGGATCGCGATGGGCTTCTCCGGCATTAAGACCCGCGAATATTCGTCAATGCCGTATCGGGCGGGGGTTTATCGAGTGAATGACGACTTCGACGAGGATGACGATGATCTGTTCCTCGATGATGGTGATGGCGACGGGGCAGTCTAGCCTGGGGGAGTTCAGGCAATGGATTGGAGTGACCTCTGGCTGTTCGGTGCCGGTGCTCTTGCGGGATGGGCATTCCGGCCGAAAGCCAAGCAGTCCAACACTCAAGAAAAATCGTACATCGTCCCGAGCGCATCAGCCCATGACCGGGACAATATCTTGCGGACGTACATTCGCGAGATTTCAAACCATCTCGTCCGTGTCGATCCGGACCGCTATTTCCAAACCTACAGCAAGGCCCTTGCCGAGCAGGAAGGCATGAAGAAGGCCGACAAGAAAACGCGCGAGGCTCACCTCCATATTCTCACCGAGAAATACCCGACTTATGACAGCTTCGATGTGATCGGAACGCGGCCCTACGTCATCTATGCCGATACCCTGGTGAGTTGGGATGATAGCGATCTTGAGGCGCACCTTCTGAACATGGTGCGGTTTCATTCAATCAAGCGCCTCGACGACGCGGAGTGGCGTGAGCTGCATTCAATCGTCAGCGAGAAAGAGCGCGAGCACCTGCATGGGTACATTCAGAAAATCAAAGACACATATTTCGAGCGCCGCTTGATCGCCGCTGTGAACGAATACTACGCCAGGCGCTCAGCGATAAGTGATTGGCAGAGTCCGAGCGGGAGCGTGCTTTACGAGAACGACAACCTGGTCGTGTTCCGGGTTGAAGACATCGCCGAAACTTGCCTCGGGATTTTCTTCAAAGACACGCAAGAGCATGGCCTCTACACGTTCTTCGCTGCCGACGATGATAAGGCCTATCACAACTACTATCGGTCGGAACGCACCTTCAATGAGCGGAAATACCTAGACACTCTTCACGAGCTGTGAGTTGTTGACGCCCGGCCGAACTTGGCGCGCGATTCGCGGATGCAAACAGTTCATGCCGTGAAAACGGCGTCAGCTCGGTTGCACGCGCCTGCGAGCTGGCAAGGCTCCCATGGTAGACGGTCGACGCCAAGAAGCCAGAGTTGCAAGCGGCGGCGGAGGTGGGTGGGGAAAGACCTGAGCGAAGATGAAGCGAATTTCGCCAAGGCCGACGCCTATGCTATGGACCGTGAGTGTTCAACCAGTAAGCCCGAGTCGATATTTGTTTGACAGCCGAAACGTCAGCCGATTTCTACCGTAAGTGCCTGGACGATTACGCGTCCCTATTGGCGAACCCTGAGGATGCCGGCTTTGCTATCAACTGCGCCCGGCTCCCGCCTTGCTTCGCTCGATTCCGACCAAATTCGATGAGACGTTCGCGGGGAGTTGGGACAACTGGACCGTGCCCAAGGACTCCCTCCAACACAGCTGCCTCGGAACGACGCGAAAGGCGCCAACCTCATGCATATCTTCGACGTGGAACGGAGACGCGCGCCTAGTGTGCTCATCCCAGGGAACGCAGCTCTGCTTGGTTCAAACTTGCCGTCTTAAGACCAATACGCGAACGAAACGGCAATTGTTTCTGTGGCGGTAGCTGTGGCGGTGCCGAATCCTCAGGCAACCGCCACGTCGTAAGCGCCTGTAATCACTGGTGGGCCCGGCAGGACTCGAACCTGCAACCAGACCGTTATGAGCGGCCGGCTCTAACCATTGAGCTACAGGCCCCGCCGCGAGCCGCCACAATCCGTGGGCCGGCAACGGTGCCGGGTCCGTTTACAGGGTGAGGGGCGATCGGGCAATCCCGCCGGCTCTAATCCACGGAAACCCCGGCGAATTCCACGACTTTCCGCCATTTCTCGGTTTCGTCGGCGACCAGCTTGCCGAATTCGGCCGGCGCCATCGGTTTGGGGATGCCGCCGACCTCGGCCAGGCGGGCGACGAGCTTGGGATCCTTCAGCGCTTCGCCGACCGCCTTGTTGAGGATCTCGATGACCTCCGGCGGCGTACCTTTCGGCGCCGAGATGCCGTAAAACCCGACCGATTCGAAGCCTGGTACGGTTTCAGCGATGGCGGGAACATCGGGCACGCTCGGCCAGCGCTTTGGCGAGGTGACGCCGAGCGCGCGGACATTGCCGCCGCGCGCCTGCTCCAGCGCCGACGGCAGGTTGTCGAAGATCAGCTGCACCTTGTTGGAGATGATGTCCGGAAAGGCGATCGCCGAGCCGCGATAGGGCACGTGCTGCATCTCGCATTTGGTCATCGCCTTGAACAATTCCGCCGACATGTGCACCGAGGTGCCGTTGCCCGACGAAGCATAGGAGACCTTGCCCGGATTGGCCTTGCAGTAATCGATGAACTCCTGGACGGTTTTCACCGGCATCGCGTTGGAGATCACCAGCATGTTGGTGAGCTGCATGATACTGGCGACCGGGGTGGTGTCGCGCAGGAAATCATAGGGCAGCTTCTTGTAGAGCGAGGTGCTGATCGCGTTATTGGGCGCGACGAACAGCAGCGTATAGCCGTCCGCGGGCGAATTGATCGCGGCGGCGGCCGCGATGTTGCCGCCCGAGCCGGTGCGGTTCTCGACCACGAATTGCTGGCCGAGATGATCCGACAGCCACTGGCTCATGATGCGGGCGACGATGTCGACCGGCCCGCCGGCGGCAAATCCGATCAGCCAGCGCACCGGGCGGTTTGGATAGTCGGCGGCGGAGGAGGGGACGGCAAGGCTCAAGAGGCAAATCAAACCAAGGGACGTCGCACGCAAAAAGCGAAGCATTATGTTTCCTCGTCATTTTCTTGTTACCGTTGCGGCCATGCTTTCATAAAATTCCAAGCTTGCCTACAACCTCTGCAGCACAAAGATCGATCAATCTCGCGCCGAAGATGTTGGGAGGCCGCCAAATGAAAATCGCGTTGATGGTTTGCGCCGCTATTCTGCTCACCGGCGGCGCGGCCGCACAGGAGGGAGGCAAGGCCATTTCCAAGACCACGATCACCCTGGGGACGGCGACGCCGGGCGGCGGTTTCCCGCTCTATGGCAATGCCTTTGCCGACGCCATAAATGCGGCAGATCCGAGCCTCTCGATCGAGCCGCGCAATACCAAGGGCTCGAACGAGAACATCCCGCTGCTCGAAGCCGGCCAGCTCGATATCGCGACCGTGGCCGGAGAGCCCGCCTATGAAGCCTTCATGGGCATCGGCCGTCCCGCGACCAAGCTCAAGATCCTGACCGCGATGTATTCGAGCCCCGGCATGTTCGTGGTGCGGGCCGACAGCCCATACCGGACGATCCGTGACCTCGTTGGTCAGCCGGTCGCCTTCGGCGCCAAGGGCTCGGGTCTGCCGATCCTGTCGCGCTACATCCTCGACGGCATTGGGCTGAAGCAGGACGAGGACTTCAAGTCGATCTATCTCGATCGCGCCGGCGACGGGCCAGCCATGGTGCAGGATGGCCGCGCCGCGGCGCTCTGGGGCGCTGGTGTCGGCTGGCCGGGCTTTGCCGCGATGGCGGAAAGTCCCACCGGCGCGCGCTTCATCGCGCCGAGCGCGGAAGAGATCGCGCGCATCCGCGCCAAGCACACTTTCCTGAAGCCGCTGACGATCCCACCGAACAGTTACCCGAAGCAGACGGAAGCGATCGCCTCCGTCGGCTCGTGGAGCTTCATCCTCGTGCGCGAAACCTTGCCCGACGAGGTCGCCTATCGGCTGGCGAAGACGCTGCACGGGATCGAAGGCGAGTTCTGCAGGAAGCTGGCACAGGCCTGCGAGACGACTGCGGCGAACACGGTGGCGGCGGCGCCGAATGTCGAGCTGATTCATCCGGGTGTGCTCAGGTTTTTGCGCGAAATCGGAGTCGCGAAGTAGCCTGTCGTCCCGGGCAAGCGAAGCGCTGACCCGGGACCCATAACCACCGGCGTTAGTGGTGTGCTCCGCTGCAACCGCTTGTTTGCGACATGACAGCTGCCTGTGGTTATGGGTCCCCGCGTTCGCGGGGACGACGGTGGAGTTCATTTCTTCACCAATCCACACGCGGGGTCCGGTGGACCAAACGCGTCTTCGCCGGAAATCTTGGTGAGGATCTTGTAGTAGTCCCACGGATATTTCGATTCCTCCGGCGACTTCACCTGCACGAGCCAGAGGTCGTGGACCATCAGGTTGTCCTCGCGCAGCTTGCCATTGCGGGCGAAGAAATCCTCGATCGGCTTTTCGCGCATCTTGGCCGCGACCTTCAGGGGATCGTCGGTGCCGGTCTCCTTGATCGCGTTCAGGTAATGGATCACGGAGGAATAGACGCCGGCCTGCCACATCGTCGGCATCCGGCCCAGCTTGGCGAAATAGCGCTTTGACCATTCGCGGGTCTTGTCATCCATGTCCCAGTAGAACGACGTCGTCAGCAACAGGCCTTGCGCGGTCGGCAGCCCCAACGAATGGATGTCGGTGATCAGCGCCAGCAGCGCCGCCATCTGCTGGCCGCCCTTGAACACGCCGAACTCGCCAGCGGTCTTGATCTCGTTCATGTTGTTGGGCGGCCCGCCGGCAATCCCGATGATCTTGGCTTTCGAGGCCTGCGCCTGCAGCACGAAGGACGACAGATCGGGCGTCGCAAACGGCGGGCGCACCGAGCCCAGCACCTTGCCGCCGGTCTTGGTGACGACGCTCGCAGCATCCTTTTCGAGCGAGTGCCCGAACGCATAGTCGTCGGTGATGAAGAACCAGCTGTCGCCGCCGCGCTTCACCACCTCCTGCGCGGTGCCGACTGCGAGCGCGCGGGTGTCGAACACCCACTGCATGGCATAGGGCGAACAGAATTTGCCGTGAAAATCGGTCGCTCCCGTCGAGTGCGTGATGAACAGCCGCTTCCGCTCATTGGCAACGTTCTGCACGGCGAGCCCGACTGCGGAGACCGGCACGTCGACGATCAAATCCACCTGATCGACGTCATACCAGCGCCGCGCGATGCTGGCGCCGATATCGGCCTTGAGTTGATGGTCGCCGACGATCACCGTAACAGGCTTGCCCAGCACCTTGCCGCCGAAATCGTCGATCGCCATCTGCGCCGCGGTGACTGAGCCCTGTCCCGTCGGCGTCGACGCCGGCCCGTTCATGTCGGTGAGCACGCCGATCTTGACGACGTCGTCGGAGATTTGCGCCAGTGCCGCCGTTGAAGCCAACATGGCGCCGGCCAGCGCGGCGAGCACGGAAAATAGTTTACCGAACATTCTTGTCTCTCTCCCTGGACCGGCACGTAGGCCGTTATTGCTTGTTCCGGGACGTAGGCCCGGCTGAATTGGTTTCTTTTGCAACCGGTTCGGGGTCGGCGTCAACGCGTCCTTTCGGAGCAGGAACATTCGGCGGCACCTGTTTATTTCGCGCCTGATACAGTAGACAGGCCGGCCATGGTTACGACCCAGCGACTGCCGGCTTCGCTTACGCCGCTGCAAACCGCGCTCAGCGCCCTGTTGCGCGCGCTCGAGCCGGTGCAGCCGATCGAATTGCCGCTTGCGGACGCGCTGCGCTGCATTGCGGCCGAGATGCCCCCGTTGCCGGCGCATCCGCCGCATGATGTTGCCGCCACCGATGGTTGGGCGCTGCGCGCCAACGAGCTGGTCGGTGCCTCCTCATATTCCCCGTTGCCACTGGCTGCGCCGCCCATCTGGGTCGAAGCCGGTGATGCCATGCCCGAGGCCAGTGATTGCGTGCTCGATGCCGACCTTGTCGAGGCGGCCGGCCCGATCGCGCAGGTGGTTGCCGAGGCGACCCCGGGGCAGGGCGTCAGGCGCAAGGGCGAGGACATTGCGGAAGGGGCTCTCGTTGCCGAGGCGGGCCGGCGCGTGCTCCCGCGTGATCTGCTGATCGCGCGCACAGCCGGGATCGAGCATCTCAAGGTACGACGGCCGCGATTGCACATCGTCAATATTCCCGGTGCCACCGCGACCGCCAGGCTGGTTGCGGAGAGCGCACGTTCCACCGGCGCCGAGGTCGTCAGCCGCGAGGCTGCGGCGCGCGATGTCGGATCGATCGTCGCCGCGTTTGAAGATGCGGCCTGCGATCTCCTGGTCACCATCGGCGGCAGTGGCGTCGGCCGCACCGATGCGGCGGTGAGCGCGCTCGCTGCGCGTGGCGAAGTCATCGCTCATGGCATTGCCCTCCAGCCTGGCCGCACTGCCGCCGTCGGCCGCATCGGCACAACGCCGGTCGTCGCACTGCCCGGCGCGCCGGACCAGGCGTTTGCGGCGTGGTGGGCGCTGGCGCTGCCGGTGCTCGATCGACTGTCCAGACGACGACCGCGCAGGACGTTGTCGCTGCCGCTGTCGCGCAAGATCGCGTCGCTCGTCGGCATCGCCGAGTTCGTGCTCTTGGAGCGGCAGCGCGATGCCTGGATGCCGCTTGCGGTCGGCGAGCTCTCGCTCGATGCGATCGCGCGGGCGGAGGCGTTTCTGGTGGTGCCCGGCGGTTCCGAAGGATTTGCTGCGGGCATGCCGATCGATGCCTATATGTTGCGGGAATGAGTTCCGACATGACCAATAGCTCTGCGAAGGGTCGCGACAGTGTCGAGCAGGACCAGTTCCTGACCATCCTGTCGCGCGAGGAGGCGCTGGCGCGGTTCGAAGCGGCGCTGTTTCCGCGGCCGGTCGCCAGCGAAACACGACCGCTCGCGCAGGCGCTCGGCTGCGCGCTGGCGGACGACGTCGTCGCGCCGATCGACGTGCCGCCGTTCGACCGCTCCAATGTCGACGGCTTTGCGGTGCGCTCCGCCGATCTTGCGCGGGCCAGCGAGTCTACACCGGTGCGGCTGGTGCTGAACGACGAGATCATCGTCTGCGGCACAGCGCCGGCGCGGCCGGTGCTGTCTGATACCGCGACCTCGATCGCGACGGGCGGACCCGTTCCGCGCGGGGCGGACGCGATCGTGATGGTCGAGCACACGCAGCCCGCGGGTCAGCGCGCGATCGAGATCCGCCGCGCCGCGTCTCCCGGACAATTCGTGTCCTACGCGGGCTCCGACATCGCGCGCGGTGAAACGCTGCTGCGCGCCGGCACCATCATCGGCTCGCGCGAGATCGGCATGCTCGCGGCCTGCGGCATCGCTAAGGTCGATGTGGCGCGGCGGCCGCGCGTTGCCATCCTGTCGACTGGTGACGAGTTGGTGCAGCCGGGCCAGCCGCTGCGCCCGGCCGCGATCTACGACACCAATGGCGCCATCGTCACCGCGGCGATCTCCGAGAATGGCGGCGATGCCGTTTTCGTCGGCGCCATCGCCGACGACGAGGCGCAGCTTGAAGCCGCGATGCGCAAGGCGCTTGCCGAGAGCGACATGCTGGTGCTCTCGGGCGGCACCTCGAAAGGCGCGGGCGATGTCTCCCATCGCATCATCGCGCGGCTCGGCAAGCCCGGCATCATTGCGCATGGCGTGGCGCTGAAGCCGGGCAAGCCGCTGTGCCTTGCGGTGTGCGACGGCAAGCCGGTGGTGATCCTGCCGGGCTTTCCGACCTCGGCGATGTTCACCTTCCACGACATGATCGTGCCGGTGCTGCGGCGGATGGCGGGCCTGCCGCCGCGATCGGATGCGAAGGTGATGGCAAAAGTGCCGGTGCGGATCGCCTCCGAACTCGGCCGCACCGAGTTCGTCATGGTGTCGCTGGTCGAAGGTACGGAAGGGCTGATCGCCTATCCCTCCGGCAAGGGCTCCGGCGCGATCACCTCGTTCGCGCAGGCCGACGGCTTCCTGAAGATCGATGCGCTGGCCGACCAGATGCCTGTCGGCACCGAGGCTGAGGTGACGCTGTTCACGCCGCATGTGCGCGTGCCTGACCTGGTCATTGTCGGCAGCCATTGCACCGGGCTCGATCTCGTCACCGCGCCGCTGGCGCGCGCCGGGCTGTCGGTGCGCTCGATCGCGGTCGGCAGCCTCGGCGGGCTGGCGGCGGCCAAGCGCGGCGAATGCGATTTCGCGCCGATCCATCTGTTCGATGAGAAGAGCGAGACCTACAACACGCCCTATCTCGCCGAAGGGCTTGAGCTCGTGCCGGGCTGGCGGCGGATGCAGGGCATCGTGTTCCGCAAGGGCGATGAGCGTTTCGAAGGCCTGTCGGCGCAGGATGCGGTGCGCGCCGCGCTCTCCGATTCCGCCTGCATCATGGTCAACCGCAACCAGGGCGCCGGCACGCGCATCCTGATCGATCGCCTGCTTGGCGGTATCAGGCCCGACGGCTACTGGAACCAGCCGCGCTCGCACAATGCGGTCGCCGCCGCTGTCGCCCAGCATCGCGCCGATTGGGGCATGACCATCGCACCGGTCGCGCGCGCGTCCGGACTCGGGTTCATTCCGCTGGCGGAGGAGCATTACGACTTCGCGCTGGTGACAGCGCGCAAGCATCGCCCGGCGGTGCAGGCTTTTCTGGAGGCGCTCGCCTCGGACGAAAGCCGCGCGGCGCTGACGCGGGCGGGTTTCCGCCCGGCGTAGTCGCGTAGGGTGCTCTCACGCCTCGCACCGACGTCGTCCCCGCGAAGGCGCTAGGGCATGCACAGATGTGGTGCGGTGCGGCGGATTGACTCGGGGCGGGTGTGAGGGATTCCAGAATCGGGAATCTGTGTGATTTCTATTGTGGCACTTCGATTTGACGGAGGTGCCGCGATGTCGCCACGGATTGACTGGACGTTGGGCCGGTTCGGGGATCGTCGTCTCGATAAAGGGGGGCGGCGCTCGTCGAACGCATGGTTGCGGGCAAGGATGTTTGCCTGCGGCGGCTTGCCAAGGGTGACC
>NZ_AXAP01000061.1 GCF_000472865.1 Bradyrhizobium elkanii WSM2783 | reverse complement strand
CGTTCACTCGCGTTACGGCCTGCACACTCGCGCTGTCACCAATTCGTGACACGCTAATCGAAGGCTTCAGCCACTTCGTTACCTCCATGACTGCTCCGATTGCTTCCGGCTGGAGCGTTTGCCGGGTGGGACTTGCACCCACTGGAAAGCGCCGCCTTGTCACGGCGCACACCCGAAACGGTCATTTTATTGGATTGAAATAACGGAGTGGCGGCTTCCACATCGGCGGAAGACACTTCGGTGGCGGCCGTGGGTTCGCCGGGAGACCTCATTTTGGCCCGCGGATAGGCCGTTCGTTTGCGCGGCCGAGCTTCCATGGCGGTCGTTCGTTCAGCCAGCGATCGTTCGCACCGCACAACAGGATCGCGGCGGTCGGCGCCTCGGCGCTTGCGGCGAGGCACGTCAACGTGGCGCGGAACGCCAACGCCGTGCGGCGTTCACTGAACGCGCGCCCGGTTAACCGGGCGCTGAACAACACCGTCGCGCTGCGCGATCCGCGCACCCGCGCGTTCATCGCCGCGAGCGTGGCCACGGCGGCGTGGCATGGTAGCAACTGGTCGTGGTGGCGCCATCGCAATGGCGGTTTTGGGTGGGTCGGCCCCTTGTTCTGGCCGTTCGCTTTCTATGACATTTATGACTACACCTTCTGGGGCTATCCCTATGATGATGCGTTCTGGGGCTATGGCTACCCGGACCTCTATGCCGGCATCTTCGGCCTTTACGGCTATGACGGCCTGATGGGCTATGCGGGCTACCTGCCGGGCTATGCCGGCAGGCGCGGCGGCAACCTCGACACCTATGCCTATGCGCCGTCGACCGGCCGGACCAATCTTGCACAAATGTGCGGCGACGATAGCCGCGCGATCGCCGGGCTGCCGATCGAGGCGTTCCAGAATGCAATCCAGCCGAACGAGGCACAGCGCGCCGCGCTCGAAGAACTCGCCAACGCGTCCGAAAAGGCAGCTGCAGGCCTCAAGGCCTCCTGCCCCACCGACGTTGCGCTCACGGCCCCAAGCCGGCTTGCAGCGATGCAGCAGCGCATCGAAGCGATGATCGTCGCGGTGCAGACGGTGCAAGGGCCGCTCGATAAGTTCTACGGCCTCCTGAGCGATGAGCAGAAGGCGCAGATCAATGCACTTTCCACCACGCGCCAGCGTCCGGGCCGGACCGCGGCGAGAGCCGGCCCGGCTGGACCAGCCTGCGATGTGACGCAACCGGGTCTAAGCGAGTGGCCGACCGCCACAATCGAGCAATCGGTCAGCCCGACCGACCAGCAGCGCCGATATCTTGACGCGCTTCAGGGCGCCGCCGCCGAGGCCGCGGAGACGCTGAAGCAATCGTGTCAGACCGGGCCGGAGGACGCGCTGACGCCGCCGGCACGCCTCGTAGCCGTCGGCCAGCGGCTCGACACGATGCTGCAGGCGGTGAAGACCGTGCGCACGGCGATGGATGACTTCTATGGATCGCTGACCGACGAGCAGAAAGCGGCCTTCGACGCGATCGGTCCGCAGCAGGCTGGCGGGCGCCGACACGTCCGCGGGCGCGCGTGATCCGCCGGATGATGTCGTGCGCGTAGTGAACGCATTCCAGTCATCTGACCTTTGGAGGCCATTCAAACGTTCCCTCTAGGATTCGCTGAAGGATACGCCAATAATGTTAAGCATCACTAACCTGGTCCCGGTTGCTCCCCTCTGGCTCCCCTTCCGCGTTCCGAGGGCCGATATTCCTCATATTCTGAACTGGTTTTCGTCTGGGCTTCTAACCTTCACAGGGTTAAGTTCTTCTCAGCAAACTGACAGTGGCACCACCAGAAAATGCGTCCGAATGCGCTGCAGGGGAGCTCCGGGGTATCTATCAGACACATGGGTCATCTTCGGACCTGACACAGTGAATGCGAGATGTCTGTCACTCTCTCGATTGTGTTGCAAAAGTCTTTTTGTCTCACCGATGACAAATTTTCCGGGCCGTGGGGCGGCGATCGAATATTGATGTGGGGACACTTCATTCTGTGATGAATTCACCAACGACTTCGGAGGCGCGTTTGAGGCTACGTCGATCGACGGTTGCGCTTGTTTTGTCGTTTAGCGGAAATTTTGCTGCACGGCGTTTTGGGACTTCTGCAACACAATCCTCTCACTAGCGGACATGTCACGGGCGCCAGACGGCGGCTCGATCAGCACGCCATCGTAGCGCGACGGCGGGCGCAGACTGCCGATTTAAGGGCGTCACTGCCGGAAACGCCCGCGCACTGCAGAAACGGGCGCTTCACTCGCTATTGGCCAGGGAGGGGCCTCATTCTGTAAAAAGGGCCTGAGCGAACCGCTACGCCGGCCGGGCTTTTCCGGACGAGGGCGCTTGCGCGCCGAAAGAGTAAGGGCAAAAGGGCAACTGAGGGAGCTTTGTCCTCTCGGACAATATCCAGGCGGCCCCTAGCCTTGGCCCTAAGCTATACTGATGGGCGGCGATTATGTTGGCCGGCGTGGTCTACGTCGTGATGCAATAAGGTTGCTCAATTGGCCGCCTCTTTCACTCGCCCCTTCCCGCCGCAAACCTTGCAATTCGGCGGGTAAATTCTGCGGCTCGGTTGGCGGTGGATGAATGACCGGCTCAAGTCCGGTGCCGTTGCAGGCCGGCATTTCGTTTCGGGTACTTCGGACTTAATCCGCTTGATCGCTCGCGCCACAGGAGAACAGCGCCGCAGATTTCGCTCGTTTAGTCACCTCTCACAAGCGAAGTAGCGAATCAACGTTGAGCGGTTCGGTTAATGCCGAGACAGCGGCCCGTAGTTTTACGGGCCGGCATCTTCATTAATTCGACTCATACGACGGTTCAACTCTTGGTTTATCGTTGGTTTGGAGCTTAGGGGGACCGCTTCCATGACCGAAGTTGGTGAACTGCGCGTTTGTGAGACGTGCGGAAACGAGATGCAGCATCTAGCAGACTTGCCAGATACCGCGCGGTTTGATGCTGCGCGTGTATTCCGCTGCTCTAGGTGCAACTCCGTCTCACGCGTGTCACTACAAAGCAACAGCCCGAGGTTGATCGCATCGCGCACGCTTTAGTGATGTTGATCAAGTCGTTCGAAAGTTCGATTATTGCTTGCTTTGGGGGGCATCATGACCATTACGCAAGTGTCGATCCGAAAATCTCAGGACCAGAAAAATACCGTAGCGGCGCTGGACTCGTTTAAGCGCAAGCGTACCGCAACTCAGAAGCGGCGTGCGCTGAAGCGGAAAGCAAAAGCGTCCTGAAATTTTACCACTTTATCGACGGTAGCAACCAACGGCATCGCAGTTAGCACAGCGACATCGACGCAACAGGCGCCGATGCGGCCGGGCTTGCACGACTTCAGCAACAAGTTGCCACTCTCCATGCGAACTTGCCCGCCACGGTCATTAAGACGGTGCGGGATGCAAGAAGCAGTCGAAAGCTTTAGCGCATACGATGGGGCAACTTTGAGGAGTCGCCTCGACCAAATCCTCCGCATCGCTGGATTTTCCTCTCAAAGGTATCGCTCCCAGGCGCGTTGCCTTTGCTGGATGAACATAAATCGTTTCAATCAGCGCTTCAGTAATTTGCATCATTACTTCAATGTCGCTTCGCTCAGGTACGTAGCCTCGATGCATCGCGGCGTGGCCTGCCTCAATCAATTGAAACGCCGTCGGAATCGCGGCCAGGTTTCGTTTCCGAGCGACTTTAGTAGACCCGGCGATGCCGCCGATAACCCGCGGGCTCTTGCGTGCTCGCAAAATAGGGATTGATGACGCACTGGGCGGCGCGGCCCGATGCAGACGCGTTGCACTGCGGCAGCGACGTGTAGCGGCATTCGTAATAGTTTGCCCCCCGGGTGTACACGTGCAGGCAAACCGGATAAGCCGGATCGTAGGTCTGGGCCCGAGCCGCCGCCGTCAAAACCGTCGCGATCGTCAAAATCGCCAAAGCCAGAATGCGCATCAGAACCTCCTTCGGGATTCACTCAAAGACCTCATACTCAAAGACCACGCCTTCGGGATCGTTCTCCTCGAACCATGTTTTCGGCGGCGTCCTCGAAGACTTTCAGACGATCGCGGTCACCAAGTTCCTTGCTGGTGTCAAAGTAGATCCAACCGTCGTCATTGGTCCCTCTTGAGCTTTCTCTTGTCCCAGTGAGGACCTTGCGTGCATTGAACCGGCGAACGTGGCCGCGGTTCAATGCACGCATCATGCGGATCTGGGCGAACATGGTGGGGCCGCCGAGCTCGACCACCAGCATCACCGCCTCGATCGCTTTCTAGCATGAGGTCTGCTTTAGCCTCGAGAACGGACGAAGCCGGATCCACACGCGAGGTCCGAAAAGGGCCGATTTTGTTGAAAAAGGCGGTTGTTGCGACTCAGAGATAGCAGTGATTCAGTCTGCTTAGTTAGCAGGACTGAAGATCATGATGGGGCACCGGCAAGTCGAACAGCCTGAGTTGTTCTATGAATTCTCGCTCGAGAAGCATGTTCCCGCCGACCACCTGCTACGGTCGATCGACAGGTTTATCGATCTCGAAGAGGTCCGGCGGGGCCTGGCGCCTTTCTACAGTAGCATCGGTCGGCCTTCGATCGATCCGGAGCTAATGATCCGGATGCTCCTGATCGGTTACTGCTTCGGCATCAGATCGGAGCGGCGCCTGTGCGATGAGGTCCACCTCAATTTGGCCTACCGGTGGTTCTGCCGACTCGGTCTGGACGATGCGGTGCCGGATCACTCGACTTTTTCCAAGAACAGGCATGGTCGCTTCCGAGAGAGCGATCTCTTCCGTCGAGTGTTCGAGAGTGTCTTGGGCCGCTGCCTCGAGGAGCGACTGGTCGGTGGTGAAGGATTTGCCGTCGATGCGAGCCTGATCAAGGCCGATGCCAATCGGCAGAAGGGGATCGAAGGCAACAAGGGACTTCCACCGGAGGCTGCTGGCCGAGCGATCAATGAGTATCTGGCCGTCCTCGACGATGCCGCTTTCGGAGCCGCGACCGAGGTCACGCCGAAGTTCGTGTCGCCCTCCGACCCAGCGGCGCGCTGGACGGGAGCGCACGGCGGCCAAGCCTTCTTTGCCTACTCGACGAACTACCTGGTCGACGTCGAGAACGCGATCATCGTCGATGTGGAGGCAACCACGGCAATCCGGCAGGCGGAGGTGTTGGCCGCCAAGCGCATGATTGAGCGCTCGCTCGAACGGTTCGATCTCTATCCGAACCGGCTCCTCGGCGACAGCGGCTATGGCTCGGCCGAGATGCTCGGCTGGTTGGTCTACGAGCACGGGATCGAACCGCACATCACCGTCTTTGACAAGTCGGCCCGCACGGACGGGATCTTCTCGCGCGAGCACTTCACCTACGACCACGCAGGCGACGTGTATCGCTGTCCTGGCGACAAGGTCCTCACCACGACCGGAGCGCTGGTGAACGACGGTGCCACGATGCTTTACATGGCCAGCAAGCGTGATTGCGATCGATGCGCATTGAAAAGCCGCTGTTGCCCCAAGCAGCCTTCACGGAGGGTACCGCGCTCAATCTATGAGGGCGCTCGCGATATGGCTCGCCAGATCGCAAGCTCGTGGGAGGGCCGTACCTCGCGCCGGCTTCGCAAGAAGATCGAGATGCTGTTCGCGCACCTCAAGCGCATTCTCAAACTCGACCGTTTGCGCTTACGAGGCCCAAACGGCGCGCGCGACGAGTTCACCCTCGCAGCCACCGCTCAGAACCTTCGCAAGATGGCCAAGCTGATCCCGATGCAAACCCTCAAGCCCGCATAAGAGGCTAGTACAGCCGTTCGGCCCGATCGGCACTGGCGCCAATACATCCGACTACTGCTGCCTTTTTCAACGAAATCGGCCAACAGCGGTCATTTTCGAACGGCCAGTTATCGTCCCGAAGCAGCGCTCGCGCCATAGTTCAACAGCTGCTCTGATTGGTTTTACGAACGATGGGCATGCTGCCCGTTCGTCCGCTAAGCCAGCCGCTCAATGATCGAAGTCGTCGTCTTCGCCCCGTGGTACCCTGGTGGCCGCGCGCTGCAGGAATTGCGGTGCGTGATGGCGCGGCTCGCGCGGGGCCGGCCGTTCGGAAGGGTCGCGGCCGAGCGTGGATTGCAGCTCCACGAGGTCGATGAAGACGTCGGCCTGGCGCCGCAATTCGTCGGCGATCATCGGCGGCTGGCTTGAAATGGTCGAGACCACGGTCACCCGGACGCCGCGACGCTGCACCGCTTCGACCAGCGAGCGGAAATCGCCGTCGCCTGAGAACAGCACGATCTGGTCGACATGCCCGGCGAGTTCCATGGCATCGACCGCGAGCTCGATGTCCATGTTGCCCTTCACCTTGCGGCGGCCAGAGGCGTCGATGAATTCCTTGGTTGCCTTGGTGACCACCGTATAGCCGTTGTAATCCAGCCAGTCGATCAGCGGGCGGATCGACGAATACTCCTGATCCTCGATGATCGCGGTGTAGTAGAACGCGCGCAGTAGCGTGCCGCGGCTCTGGAATTCCTTGAGAAGGCGCTTGTAGTCGATGTCGAAGCCGAGCGTCTTCGCGGTGGCATAAAGATTGGCGCCATCGATGAAAAGCGCGATCTTATTGGAATCGAATGACATTTCGATAACGACCAAAGTCGAATTGGAAATGGAAGCAAACGCTTTCCGTTTCAAGCTGTAGTTGGATTGAAAGACACGATGAAGTTTAGATTGTGGCGGCCCGGGAAAACCGTCGAATCCGGAACGGAGCGGCCCATCGGCAGAAAAACTACATCCGATTGTTTTAAGTATCAAATTAATTCCTTGGAAGATGCTCCGCACCACAAGAGCGCGCGGCGCGAACCCTTAGGGCAAAAGGACAAAACTCCCATGATCGCTCTTTCATGCAGTTTTGCTATACTGCTGTAAACCTTGAACCTGCGACCAGATCGAACGCCACAAGACCAGGCTGACCAATGAGCGATCGCAAATGCCGGATCAATTTCCTGTTTTTGAACGGCTCTTGAAAAAGCGCGGCCGGGTATGGCGGTGGTGCCTGTGCACGACCGAAGGGAAGGTTGTCATGCACGGTACGGAAAGCAGCCGAACCGCTGCCAAATACAAGGCTGATAGGGCGCTCTTCCTGATGCTGCTCTGCGCTCCGTATCAGTCGACCCGCCCGAGTGACCGCGACGGCTCAGGCTACAACCGTTCAGGCCGGTCCCGTTCCACTAACTGACTCTTCTCGACTTTGGGAAGTAGCGGGGCTGGAAAACGTCCACAGACCTGCGGTCGCTCGCGGCCTTTCCGCACGGCTCCGCAAGCTTTTGCACTATTCCACAATCGACTGAACCTATTGACTACCTTCGTTCTAACCTCGGCTTTGCGCCATTCGCGCTGTAATGACCCGCCCAGCGGACTTCCGATCTGTCTCGATAAGCGGACATTCTCAATGTCTCAAAGGTGCCAACAACGGAAGTCGCGCCTTCACAACTGGCCAAAAGAAAGGCCGCTCGAAGGGCGCTCTTCAAGAGCGAATCGAAGACGAACAGGCCGAACTTGGGCCAAAGCCGACGTCATTGCCGGCCAGGAGGAACGCAGATACACGCAGAACACCGCGATTATCATAAGGCCGGTATTGATGCGCGGATCTCGTGATCAATCTCGGCAACGCCAGCCACTGCTTCCGATGTATGAGTTTGGGAGCAAGATGGTGCCTTGGGTTTGGTGGCCAGCACCGTGTTGTACGGGTTGCCAAACACAAACACCTTCGACGTGCGCCAAATGATTCGCTCCAGTTCCACGAATGTGCGCATCTTTAGCCGGTACTTCCACAGCAGCATGTGTTGGATGAAGTTCCAAGTTACTCCCCAGGCCAAGAATGGTAGTCGCCGATAGTGGATTGGACTGAAGCCAAGTCGGCGCATCTTGTAGACGAGAAGATTGGCTCCGACAAAATTGTAGCGCCAATTCTCGAAGAAGGCGGTAACACTCAGGTAATCCTTGGTACGGCGACAATGATCCAGCGACCCCGGCGAATGGATCAGCAACCGTCCTCCCGGCTTGAGCATCCGCCAGCACCTAGTTAGCCACGCGTCCAGATCTTTGGTGTAGCCAATCGACTCGAGCGCATAGATGGCATCAAAGTGTTCATTCGGGAGATCGAGGTTGTCGAAGTCGATGACTATCACCTGTCCACGCCCGCCAAGTCTCGCAAATTTCCGCCGGCAGATCTCCGCCTGCACAGATGAATTGGTCACGCACACAATTTCGATATTGCTCCGCCTCGCGAGGTATTCTGCTGCCGCGCCGGAGCCGCATCCGAGATCCAGGAATCGCATCCCGTCTTTCGGCTTCAAAAGTGCATATTCGGCCTCGTAAGGGTGCGAAAATGCCAATCGGGGAAACACACACGTGCTGTAGTTCGACTGCTCGTCGCGATACGTGCCGAACACGTCATCATATGTGCGCCTTTCGTCGTCATGTTTGAGAAAGTCGTTCGGCTTTGGTGTCCACTCAACCAGTTGGCGCTGCTCGAATTCATTCAGCTGGTGACCGATCTTGCTCGCGTCCTTCGGTCGGGTCACCAAAAGAAAAAGTACGTAATGAAACAAGTTGTATGCCACAAACAACGCAATGACGGCGGCCGCTACCAACTGAGATATTAGAACAATATTCAAGGTTGCTCCTGTGATAGCTGAAAAATTCTACGAACTCGCGTTGCAATTATCAATCACAGCAGTGCCGCGTCCTGCTAGAGGCTAATTTCCGGGTTGGGTCATTCGGGTCACTTTGACCGTGCGCCGCTCACTTCGGTTTTCCCCAATTAGCGGACATTCTCAGGGTCAGCCGGGACCGTCATAAAGCCCTCGCGCGGTTCTCCGGCAGCTGGTCGAAGCCGATTTGGAGCCAGCTCACCCAATTGCGATCACTTTCCCTGCGGGTTCTGAAGCGATCGACGCACTTCCTGGAACAAAGCGGGGTTCGCCACGAGTAGTGCCGGACGAGACCAAACTTGCCATCACACACTGCGCATCGCGCGGCACTGCCAGATCTAAGATTATCGGAGCAATGGGGCATCGTAGTCTCCTCTTGGTACTATCGTCGCTGTTCGTCGATCATCCTTTTCCACCGTCGCACTGCATGGGCCTGTGCGCTTTTCCTACGCGTGCAGCCTAGGACGATCGCGTTCAGCCGCTCAATTGAACCTAGGTAATGTGCCGTCCATCCAAGGGGCCAGGGAATGATACGAAAGTGTAGGGAGCGCGCCCCTAAAGCCGACCACTTCCGCAACGGGTCAATCGCGTCGGTTTTTGCGGAGCCCAGCCATTTCCGGTCTACCCCGATGACCCGACCTTTTCAGAGACGCGCCGTCCTTCGCATTTGGGCCATCAACGGACTCATGCACCGCAACAAATCACTACAGCATTCGATCAGAGCGCAAGCTATTTCAGAGCGACAATACGGATGCCATCTAGCTTGCGTTGTTGTTCAACAAATCGAACGTAGGATTTGTGAAATGCATCGTGCCCCGTTGGGGTCCCCGCTTGTCGAGCTTCCTCACGCAGTCGTTGATACATGCCAGTCGTACCTGGAGGACTGGTCCCCATTCATCTGTTAAATCAGTTGCTGAAAGCACCCTAAGACCGCAGCTCTCGACCGGGCCTACATGCGCGCAGTGTCAGATGGCCAGAAAAGTCGCACGATGAGCTGCGCGGATTGGAAAGATCCCGCAGAGGCTGACAAGACCCGTCGCCGCTCCCGGCTTCATCGATCCGGCTGCGAGCCTACAATCTACGAGATATCTACACCCCTGTGGCGAAGTCTCCTCCTCACGGAAACTGATACGGGGACGACGCAAGTGCGTTGCCCACATCCCCACCGGCACCACAACAGCAACAAGAGTATTTCAATCTAAGGGTGAAAGTGCTATTTTCAATCTAAGGGTGAAAATGCTACTAGCTTCGCTGCCCCGTTCGCCCGTTTCCCGTCCAATGGATGGGGTCCACCTCAAACTTCAGGATTCATGATGATGGCGAACATGTCTGCGCTCGATCGGTGCAAGCACTTCGGTGTAAGCAATATTCGCGGAATCGCCTATATGCCGGGACCAAGCAATTACACCAAGGAGAAGAAAGCACAGTATTTCGATTCGGACTTCTACAACGGAGATTTCCACGCGTTGTGGAGTCCCAAAAGCGACGGCACGGGGCCCTATGGCCGAAGCGATCTTCACCGCTTCAGCGAAAAACTGGGGGCCAATTTCATCCATTGCTACGACTGGTCGGCCCCGGTGCCGGAAATCGGCCTGCGGAACCATCTGGTCTTCCTTGCGCGCTGCACCGAGCTCGGGATGAAGGCAACGGTCCCGATCAGCAACTATACTTATCTGTGCATGGCCGACACCCCCAACAAAAAGCCGTGGGAAACCCCCGCGACGGCTCATCTGAATATCCAGAAGGTGTTCAAGGAAATCTACAGCCAGGGCCAAGGGCCGGCTCCCGGCGCCGGGATGTGGAAGATCTTCAACGAATACGAATTGTGGTACGACCGCAATCCGGCCCACGTGGTAACCGCCATGACATGGCTCGTCGAGGAGGAAGACAGGCTCAATCTTCCCGATTCGGCGCGGTTGCCGATCATGGTCGATTGCTCGTTCGGTATGAAGGACGGTATCGAAGGTGCGGGGTATGTCAAAGACGTCTGGGACAGGCTGATTGGTCAGCCTCGGATCGGCAGCTACAGCCCGCGTGATTTCTGGAACGCCCGCTTCGTCTTCGCGACCAACCCGCAGAATGACGGGCCGGATATCACCAGCTTCCTGTCGACACGTCTGCCGCAATATTGGACGAGCCGGGGCATACCCATTCCGCCGGTCATGTTCACCGAACTCGGCTCGAGCATCGAGCAGACCGGCAGCGAACAGAAACAAGCCGAGTGGATGGCCCGGCAACTGGCCGCATCGGTGCCGGGAAGCTCGAACGGCATGATGCTCGGCGCTTGCGTCTTCATAAACGAGCAGCGTCCGTGGGAAGATGGTTGGGAGCGGTCATTCGGCGTCCTGAAATTCGGAGCGAGCACGGAATGGCCGTGGCCGTCAACTAGCCCCTATGTCATGCAGACCCTCTATCCGGCTTGGAACGAAAAGGGCGAGCCCTATGCGGTTAAGGGCAGCTATCCGGTCGAACAGCAGGTGGCGAAGCTGAACTACTTTGCGGTCGTGAAGGCGTGGAAGGGCTGACGCCTTCTGCGGCGAAAGCCGGCTTCACTGGTGATAGCCACAGACAGAACAGACAATGAGGGCCGCCCGATGCAATACCCGATCGATAAATACAAGGCTCAAGCCAAGCAGACCTTCCAGACCAGTCCTCTCATCGAGAATTTCTCCACCTGGACGAATTCGTGGCAGATTGGCAACGTATTCGACACGCTGATGGATTACCTCGTGCGTTTTCCCGATGCGGAAAAAGCGCCAGGCGCGATTGCCAAGATCGCGTTGGACCGCTGGACGAAAGCCGCCGGCAGCCTGTGCTGGTACGACGACTATGGCTGGTGGGGAATCGCCAGCGAAAAGGCCTTTCACGCCGAATATAACGGTGTCTTTGGCGCCACCAGGGAAAGCTTCCTGACGATCGCCAGACAATGCTGGGACGTCATGAACACGGGCAAGACGGGCAAGGCCTACAGCTACAAGGGCGGACCGAACGTCTGGGAAAACCGCGAAAACGGTTCGCCGACCGGCTACTTCACGTCCCCGGACACTTGGGCGGTCCCCCGCATCGCGGGGGGCGTCTGGCAATACGACATGTTTAAGGAATACAGGCCGAGCGGGGAGTGCTCGCCTTCCGATTCCAATCCGTCCGATCCGAACAAAACGGATTTGGGCCCGTTCCAGCTCACCGTCATGAACGGCCTCTACCTCGTCCTGGCTGCCCGGCTAGGCGCCAATGGCCAGGGCACTGCCGAGGCGGTCAGGAAGGAAATCAATTTCCTGAAGAGCTGGTTCTACCTTGACCAGGAACCGGGCCATGAAGGCCAGGAAGGCCTGCTGATGCATTTCCCTCCCCGGGCGCTCGTGCGGGAGCGTGTGGGGACCTACGCCTATTGTGACGCCAAAGGCAGCTATCCGCCCGTCCACGGCTATAACGCCGGATCGGCCTGGTGCGGCGATCAGGGCCTGATCCTCGGCGGCCTGCTCGATTACCTCCGTGTCGACCCTGCCGATCCGATCGCTCAACCGCAGGCCGTCTCCATCGCAGGCGGCGTGCTGTATCACATGGTCACCGATCGGGTGGTGCAACCGACGCTTAATCTCACCAACGACCCGGACGATTACGGGTGCGGATCAGGCGTCTTCTGGCGCTATCTGCTGCACGGCTTCCGCACGAACGCCGCTCTCCGCCAGCAGGTCTTGAGCTGGGTGAATGCGGACCGGACGAACAATGCGATCTACCGATCCGCCGAATACGCCTGCGCCAACGGCGGTCCCGGCAATGCCCTGTTCGCGGACTTCAACGTTCTCGCGACCCTGACCGCAGCCATCGAGATCCTTCAAGCGGCGGAAGCATAAGGGTCATCCCACTATAGAAGCCGTACAGGAACGTCGGGACTACCGAGCCCTTGATGAACATGGGTTCGCAAATTATCGCCGGAAGAACGTCCTTGAGAGTGCGTTAGGTGCCCTCTAATGAGCCGGTGATCGACACAAACACCATAGAGCTAAATGCTGGAGACCGTATTTTTATCACGTCCGATGGAGTGCATGGAAAAATATTGCTGCGAGAAATGAAAGCACTTTCTGACGAATTTCGGGATGCGACCGCGCTTGTTGGTGAACTTAAGGCGGCCTGACGATAATCTTTCGCTCGTCGCCGTTTTTCTGAATTGAATGTTGAGTGCGGGTACGGCTGGCAATCGCGAGCGACGTTCGATATCACCGTTGGAAGTGGCTCGGCGATAGGCCGCATCGACGCGGCGCGCCTCCAGCTTCTTCAAGGGATATGGGGATGCGTTTAGGAACGGCGCAAACGCCAGAGGTTACGAGGCACCTTGTACGACCTAAGTGACAGGGAGCTAATGGATATCGGTACTACTCGCGGCGAGATCGACTATGCCGCCTGGACCGGGGAATCGAGCGCGAGGCATCCGTTCCTCCGGATGAACGTCTGATATCTGGCGCCGCATGGATGGCCGGGGTCCGACGCGACGAGACGCACCAATGCTCGCAACCGACTTCCGCTCCGGGTCAACAGCGCCGTTTCGACGGTCGGCCAGGCACTTCCGGTCGTCCCCACTAACCGGACATATTCAGTGCCAGTTAGCATGTCTCGAGACAACCGGCCGTCGCCCGCTGTGCCACGGCCGCGGCTCTCTTGTCATATGGGGTCACGCGAAGAGCAAAGTTGGCCAATATGCAAATTCTGCTCGCTGATTATGGGCGCGCGACTCACCACTGCAAAAATTCTGGCAAGAGATCACGAGGGCTTTGCCAAGCGGTCGTTGTTCCAACTGTCGGATGTTTGCAACACTGCACACGATTATCTCCTGCGTCACAATCGCGCCGCACGAAAATCCAAATTGATAATGCAAGCTGCTCCCACCCCGCTGGGCGGTTGCGCCGGTGGTTGTGCTCCAAGCACAAGGTTAGGCGATGTAAGGGCGGGACTTATCCACTCTCGCACCTCTACGGGTGCTTTGGGCTCGTACGCTTAACTGCGCTTGGACACGACGTGCCGTGGGCGGCGCAAAATCAGGGGAGACCGAATGCGACACGAACGAACGACGATCGGCGATGAGGAGTCGGCTGGGTACACCTTCTTCTTCCAGATAGCGAACGACGGTAGGCGGCGGGCCTGTTGCGTACAAGTAGACGCTTTAAGCATACATGAGGCGTCAGCTCTCTTTCAGCAGAAATGGTCCATCATTGAGAGGATGGCTCGCGACAGCATGAAGACCAGCGTATCTGACGACGGTGTCATAAAACTCGCTGTGCCTTGATTGTCACTTCTCGAGCTGTCGCTGGCGGCCCTGCCTAGCCTTCTAATCAGTCGTCAGGTCTGTCTCGGGTCAACCTCGTCATTCTGACCAGGCGCCGAGCACTTCCAGCTGCCTCGATAAGCAGACATTCTCTCGGCCGCCAATTTTCGACTTTCAACAGTACTAGGTCAGAACGAGACCATGAGGAACGTCGAGCCCTTGACGCAGAGGGGACAGCTCTTGGAGCTCAACCTGCGCAGGATTAAGCTCAAGGCGCTGGCCTCAATCAAGCAACAAGAGCCTTTGCGACCCCAACGGTCTTTGCGCTGTCCTCCGGACTGCCATCGACTCCTCGAAGCGGTGACGATATTCTCGACCGGTGCGTTGGCACCTCTGCCGCGGGAGGAGCCCGCAGCTGGGAGGTGACAATGACGTCAACTCTGATCGGCAAGCAGGCCGTCGTGATCGGCGCCGGGATGGGCGGCCTCACGGCCGCGGGGGCGCTCGCCGACCGCTTCGAACGGGTGATTGTTCTGGAGCGCGACACTCTGCCCTCGGAGCCGGCGTATCGCGCGGGGACGCCGCAGGCCCGGCACGTGCATGCGTTGCTGCTCAGCGGCCAGCGCGCCCTCAGCGAGCTGTTTCCAGGATTCGAGCAGGATCTCGTGCGTCACGGAGCGGTACCGCTCAGGGCCGGGCTCGATGTTCGCATTGAGCGCCCGGGCTACGATCCCTTCCCGCAACGCGATCTTGGCTGGTCCAGTTACGCCGTGTCGCGACCGACCATCGAGCGCGCCGTGCGACGGCGGGTGGAAGGCCGCCCAAACACCACGGTGCGGCCGCGCTGCCGAGTTCAGGAAGTGTTGGCGACACCAAATGGAGAAGCGGTCACCGGCGTGCGCTACGAGAACAGCAACGGCGCACTAGAGACGATTACGGCGGATCTCGTCGTCGACGCGTCCGGACGCGGCGCCCTCACTCTTGCTCTGCTGCAGTTAATCGGCCGACCACTGCCGGAGGAGACCACAATTGGCATCGATCTCGGCTATGCCACATGCATCTTTGACATCCCCGACGATGCCGCGACCGATTGGAAGGGCGTTATGACCTTCGGCCAAGCGCCCGCCAACAGCCGTGGCGGCCTGATGTTGCCGCTCGAAGGCAATCGTTGGATGGCGACCATTGGTGGGCGCCACGGTGATGTGCCGCCCGGCGATGCGGAAGGCTTCCTGGCTTACGCCAAGGCATTGCGGACAGCGACGATCTACAACGCGATTCGTAGCGCCAAGCGCCTGGACGGGGTCGCGCGCTATGGCTTCGCCGAGAGCGTGCGGCGTCATTTCGAGCGACTCGAGGTCTTCCCACGCGGGCTCTTGCCGATCGGCGACGCCATCTGCCGGTTCAATCCCATCTACGGCCAAGGTATGAGCGTGGCCGCGCTAGAGGCGTGCCTGCTCCAGAGGCTGCTCGATAAACAAGGGGAAGACAGCAATCCGATCGCTGCGCTGGCAGCCGCTTTTTTCGCCGAGGTGCAGGCGTTGATCGAGACGCCGTGGTCGGCAGCAATCCTCGACTTCGCGTTCCCCGATACGCGTGGGCAACGTCCGGTGGATTTTGAGACCACGCTCAAATTCGGTATCGCCCTTACCCAGCTAGCCGCCGAAGATCCGGCCGTCCACAAGCTGACTGCCGAAGTCCAAAATCTATTAAGGCCGCGTAGCGCATATCTCGATCCTGCCCTAGTGCAGCGCGTGCTCGCGAAGATAACCAAGACATGACCAGTACGGAAAGGGATGGAGACATGATCCGGCTTCGTCTCGTGGACCTCGTCCTTCGTTAAAACCCTCCAGAGGGCTGGGACGTATGGCTGACGCCGCGCTCGGCAACCCCGGTGAGGCGCGCAGCGAAGCTATCCACTCGACTTTCATCCCCCGAGGCTCCCCGAGTGGTCATCAATCTCGGTTGCTCCCTCAAATTCAATCATAATTTGGCTTCGGCCCGAACCTTGAGAGGAGTGTGCTCGGCGCCCGATGCTCGAGTGCGCGCTGCGGGCACGATGACACTGGTTCGCTCGCGAAGGACCTACGCGCGCGCGTAAGGTCTTCTCCTGCTCGCGGCTCAATGTCCACGTGCAGAATCCGACACGATAGATGTCGCACCTTAACCGGACCTCCTCGAAGGTCGCTGCCAACTTGTAACCCGGTTCGTTTCGAGGTCACGCGTGATCACGGCGACTGTCAATGATTCGCAGCACATGGCTCGCGATGATTAACATTTCAGCCGCCTCCTTAGGATCAGCCAGATCAACAGCTCGGTGGCTCCGCGGATTCTTAAATACGCCTACAGCGCCAGCCATGAATTGTTGCATTGCCTGGCGTTCCCCCGCGGGATCCGATGGCAACGTTAGCGGGCCGTTCTCAGCATTGAAGGCCTTGGCTACCATTGCCATGCCGTGCGCTTCTGCTGGTTGGCCAGCTGCGTCTCGGATTTCGCTTTCCACGATCTTGAATGCCTCGAATACCGCCGCGTCATACCGACCAATCTTAAAGATTTCGACTGACGAATCCTTGATAGTAGGGTGCAATAAAAATTCCGGAAGCAATCGCTCCAGATTCAATCGCTCAATGTCGGTGCCCGGGTCGAACTCGGCTCCTGCACGGCTGAGAATATACCAAGCTCCTGCCGGCTGACCCAGGTCAGGCACAGCAAGCAACATTTGTTGGGCCCACTGCATACCTTCTGACATGCGCTGCATAAGCCAAGGGGGCGAACCTTGATTGCCGTACCAGTGATTTACGTCAGTCTGAAAATTGTGCGGTGAGAACTTACCGCGTTGCACTTGCATATGGAGCACTATTGCCACTCCAACCTGCTCTGGTGTCGCCCTGTTCAACTGTTCCAAAGTTGAGAATGAATAATTGAATAGTTTGGGCATACTAACCTGATGTTTGTTTGTGGGTTGGTCATACGTCCCAGCTTTGAACTCGCGACAGTCAATCCAACCCTAACAATGATAGAACCTGCTCCTCATGTTCTACCCTAAAAAGTATAGGTACCAGTGCTACACCCTTGGCCCGCGCGACTGCTAGTCGATGATTTCCCCCGGCAAGCGTGAGGTTCTTCGAGTCAGCAGTTGGAACGACCATTGCGGGTGTCATATGTACCCCTTCGGACCAGTGAATTATAATTCGGGCAGCTTTACGCGGATCGCCAACGGTCCATACTTCATCTGCTCGTCGGTGCCAGTACTTTGTGAGCGCGGCGTCGATTTTGGCTAAGTCAACACCTGCTCCCAGACGATATTCATCGGGATTCACAGCTGCAGGATCGGCACCGTCGAAAGTCCAATAGTATCGGGCCGGATCGTCCGTCCAAACCACCTCAAAGGCCGGCCACTGTTCTACAGGCCGGCCCATCACCTTCTCGGCAAGTGCATTGATCCTCGTCCTTTCGGCAGACCGCGCTTTCGCTTCTTCGTAGGTACAGTTCGTATCAATCATTTCGAGCAGCTCTGCGCCCGAAATAGGTCCGGTGGCGATTGCTTGACCAAGTTCTTCGCCGTCTCGCATGTCTCAAAAATCTCCCATTCTCGACGCTCGCGCCTCTTGCGGTCGGCTGAGGGGCACACGGTCCGACACGTCAGGACGCACTATCTCATGTTTCTGTTCACTTGAATCCGTGCCGAGCACGGTGTCGTACGAGGTTCGCCCGGTGTTCGTCTCGCAGTCCTCTTAGCGGAGTAGTCGTTTCTATGCGAAGTTCTGCTCGCGCCACACCTGTCAGTTTTGGGCTCGCGAGCGGAGTGCCGTCATCGGCAAAGCTGACGAGGCCGCGATCGAAGGCAGCGTCCCAAAGGGCAGAGAGCAACAACCCATTGTGCACATCGAGGCGCTTTTCATCCGTGCATTCGGACCACGGCTCGATGTGTGAGGCGCGGAGAAGCTCGGCATCCGCAATACCTGTGAGAGGACACCGGCTGCCCCAATAATCCATCAGAGCGTCTCGGAATACATCCTGGCCGATGCGCTGGATCATCAGCCTTTCCGCCTCCGTTGTCCGGGGCAAGGCGGTTGTTTTGGCCTGGAAGCGCGCGAGGGGGGCATTGGGCAGGCTGACAGCGAGCCTGTAGATGCGATCAAGCGCGGCATAAAGTTGGCTGAGCGTCTCGAACACGAAAGTTGCAATGCCTGGGCCGGCAGCTGGAGACGACGGGAAGGAACCGATCTCGGATGCAACACCTCCGTGATCGACAGAAGCAAACCATGGACCGTTTGGGCCAGCGCCAGCTATCCAAACGGAGCCCCACGCGGTGGTCGAAGAGTAGCGCAGCCAACCACCCTCCACACCGCGCTCGAGCCGAAACCCGTTATCCGACGCAGCCTTCTGCGCCTCGGTGCGGATGATAAAGCTGGGTGGGTTTTCGAGTGCTGTCATAGCATCGTGATCGCTTTCATTCAAACGGCAACTCAGCGTGCGCCTTTGCTAGAGTTGCAGCGGCGGTGCATAAGTTGCGCATTAGTCAGGCTCGTCTTCCCTCCCCGCGTATATGCGCGGATATGGTCGACCGACACATCATTCCAGGCGATGGCCCGTTTACATTTCGGACAGAGAGGTTGCTGCTCACTATTCCAGAGTATGCGCCGCTGCTCGACCGAGAAGGATCGCTTCTCATCCTTACGCTCGAACAAACTCCATAGAAGACCCTTCAGAATCTGGCGACGCCGCTCGCGACTGGCGCTGCTGTCCGTATCGCCTTGGACCGTGAGGAGATAGTCCTGGTAAATTCTTTGGTTCATCCTTCCGGGACGAGCTTTCCTCAACTGCTCGCGGAGAAGGTCCACTTCCGTGGACAGCTTACGTATAAGAGAGAATGCCATTGCGTTGCGCTTTCGGTCAGTGAAAACGCACTTCTCACGATGCATCTCCCAGACCAGCAGGAAAAGCGAGTAGAACTCAGCAGTGTTTCTGAAACGTGTCTCGCGCAGGTCCGGGAACAGACGTTTCATAATGCGCATTGTCGACGCAACTTCATTGACAAGCCTGTTCAGCGTATTGCCGTTTACGCCCTCATTCCCGATCGCTCTGTCGAGTGAGACTTTCTTGTTGATAGGGCCTCCTTTCTGTACCGACATGAGCAATTCCGAAAACAGCTCAACGCCCTTCATCCGGTCGATTTGTGCTTGGGACAGAATGCGCTCGGACCGTAAATATCTCTCGAAGCGAGCCACCAACTTCTCGGCGGACTTGAGAAACGGGCTATCGAAGAAGCGGGCGTGACGCTTCTCGCCCGATGTGAGCCGTTTTCCAGTTGAGTTAATCCGAACAAACAGGTCGATGATGGATGGAAGTTCGCCCTGGATTTCGACCGTTTGTATTTTGTAGGCATGAATAGCTGCTGTTTGGCGGGGGTACTTGCGTTGTAGATAGGACCAATCATACCAGTCCGAGCCCTCGCCCAGATCCAAGCGCACGTCGAACCAGTCACGCTTAAAGCGCCCCTGCCGCATAAACATGAAAATGGTTTCCAGCCTTTGCTTGCCATCAATCACGTCGTACACGAGCTTTCCGTGATGATCGCGCTGGTAAAGGAAGATGCTGGGGAGAGGGTAGCCTTCTACGATCGATTGGATCAGCCGTTGTCGGTCTGACCCCGTCCAAACCGAGTTACGCTGAAAACCGGGCGTCAAATTAATTTGACCGCTACGGAAGGACAAAACTAGCTGGTCGATACTACGTTCTGTGAATATTGGATTGAGTTGTCTGGAAAGATTTTCCGCAAGCATTCCCCTCAGCTCCCTACTTCCATATCTGTGTCATGGCGTTAGTTCACCGCGCACCAGGCGATCCCATGCCGAGAGCACGAGCCGCGCGGTGCGATATTCGCTGTATTTCGCAATCTCGTTCTTCTTCAATACTCGGAACGTTTCGGAGGGATAGTCCGGGCCCCTCACCTCAGCGGGATCAAGGATGAAGCGAAGCTCGTCGCGTGTGAGGCTGTAGGCGCGGGCGTAGCAGGCATCAAGCTCGGCACGGAGCTGTGCGCGGCGGTCCTCGTTCCAGGCGAACGGCGGGCCTTCGTAGCCGAGATCTCGCGCGAACGGCGCCATCGAGTGGCTGGTGTAAGTGAGTTCCAGGACGCGCGGGACGATGAAAGCGAGTTCTGCGGGAACGTAGGAGATGGGCGAGAGGACAGGGAGCTGCTCGTAGACGAAGTAATTGACGTGTGTTCCACCTACTTTGTGTCGCGCGAAGTAATCGCAGGTGAGCGAGACTAACGAGCCAAGAAGGGCTGCAAGTTTCGCTGGCTCTGTTGACGGGTCGAAAAACATCAATGGAAGGTTATTACCCACTCCTACCCGTGGAAACGCTGCAGCGATCACCGTCCTCTCGTCCGTTGCGCGTGCGATGTCCCGCCAGCCCATAAGCCAATTACGCGCCCAGTTCTTAGTGGCAAGACGATCGGCCACTTCGCTCTCTGGTACCCAATAGCGCGGCGTTGGTTCGAACGCGGGATCGACTTTCTCGGTGTGCGTGACGGTACGGCTGTCAGTACCGTCATAAGTCGCCCAGCAATGATCGAACTGATGAATCATCTTGGCTTCGTAGAGCGGTACGTAACGTTCAGGATTCCGACGAAGCGATCCGCCCTCCAAGGCGAGGCTAGCGCCGTCAGGACCGCCAGCCGTTGCAAGCGCACTTTGGCGACGCGATTGACCGACCGGCGGTAACCAATTGCCACCCTCCCGCTTAAACCCCCCGTCGGCGAGCTGCGCAGCGGTGCGGAACAGACTACTATCGTTGGACATGTCGAACGTACGCATGAACGAAACACGCCACGGATTGCCGTCCTTGCCCTTCGTCTCGTCGATCAGCACCGGCACGCGGGCGTAGATTTTCGCCGTTAGCTCGGCGTCTTCAGAAGTGCGAAAAACTGGTGCCGTAACGGTATTTGGATTAATTGCAGCAATTGCTTCACGAGAAAGGACAAAGTGCCGCCGGGGATCTTGGAATTCCAATTCCGTTCGCGAAAAGAAACTGAAGCGGGGACGGTCAGATCCCGTGCCTTTGCTTCCAACTGTGAGGAGACAAAACTTGAACCGAGCATGTCCGATCCGATCGAAATAACCCATGCCGGTCTGAAAGTCGTACAAGCTAAACAGCCGCTTGCCTTTGAGTAGCGCGGCGAAGAACGGGGCCGTGGTGGCGTCGGTTGCGATGCCGGTTGGGACGATCACGCCAGCGCGCCCTCGTTTGGATGCAAGGCTCGCGAACAATTCAGCGAACAGCGCATAAGTATTCACATCGCCTCGGCCGGTAAGCGGGAAGCGCCCGCCATCCTCCACCGCAACCCGGACGAAGACTGATGACGCCTCGGCCGTGCGTTTGGCGCCCTCGAACTCCTCGTGAAGCGCACGCTCCCGCGTGCCAAGTGCACCCTCCTTAAGTTTCATAATCAGTCGGCCGCGGGCTGCGGCATTGGGCGCGGTCGCGATCTCGGGATCGCGGGCGGCGAAGAACTCCTGCTCCTGGAGTTTGATGCGATCCCACGGTGGATTGCCAAGCACCACATCGAAGCCGCCGGATGCCATCACATCCGGAAACTCGAGTGGCCAGTGGAAAGCCCGCGTTGTGCCGGCAAGATCCTGCGCTCGCCCAACGAGGGGTCCATAGACCGTACGGCCGGCGAGCGCGTCCCAGAGATGCGCCGTAGTCGGAATCGTCACAGCATTGCGGTTCGCCGGGACGCCACCGGTCTTCGGCGTCACGAAAGCGGCCAAATACATGTCGGCGGCGATACGCAGATTCCAGCGGTGTGGATCACCGCGTGCGCCCTCGAAGCGCTTGCGCTTTAATGCTATCTCCTCGGGACTATTCTCAGGCATGGCGCGCAGCGCTTTTGCCTCGCCGACCATTGGCGTCGCGGCCGGGAGGCGGCCCGAGCCAGCAGCAAAGTCGAGGCTGCCTTGGCCATCACGTTCGGCTTTGTTGCGATTCTCGAAATGCTTCGCGGTCTCCTTGTCGTCGCCCGTCAGTGGCTTGTATGCGGTATCGGGAACGCCCTTTTCTAGCGCTGTGAGGTCAAAGACGCCGAGTAGCGCGTCGCCACACCGGATGTTGGGGTCGAGAAAGCCCAGTGGCTTCCCGGGCTCGACCGTCTCTATCCACAACGCCACTTTGGTGAGTTCGACCGCCATGGGATTGCGATCGACACCGTAGATGCAGGCGCGCGCCACATCGCGCATGGCGTGACGAAAATCGGCGGGTGAGGCGAGGCCATGCGTGCGGGCACGCGCCAGCCGGGTCGCGATCCGCCGCGCCGCCGCCAGTAGGAAGTGTCCCGAGCCGCAGGCAGGATCGAGCACGGTGACGGAGAGAAGGGCGGCAGCGGGATCCTCCGCTTCGGCCTCGACGCGGTCGAGTACCGGATCAAGAGCGGAGTCGAGCAGCACCTGAACTAGACTGTCCGGTGTGTAGTAACTGCCCGTCGTCTTACGGGCATGTCCCTTGGCCTCGCCGCCCTCCGCAAATTTAAAATGGCGGCCGGCGCCGTCGAGCTGTGGCGTGAGTTCGAGCAGGCTCTCGTAAACAGAGCCCAGCTCTTCCGTTTCCATGTCGCGCCAGTTGACCGGAACGAGCCCAGAATCCTCCTTGAGCCACGCGAGGCGGTAGATCGCTTCCATGAGGCTGCGATTGGCGAGCTTTGTGTTCTCCAAATCCCGCAGGGTGCCGTGCGCAAACAACCCGTCCAGCGCGGGGAGGCCGAGCTGTTTTTCGCCGCGCGCCAGAGCAGCGAATGTGATCAGCAGACCTTCCCAGCGGTCGTGATGGCGATCCCAAGCGCCGCGGCGCACCGCGCTTTCGCGCAAGCCGGTAAGCGAGTAACCCTCGGCGTAGAGCTTTCGCGCGGTGGTGATTACCCCTGGTGGATGCAGGAGGTCGCGGTCCTCGGCCGCGAGCAGAAAGATGAGACGATAGACAAGCCGAAGCAGCTGACTGAAGAAATCGTTCAACGACAGTTCGCCGCCGCTCAGCTTCTTGCGGAGTGCTTCATTTTCGGGATGAGCGAGAAAGCCGTTGCCGAAGCTTAGCAGCGCCGCTTCCACGCCGTCGCGGAGGCGATCGCGTGCGGCGATGCCTTCCTTTTGACCCGCGGCGCGCCACCGCTCCAAAGCACAATCGGAGGGCAATGTGCCCGGCCGGCCGAACCGGCTGGCATGAACAAGCAGCCACAGCGCGGTGAAGTCGGCGAAATTCTCCTCTTGGAAGAGCGCGCGGAGATCAGCTTCGATGTAGGCGGGACGGGTTAGGCTTGCATTGTCGCGCACGAGCCGCAGGCGGAAGCCATTCGAGCAAAAGCCCCAGAGGCTTTGGTCGGTCGCGTTAAGCCAATCCTGAATTGCTGAGGCTGCCGAGACCCGGCGGCCGTCCGTCGGGAGGTGACCGCTCGGCCGGTCAATCTCGTCGGCGGGAGGCACGATCACAGCTGGCACGCGGCCGTCACCCCCCTCCAGTGTAACCGCAAACTGCCGGTCGCCGATCGTGCGTACCCCAATCTGTTTGAGATCGGCGAAACCGAACACCTCACGCAAGAGGCTTTCGACGAATTTGATTGTTGCGCCAATGGACGGAGTATCGCCAGCTGTGAGCGCGGCAAACAGTGCCTGGCCAATACGGAAGTACCGCGCGATCTCGTCACGCAATGTGAGACCCTTGGGGACACCGTAATCGGCTTCGGTCTGTCCTCCTGCTTGATGCGCTGCAATGCGCGTCAACATCGCTGGCGAGATGAGCACGCCCTCGACCACGAGCGCCTCGAAGATCAGCGCCGGCGCGCTGCGGGTACGTGTGCGCGCCATACTTAATGCACCGCCGGAACGAGAACGTAGAGACCAATGATGTCGGCGGGCACGATGGGCTCGACAGTGACGCGGGCGCTGCCGGCAGCCGCCGCGCGAAGTCGAGCATGATCTTCAGCCAACGCTTCGGCTCGCTCGCGACCATATGCCGCCACCGACGCTTCGAGCGCCGCCACAATTCGCTCACGCGCCTGGTTCACCAGTCGCTGACGCGCGATGGGGGCAAGATCGCCGGTCGCTGGAGCTTCCAACAGTGCGCGCGCGGCCTCGTCGGTCGGGCCGGGCTGCTCAGCTGTTCCTTCCCAAGCGAGCATCCTGGCTTCTTCCACCAGCAAGAGCCGCTCCCGCCGACCGTGAACGGTGAGCTTGTAACGCAGCCGCAACAACGCAACGGTCGTCACCGCTTTGACAGCTGCCGTTGGCCACGCGCCGGCACGCCCCAGCGGAGGCACTGGGCTGGATGCCGGATCGAGCGTACCTTCGAGCAGACTTTCCGCCAGCGTGGCGGGTAAAGGATGACTCCGGCCAACCATTTCCACGCCGGTCGGCGGTGGCTCCTCGAAGGTGAGGCGCACTGTGCCTTCCAGGCCCCGACTTAAGAGACGCCCGCTGACCGCTGCCGGAAGCGCCGTCAGATGAGCGCGTACCGTGCCATCTTTCTCTGGCTCAACCGGTGCATCAAGCCTGCTCATGGCGCGTTCGACGAAGCGGCGCACCTGATCAGGCGTTCCGAGCAGATCACGCCAACGCTGCCATTCCGGGGCGACCTCCTCAGGTTTCAAAACATTCTGCGCAAAGCGCGCGCGTGACTTGCGTTCGCCTTCTTCAGCGTTTCGCCATTGCATTTCAATTTTCTTGGCATCGTTCGCGAGTCCGAAATCGAGGGCGAGCTGCTGTGAGCGGCCTTTGCGAAGCATCACGGCATTCATCAAAGCGCCTGTGACGGCACCGCGCTCTTCGGGAAGCGGAACGGTGACGCCCGTCGCTTTTCGGATCGCCTCGGCTTTGCGCAAGATGACATCCAGCACCGCTCCGTCGATAGCGCTATCTGACGAATAGAGGAGAACCGAACGTACAAGACCCTTAGGCTGTCCGAAGCGATCGACACGGCCCTCGCGCTGTTGGTGCCGGGTCGGATTCCAGGATAGGTCGTAATGGATCACGCTGTCGAACAGGCCCTGCAAATTGATGCCTTCCGACAGGCAGTCGGTAGCAACGAGAAGCCGCTGTTCCGCATCGACCATTGCTTCGACGCGCGCTCGCCGCTCTTCCGGCGTCAGTTCGCCTGTCACAGTTTCGACTCGAATCTTCGGGAAAGCTTTGCGCAGGCCCCCGGCTGCCTGGTCTGCTGTGGCTATGAAGCGGCAGAAGACCACCGGATTCGCACCACCAGCGATCAAAGGCTTCAGAGCCTTCGTTAGTGCGCCCAGTTTCGGATCTGGCGTCATCGCTAGACGCTCAGCTTGCGCAACGAGCGCTGCTAGAGGGCCGTTCGCTTCGAGTCCAGAGGCGGGTTCGACGTCCACTGCATCAGCCTCATCGGCATCGTCGTCGAATACTTGTTCTTCGAGCCGATCGGGATCTGCAGCAAGGCGATTGCGCAGCGCACTCGCAGCTGCTGCAGGGGACGACCCAACACAGCGCATCAATGCAAGGGTACCCCAGAAGGCAAGCCTACGACGGCGCTGATCGGAACCGGCCCCCTCTACGACTTCAAGGCAGTAATCGAGCACGGCATCATGGAATGCGCGGTGGTCATTGCTGAGGTTATAGGTACATTCGGCTGTATCGTGCCGCGGAAAGGCTCGATCCTCGCCCCAGTCGCGGCCCGTGATGTCGACCCTTCGACGCTGAACATAGTGACGTGCGAGGCGAACACGCGCGGCATCGGTATCAAGTGCGCCGTCCGCGAATTGTTCGTCGAGAAGGCTAAGGAGTCGGCTGAAAGCCGCTTCGTCGCCACTATGCGGAGTCGCGGTCAGAAGTATCAAATGCCGCTCGCGATCCCCTGTGAGGCGGCGCAGCAATTCGAAACGTTGCTGACGGCTCTGGTGCGTGCCCACGCATGCGTGAGCTTCATCGACTACAACGAGTGCGGGGCAGGCCCGTGCGAAGCTGTCGCGACGCCGCTCTGCCTTAATGTAATCGAGGCTCACAACTGTAAACGGATAGGCATCAAACAGGGTCTGTGATGCTGGCAGTCCGCGCTCAAGACGGGCTGCCGAAGCGGCAGTGACGGCTACCGCGTCGATATCGAACTTGCTTTTCAGCTCGCCTGTCCACTGCTCGACGAGATGTGGAGGACACAACACGGCAAGTCGGTCAGCCTCCCCGCGATCAATCAACTCGCGCAGGATGAGACCCGCCTCAATCGTCTTGCCGATACCTACGTCGTCGGCAATGAGCAAGCGCACAGTCGGAAGACGAAGCGCCATCAGTAGGGGCACAAGCTGATAAGCCCGTGGTTCAAATCCCAGCCGCGCAGCCGAGCGGAACGGGCCTGCGCCGCGCCGAAGCGATAGCCGCAATGCTTCGGACAAAAGGCGTGCGCCTTCTTGAGTCCCGACTTCCTCCGTAGTCGGAAGCGCGAACCGCGCGGGCCGCACTGGCTCACGTTCGAGGGCAGGATGGATGATTTGCACGTCAGCTTCGGAGCCTGACAACGGCCGCAGGTGGAGAGCTTCATCGTCTGGCGCGGGCAACATCACCCATTCGCGCCCCCGCGCGAACACGAGATCGCCTGGCGCGAACGTCGCTGTCATCGCCCGGCCCCAAGCAATTCAACAAGCTCGTGCGGCGGCGTCTCTCCCGGGTCATCCGGAAGCAGCGTAACGGTGAAACCGAGAGCCTCGGCATCGGCCCGCACCTGCGGGTCGAGCGATCCAATCGCGGCTGCTGCAAGATGCGAGCGCCAGGCGAGTGGCAGATTTGCACGCCCAACGCCGAGCGGTTCACCATCAGGTGCGGGTAGGCCCCAGCGTGCCAGGGCCTGCGTCCAAGATCCGTCGGATGCCGCTTCTGCTGCCCCAACTTCCGTGGCGACGTTGCCGCGCGCCAAGCGGAGCAGGATCGCCTTCACGTCGCGATTGGCGCGGTCGATCAGTTCATGGTCGGGCTGATTGTAGTAAGAGAGCAGGCATCTGTAACAACCCGCAACGCAGCGAGCGTCCGGCTTTTCCGCAAGATCGTCCGGATTTGCGGTAGCCACCGCCGCCTCGAGGTTCTCAAAGTGCATTAGATCCAGCGCTGTCCGCGCGACCCCCGCGAGCGCCATGGGATCGGCGGTTAGCCGCCCGAGCACGCCAGCACCGCCCTCTGTTGCTTCGTAGAGAAGGATCGCCCGTCGTTGTTCACGAGACGGAACAGGCTCCGTCGATACCTCGCCTTCCTCAAGCTGGAAGACAATCTCCAGACCGCGCGCAAGGGCGTGCTGCAGTGTCGCAAGCGCTGTCTCTGACAACTCCGGCCCGGACAACCGAAACAACAGTGCGTTCTTGTTGTCCTGCACGATCGGAACCACGCGCTGTTGTCCCGGCTTACTGGGGTCCTCATCGTCTCCTTCATTCTTGCTTCCGGTCCAACGTCCTGTCGCGGGGTCGATAACAAAGCCAAAGATGCTTTTTTCCTTTCGGCGACGCAGGCCCTTGTTGAGGCGGCTGATGGTGGCTCCCTGAGCGTAACCAAGCGACAGGATCGATCCGGCGTCATCGCTTGCTTCGGACGTCGCTACATCGATGACGCCCTCGCGGCGTGGCCAGGCAAATACGGTCTGAAGATCGAAGCCTTGCCGCTGCCGATCCTCGTCGTTGGCGGTAATGCGCTCGGCGGGTGCGGTCTCGACATTGTCGATGCGCAATACGTTCCGAATCGGATGAATGCCGGCCATCGGAGCGCGGCAGGCGTGACAGCGTTCTGGTTCATTTTGCTGATGCATGGCGCCGCAATCGTCGCACACATAGAGGATGTCGGTCGCAAGGCGTCCGCTCTCTTCTGTGCGGGCTCCCGGCGGAAGCTTAGCCTTATAGACGCGGTAGGCCCTGCCCTCATGATAGATCAGACTTCGAGGGCCGAACTCGGCAATGGCGATGAAGCGCGCGCGCTGAAGGTAGGCGGCCTTTGGACCACCGCCACTTACCGCTGGCACGTAGGCGTAGACCGGCAGCCGAGGGAAATTGTAGCCCGGCAGAAAACCTTCTGTAGCGAGATAACGATAAGTGGAGAAGTCCGTGCCACCGCTCGCCGACCCCTTTTCAAGAAGCGCGATCTGCTCGTTAGCCTGGGCTTGAAGGGCTTTCACTTCCCTCCGCTCCGACGCCGGAAGACCTGGCAACATCGAGCGGCGGTTTGCCTCTTCAAGCTGCGCTCGTGCACCATTGTAAAGCTGCCGCCAGCGGTCGAACGATTCCGAAAACCTCGCAGGGGCGCGCTCGGCGATACCGTCGGCGAAGGCCAGACGATCGGCCGCCCACGGCGCCGCCGTTAGAGTGAGTTCGGCATCGATGCTGTCGAGAATGCGTTGCATGGCCCGCGCCGACCGCATTCGTAGATCGGAGTCGTTGAACGCATCAGCGATGTCTTCCTGCACAGGCAAGCGGATATCTGCCAGAACAAGGACATGCGGGATCTCGCCTTCGAGCGGTTTCCCGGATTCCGCCAACCACACAGCCTGAAGATGCGCTTCGATAAGATCGCGATTGGCGAGGTCCAGCGCGGGCGGGCGCACAATTCCGCTCACAACCTCTTTCGGAGCGCGGAAGTAGTATTGGTCGTGTGGCCCCTGAGCAGCGCAATAGGTCACCACCAGTGCCGCTTGCCCGGAGCGCCCGGCTCGCCCGGAGCGCTGTGCATAGTTGGCCGGCGTAGGCGGCATGTTGCGCATGTAGACGAGGTTCAGCGCCGAAATGTCGACACCAAGCTCCATGGTCGGCGAGCAGAACAAGGTCGGCAGGAAAACGCTCGGTTCGCCTGCGAGGCGAAGCTCCTCTCGCGCGTCCTTAAGCCTTTCACGGTCCTCTTCACCCCAGCGGAAGCGCCATTCTCGCCACTCCCTTCGGGTCTGATCGACCTGGGCTGTATGCTCGCGGCTTTCGAGGCCAAACAATCCCTCGCCCCCACGCGCAAGCGCGTCCGCGAGGCCGCCATAGAAATCAGCGAAGTATCCGTTGGCGACTTTACCGTCAGTCCGTCCATCGGACGCGACGAGGCGAACGGCGTTAGCCGCAAGGCGCCACCCGTTGACATCAAACGGGGTCCCCACTTGTCTGACCAACTGGTACTGCACGGCCGCTTCGAGCAATGCGGCGATCACCTCAAGGTAGGTGCGGCCGTCTAGCCGTTTGCCCCAGATACCCGCCCGGCTGAGCTTGCGCGCAAGAAGCGTCCGTGAGCCCCCGCGAACGATTAGCGGTTCGCCTCGCAAGCCGGCCTCTGCACGCTTCGGAGCATCGATGATCAACGCGGCAGCGACGCGCGAGGTTTCCTGTTGCGAGATCGACCAGGGCTCCCGCAGGCTTTGGCGCGACGCATTGCCGAGCGCTTCGACGTTCGCAGGGTCGAGGGCATCGGTCGTGATCGCCAGCCCCTGCCGCAAATGATCCAGGAGGAGCCGGAGCGCTTTGCGGCGATTGTCGGGAGTGGCCGTGCGCAGCTCGACCGGAGCACTTGCGAATGCATCGTCATCGGAAGCAAGCTCATCCAGCGAAACATAGTCCGCGCGGACGAGACCCAACTCCTCCAAACTTGGGTTGGTAAATCGCCAACCGCGCCGTTGATCTACCCACACGCGATGCGCCAAGACACGGGCCAGCGTACGCTCGGCCTCCACTTGGCCCACGCCCTTGATCTCGGGATCGAGCATCCACTCCTGCCGACGATCGCGGTTTGCCGCCGTGAAACCCAGCGCAGTTTGAAGACGACGTCCGAACTCGTCTTCAGACAATCCATCCGGTCCAGCAATGCGGACGGCAGCCAGCGTCGCGGCGCGCAACAGAGACACGAACAGAAAATCGTTGAAGTGGCCAGCCTGAAGGGCTGCGTCCTGACGATTGTCCGTGAAGCCGAGCAGCTTTCGGCGCTCCAGGGGCATTCCGCTGCCGCTCGTGTTCATCCATCGCAGGGCGCTCGATACCAGGAGGGTCGTTGCGGAACTGCGGCCCTCTGCCGAGAGGCTTGCCAGCTTATTTCTCTCACGCGCCTGCGGGGCAGGCTGATCGCCACACGCCGGGCAGAAGCGAAACTTGCCTGGGAGAAACCAGGCACGGCATCCGGTCGTGCCTGTAACACCGGCAGGATCGACGACGAGCGCCTGCGCGGCGTAGACACGTCGTTCACTGCGCAGTCGCATCGAGCCGTTGCCATTCGAGTCTACCCACTCTTCGGGATAGTCTTGCGGTGCCCCGGTAAAAAAGTACTCGTCGTCGTTGTGGGGCTCCGGCATCAGATAGCCGGGCTTTTCGACGACATCGGAATCGTCCAACGGCGTTTCATCGATGTCACGCGGCAGGATGCTCCTGATCCCTCCGTCGTCGACCATAACGACCGGATGATGCTCCTGTCCGCAGTTGCGGCAAAAAAAGGTTGCGTAGAGCCGCGCTTCCGGATCATCGGGGTCGAAGCGCTGACCGTCCAAAGTCACTTTCCGCCGGGGTGGCGAACGTAGGGTCGTGTAAACATGACCCGCCCCGGAAATGAACTGGTGTAGCTTGAAGGCCATGAAGGCACGATCACTTGTCCCGCCGCGCTCATTGGCTGGCTTACTCATAAGTATGAGCGCGACTTGAAGCTGGGCTCGGCAGCGCTCTTCATCGCGGCCGATCTGCTCGGCCAGGCGCTTTGCAGCTTCCTTGATGGTAGTAGGTGGTCGCCGCGATAGGCGCTGTCCGTCGGCAAGCCCTATTTCCAACTCGATCCAGACGGCGAGCGGATGCACCCTTAATTCGTCATCATCCAACGCTCCCGGAGGTTCCGTATCAATGGCTGCCGCAAGCTCATCCCTGAGGTTCGCAGGCTTGAGCGCCGGATCGGTAGCGCGTGCAAGACTCTCGTCGATTACGGCATCGGCGGAAATTGCTGTTCCGAACAAGCGCGACGCGACTGACGCCACCGCGGACGCGCGGTCGGTCTCGTTGCCTTCGCTGGCCATCGTCGCGGATGTGCCGACGCAGATCGGCTGCTGATCAGGGCAAAGCCGATCGCGCACACGGCGCACCAGCATCGCCACGTCGGCGCCCTGCCGACCTCGGTAGGTGTGAAGCTCGTCGAGAACGATGAAATTGAGCCCGTGCGCGTTAGCGATCACCGCGCGGTCAAGCGGGTTCTGCCGCGTCATCAGCAGCTCGAGCATCATGAAGTTGGTGAGAAGGATGTCGGGCTTCGCCTCCCGGATGCGCTCGCGTTCCTCCTGGCTTTCCTGGCCGGTGTAGCGTGCAAATGTGGGCCGCAGCCTCTCAGGCAATCCGGATTGATCGATGAATTTTTCAAGCTCCTTGAGTTGGCTGTTGGCCAGCGCATTCATCGGATAGATGACGATTGCGCGCGTACGCGGTGCCTCGCCCGCGGCTCGAGCGCGAATGGCCGCATCGATAATCGGCACAAAGAAGCACAGCGATTTTCCGGAACCGGTTCCGGTCGTGACAACGAAGCTTTGTCCCGCTGCCGCTTTTGCAACGGCCTGCGCCTGGTGACGGTGAAGTGTGAGTGGTTGACCGCCAGCGCGGAACACGGATGCTGTTTCGGGATGGAGACAGCCGTCGCGTACCAGCTCACTAACTGAAGCCCCACGTTCGAAGTGTGGGTTGATCGTGATCAGAGGCTCAGGCCAGAACCGGTCGCTCTCATAGATCGCTTCGATTTGAGCACGGATATCTGGCGCCCGAATTTGGGTGAACGAGCGCGCAAAGCGCTCGTAGTCCCGCAAGAGGGACTCATCGAGTTCGAAGACGTTCACGCTTGGCGCCCCATACATAACCGACTCAGCAGCCGGAGAATAACCGGCTCGACGAAAACCACAATTGGCAGTTGTGCTCATGGCTGCGGCCGGCCGTATGAATTTTACTTGCGGGCCGCCATCATGCCGTGATCTTGGCTCATCTCTTCAAGTCATATTCAGCTTTCAGCCGGGCAGCGATCCGCTCGATCATATCGCGACGCTCCGCATCGTCGACGTTTCCCTGTTGTAGAACTCGGACCTTCCAACTGTTACCGTCAGGCTGAACCGAAAACGACGTATCGGTCGGCTCATCGCAAATGTCCTCCATTTCTACCTTGATGGAGGCTTCGAGTTCAGCCGCAGTCTTGCTCGGTTTTTTCATGCCGCATCTCCCGGCGGGGTAGCGCCATAGCGGGGTAGCGCCGTAATTGAAGTCCCTTCCCCGGTGATCCGTTGGAACCAACCGGTCATGGCCCAATGTATGACCCAACATCAACAGGAGGAGGGTCCAGGATGAATAGTAAGGTTCTTGGGGCGGCATTTATAGCCGCGCTCACATTCGTGCCAATGTCGGCATCGGCGCAGGGCGTACCCGGAGGCGTTGAACGTGGCGCCCGTGAGGGTGGGCGAGCTGCGGGTCCGGTGGGCGCAATCGTCGGTGGTACCGTGGGCGGTGTAGTCGGCGGCGTGGCAGGCGTATTGGGTGCGGATCAACGACCTCGCTTCCGTAGCTACGTTGTCCAACAACAACGGCCAGCCTACCGCTATCAAGGCGATGTGAGGGTCGGCACTGTGCTTCCTAACGCAGGTGTCACCACTTACGACGTGCCGCCGGAATATGGTGTTCGCGGCTATCGATATACCGTCATCAACGATCGGCCCGTATTGGTCGAACCTCGTACCCGGCGCATCGTCGAAGTCATTGAGTAAGCTGCAGCTCGAAACATGCGGATAGGCCACTCCGTCCGAGCGGCCTTTTTCGTATTCGCAGATTGCCCCTGCATTCATACTTTCTTAACGATTACTTTTTTGGGGCTATATATTTTCAACCCATGTCTCGGCGCGCGCGAGACCGGGGGGCCCGTCCATGCACCCCCAGGGGTAAAATTTCCAGGTCCGCTTCATCCGACCCGACGCGGCTTTAGCAACGCGACCGACCGTGGTCGCGTCAGCTACAGCCAGCGAGGGAAGTATGAAACGTGACCTCTATGCAGAAGTATCAACGCGCATCATCGCAGAGTTAGAAGCCGGCGCGGCGCCGTGGATCAAGCCATGGTCAGCGAGTCCCGGCGCGAACACGCCATGCAACGCCGTGACCAATCGCCCCTATTCGGGGTGCAACGTCATTCTGTTGTGGATGGCGCAAGCGGCGGGATATCGCACGCCGCGATTTCTAACTTTCAAGCAGGCCTTGGAGCTGGGCGGTTGTGTTCGCAAGGGTGAACGCGGCACGAAGGTCTACTTCGTGAAACAGCTACAGGTCCGCGACAAGAGCGCGGAGGATGACACCGCAACGCGCCTTGTGCCGATGCTGCGCGAATACACCGTGTTCAACGTCGACCAGTGCGAGAACCTACCCGCGCGGGTCGTGACGCTCGGTGAGGGAAAGCCGCGCAATGCAGACGAACGCGACGCCACGATTGACGAGTTCTTGGCCTGCAGCGGCGCTACCATCCGGGAAGGGTTTGGCGAGGCGTATTACCGCCCGGGCGATGACTCCGTCAGCCTGCCCCGCTTTGAGGCTTTCAAGAACGCTGCACAGTTCTACGCCACCGCGTTTCATGAGCTTGGCCACTGGACTGGGCACAAGTCGCGCCTCGCACGTGATCTGCGCCACCGCTTTGGCGAGAGGGCATACGCTGCCGAGGAGCTGGTTGCCGAACTGTGCTCAGCGTTTCTTTGTGCCGAGTTCTCGATCGACGGCGATCTGCGCCACGCGGGTTATATCCAAAACTGGATTGGCCTCCTGAAGGCCGATAGCCGGGCGTTCTTCACGGCATGCAGCAAGGCACAAGCCGCCGCTGATTACCTGCGCGGCCTGACGCTTGCCGAGCCAACGGACGTTGCTGCGTGAGGCACCGCCGTGTCCCATCCCGAACGCGCCCATAAGGCGTTCTTCGACATCCACCCACTGACCGGCGCTCCTATTGAGGTGTTCTATGCTGACCGGTCGCTGGAAAGCTTCGGACGGCTCAGCGCAGGTTGGTACTGGTGCGCGCGGCAGCGGGGGTTCGCGCCTACGGAACCAGCGCACGGCCCATTCCCTACTGGGTACTCAGCTTATCGGAACGCACTGGGACTGTTGCGAAAGAATTATTACGAACCCGAGCGGTTCGCACGGGGCGGCGTGAGCTGCAAAGCTGAATGCAAATGCGCCGAGTGAGGACTTTTAGGTCAGCGCGCTTCCACATTGCTTCCAAGAGCGAGCGGCATGGAAGCAGCCAAATCGTTCGGCAGAAAAAACGCTGTGTTTGCAAAAGCTTGATGGCGCGCCCGGAACGATTCGAACGTCCGACCCTCAGATTCGTAGTCTGATGCTCTATCCAGCTGAGCTACGGGCGCGTTTTCGCGTGAGGGGCTTGGCCCAAGGTGCATCCGAGGAGGCTCGGGCGCATCAGCGAAAGAGCGCTCTAGCTACAGGGTCCCGGCCCGGTTGGCAAGGTCCGGGATGGCGGTTCGCTGGGTTGATTTGAGCCGAAAGTGGGCCCAGGGAGGTGAAAAATCCGGAGTTTCCCGCTATTCCGGCCCACCTCACGCCCGTGCGCGCTCGGTGCGGACGATCTGGAGTTCCACCGGGCGGTCGGGGATGGCGATGCGGAAGGTGGCGCCGATGGTGCCTTCGACGAGGTGGATCTCGCCGTCATGGGCACGGATCAGTTCGGCGGCGATCGCAAGGCCGAGCCCGCTGCCGCCGGGGCGGCCGGACGTCTGGAACGCCTCGAACAGGTGATCGCGGGTCTTCTGGGGAACGCCGGGGCCGGTGTCGGAGACCTCGATGATCGCGACCGTCCCCTCGCGGCGGCCGGTGATGCGGATCTGCTGGGCACCGCCGTCGGTTGCCGGACGGCTCTCCAGCGCCTGCGCCGCGTTGCGCACGAGGTTGAGCAGCACGCGGAACAGCTGGTCCGGATCGGCGTCGATCGCAAGCCCGCGCTCGATGGCGCTGATCCAGGTGATCGAGGCGTCGGACGCAAGCCCCGCCGATTCGCGCACCTCGACGACGACGGGCTCGACCAGGATCATGCGGCGGTCGGGCGCGGCCTCCTGGGCACGGCCGTAGGACAATGTCGACTGGCAGAATGCGATGGCGCGTTCGAGCGAGCGCAGCAATTTCGGCGCGAAGCGTTGCACCCTGGGATCGGGGACGCTTGCGAGTTGATCGGACAAGAGCTGCGAGGAGGCAAGCAGGTTGCGCAGATCGTGGTTGATCTTGGAGACGGCGAGCCCCAGCGCCGCCAGCCGGCTCTTCTGATGCAGCATCGAGACCAGGTCGCGCTGCATGTCGGAAAGCTCGCGCTCGGCGACGCCGATCTCGTCGCCGCGTTGGCTCGGCACGATGATCCGCGCCGAGCTTTCGGGGTTTTCGTGGAAACCGATCAGGCTCGCGGTCAGCCGCCGCATCGGGCGCACGAACAAATAATGCAGGGCGAGATAGACCAGACCCGCGGTGAGGCCCCCGATCAAGAGCGCGACGATCAAGACGTTGCGGGAGAAGCGGTACATCGCCTGCCGCAGCGGCTTCTCGTCGATCACGACCTCGATGAACTGCGCCTGGCCCGGCGCCGGCCCGACCACGCGGATGGTCTGGTCGCCATGCTCCAGCATGATCTGGAACGCATCGACGATCGCCGACCACACCGACATCTCGCGCATGTCGACGTCGTGGTCGATCGCAGCCGGCAGGTCGGCGCTGGCGAGCAGCCGCCGCTGCTGGCCCATCTTGATGGCCACCGCACGAGCGCCGATGCTGGTCAGGATCTGGCGCGCCAGCGATTCCGGGACGTAGCCGGACGGCGCGGCATCGAGCACCAGCGCCGCGGTGTTGGCAGCGGCCAGCCGGTCGTTCAGCCGGTTCATCCGGAAGTTGGCGATCGCGGGCACATAGATCAGCATCCCGGCGATCATCACCAGGGGGATCGTGAGCAGCAGAAGCTTGCCGGACAGGCCAAGCCGGTACACCGGCTGCGCCCGAGACTTCTCCGTCGTCGGCTGATCGTCGGTCACTGACACGATATAGGCCTTCTTTGGCGCATGTTCAGCATGCTGCCGTGCACCATCGCCGGTCAAATTACGGATCGCTAATGTAAGCCGGTTCCATGTGCCCCGGATGCAGCCGGCTAACGCCGGGCCACATAGACAACAACCCCACAGAATCAGGACTATTTCCGCGAATTACGACCTTTCGAAGAACCGCTTTTGCCGCGCTGGCCGACATTGACGAAAAGGAGGCGCTCCCGTATAAGCCGCGCAAATTGTCCGCGATGCCCCGGTTTTGCCGGGGGCGGCTCATTTGGGGCCGCGAATGGCCCATTCTGGGCCGGCCAGCATCATCGGACCTATCTCAATTCATCGGCAGATTGCCTGTTCAGCGGAGAACGACCCGTGAAGCGGACTTATCAACCCAGCAAACTGGTGCGCAAGCGCCGCCACGGCTTCCGCGCCCGTCTCGCCACGGCCGGTGGCCGCAAGGTCCTCGCCGCGCGCCGCGCGCGTGGCCGCAAGCGTCTGAGCGCCTGAGCCCGGGCGTCTTCCGGAGATTCTAAATGGATCGGCTAAGGCAGCGGGCGGACTTCGTCGCCGTTGCCAATGGCGCGCGGGCGACCAGCCCGGCCTTTGTGCTGCAAGGCCGCGCCCGTGATGATGACGGCCCGATCCGCGTCGGCTTCACCGTCACCAAAAAGAACGGCACCGCTACCGAGCGCAACCGCATCCGGCGCAGGCTTCGCGCGCTGATACAGCGGCTCGACGTCATACCGATGCGGCCACATCATGACTATGTGTTAGTCGGCCGCCGGGATGCACTAACCCGCGACTTCGCGGCCATGCTCGACGACCTCCGCACAGCGCTCCGCCGCCTCGACCGGCAACCGGCCAAAAGCGGCCGCAGCCAGAATAACATAAAGAGCGGCGGCAACCGGAATTGAATGACGAGACCTTGAAGAGATGACCGACAACCGCAACACCATCATCGCCGTCATTCTATCCGGCCTGGTGCTGATCGCCTGGCAATATTTCTACAACGTGCCGCAGATGGAGAAGCAGCGCGCACAGCAGCAGGCGCAGGCTGAACTGCAGAAGCAGCAGACGCCGCCGCAGACGCAGCAGACGACTCCGGGCACCGCGCCGCAGCCGGGATCGGCGCCTTCGCCTTCGAGCGCGCAACCGGCCTCCGGCGCGCCGGTCGTCAGCCGCGAAGCCGCGATCGAGGCCAGCCCGCGCGTCAAGATCGACACGCCCACATTGTCAGGCAGCATCTCGCTGAAGGGCGCGCGTATCGACGATTTGTCGCTGGAGAAATTCCGCGACACCGTCGACCCGAAATCACCACCGATCGTGCTGTTCTCGCCGTCGCAGACCGCCGCACCCTATTACGCGGAATTCGGCTGGGTGCCGGCGACCGGCGCCACGGTGCGGATGCCCGACGCGACCACGGTGTGGCAGCAGGAGGGTTCCGGCGCGCTGACGCCGACTAATCCGGTCACGCTGAAATACGACAATGGCGAAGGCCTGACCTTCCGCCGCACGATTGCGATCGATGACCGCTATCTCTTCACCATCAAGGATGACGTCACCAATGCCGGCAGCGCCCCGGTCACGCTCTATCCCTTTGCGCTGATCTCGCGCCACGGCACGCCGCAGGTTTCCGGCTATTACATCCTTCATGAAGGCCTGATCGGCTATCTCGGCGATCATGGCCTGCAGGAATTCGGCTACAAGAAGATCGACGACGCCAAGCGGGTGAACTTCAGCGCCACCGACGGCTGGCTCGGCATCACCGACAAATACTGGGCTTCCGCACTGCTGCCGGGCACCTCCGCCAAGCTGCAGGCGAGCTTTTCCTCCGATCTGATCAACAATAACAGAAGGTACCAGACCGATTATCTGCTGGAGCCGCAGACCGTCGCGGCCGGCGCCACCGTCACCGCCAATGCGCGGCTGTTCGCCGGCGCCAAGGAAGCCGGCGTCGTCGGCATCAACTTCCCGCTTGGACCCGGCGGCTACAACCGGCAGCTCGGTCTCAATCATTTCGATCTGCTGATCGACTGGGGCTGGTTCTACTTCATCACCAAGCCGATGTTCCTGGCGCTCGACTGGTTCTATCGCCTGTTCGGCAATTTCGGCGTCTCGATCCTGCTGGTGACGGTGATCGTGAAGCTGTTGTTCTTCCCGCTCGCCAACAAGTCCTACGCCTCGATGGCGAAGATGAAGTCGATCCAGCCGCAGCTTGCGGCGCTGAAGGAGCGCTATCCGGACGACCGGGTGAAGCAGCAGCAGGAGATGATGGAGATCTACAAGAAGGAGAAGATCAACCCGATCGCGGGCTGTCTTCCCATCGCGCTGCAGATCCCGGTGTTCTTCTCGCTCTACAAGGTGCTGTTCGTCACCATCGAGATGCGGCACGCGCCGTTCTTCGGCTGGATCAAGGACCTGTCGGCGCCGGATCCCACCAACCTGTTCACCCTGTTCGGCCTGATCCCGTTCGACCCCACCACGATCCCGGTGTTCGGCCATTATCTCTGGCTCGGCATCTGGCCCATCATCATGGGCATCACGATGTGGTTCCAGATGAAGCTCAATCCGACGCCGCCGGATCCGACGCAGAAGATGATCTTCGACTGGATGCCCTTGATCTTCACCTTCATGCTGGCCGGCTTCCCGGCAGGCCTGGTGATCTACTGGGCCTGGAACAACCTGCTTTCGGTGGCGCAGCAGAGCTACATCATGCACCGGAACGGGGTGAAGGTAGAATTGTTCGACAATCTCAAGGCCACCTTCGCGAAGAAGGCGACGTAACATGATGCTGTCATTCCGGGGCGATGCGCCAGCATCGAACCCGGAATCTCGAGATTCCGGGTCTGGTCCTGCGGACCATCCCGGAATGACGGGGAATGAGATCCTTCCCACATGACCGCCGAAACCGATGCGGAGCTGATCGAAGCGGGGCGAAAACTGTTCGCCGGCGACTGGCATTTCATCTGGGCCGCGCCGTCGATCGAGACGCTGCCGCCGATGGCGGGGCTCGAGGTTGCCTTTGCCGGTCGCTCCAATGTCGGCAAGTCGAGCCTGATCAACGCGCTCACCGGCCGCAGTTCGCTCGCGCGCACATCGCACACGCCGGGACGCACACAGGAACTGATCTTCTTCGAAGGCCCTGAGAAAGCGGGCTTCCGTTTGGTCGACATGCCCGGCTATGGCTATGCCTCCGCGCCCAAGGCCAAGGTCGCGTCCTGGACCGCGCTGATCCAAAAATTCCTGCAGGGCCGCGCCACCCTGGCGCGGGTCTATGTCCTGATCGATGCCCGCCATGGCATCAAGGATGTCGATCTCGATGTCCTGAAGACGCTCGACAAATCGGCCGTCAGCTACCAGGTGGTGCTGACCAAGGCGGACCAGGTGAAAGCCTCCGAACTCGCCGCCCGCATCGAAGAGACCGCGGCCGCGCTGGCGAAACACCCGGCCGCCTTTCCGGATGTCTTGGCGACCTCCTCGCGCACCGGCACTGGCATGCCGGAGCTGCGTGCCGCGATGGTGCGCCTGCTCGAAGAGCGCCGCGGATGAACAGCCTGCATCGAATCCTGCTGGTCCTGGCCGGCATCATGGGCGCCTGTGGCGTGATGCTGGCGGCCGGATCCGCCCATCTCGCCGATGCGACGCGGCTTGCAGCCGCCTCGTCGATGCTGCTGTTTCATGCCAGTGCGGTGCTCGGGGCAATCGCCCTCGTCGGGCGCGGCTTGCTGAACCGCGCGATCGGGACTGTTTCAGCGATCGGCTTCGTCATCGCCGCGTCATTGTTCGCCGGCGATCTCTGCCTGCGCCAATATGCCGGCCACGGCCTGTTTCCGATGGCCGCGCCGACCGGCGGGACGCTGTTGATCGTAAGCTGGCTGGTGCTGGCGCTTGCGGCAGCATGGCCACGGCGGACTTAACCCTTCTCCCCTTGTGGGAGAATGTGGCGTGGACGCAGTCCACGCCGGATGAGGGGTCTCTATCCGCGGAGACAGACCCCTCACCCGGCTTCGATGCTTCCGCATCGAAGCCACCCTCTCCCACAAGGGGAGAGGGTGAACAGCGCTTTGCGCCTCGCCCGCCAATCAGATAGAACCGCGCCCGACGCCGCTTTCTGGGAATAGCGAGACCCGCTCCATGACCGACACGAAGATCAGCCCGCTCGACCAGGCCCGCATCCTGTCCGAGGCGCTGCCGCATATGCAAGAATATGACGAGGAAACCATCGTCATCAAATATGGCGGCCATGCCATGGGCGCGGAGGACACCGCCAAGGCGTTTGCGCGCGACATCGTGCTCCTGGAGCAGACCGCGATCAATCCGGTGGTCGTGCATGGCGGCGGGCCGCAGATCGCGACCATGCTCAAGCGCCTCGGCATCCAGTCCGAATTCGCGGCGGGCCTGCGCATCACCGATGCGGCGACGATCGAGATCGTCGAAATGGTGCTGGCCGGCTCGGTCAACAAGCAGCTCGTCGGCTATATCAACGAGGCCGGCGGCAAGGCGGTCGGCCTCTCCGGCAAGGACGGCAACATGGTGAAGGCGTCGAAGACGACGCGCACCATGATCGATCCTGGTTCCAACATCGAGAAGGCGATCGATCTCGGCTTCGTCGGCGAACCGGAGAAGGTCGACCTGACGCTGCTCAACCAGCTCATCGGCTATGAGCTGATCCCGGTGCTGGCGCCGCTGGCGACATCCAAGGACGGCCAGACGCTGAACATCAATGCCGACACCTTCGCCGGCGCGGTGGCCGGAGCCTTGAAGGCCAAGCGCCTGCTGCTGCTCACCGACGTGCCGGGCGTGCTCGACAAGTCCAAGAAGCTGATCCCGGAACTGTCGGTGAAGGATGCGCGCAAATTGATCGCGGACGGCACCATTTCCGGCGGCATGATCCCGAAGGTCGAGACCTGCATCTACGCCCTGGAGCAGGGCGTGCAGGGCGTCGTCATCATCGACGGCAAGACGCAGCATGCGGTCCTGCTGGAGCTGTTCACCGATCAGGGGACCGGCACGCTGATCCATAAGTGACCAGGTCCTACTATTCACCGTCATGGCCGGGCTCGTCCCNNCCATCCACGTCTTTTCAGCAGCAACCGCGTGCGAAAGGCGTGGATGCCCGGGTCAAGCCCGGGCATGACGAGGCGAGGGTGAGGAGATCGCGCCGGTCCCTTCTAGCTCAAGTGCTGACGGCGGTGCCGGCCGCGGCGCTTTCGTTCTTGTTTTCCTCTGCGCCGGCGCGCGCCGACCTGAAACTCTGCAACCGCATGAGCTACGTGGTCGAGGCCGCGATCGGGATCGATGAGAAATCGGCGACCGCAACGCGCGGCTGGTTCCGGATCGATCCCGCCGCCTGCCGCGTCGTGGTGCAGGGCGCGCTTACCGCCGACCGCGTGCTTCTGAATGCGCGCGCGCTCGGCGTCTACGGCGCCTCGCCAATCCCGCAAAACGGCACCGACACGCTCTGCGTCGCGCAGGACAATTTTGTCATCGCCGCCGCCCGCCAGTGCCGCAGCGGCCAGACGCCGGCGCAATTCACGCAGATAACGCCGACGCAGTCCGAGGACGGCAACCTCGTCGCCTATCTCGCCGAAGGCTCCGAATATGACGAGGAGCAGGCGCGGCTTGCCGGCATCCAGCGTTTGCTCGTGATCGCCGGCTATGATGCCGCGCCGATCGACGGCGTCGACGGGCCGAAGACGCAAGGAGCGCTGTCGGCGTTCCTCAAGAGCCGCGGCCTCTCCAGCGACGTCGTGCAATCGCCGAATTTCTTCACCACCATGATCGATGCCGTGCAGAAGCCATCCGCGACCGGACTGACCTGGTGCAACGACACGCCGCACAAGGTCATGGCGGCGGTGGCGACTGACGACGGCAAGGCCGTCACCAGCCGCGGCTGGTATCGCATCGATCCCGGCAAGTGCCTGCATCCCGACGTCACCGGCCAGCCGAAGCAGATCTTCTCCTTCGCCGAAGCCGTCGATGCCGAGAACCGCACCATCCGCTTGAAGGACAAGCCGCTAAACTGGGGCGGCGCGACGCAGCTCTGCACCCGCGAGAGCAAGTTCGAGATCGCCGAGCAGGGCGATTGCGCCACCCGCGGGCTGGCCGCGGTCGGCTTTGCGCCGGTCGACATGACCAGCGGCGGCAAGACACTGCGCTTTGCGATGCCGTGATAATGGCGTCGTGGACCCGCATACTCAGACGTCATGACCCGCGAAAGCGGGTGATCCAGTATTCCGCGCCGCCTGTCGTATCCCTCGTCCGCCGCCATATACTGGATGCCCGCTTTCGCGGGCATGACGGAAAGTAGGCATCATGGCTCCCCGCGCCTTCGACCATATCGACACCTGGGTGTTTGACCTCGACAACACGCTGTATCCGCATCACGTCAACCTGTGGCAGCAGGTCGATGCGCGGATCGGCGAGTTCGTGAGCAACTGGCTGGGCGTCACGGCGGAAGAAGCCCGCCGCATCCAGAAGGACTATTACCTCCGCTACGGCACGACGATGCGCGGCATGATGACCGAGCACGGCGTCCGCGCCGACGACTACCTCGCCTATGTCCACCAGATCGATCACTCGCCGCTGGAGCCGAACCCGGCGATGGGCGCCGCGATTGCAAGGCTGCCCGGCCGCAAGCTGATCCTGACCAACGGCTCGACCGACCATGTCGGCGCGGTGCTCGCGCGTCTCGGCATCGGCGCACATTTCGAGGCGGTGTTCGACATCATCGCCGCCGAGCTTGAGCCGAAACCGGCGCCGCAGACCTATCAGCGCTTCCTGGCGCTGCACGACGTCGATCCCGCCAAGGCCGCGATGTTCGAAGACCTCGCACGCAACCTGGTCGTGCCGCATCAGCTCGGCATGACCACGGTGCTGGTGGTGCCCGACGGGACGCAGGAAGTCGTGCGCGAGGACTGGGAGCTCGAGGGCCGCGACGCCGCGCATGTCGACCACGTCACGGACGATCTGACGGGGTTCTTGCAGAGGCTCTCTCAGACAATCTGAACCCGTCATACCCCGCGAAGGCGGGGTATCCAGTAATCGCCGGCATCTCGACCAATTACAGCCGCCGCGGCTTACTGGGTCACCCGCCTTCGCGGGTGACGACAGACAGCGAGTTAGCCTTGACTCCGCCGCGCCAAATCCCGAAAAAGCTCCAAATACCCTCCCCGTCCGCCTCAAGGAATCGCCCGATGTCGCTGTCCGCCCTCGAGTCCATCGTCAACGCCGCGTTCGAAGCCCGCGACGGCATTTCGACCTCGACCACGGGCGAGGTGCGCGAGGCCGTGGATTACGCGCTCGAGCTGCTCGACAAGGGCGAGGCGCGCGTCGCCGAGCGCGAGACGAGCGGCAAATGGAAGGTCAACCAATGGCTGAAGAAGGCGGTGCTGCTGTCGTTCCGCCTCAACGACATGGGACAGATTCCCGGCGGTCCCGGCAAGGCGTCGTGGTGGGACAAGGTGCCCTCGAAGTTCGATGGCTGGGGTGAGAACCGCTTTCGTGACGCCGGCTTTCGCGCGGTGCCGGGCGCGATCGTGCGCCGTTCCGCCTTCATCGCCCGCAACGTCGTGCTGATGCCCTCCTTCGTCAATCTCGGCGCCTATGTCGATGAAGCGACCATGGTCGACACCTGGTCGACCGTCGGCTCCTGCGCGCAGATCGGCAAGCGTGTGCACATCTCCGGCGGTGTCGGCATCGGCGGCGTGCTCGAGCCGCTGCAGGCCGAGCCCGTGATCATCGAGGACGATTGCTTCATCGGTGCCCGCAGCGAGGTCGCCGAAGGCGTGATCGTGCGCAAGGGCGCGGTGCTCTCGATGGGCGTGTTCCTGGGCGCATCCACCAAGATCGTCGATCGCGAAACCGGCGAGACCTTTGTCGGCGAAGTGCCGGAATATGCCGTCGTCGTGCCCGGCACGCTGCCGCCCAAGCCGATGAAGAATGGACAGCCGGGCCCGGCCACCGCCTGCGCCGTCATCGTCAAGCGCGTCGACGAGCGCACCCGCGCCAAGACCAGCATCAACGAATTGCTGCGGGACTAGAGCGTTTTCGAGCGAAGTGGCCACCGGTTCGCGTGAAGAAAACGCGTCAAAACAAGAATCTAGAGCTTCGGTTCTGATTCCATCAGAACCGAAAATGCTCTAGCTCACGCGCGCGGCATCGCGGCGCACGGGCGACAACACGAAACCGAAATCGTGCCGCGCAAGGCTGGCCCGCCGCCGCGGTGGCGTGTTAAGTCCGGAAGCATGACCGATGCCATCTCCATCACGCGCGACCTTGTCCGCTGCCCTTCCGTCACCCCCGCCGACGCAGGTGCGCTCGGCGTGCTCGAGAACATCCTGAACGCCGCCGGCTTCGAGGTGCACCGCGTCACCTTCAGCGAGCCCGGCACCGCCGACATCGACAATCTCTATGCACGTATCGGCGATCAGGCGCCGCACATCACCTTTGCCGGCCATACCGATGTGGTACCGCCGGGCGACGAGTCTGCCTGGACGCATGGCCCGTTCTCCGGCGAGGTGAAGGACGGCTTCCTCTATGGCCGCGGCGCCGTCGATATGAAGGGCGGCATCGCCTGCAGCGTCGCCGCGGTGCTCGAATATCTCAGGGACAATGGCGGCAGGCCAAGGGGTTCAATCTCATTCCTGATCACGGGCGACGAGGAGGACGTTTCCATCAACGGCACGATCAAGCTGTTGAAGTGGGCGGCCGAGCGCGGCGAAAAGTTCGATCATTGCGTGCTCGGCGAGCCATCCAATGTCGAGGTGCTCGGAGACACCATCAAGGTCGGCCGCCGTGGCTCGCAATCCGGCACGCTCCATGTCGAGGGCGTGCAGGGCCATGTCGCCTATCCGCACCGCGCCTCCAATCCGGTGCCGGACATCTCGCGGTTGATCGTGGCGCTGAGCGACGAGCCGCTTGATAACGGCAGCGCGCAGTTCCAGGCGTCCAACCTCGAATTCACCTCCGTCGACGTCGGCAATGCCGCGAGCAACGTCATCCCCGGCCAGGCGCGGGCGAAATTCAACATCCGCTATAACGACAATCACACCCAGGAGAGCCTGCGCAAGCTGGTGGAGGAACGCCTCGCCAAAGCCTGCGGCAACCGGATCCGCGCCCGCATCGTGTGGGAGCCATCGAACTCGAACGTGTTCGTCACCAAGCCCGGCCCGTTCACCGACCTTGCGGTGGGAGCGATCGAAGCAGTGACGGGACACAAGCCGGAGCTTTCGACCTCAGGCGGCACGTCGGATGCCCGCTTCATCTCGAGCTATTGCCCGGTGATCGAATTCGGCCTGGTCGGCCAGACCATGCACCAGATCAACGAACGCACGCCGGTCGCCGATCTGGAAAAACTGACGCAAGTCTATCGCGGCGTGCTGGACAGGTATTTTGCTTGAGTGCTGGGGCTTTCCTCAATCATCGCACCCTTCCGCTGTCATCGTCCGCGAAAGCGGACGATCCAGTACTCCGCGGCGCCTCGGTCAAACAACAAACATCGCCGTTTACTGGATACCCCGCCTTCGCGGGGTATGACGGGCAGAGTGTGACTAGTTCTATGGAGGCCCGGCAATTCCCGGATAAAGGTCGTCCCAGTTCGGGTTGTGCTCCTCGATCAACCGTATCTTCCAGTCCCGATTCCACTTCTTCAATCGCTTCTCGCGCTTGATCGCATTTTCGGGATCATCGAACTGTTCGAAGTACACCAGCCGCGCGACGCCATACTTCTCGGTGAAGCCTTTCACGACCTTCAAGCGATGTTCGGCGATGCGCCTAATGAGATCGTTCGTCACTCCGATGTAGAGTGTCCCGCCGATTTTGCTTGCAAGAATATAGACGTAGAAATTTTGCGGCCGCATTGCGGAAGTCTCCGCGGACTACGACACTTGGTCAAGCCCATAATCCCTACTCCGCCGTCATCGTCCGCGAAGGCGGACGATCCAGTACTCCGCGGCGTCTCGGTCAAACTAAGAACGCCGGCGTTTACTGGATACCCCGCCTTCGCGGGGTATGACGAAAAGGGAAAAGCGCCCCCTAATACTCCACCCGCACCAGATAGAGCCCCTCCGGCGGTGCCACCGGGCCGCAGGCGGCGCGGTTGCGGGCGGCGAGTGCTGTGGCGAGATCGTCGGCGGTCCAGCGGCCTTCGCCAACCCAGACCAGCGAGCCGACCATCGAGCGCACCTGGCTGTGCAGGAACGAGCGCGCCGAGGTCACGATGCTGACCGCATCGCCGCTGCGCGTAACGTCAAGCTGATCGAGCGTTTTCAGCGGCGATTTGGCCTGGCACTCGGTGTCGCGGAAGGTCGTGAAATCGTGCTTGCCGATCAGGCGCTGCGCGGCTTCATGCATCGCGTCCGCATCGAGGCGGCGCGGCACGCGCCAGACGCGGCCGATGTCGAGCGCGAGGTTCGCGCGGGTGTTCCTAATGCGATAGAGATAATGGCGCTTCGTCGCGGAGAAGCGCGCCTCGAAATCGTCCGGCACGATCTCGGCTGCGAGCACCGCAACCGGATGCGGGCGCAGATGCGCGTTGAGACCATCGCGCAGGCGGTCCGGCGGAAACGGCTTTGCGATGTCGCAATGGGCGACCTGTCCGAGCGCATGCACGCCGGCATCGGTGCGGCCGGAGCCATGGACGCGCACGTCCTCACCGCACATCGCCTTCACCGCGGCCTCCAGCGCGCCCTGCACTGTCGGCGCCGTCTCCTGGATTTGCCAGCCGGAGAACGGTGTGCCGTCATATTCGATGGTGAGCTTGTAGCGGGGCATGACGGCTTAAGTGAACCGCGCGCCGGCCTTCAGCGGCGTGCCGCGCAGGAAGTCGACCGACTTCATCCGTGCCTTGCCTTCGCGTTGCAGTTCGAGGACGCGGATGGCGCCCCCGCCGCAGGCGATCGCAAGGTTATCGTCCAACACTGCGCCTGATGCGCCCGAGCCGTTCGCCAGTTCGCAGCGGAGAATCTTGATACGCACCGTTTCGCCATCGTGAGGCAATTCAGTCCAGGCGCCAGGGAATGGCGACAGGCCGTGAATGTGCCGCAGCACGTCGTGCGCAGGCCTGTTCCAGTCGATCCGCGCCTCGGCCTTCTCGATCTTGGCGGCGTAGGTGACGCCCTCCTCACGCTGCCTGGTCAGTTGCAGCCCGCCGCGCTCCAGCGCGGCCATCGCCCGCACCATCAGGTCGGCACCGAGCGGCGCCAGCGCATCGTGCAGATCGGCCGCCGTCATCCGGTCGGTGATCGCAAGCCGCTCGGCCATCGCGACATCGCCGGTGTCGAGGCCGACATCCATCTTCATCACCATCACGCCGGTCTCGGCATCGCCGGCCATGATGGCGCGGTTGATCGGCGCAGCGCCGCGCCAGCGCGGCAGCAGCGAAGCGTGCAGGTTGTAGCAGCCAAGCCTTGGCGCATCGAGGACCGCCTGCGGCAGGATCATGCCATAGGCAACCACGACGGCCGCATCCGCCTGATGCGCGCGAAATTCCTCCAGCGCTTCCGGTGTCTTCAACGTCTTCGGCGTCAGCACGGGAATGCCGAGCCGCCGCGCCTCCTGCTCAACCGGCGTCGGTTGCAATTGCAGGCCACGGCGCCCGCCCGGCTTCGGCGCACGGGTATAGACGGCAGCGATCTCGTGGCCGTGGCCGGCCAGCTCAAGCAGCGTCGGCACGGCGAAATCGGGCGTGCCCATGAAGATCAGGCGGAGCGGCATTGGTCACACTTCACATGGTTCAGTTTTCTCCGTCATGCCCGGGCTTGTCCCGGGCATCCACGTCTTGTCTGTCGCCGACCAAGAACGTGGATGGCCGGGACAAGCCCGGCCATGACGGCGGAGAGATTGTAACCTACTCCACCGCGCGCTTGGCGGCCTTGGCGAACTTCTTCAGCACGCGGTCGCGTTTCAGCTTCGACAGATAGTCCACGAACAGGATGCCGTTCAAATGGTCGATCTCATGCTGGATGCAGGTGGCGTAGAGGCCCTCGGCATCCTCTTCATGCACCTTGCCGTCGATGTCGGTGAAGCGCACGCGCACCCGCGCCGGCCGCTCGACCTCCTCGTAATATTCGGGGATCGACAGACAGCCTTCCTCGTAGACCGACTTCTCCTCGGACGCCGAGATGATCTCCGGGTTGATGAACACGCGCGGCTTCGGCGTGGTCTCGCCGTTCTCGTCCTTTTTCGCGAGATCCATGGTGACCAGCCGTAGCGGCTGCGCGACCTGGATCGCGGCCAGCCCGATGCCGGGCGCCTCGTACATGGTTTCGAACATGTCGTCGACCAGCTTGCGGATCTCAGGCGTGATCTTTTCGACGCGTTTGGAAACCAGCCGCAACTGCTTGTCCGGCAGGATGATGATTTCTCTCAAGGCCATGGCGGGCGATTTAAGCGCTTGATATGCCGCGGTCAATGCGATCCGGAACCGGTTAAGACGGCCTTAACCATGATTCTTCTGCTTTTCTTAACCATGAATCTTCACGGCTTGTTAACCGTAAATGTTCCACTTTCGTTCGCAGCTGCCTGCGAATCGGCTATAGCGCTCGCATGAGCGAGATTCTCTTCATGGTCGGCGACTGGCCGGTCCGCGTCGCGGACGCTTTGGTTGCGTTCGGCGTGCTCGTGCTCATCCTGCTGCTGACAATCGCCATCGTGATCGCGCGGTCCTCCCGGCGCGGCGCGGAACTGGCTGTCGCGCAGACCATCCGCGCCGATGAGCTGGAAGAGCGGCTGAGCGAGGTGCTGCGCGCCCAGAGCGAGGCGAGCGGCCGGGTCGATGCGATGACGCAGGCGCTCGCCGGCCGCCAGGCCGAGATGGCGCGTGCCGTCAACGAGCGGCTGGATTCGGTCACCCACCGCGTCGGCCAATCCATGGAACAGACCACGCGCCACACGATGGACAGCCTGCGCCATCTGCACGAGCGGCTCGGCATCATCGACAACGCGCACAAAAACCTCACCGACCTGACGACGCAGGTGACGACGCTGCGCGACGTGCTCGCCAACAAGCAGTCGCGCGGTGCCTTCGGCCAGGCGCGGATGGAGGCGATTGTCCAGGACGGACTGCCGAAGGATTCCTACGAATTCCAGTTCACGCTCTCGAGCGGCAAGCGGCCGGATTGCGTGGTGTTCCTGCCGGACCAGCGCCCGCTCTGCATCGACGCGAAATTCCCGCTGGAGGCGATGACCGCACTGCACGACGCACGCAGCGATGAGGAACGCAAGATTGCCAGCCAACGCTTGCGCAACGACGTGATGAAGCATGTCAGCGACATCGCGGAGAAATACCTGATCGCCGGCGAGACCCAGGACACCGCGCTGATGTTCGTGCCGTCCGAGTCGGTCTATGCCGAAATCCATGACGGCTTCGACGATGTGATCCAGAAGGCCTACCGCGCCCGCGTAGTGCTGGTGTCGCCGTCGCTATTGATGCTCGCGATCCAGGTGATGCAGCAGATCATGAAGGACGCACGGATGCGCGATGCCGCCGACCAGATCCGCACCGAGGTGATCAAGCTCGGCGACGATCTGTCGCGGCTGCGCGACCGCGTGCTCAAGCTGCAGAACCATTTCTCGCAGGTGAATGAGGACGTGCGCCAGATCCTGATCTCCGCCGACAAGATCGAAAAGCGCGCCGGCCGGATCGAGGAACTCGATTTCAGCAAGTCAGACGCCCCGGTGGAACTGCCGCGGATCGTGACCAGCGGCCGGCCGGAACTGTTCCCCGCCCCGCCCAAGCTGCAGGCGGGGGAGTAGGCAACCATTGTCATCGCCCGGCTTGACCGGGCGATCCAGTATTCCAGAGACGGCAGTTGGGCACGCGCAGCTATTACGTCTATATTCTCGCAAGCCGCATCGGAGGCACGCTCTACATTGGCGTAACGAATGATCTCGTGCGCCGCATCGCCGAACATAAGCTGAAGATCGCTGAGGGCTTCACCAAGCGCTATGAGGTGAGCCGCCTAGTCTATTTTGAGGTCTTTGAGGAGATCGAGCATGCGATTCATCGGGAAAAGCGACTGAAGAAGTGGCCGCGGGCCTGGAAGATCTCATTGATCGAAAAAGGTAATCCGGATTGGATCGATCTCTATCCCGAGATTGCGGGAACTCAAGAGTAATTCGAATAGGTCTCTGGAATACTGGATCGCCCGGTCGAGCCGGGCGATGACAGTCTTTCTTGGCCGAATCTGCTAACAGGGCTCCATGACCGCGCCTGAAGCGACAGCCGCCGCGACCGAGAAAGCCGAGCCTGCCGCCACCTCCTGGCGCGACAGCCTTGCCGTCTATCTGCAGCCACGCGTGCTGATCGTGCTGGTGCTGGGCTTCTCGTCGGGCCTGCCGCTGGCGCTGTCGGGGTCGACGCTGCAGGTGTGGATGCGCGAGGTCGGCGTCGATCTCGGCACCATCGGCCTGCTCGCGCTGGTCGGCACGCCCTACACGCTGAAATTCCTCTGGGCGCCGCTGGTCGATGCGCTGCACGTGCCGTTCTTCACGCGACATTTCGGACGGCGCCGCGGCTGGCTGTTGTTCTCGCAGCTGCTGCTGATCACCACCATCCTGCTGCTTGCGCTCGCCGATCCCGCGCGTTCACCCTGGTTCGCCGCCTTTGCCGCGCTCCTGGTCGCCACCACCTCCTCGACGCAAGACATCGTCGTCGATGCTTTTCGTGTCGAGAGCCTGCCCGAGAGCGAGCAGGCCGCCGGCATGGCCTCTTATGTCGCGGCCTATCGCATCGGCATGCTGGTCTCGACCGCCGGCGCGCTGTTCATGGTCAGCGGATTCGAGTCCTACGGTCTGGTTCGGTCGTCGGCCTGGATGTGGGGCTATGTCGCGATGGCCGCCCTCGTCGTGATCGGGATGATCACCGCGCTGGTTGCGACCGAGCCGGCGCAGTCAAAGGACGCCGAAGCGGCCACGGCCGCGCAAACAGCGTTCTCCCGCGTGATCCAGGCAGCGGTCGGAGCGTTCTCCGAGTTCCTGAGCCGGCGCGATGCCATTGCGGCGCTTGCCTTCGTCGTGCTGTTCAAGTTCACCGACGCGTTCTCGGGCACGATGACGGCGCCGTTCGTGATCGACATCGGCTTCAGCAAGGTCGACTACGCCGCGATCGTCAAGGGCGTGGGATTGGCCGCCACCCTGATCGGCGGCTTTGCCGGCGGCTTCGTGGCGCGGCGCTATTCGCTGGCAACGAGTCTCTGGATCGGCGGCATTGTGCAGGCGCTCGCCAACCTCTCCTTCTCCTGGCTGGCGCTGGTCGGCGTCAATCAGTGGGCGCTGGCGCTCGCGATCACCTGCGAGAACTTCACCAGTGCGATCGGCACCGTGATCTTCGTCGCCTATCTCTCGGCGCTGTGCCGCAATCCCCTGCACACGGCGACGCAATATGCCCTGCTGACGGCGCTTGCCGCGGTGGGGCGCACCTATCTCTCGTCAGGCGCGGGCTTCGTCGCCAAGGCGACAGGATGGCCCTTGTTCTTCGCGATCTGCGTGCTGGTCGCGATCCCGAGCCTGATCCTGCTCGCCTGGCTGCAGCGCCGCGGGCATTTCGATGAATTAGGGCCGGTTAAGGTTTGAACCCTCACTGTCGTCCCGGCCAAGCGAAGCGCGAGCCGGGATCCATAACCACAAGCCTCTGTGATAGGCAGAGCTGTAACCGCTTGTGCGCGCCACAACACCGTTCGGTGGTTATGGGTCCCTGCTTTCGCACTAGGGCATGCACGGATCTCTGAGGCTCCATCCGACTGCGACGGCATGGAAGTATTCAAGGCCGGTTTTGAAGGTGATCGGGCCTGGCGGCTTGGATGATGGATAGCCATCCCAGCCGCCGAGGCGGCCGATGATCCAGGCGGCCCAGGCGAGGCTGTCGGGGGGATGTGGGTTTTTCAGCCGTTTGGTTCTGGCTTCGAGCTGCTGATTGAGG
>NZ_AXAP01000007.1 GCF_000472865.1 Bradyrhizobium elkanii WSM2783 | reverse complement strand
ATCTGCGAATGCATCCATGCCCGCTGGCGCAACTGGGACCTCAGGCAATTGACGGTGCGCGGCATCGAAAAGGTCCGAGCCGTCGTGCTCTGGTACGCCCTCACCAACAACATCCTGCAGGGACATCGCCTCGCCAACCCATAGCTGCGCCAAACCATAGCGGCGCGCAAATCCCGCCCCGCTCCACCGTCGAGGTCTTCAACATCCGCTACTTCGGATGCCGTCTACCCGAAAACCGAATTGGTTCTCAGGCTCGAAGGGTGGCACCTCGCTCTTTTCGTTCTGCGCGGTCCAGTAGTCGAACTCGCCCTTGGCAAAGACGTAGCGCGCTTTTGGGAACGTCGGCACCCAGCGGCCGTTTTCCAGTCGCGTGTTCCAGCCGACATGGTCGACATGCAGATGCGTGCACATCACATAGTCGATGTCTTCGACCGAGCACCCGGCCGCGGCGAGGCCGCGCATATAGGTGTCGTCGGTCTTCATGTTCCATTTCGGCCGCTGCGGGCGCGGCTTGTCGTTGCCGATACAGCTATCGATCAGGATGGTATGATGCGGCGTCTTCACGACGTAGGACTGGAAGCACAAGAGCAGCACGTCGCTATCGTCGAGCGCCTTGGCCTCGCGCATCCAGGCCCGGTTCTCGGCCAGCATGTCCGGTGTCAGGCCGGGCAGCATGTCCAGCGCCGGCAGGAATGCTGTCTCCTGCTCGATGATGCGGTGGATGGTGAGGTCGCCGATCGAGAAGATGAGGCTCATGGCAGACTCCGCTTCAGGCTGGCGGCGGCACCGAGATCTTGACTGATGGCCGTTCCAGCATCTTCTGGTTGAACGTATCAAGCTTCGGATAGGCCTTGCGCCAGCCGCAGTCGGAGAAGCGGAGGTCGGCATAGCCGAGCACGCAAACCAGTCCGATCTGCGCAACGTTGAACGGCCCGGAAAGCACATCCTCCCGCTGCTCGAACCGCGCCATGCCGGCCCAGGCCCGGTTCCAGTGGTCGTCATACCAGGCCTGCCACTGCAAGCCCTGCGGCCGCACCATCTTCTCGTACCGGCACAACAGCATGGAATCGAGCATGCCCTGCAGCAGCGAGTGGTCGGTTTTCGCCTTCCAACGCGCCGGTCCGGAGGCCGGAATCAATTTGCCGCCGCCGGCGAGATCGTCGAGATATTCGACGATGACGTAGGAATCGAGGATGACGTCGCCGTCATCGAGGATCAGGACCGGCAGTTTCTTCAGCGGGTTGATGTCGCGCGTGTAGGCATCGTTCGCGGTGCCTGGCGCGACCGTGGCGGGCACCAGTTCGATCTTGTCGATCAGCCCGGTCTCGATCGCAGCAATGCGCACTTTGCGGGCAAATGGCGAGGCGGGCGAGAAGGTAAGCTTCATCTGGGTGAATTCTCTCGGAGTTCTGTTTTGCCGTCATGCCCGGGCTTGTCCAGGGCATCCACGTCCTCGAAGCGACAAACGTGGATGGCCGGGACAAGCCCGGCCATGACGAGCTAGCGCCCACCGGTGCGCCGCATTACGCTGCGACAATCTCCTGGCGCTGCTCGCCCAGGCTCTCGATGCCCAGCGTCACGACGTCGCCGACATTGAGGTACTGCGGCGGCTTCATGCCGGTGCCGACGCCGGGCGGGGTGCCGGTCGTGACGATGTCGCCGGGCAACAGCGTCATGAACTGCGAGACGTAGGAGATGCACTTGGCCATCGAGAAGATCATGGTCGAGGTCGAACCGGTCTGGCGGCGTTGGCCGTTGACGTCGAGCCACATCGAGAGGCTCTGCACGTTCGGAACCTCGTCCTTGGTGACGAGCCAGGGGCCGAGCGGGCCGAAGGTGTCGTGCGACTTGCCCTTGGTCCACTGTCCCAGACGCTCGATCTGGAAATTGCGCTCCGACACGTCATTGCAGACGCAATAGCCGGCGACATGGTTGAGCGCGTCGGCCTCGGAGACATATTTGGCGCGGGTGCCGATGATGGCGGCGACCTCCACTTCCCAATCGAGCTTGGTCGAGCCGCGCGGCTTCTCCACGGCGTCGTTCGGGCCGGAGAGGGCGGTGTTGGCTTTCAGGAAGAAGATCGGCTCGGACGGAATGGGATTGCCGGTTTCCTTGGCATGGTCAGTGTAGTTCAGCCCGATGGCGACGAATTTCGAGATTCCGGTGACCGGCGCGCCGAAGCGCGGGTTGCCGGGAACAGCAGGCAGCTTGGACGGATCGAGCGCGGCCAGCTTGGCCAGGGATTCCGGCGAATAAGCCTCGCCGGTGAGGTCCTTCAGATGCGCCGACAGGTCGCGCAACTGGCCGGATTTATCGATCAGGCCGGGCTTTTCCTCACCCTTCGCGCCGTAACGAACAAGCTTCATTTTCGATCACTCCCTACAGGGGTTTTTGGAATTCACGGACTTAGGACGCTTCATGGAGCAGCGCGGGGCGAAATTCAACTGCCGAAAGCGCGGGGCGGGTAGGTGGGGTGGGCAAAGGCGCACTTACCATCAAACGCATCGCTCGCAATGGTGGGCACGCTTTCGCCTTCGCTCTTCGAGCTACGGCGCTTTGCCGACCCTACGAATTGTCCAGCGCCATGAACTTGAAGGCCTCCCCCTCGCGCTTGATGTGACCGGCGGTGAAATGGCCGCCGATCACCAGCGTCGGCGTATCGGCAAAGCGGGAGAACAATTCGCGCCGCGTCGCCGCCGATTGCTTATGGTCCGAATCCGCCGTCGAGGACCAGTCCGGATGGGCCATCTGGCAGGGATGGTGGGCGACGTCGCCGGTGAGCAGCCCTTCCTCGCCGTCGGAGCGGATGTGGATGCTCATATGGCCCGGGCTGTGGCCGGGCGTCGGGATCAGCGTGATCTCCTCCGTCAGGCGGTGGTCGGAGGGCACGAGGTCGGCCCTGTCGGCATCCGCGATCGGCTTCACGGAATCGGTGAACACCGCGATGTGGTCAGGCGATTTGCCGTGCTCGCGCCAATGCTCGAATTCGGTCCGGCCGAATACGTAGCGGGCCTTGGGAAAGGTCGGCACCCATTGGCCGTCGACGAGCTTCGTGTTCCAGCCGACATGGTCGACATGCAGGTGCGTGCACAGCACGGTGTCGATGCTATCGGGGGGAAAGCCCGCCGCGGTCAACGTCTCCAGGAAGGGATGCTTGCGGTTGTTCCAGCTCGGCACGTTGCGACCCTGCTTGTCGTTGCCGAGCCCGGTGTCGACGATGATCCGCCGTGTCGGCGTCTCCACCAGCAGCGAATGGATCGACATTTTCAGCCGGCCTTCGTCGGTGGCGAAATGCGGAATGAGCCAGGGCAGCTTCTGGACTTCCTCGTTGGTCGCGAGCGGCAGGATGAAACGGGTATGCCCGACCGTCTCCAATTCGACGACCTTGGTGATCTTGACCCTGCCTACTTTCCACTCCATCGGCGGCTTCCTTATTGAAACGCTTGTTATCGCGAAGATGCTGGTTTCCGCTTGCCCGCGCAATGGATCATCTCGGATGATCCGGCGTTATCGGATCGCGAGAACAGGAGCGCGCAATGGCCGAACTGTCGATATCGACCGATAAAGTCGGTTTTTTGATCGAGAAAGCGCGGGAATTCGATGTCAAGGAAGCGGCATCCGACCCGGATTCCGGCTCGAATGCCACTGACGACGAGATGATCGATGTGCTGGAAGATGATGGCCAGGATCCGGTCGAGCGGGAAATCAGGGGCTTCATCCGCGCTCTTTCCGAAGACGAGCAGATCGACCTTGTCGCCCTGATGCGGCTTGGGCGCGGCGATCGTCCGATCGAGGAATGGGACGATCTGCGGCGAGAGGCCGCCGATCAATATAACGGACGCACCGCGCGCTATCTGCTCGGCGAACCCATGCTGGGCGATCTGCTGGCCGAGGGGCTCGAGCAGTTCGATCGTCCCTGGACCGACGAGCGCACTTCGGCGGACTCATCCAGCGAGAGTGAGCGGTCGGTCAACGAGCGCAATCAACGATAACGGTGCCGAGCTTGTCGCCTTTCTCAACCGCCAGATGAGCCTGCGCCGTTTCCGACAACGCAAACTGGCCGGCGATGTTGTGCAGGCGCGGTCCGGTCGCGAGCCATTTCGTGATGTCGGCCTGCGCCGCGGCGAGCAAGGGCAGTGGTAACGCAAACAGCACCAGCGCGCGCAAGGCGATGCATTTCTCCATCAATTCGCGCATCGGCACGACGGGGTTGCGATTGCCGTTGGTGGCGTAGACGGCGATCGTGGAATTGACCGCCATCAGCTTCAGCGTAGCAGCGAGATTGCCGCCGAAATCGACATCGACCACGCGATCGACGCCGCGTTGATGGGTGAATGCCATGGCCTTCGCAACGACATCATCCTCCTTGTAGTTGATCACGAGATCGGCGCCCGCGCGCCGCGCCTGCTCGGCCTTGTGCGATGAACTGACGGTTGCGATCACCTCTGCCCCGCCCCACTTCGCCAATTGCACGGCATAGTGGCCGACTGCGCCGGCGCCGCCGGTAACCAGCACGGTCTTGCCCACGATCGGCCCGTCCGCGAACAGGCAGCACCACGCGGTCATGCCGGGGATGCCGAGGGTGGCGCCTTCCGCGAAGGTGAGGTTGTCCGGCAGCGGCGTCACGAGGTGCTCGGCGAGCGTGATATATTCCGCGGCGGTGCCAAAGGCGCGACCGTTGCGCTGGCCGTTGAACAGCCAGACCCGGTCACCGACATTGAACCGCTTCACGCCGTCGCCGACCTGATCGATGATCCCCGCACCATCGCTGTTCGGGATCACGCGCGGATATTCCATCGCTCGATAATTGCCGCCGCGGCGGCCGACATCGGCGGGATTGACGCCGGAAGCTTCCAGGCGGACGCGCACTTCGCCCGCACCCGCCGCCGGCGTCGGTACTTCGCCGAAAGTCAGGACCTCCGCCGCCGGGCCCGTCCGCTCGTACCAGACCGCTCTCACAGCGTGCCCATCCTCACAGCGTGCCCGGGAAGGCGCCGCCGTCGAGCAGGATGTTCTGGCCGGTGATGAAGCCGGCCTTGGCGCCGCACAGGAACGCACAGGCGTAGCCGAACTCTTCGGGATCACCGAAGCGACCGGCGGGATTGAGCTTGGCGCGCTCGGTCAGCACTTGCTGGGGCGTGATGCCGCGCTTCTCGGCTTCCGGTTTCGCAGTGCCGAGCAGGCGATCGGTCTCGAACGGCCCCGGCAGCAGCGCATTGATGGTAACGTTGTTGATGACGGTCTTGCGCGAGAGGCCCGCGACGAAGCCGGTGAGGCCGGCGCGCGCACCGTTGGAAAGTCCCAAAATCTCGATCGGCGCCTTCACCGCGGCGGAGGTGATGTTGACGATGCGGCCGAATTTCCGCGCCATCATGCCGTCGACGGTGGCCTTGATCAGCTCGATCGGGGTCAGCATGTTGGCGTCGATCGCCTTGATCCAGTCGTCGCGGGTCCAGTTGCGGAAATCGCCGGGCGGCGGACCGCCGGCATTGTTGATCAGGATGTCCGGCTCCGGGCAGGCCTTCAGCACGGCCTCGCGGCCCGCGGGCGTCGTGATGTCACCGACGATCTCGGTGACGGTGACGTCGGGATGCGCTTTGCGGATCTCGTCGGCGGTCTTCTTCAGCGCGTCCGCGCCGCGCGCCGTCAAGGTGACATGGACCCCCTCATTGGCAAGCGCGATGGCGCAGGCGCGGCCCAGACCCTTGCTCGAGGCGCAAACGATGGCACGGCGGCCTTTGATCCCAAGATCCACTGTTTCACTCCCGTGATGTCAGGTGGTTTCTAAAATGTTCGATGCTGGCCACTTTAGCCAACGCCGCGCGGCCTGATAAGTCCTGCGGCGTTGCATGGGCCGAAATCGTAGGTATCAATGCGCGCATATCAGGTTCTAGGGAACGTACCCATGTCCGATCTGTTCGATGTGAGCCAGGAAACCATCTTGATCACCGGCGCGAGCCAGGGGCTGGGGCGGCAATTCGCCCGCGTCCTTTCCGCGCATGGCGCCGCCGTCGTCCTGGCGGCGCGGCAGACCGGCAAGCTGAAGAGCCTGGAGGAGGAGATCAGGGGCAAGGGCGGCCGCGCGAGCGCGGTGCAGATGGACGTCACCGACATCGCCAGCATCGGCAAAGCGCTGGACGCAGCGGAAGCCCCCTTCGGCCCGGTCAGCGTGCTCATCAACAATGCCGGCATCGCCATCGAGAAATTGTCGACCGAGCAGACCGAGGCGGATTGGGACGCCGTGATCAACGCCAATCTCAAGGGCGCCTATTTCCTGGCGACCGAACTGGCGCGGCGCATGATCGCGCGCAAGCAGGGGGGCAACATCGTCAACATCGCTTCCGTGCTCGGCCTTAGCGTGATGAAATTCCTCTCACCCTACACGGTCTCGAAGGCCGGCATCATCCAGGCCACCAAGGTGATGGCGCTGGAGCTCGCCGGCAACAACATCCGCGTCAACGCGCTGGCGCCCGGCTATATCGACACCGAGATGAACCACGATTTCTGGGCGACGCCCGCCGGCGAGAAGCTGACAAAGCGGATTCCGCAGCGCCGGGTCGGGGCCGAATCCGACCTCGACGGCGCGATCCTGCTGCTGGCCTCAAAAGCCTCGCGCTACATGACCGGCACTGTGGTGACGGTCGACGGCGGGTTCTTGCTGAACTGAGCCATCATCCGTAGCCCGGGTGAAGCGCAGCGTAACCCGGGAATCTTCGCGGGCAGGCTCCGGGTTTCGCTGCGCTTCACCTGGCCGCCCCCTGTTTCTCTTGGTCCAAGGCTCTGTCCGAGGCTCCACTTTTGCGACCTTTCCGGCAAGGGAGGTTCCAAACGTCCGATTCGCGCACGAATCCCGTCAATCTGGCCGTCACAAAACCTCAAAAAACCTGTGCCTAAGGGCTTTCCAAAGCGGATCAGCATTGATACATACGCCTCGCGCCCGGTTGCCCTCGGCCCCGGGTCGCCTTCTCAGGAAGTTTTCGGACGGATCGAGCGGCGCCCTTCCAAGCGTTGTCCGCCTCACGTTCGGCCTCTCTCCATGCAAGGCGGAAATCCGGTTTAACGCGGGGTGGAGCAGCCCGGTAGCTCGTCAGGCTCATAACCTGAAGGTCATAGGTTCAAATCCTATCCCCGCAACCAAATAAGATGCTGTGATATCAGCATAAATCCAAAAAGCCGCTCGTCAGAGCGGCTTTTTGTTTGTCCAGAATCGCCACCGAGTCGCCACCAGCTGGATCGTCCTGGGGTCGTCGATCTCGGTCATCGGGCCCGAGGCTTCAAACCCGGTTTGGGCGAGAGGACAGAGTTTCTTGGCCGCTGGCAGTTGCATTTTTTTCGACTGCACCCGCCACCAAGACGGCGCGCATCATTGACGGGCATACGAAGCTAGGCTTGGCAGCGGGTGATCATGCGGCGATTGTGTGGCCGCTGTTGTGCGGAATGGCGAAGGCAAAATGCTATCTGTTGCTGTGCGATCAGCTTTTGGGCGAAGAGGCGGAGCGGATCGGTGTCGTATCGATGTGCTGCGAGGACGACGAACTGGACGCAAAAGCGATCGAAGTCGCCGGCCGTCTTGCTGCAGGACCGCCGAGTGCCATTCGCTGGACGAAATACGCGCTCAACAATTGGCTCCGGCAGGCCGGGCCGACATTCGATGCTTCGTTGGCGCTCGAATTCATGGGATTTACGGGACCGGAAGTGAAGGAAGGCCTTGCGGCTCTCGTGGAAAAGAGACCGCCGGCATTTCAACCGGACTGTCCGCTCTAAGACGACAAGGACTATCCATGCATTGGCTGCTGGCGGCCCAGTCGCACCTAGCCGAAATCCGCGTTTACAATCAGTGTTCGCCAAGCCGAGCCCCGAGCCGGCAATTTTGCCGCCGACATCAATCCGCAGTCGATGGAAGTGCTGTCCGACGCGCGGATCGAGGCCAGCGTGATCGAAAGCAATTCGAACGAGGTGATGAAGTTCGAGCGGAAGGGCTATTTCGTGCGCAACAGGCAATCGACATCGCAAAAGCTGGTGTTCAACCGTACTGTCGGCCTACGCGACACTTTTGCCAAGGAATACGCCAGGGGCTGAAGCCCGTTCAAAACGATTGGATATTCGATGCCACATGCTGCCGACGACATCGCATCCGACATCATCGCGAAATGGGCAGCGGCTTTCAGCAGACTGGACGCCGACGCGCTTTCCTCGCTTTATTCGAAGCACGCGCTGTTCTTCGGCTCGAACCCGAAACTGTATCGCGGGAGAGACGGTGTTGCGGCTTACTTCAAGGGATTGCCGCGGTGGCGGACATCTACCGTTCAATTCAGCGACGTCGTCTTCGAACAGGTCGGCCCCGATCTGGTCTCGCCGGCACGGCGTCGTTTGAGGTTGATCAAGGTGCGATAAAACTGTCGCTCAAGATCACCTGGGTGATCGCCCGCGAGGACGGCGACTGGAAAATCGTCAGCCATCACGCCTCGTCGAAGGCGCCGTTGATTTAACAAGTGCAGGGCCATCATGGAGGGAGCGCTTGGGTTTGGGTCCCGCACTCGCCTCCCCAGAACGCGACTCGTGGGCGACGCGGAATTTGGGATGTAAACGCAGCGCCTGTGTCAGGTGGACGCAGGTGCGATCTCGCAAGCGTTAGGAACATCGTTGGAAAGAGGAGGTTACGGCCCCAAGTTCTTTTTTAGAAGGCACTCAAAATGGCTTATTCCCCGGAAGTGGGTCGTCCAGGCGACCACCGAAATCCTCCCCAGGCGAGTGCAGTCGCTCCCGCCGACGAGGTCCGCACCATCATGCTGAATGAGGTCTCTTGGGGTGCCGTCTTCGCCGGTGCCACGATTGCTCTCGTGATGCAGATGATCCTCAACATGATTGGAATCGGCGTAGGGCTCTCGACGGTCGACGTCGCGGCGGGAGATACTCCGAGCGCCGGGTCACTTTCCATTAGAGCTGGTATCTGGTGGGTTATCTCCGGAATAGTTGCGGCTGCAATCGGCGGCTACATCGCTGGGCGGCTTTCAGGAAAGGCATCTCACACGACGACGGCCTATCACGGTCTGATTGCGTGGGCGGTTTCCACTCTCATCGTCGTCTACCTGCTCTCGTCGGCAGCCTCGGGTCTGATTGGCGGCGCCCTGAGCACGGCATCGTCAGCACTGGGAGGGGCCGGTAAAGCTATCGGCGGGTCGGTCCAAACTGCGGTCCAGACCGCAGCGCCTTCCTTGAACACCATCAGCGATCCGGCGGCGACCATCGAGAACAGGGTTCGCAGTGCCTCCGGCGGCCAGGATCCCGCGGCACTTCGGGACGCCGCAGCAACAGCCGTTCGTGCGGCGCTCTCGGGAGACCCCGCACAACAGGCCGCTGCGACGGATAAGGCTGCTGATGCTCTGGCCAAGGCGCAGAATATTTCCGTCGATGAAGCCAAGGCTCAGGTTGCACAGTACCAACAGCAGTACCGAGAAGCGCTCGCCAAGGCCAAACTACAAGCACAGCAAGCGGCAGACACCACGGCCAAGACGGTGTCGCGTGGTGCCCTCTTCGGTGCTCTGGCTCTTCTGCTTGGTGCTCTGGCGGCGTTTTTTGCAGGCCAGGTCAGTGCGGTAACGCCGACGGTGACGCGTGGACCAGTACGGTCATTCACTTGAAATATGTGGAGAAGACTGTCCAGCCCACATTGGAAGGCGGCCACCGGTCAGGCCGGAAGTACCCACCAGTCCTAGCCGGGCGGGAAACCAGGGCTGCTGCTCGCCCGGCCAATTGCGGTCCTTGAGTTCCGGAACAAGTCCGCGCCTTGCGATACGGCTTTTGACCAGCTTCTAGTTCATTTGCCGACCGCAAGGCCCAGCGGCTTGCCGCACGGGCCTGTAGGGTGCGCTTTCGCGCTCATGGGCACCAAGTCACGAGAAGCATCTTCGGCCAACAGTTCGCGCCGCAAGCGCCGGGGGGACTCATTTCCCGGCGATGGCTTTGGACAGGACATCGCACTGCTCGTCCAAATCCGAATGCGGTTTTTGGCTTTTCACGACCCGTTCCAGCTCAAGCGCTGCGATAGCAAGCTCATCACCTAAATGCTTAAAGAGCTCGCGTTGACGTGGATCGGTCGCCGACATGCCGAGGTCGGCACAGTGCTTCGCATCAGCTCGAAGTTGGTGCCACTTTCCGGTGAGGTCCTTCATGGCTCATGTCCTCGGTTTGGCGTCGTTTGGCGATTGAGCGCGATGGCGCACTGCAGAGCCCTCGCCCAGCGGCCGCGTCCGACACCTTTTTTCGAAGAGCAAGCAGCTGAGCCCTTTCCTGTTCCAGCCTATCCACCACGATAATCACGGTTTGAAAGTCCTCTTTAGAACCGCCTTCGATCGAAAAACCCATGCACGCCTCCACTCGGGAAAAAGTAGCATCACCTCACCCGAGCAGCGAGTCCACTTACCTGTGTTAAGCCGAAGCGAAATTTATTCTCCTTTCGAACATAGACAGTCTTTCTGAGCAAAATCCGATGAGTCGGATTCCCTCGGCTTGAATGCCCGCAAATCGAGCCGGCGAGATTGATTAGATCGTCGTACCAGCGACGCGGCGGACCGCTACCGCCATCCAGTCCCGCAACAGTCCCCTGTCCTCTTTGGAAAACGCCCCCGGCGTCTAAGATAGTCGAGCGTGTCATCGGGATGGCAACGCTCAAAATCCTCTCGGATCAGCGACTCCAGGTAAAACCGTTCCTCCTCATTGATTGGGGAAGGACCGGAATAGAAACCGGGCGGCGTCGCTGACCTCGATGCTCGATTTCGGCTTGATTTGCCGTTTCAATTATCCTTCCGTGCCGCGGATGATGATTCTGATCCGTGTCCGCTGATGTTGGCCGAACGGGCGGCGAGCGTCGACAGCCGGCCGTCGGACGCGGCGTGCTCTCGGAGCATCTTTTGGTAGAGCCTCACGTAATCCGTTGACATACGGGCGGCGGAGAAGCGCTCCTCGAAGCGCGCACGGATCGCCTTGCGATCGAGGGTCAGCAGCCCCGGAATGGCGCGCACCGCCTCGTCCACATCACACACGATCCGGCCGGTCAGTCCGTCCTCGACGATTTCAGGGACCGATCCGTGGCGGAAGGCAAGCACCGGGGTACCACATGCCATGGCCTCGATCATCACCAGACCGAACGGTTCGGGCCAGTCGATCGGGAACAGCAATGCGGCAGCCTGGCCGAGAAAGTCGTTCTTTGTGTTTTCGTTGATCTCGCCGACGAATTCGACTCCGCCTCCTCGTAGCATCGGTGCGATAACGTCGCGGAAATAGCTGTCGTCTGCTTTATCAACCTTTGCCGCGATTTTGAGGGGAAGGCCGGCCGATCGAGCAATCGCGATAGCACGGTCCGGCCGTTTCTCCGGTGAGATGCGTCCAAGAAATGCGAGATAGCCGCCTTTCGGTTCGAAATTAGGCGTCAGTAGATCGAGCGGCAGGCCATGATGAACTGTCGCGACAAAGTTTGCGTTTGGCAGCGGCATGCGCTGCGCATTTGAAATCGATACCAGCGGCATGTCCGCGAACCGCCGATAAAAAGGCATATGGTCGGCGAGGTCCTGCCTGCCGTGAAGGGTGGTTAGCGTGCGAGCACGCTCCGGGCGAAACTGCGGAAAGTGCAGGTAGTCGATATGGAAGTGGAGGAGGTCGAAGTCGTCGGCGCGCTCTCGCACCTTGTCGAGCATGATCATGTGGTGGGGTACCGCGTCGCGGACGCCCGGCTCAAGGCGTAAGGCGCGCGGCGTGCAGGGTACAAGTTCGGCAGAGGTGATGGAATCTTCGCTGGCGAACAGTGTCACCTGGTGTCCCTGCCGAACCAACTCCTCCGTCAGGTATGAGACGACCCGCTCCGTTCCTCCATAGAGCCGTGGCGGCACGCTCTCGTACAGCGGGGCAATCTGAGCAATCCTCATTTTTCAGTCCGTCCTTCGTTACTCTGAGCCGGCGTTGCCTGAGGCCCTCATGTGTTCACGAGCTTGGCCGCACATCACCAGAGGTGCAGCGGCCGCGGATCTCTACTGAGACTCCGATGATTCAGTGACATTGCTTTGACTTCTGAGTTGAGCAAGCTCCTCCGCCAGTCTGTGCTCGACCAACCGCCGCTCGTTTTCCGTCAAATGCGTTGCGAGCAATCGGCGATACCGCCGCACATTGGCCTCACTGCTCCACCGTGACTTCGCCGAGATAGCGATGCGGGGCTGGCGATTTCTCGCTGCTTGCTGCGCTTGTGCGGTGAATCTTACCGCAGCGGCGCCGCCCCTTTTCTCCTCTTCGTCGAGCTGCCGCAACGCTGCGAGGATATCCTCAAGATGCATGGGAGCAGCAAGCCCCGGGATCTTGCGAAGGGCTGGGCAGGAATCGACGGTGTACAGGTCCGAAGCCCAGGAGGAGAGAATGACCCGTTTCTCAGGAGGCGACAGCACCTCATCATTCAGGACATCGGCTGGCGAACTATAGTGAGATACAGGATGAAATGGGGCATCTACACTGCCCGTCAAACGATCAGGCCTTCTCATGTCTTGCTCTCCTCTTGCTCCTTTCTCTAGGTTGGTGGCGGACGGCGGCGCGGGCGCCGCCGTCCTGGGCACGTCAGTTGCTGGTGTTGATGGCGATCCGTTTGACGCCCTGGCTGGCTTGCTCGGTTTTCGGCAGGCTCACCGTGAGGACGCCATTGCGGAAGTTGGCTTCGGCCTTGTCTTCCTGGACGCCATCGAGCGGGATACGACGCTCAAACGAGCCATAGTAGCGCTCGCTGTAGCGCCCGCCATTGTCGTGTTCGGCCTTTTTCTCGCCGCGGATCGAGAGGACGCCGTTTGCGATTTCGACCTGGACGTCCTTTTCGCTCAGTCCCGGAAGCTCGGCGGAAATCGTCACGGCCTTATCGGTTTCGCTGAGCTCGATGCGTGGCCAGCCAAACTGGCCTTCGATCAGCGGGGACCCGGGCCGGCCGACGCTGCCGAACCCGCGGAAGACGTCGTCGAAAAGTCGATTCATCTCACGGTGAAACGTCAGAAACGGATCGTAAGCCTCGCCCGTCGTGAGCTGCTGGTTCTTGTTCCACGGAATTAGATCGCGCATTGTCATGTTGGACTCCTTTCTGTCAAATACGCCGGGCGGCGCGGATGCCGCACCATGCGCACCAATGTCGTTGGACACGGGCGGCGTCAGGCCGCCTGCTTGTGGGTGATCTGCTCGGTGCCGCCGATCGGAATGCGGCGGGGCTTCATCGTCTCGGGCAGCTCGCGGACGAGCTCGATCCGCAGCAGTCCGTTGTCGAACGCTGCCGTCTTCACCTGCACATAATCGGCAAGATTGAACTGCCGCTTGAAACCCTTGGCCGGGATGCCGCGATAGAGATAATCGCGTTTCGCCTCGTCGGCCTTGCGGCCCTCGACGGTCAGCACGTTCTGCTCGGCCGTGATCGCGATCTCGTCCGGGCTGAAACCGGCGAGCGCAAGCGTGATCTGATAGTGATCTTCGCCAAGCCGTTCGATGTTGTAAGGCGGGTAGTTTTCCTCGACGGTCCGTTGCGTCTCGTCGAGCAGATCGAAGATGCGATCGAATCCGACGGTCGACCGCCACAGGGGAGTGAAATCGACGTTCCTCATAGCCAAGTCCTCCTAAGAGCAAGATGGATACGAAGGAGCGCAGGACACCGGTCCGGCGCCCAGTTCAGTCCGCCGGACCCGATCTGGCATCCGGCGCCGCAGCCTTGCGGCAAAACAAAACTACGAAAAACAACTATGGTTTCAAGGGCGCCTCCCGAAATTTTTGCTGCTCCCAGCTTGGGCGGCCAGATGCTCCAGCTCGGCTTCGGCCTCGCTGGCGAGACGCATCAACCGGCGGCTCTCCTCAGCGGATAGGCCGCTTCCCTTCAGCAAGCTATGGCAATGCGCGATCACCCGCCGGTCGCTCTCGATCAGGAACGCGCGCACGGCGTCGGGGAGGTGTGAATCGGAGCGCTCGGAAATCTGCTGACGGTGTGCCAATTCGAACATGGTTGCCCTCAGTAGCAGCAGGCGCGACCCATGCAGCGCGGATCGCGCCACGTGCGGACTCAGCTCACTCGCGGCAAGCTGCGCTCATGTTCGGATGGAAGTTGAAAGGAGCCTGGCTGAATATTGTCCGGCAACAGCAGGATATCGGTCTTGAAAAGCGGGGACCGCGGTTTCCAGCTCATCCAGCGGACCGACTCCAGATAGGAAATGGCTGGGAGCGGCAGAAGGTGGCCAGCGCTGTCGAGCGCCAACCTTGGCGTACTATCCATCCCCCAGGCGCTAACGGGCACGAGCACCATCGCCATGGCAAAAGCGGCTGCAACGGTTCTGCGGACGCCGCGTCCTGATGTCTTGGGCCAAGCCGAGCTGGATGCGTAGTTTCGGGTCATCTCATCCTCCTGTCCTTGAAAAACTGATCCATGCGATCGTGAGAAGGCTGAGGGCGAACATGAGCCAATGCATTGCCGTCGCCCCAATCTTGCGCGATCGATCTTGAATGCGAGTGCTCATCTGAGGCTCCCTGGCGCTTGTGAGCTTCCTTTCTCGTCGTGGTTGGCGGAGAGCCCGGCCGTTTCCGGCCGGGCGCGTGCTTGATTAGAAATCCATTGGCGGCGTTGCAGCGGCCGGTTCGGACTTCTTGGGCCTATCGGCGACCAGTGCTTCCGTGGTGATCAGCAGAGCTGCAACGGAGGCGGCGTCCTGCAACGCGGTGCGAACGACCTTGGCGGGATCGATCACGCCGGCCTTCACCATGTCCTCATATTCGCCAGTGGCGGCGTTGAAACCCCAGTTGTAGTCGGAGTTCTCGAGCAGCTTGCCGACGACGAGCGAGCCGTCCTCGCCGGCGTTCTGGACGATCTGCCGCGCCGGCACCTGGATGGCGCGGCGCACGATATCGACGCCGGCCTTCTGATCGGCATTGGCGGTCTTTAAGCCATCGAGCGCTTTCAGCGCACGCAGCAGCGCCACGCCGCCGCCCGGCAGAATGCCTTCCTCGACCGCAGCGCGAGTCGCATGCATGGCATCGTCGACCCGGTCCTTCTTCTCCTTGACCTCGACTTCGGTCGCACCACCAACACGGATTACGGCGACGCCGCCGGCGAGCTTGGCCAGCCGCTCCTGCAGCTTCTCGCGATCGTAATCGGAGGTGGTCTCCTCGATCTGCGACTTGATCTGGCTGACACGAGCCTCGATGTCCTTCTTGGCCCCGGCGCCGTCGACCACGGTCGTATTCTCCTTGTCGATCACGACCTTCTTGGCGCGCCCGAGCATCTTCAGCGTGACATTCTCGAGCTTGATGCCGAGATCTTCCGAAATCACGGTGCCGTTGGTGAGGATTGCAATATCCTCCAGCATGGCCTTGCGGCGATCGCCGAAGCCCGGCGCCTTCACCGCCGCGACCTTGAGGCCGCCGCGCAGTCGATTGACCACGAGCGCGGCAAGCGCTTCGCCCTCGACATCCTCGGCCACGATCAGCAGCGGCTTGCCAGACTGCACCACCGCTTCGAGCAGCGGCAGCATGGTCTGTAGACCGGACAGCTTCTTCTCATGGATCAGAATGTAGGGATCCTCGAGTTCGACCCGCATCTTTTCGGCGTTGGTGACGAAGTAGGGCGAGACAAAGCCGCGGTCGAACTGCATGCCCTCGACCACCTCCAGCTCGGTGTGGAGGCTCTTGGCTTCCTCGACGGTGATGACGCCCTCATTGCCGACCTTCTGCATCGCATCGGCAAGGAAGCGGCCGATCTCCGTATCGCCATTGGCCGAAATGGTGCCGATCTGGGCAATCTCCTCGTTGGAGGTGACCTTCTTGGCGTGGGACTTGAGGTCATTGACAATGGCGTCGACCGCAAGATCGATCCCGCGCTTGAGGTCCATCGGGTTCATGCCGGCGGCAACGGATTTCGCGCCTTCCTTGACGATGGCCTGGGCCAGCACGGTCGCAGTGGTGGTGCCGTCCCCGGCAAGGTCGTTGGTCTTGGAGGCGACTTCGCGCACCATCTGTGCGCCCATGTTCTCGAACTTGTCTTCCAGTTCGATTTCCTTGGCGACGGTGACGCCGTCCTTGGTTATGCGCGGCGCGCCGAAGGATTTCTCGATCACGACGTTGCGTCCCTTGGGACCGAGGGTGACCTTCACGGCGTTCGCCAGCGTGTCCACGCCCCGCAGTATCCGCTCGCGGGCTTCCGTGGAGAATTTCACGTCCTTGGCAGCCATTTGCCTGCTCCTTTCTCCTAATGACTGTCAGCTCTGCAATTTGCTCAGGCGGCCTTCTTGAGCGAGCCGGTCTTGTCGACCAGGCCCAGAAGATCGCTCTCCTTCATGATCAGGTAGTCCTGGCCGTCGATCTTCACCTCTGTGCCGGACCACTTGCCGAACAGCACGCGGTCTCCCGGCCTGACGTCGATCGGGACCAACTGGCCCTGCTCATTCCTGGCGCCAGGCCCCGCGGCGACGATCTCGCCCTCCTGCGGCTTTTCCTTCGCGGTGTCGGGAATGATGATGCCGCCGGCGGTCTTCTCCTCGGCATCGATGCGGCGCACGAGCACGCGGTCGTGCAATGGACGGAAATGCATGCACATCCTCCTTGTCAGGTCAGCGATGTCATAAAGCCGGGTCCGGGACCGGCCCCGGGCGGAAAACGACCTAGGAAGCGGAAAAAAGTCCGTCAAGGGTCCCTAAATAAATTTTTGTCACTCCGGCCGACCGAGTGCCAGGCCGCCTCTTGAACGGCCATTTTCGCTCAACCAGCTAACCGACGCGGCGGCCGCTGGAGGCCGAAAGACAGATTCTGGGGGAGATTTCATGCGAGTTTTGCGTTTGCTCGGATGGCTGGGCGTCATCTCCGGGTTGTGGTGGGCGCTGTCGGCAGCGCCGGCCACCGCTCAGATTCCGGACCTCAATACAGGCCGCGTGCCGACGCTTGCGCCGCTCGTGCGGGAAGTGACGCCGGCGGTCGTCAACATTTCGGTTCAGGGGCGGGTGCGCGAGGACAATCCGCTTTACCAGGATCCGCTGTTCCGCGAGTTCTTCAACGTCCCGAAGCAACTGGAGAAGGAAGTCAGCGCGACCGGTTCGGGCGTGATCGTCGACGCCCAGCGCGGTTATGTGCTGACGGCGAACCATGTCGTCGCCAATGCCACCGCAGTGCAGATCAGGACCAAGGACGGCCGCAAGTTCGCCGGTCGGGTTGTGGGCCGCGATCCGCCCACCGATATCGCACTGCTGCAGATCAGGGAGCCTGCCGGGCTCAAGGCTATTGCACTCGGCGACAGCGACGCGCTTCAGGTCGGTGACTTCGTGATCGCGGTCGGCAATCCCTTCGGACTCGGCCAGACCGTCACCTCGGGCCTCGTCAGCGCGCTCGGGCGCACCGGGCTCGGCAAGCACGGCTATGAGGATTTCATCCAGACCGATGCGGCAATCAATCCCGGCAATTCCGGAGGCGGGCTGATCAACTTGCGAGGTCAGCTGGTCGGCATCAATACGGCGATTATCTCGCCGGGCGGCGGCAATGTTGGCATTGGCTTTGCGGTGCCGATCAACATGGCGCGCGAGGTAATGAACCAGCTTGCGGCGACCGGACGAGTCGAGCGCGGGCGCATCGGCATTGCGCTGGAGGACATGGAAGCGCCGGCCACGGGCGCGACGCAGGGCGCCCGCATCAAGGAAGTCAGTCCCGGCTCTCCGGCGGAGCGCGCGGGGCTGCGCCGCGGCGACATCATCCTCAAGGCCAACGACATTCCCGTCCGCAGCGCGACGCAGATGCGCAACCTGATCGGGCTGACGCCGGTCGGCCGGCAGGTACGGCTGACGATTGAGCGCGACCGCATGACCGAAAGTGCCACGGTGGAGGTTGTTCCGCTGAGCGATCAAAGGGCGCGGGTGCGAGGGCCCGGGTGAGCGATGTCCGCTTGTGGCCATAGCTGAAGACTGCATTAGGGATTGTTACGTCGGCTCGCCGCGGTAGACCGGACTTCGCTGAACGCGGCTCCATCGCGAGAACGCCGCCGCACTTGACCGCGTCATTCGACAGGCCAAGCCAACTATCTCAGCCCCCATCAGGGTTCTCCAGACTTGCCCCCGCCCCGACACTTTCCTCGGGCGACAGCACCACGAATTCATCCCGCTGCCTGATCAGGTGATGGTAGAGTCAGGACATCACTGGCAGTGAGCGATACGGGCGCTGGTGGCTGAGAGACGGTTGCGCTCCCGCCTGCACAGGACGGGAGCGAGCTATGTCAGACCTTCTTCAATCAGAAGTTCGCGCGATGCAGCTTCGTCACTTGGAGGAAGCCGAGCGGCACGTTGCCGAGGCCGAACGCCACATTGCTGAGCAAGAGCAACGGATTGTAAACCTCGCCCGCCTCGGCCACGATCTAGCGGAAGCTAAGATACTTCTGGAGAACTTTAATGCATGTCAGGTCCTGCACATCCAGCACCGTGATCGAATTCGCACAGAGCTAGAGCGGTAGGTCACTCAAATCGGCTGCCTCCGAGGTCGCCTTGTGGCTTATAATCGAAACCCGGATGGAAGATCGCCGCGTCAGCTCACGGGGAGAGGCCGGACACCGCTCAGCGTGGCATTCAATGACCCATCGTGACCGGAAGCTGACATTTGCATTGGCAAGGGCCCCTTGACCGACGTTGAAGCATGTCCGGCTCGGGTCCGGGATTTGCAACAACCGAAATCCAGACTAGCAGCAACGATCGATAAAAGCGTTGAACAATAGCCGCTGCGGAACGTTCGAGGGTTTTGCCAGCCCAGGCGGCATGGTCAGTTCGTCATGCGGCCGTTGCGTTTCCGGCGGATTGCTGCCCTTCTTGCTCCAGCCAATCGCAAAACGCCGCTGTCTGTGAGCCACTTTCGGTGCCCGTGGGCAAGTAGGCGAAGTAGCTCCTCGCCGGAAGGCTGACATCGGGAAACGGCGCGATCAGGCGGCCGGCCGCGACGTCGTCGCCGATCAGGGCGGTCGGTCCCATCGCCACGCCCAAACCATCGATCGCGGCCTGAATGGTCAGAAAGAAATGATCGAGTGTCAGCGTCGCCGCCGGGGTGACGCGAGGCTGTCCGGCTTGCACCAGCCAATCGTGCCATAGCCGCGGCATCGACGTGACGTTCAGCAACGTGTGCTGCGCGAGATCGGAAACGTCCTCCAGCGGCAGCTTCGCGACGAGTGCGGGACTGCAGACCGGCAATCGGCGCTCCGAAAGAAACAGCCGGGACGTAAAGCCATGAAACGAATCCGGGCCGCCGCGGATGACGACGTCGAACGTGTCGGCAAGCGCGTCGATCGGGTCGTTTGACGTGGTGAGGCGGACCTCGATGTCGGGTCGCTCGTTGCGAAAACGGCTCAGCCGGGGAAGAAGCCAGCGCATGCTGAACGTCGCCAGCGCGTTGACGCGCAGCACGGCGGCCGGCACTTCGCCGCGTGTCGCGTGATGGCGCCGGACAGCGGACGAAATGCGGTCGAGCGCCGGCCCGATCTCCTCGAGCAGCGCTGTGCCGGCTGGTGTGAGCGTGACCCGCCGCGTTGATCGCCAGAACAGCGCGGGCGCTCCCAGCCGATCCTCAAGGAGGCGCACCTGCTGACTGATTGCGCCATGCGTCACGCCCAATTCGATCGCCGCTTCCTTGAAGCTGCCAAGGCGAGCTGCCGCCTCGAAAGCGCGGACGGCGTTGAGTGGTGGCAAAGTCCTGCGCTGGACGGGAATACTCATTGGATAGAAATCCTAACTCATAGCTCGATTATTACTGATTTGTGACGGTCGCCTCAATAGTCCAGATTGGACTGGTCGCGAGAATCAGCGCGCCGGCAGGTCCGAAAGGGATCGCGGTGTAGATTTTCTATCATCCCAAGAGTTCTCCTTCACCCCGGAAGCGGAGGAATCGACATGAACGACGCAGCGATGGCGGCTGCGAGCCGTCCGCGCGAAACCGCATCAAGTTCGTCGGCCGCGGCGAAATCGCGCAGCCTGCTGGCCGCGTGCCTCACCCACGCGCTTCATGACGGCTATACCGACGGTCTCTATGCCTTCCTGCCGGTCTGGCAGGCGCAGTTCGGCCTGTCCTATGCGGCGCTCGCCGTCGTGCGCGCACTGTATTTCGGGACGATGGGGGGCATGCAGATCCCGGCCGACCGCGTTCTTCGCGGCTTGTCGCCGCGCGCGGCGCTAATCCTGTCTACCGTCGCTGCGGCGGGGGGCTTGCTGATCATGGCGCTGCCGTTCGGCTTCGCGGGTCTTTGCGTCGGCCTCGTCGTAGCCGGCATCGGATCGAGCATCCAGCACCCACGTGGTTCGATGCTCGTAACCGACAGTTATGGCACGGCGGCGCGACGGCCGCTCGGCATCTACAACTTTTCCGGCGATCTCGGAAAAGCCGCGTTGCCGGCGTTCATCGCAGTGCTGCTGCCGATCTTCGCCTGGCAATCGGTGCTGGGCTTGATGGCGATGCTTGGAGCCGTCCTGGTGGTCGCGCTGGTCCCGTTGGCACCGGCAGCTTCGGTCACGAGGAATGTCACGGGAGAGGTGACGTCCGGCCGCGGCCGCCGCGGCTTTGGCATCCTCACGACGATCGGCGCGCTCGATACGGCGACCCGCATGGGATATCTGCTGTTTCTGCCCTTCCTCATCCATGGACAGGGCGGGGGCTTGCCGGCCGTTGGAGTCGCGCTTGCCCTGCTGTTCATCGGTGGCGCGTTCGGCAAGGCGACATTCGGCTGGCTCGGCGAGCGGCTGGGCGTTGTCGGTAGCGTCATGGTGAGCGAGGCCGTAACAGCCTTGCTCATCGTGGCGACGCTGTTCACGCCACTGACGCCAACGCTCATCCTGCTGCCGTTGCTCGGCATCGTGCTGAACGGCAGCTCGTCGGTGCTCTATGGCACCGTGCCGGAGCTTTCCGACGGCGATACGGGGCGGGCTTTCGCGGTCTTCTATACGAGCGTCATCGGCGCAGGAGGTCTCGCGCCGATCCTCTACGGCGCGATTGCCGATCACAGCAGTCGGATGATCGGCGTGCTGGCCTCGGCGGCGACTGCCGCCCTGGTCGTCCCACTCGTGTTGGCCCTGCGGCCCCACCTGCGCAGCTCCGCCGCAGGACCGCGCGAGAAGTTCGTTTGATGCCGATCCCGGACGGGCGGCGGAACGACCAATGCCGCCGCGCAGTGCGTATCGGCCGGTCACAGTCCTGGATCATCATCCCATCACCACATGGAGGTTCGCTCAATGGATACCATCTCGCAGGCGCCGCTCATTCTGATAACGGGTGGAAGTCGTGGCGTCGGCGCGGCAACCGCGCGGCTTGCTGCCGCACAGGGCTACGATGTCGCGATCAGCTTCGTCTCCAACGAAGCTGCCGCCCTTGCAGTGGCGGCTGATGTGGAAGCCGCGGGGCGGCGGGCGTTGCCCGTGCGCGCGGATAGTGCGGATCCGCAGCAGGTGGCGCAGCTCTTCGCGGCGATCGACCGGGAGTTCGGCCGGATCGATGTGCTGGTGAACAACGCTGCTGTCCTTGCGCGGCAGTCCCGGCTTGAGGACCTTGGTTTCGAGCGGATGCAGCGGATCTTCGCCGTCAACGCGATTGGTCCCATTCTCTGCGCCCAGCAGGCCGCCAGGCGGATGTCCTATCGTTACAACGGGCGGGGTGGCTCCGTGATCAACGTCTCGTCCGCGTCGGCCCGGCTCGGCAGTCCGGGCGAATATGTCGACTACGCCGCATCGAAGGGTGCGCTGGAGACATTCACGACCGGTTTCGCCAAGGAGGTCGCGCGCGACGGAATTCGCGTCAACTGCATTCGCCCCGGACACATCTACACCGAAATGCATGCGAGCGGCGGAGAGCCGGGGCGGGTAGATCGCGTCAAGGACTCGATCCCGATGGGACGAGGCGGGCAGCCTGAAGAGGTCGCGCGTGCGATCCTGTGGTTGGCCGGCGCCGAGGCTTCGTTCGTCACCGGCACGTTCCTCGATGTCACTGGCGGCAAGTGAGCAACAGGATTTGGCGCCGAGTTCTTTTCCTCGACGCACCATCAAGTCGCAAAACCATGCGACTTGGAAGTCGCGCCTTTCGAGACGACTTGCTCGCGCATGCAGCAGACATGAACAATGAATTGCCGCCCTGGGGAAGATCCATGTCAGCTTCAGGCCCATCGCGACATCCTGCGTTGCCCCACGAACTTGGTCGCTATCGGGACAAAGCGGACGTAGAGTCACGCCGACGGTTTTATGGGTACACGGCCTGATTGCGGCTTTTCGGGGTAGTTGCGCCAATACCAAACTGAACGCTTGCACGAAATTCCATTTTCGCGCGTAGCTGAATGGTGGGTTTTGGTCTAGAAAGGTCGAAAATGCTTTGTCTTTCGACGGGGATTGACTGACCGTCTCTCCGCCACTTCGAGTTTCGCTCTATCCCTTCCGTCCGACCGATCAGCCCCTCAAGCCGTTGCCTCAACTAATAATTTGAGATGGTTGCAGGTCTAGGATTTAACTTGCTCGGTAGGCCGGAGACCCGCCGGCTGGCCGTAGCTCAAATGGTGGGTTTTGACACCGGGATGTCGAAATGCGTTATTTTTCAACTGGTGTTGACTGACACTCTCTCCGCCGCACTGCCTCTCCACTGTATCCGGCTGTTCGCTGTGGCAAAAACCAATGAATCGCGCGACAGCGGCTGTTGCAGCTAGTTCCGTGATGTTTGCCTTGGTCGCCAGGCAAAGCGTAGCGTTAGAACGTGGGGGCGGAGGACGGACTCCGCACAAATAACGTTGCGCGCGAAGCTCAAGCCGCACGCTCGGACGTGAAAAGGGACGAAAAGCCCCCGGATAGATCGCAACCTGAACTGAATGTCGGTATCGGTGGTTGCGCCTCCCCGCAACCAAAGTTGGTAGCAAGCCCCAGCGATCTTACCCGATCGCTGGGGATTTCTTTTGATGACCTGAATGGCGCCAACGGCCGGGCTGGCAGGTTCAAGGGCGCTCCGGCTAGCGTTCGTGGCTCCACGGGAACAGCGACGCCGGGAAATCCGCTGCGTAGCGATGACCTATCGGCGTGCGAGGCTCCTCCTGTGGGGGATTCGGGTCGGGCTCGACCACCTTCCGATAAAGATGCCAGGTGGCATGACCGAGCACCGGCAGCACGACAGCGAGGCCGACAAAGAACGGCAGCGAACCGATCACCAGCAGCGCCGCCACGATCAGCCCCCATGCGGCCATCACAAATGGGTTCTCTTTCACGGCCCGCAGCGACGTCCGGATGGCGTCTATCGCAGTGGCATGTCTGTCCAGCATCAACGGAAACGATACGACGCTGACGCACAGGGACACGACGGCGAACAGGAAGCCGACGCCGCAGCCGATGATGATGAGCGACCAGCCTTCCGGCGTCGTCAGCACGCGCGTTGCGAAATCAGGGATGCTCGCGGCCGCGGCATGGCCGAACGTGGCAACGTAGATAGCGTCCGCGGTGGCGATCCAGACCCCGAACAAAACGAGCAGGAGCACGCCGAGGCCGAGAATGGCGCCGAAGGACGGTGCGCTCAGCACGTGCATCGCATGCCATGCCGCGGGTTCCTCGCCGCGTTCGCGGCGGCGGCTGAGTTCGTAGAGGCCGAGCGCGGCAAAAGGACCGATCAACGCAAAACCGGCCGCCAGTGGAAACAGCAGCGGCAGCACCGAATAGCCAAGGACCAGCCTGAACAACACAAGACCGAGAACAGGATAAATTCCGCACAGGACGACAGCGTGAGTTGGTATCGCTTGGAAGTCTTCCCAGCCCAGGCGCAGCGCGTCGCGCAAGTCCGAAAGGCTGATCCTGCGAACGGCATAGGCGGTGGAGACGCCGAAGAATTGCAGGTGAGGTCTTGCAAAATACTGAGTAGCCATGGCTCCGGTCTCCTTGCTCGTGATCGCAAGGGGGAACGGCGCGGCCTTCAACTCGCGCACATTCGCCTCATGCGCGGAAATCGCGATCGAGCCCGACGAGCCAGATTCAGCGAGAAGGAGCTTTGCCGGGCGACACCTGTCGCAATGGTGTAGGAGCTTAAGGAGATGAGAGCAAGATGGCGCTCACGGTTGGGTGAATTGTGCGGTTGCACAATCTCTCTTGTTGCGTCGCATCATCAGGCGGACGGTTGCCGTCCGACAACGGTTTGCGCGACGCCGCTGACGCGGGGCGCGGCATACTCCACTATTGACGCCCGGCTCGACGCGTACCATCCTTCATATAACGCCCCCAGCTCCGATGAGACTTGCGGTCGTGGCATGCAATCCGCGTCGCGACCAGTGGAATGGGCGAGGCAAGAGGCACGACGACAGCGGATGTAAAGTCCGCCATCGCGACAGACGTGAGCTCCGCCCTCCGGTTCGTATCCGCAGCCTTTTAGCGGCAAGGATGCATGAGGGATGGCTGTAGCAATTATTCTGCTTTTGGTCGCAATCGCCTCGGTGGTGTTCCACCTCTTCAGCCCGTGGTGGTGGACGCCGCTTGCCTCGAATTGGGGCTACATCGACGACACCATCACCCTGACATTCTGGATCACCGGCGCGGTCTTCGTCGCGGTCGTCGCGTTCATGGCCTACTGCGTCTTCCGCTTCCGCCACAAGGAGGGAAGGCGGGCGGACTACAACCCCGAAAACAAGCGGCTCGAATGGTGGCTCAGCGTCGGGACAGCAATCGGCGTCGCGGCGATGTTGGCACCGGGACTGGTCGTCTGGCACCAGTTCGTGACCGTCCCGGCCGGTGCGACCGAAGTCGAGGTCATGGGACAGCAGTGGCAATGGAGCTACCGGCTTCCTGGAAAAGACGGCCGGCTGGGGACCACCGACGCCCGCCTTATCAGTGCCGACAATCCCATGGGCTTGAATCCCGACGATCCGAACGGAAAAGACGACATCGTTGTTCAAAACGACGATCTGCACCTGGCGATCGGCAAGCCTGTGAAGGTGCTGCTCCGCTCAATTGACGTCCTGCATGATTTCTATGTGCCCGAGTTCCGGGCCAAGATGGACATGATACCAGGCTCGGTGACCTATTACTGGTTCATGCCCACCCGCACCGGAACGTTCGAGGTTCTCTGTGCAGAACTCTGCGGTGCCGCGCATGCGCAAATGCGCAGCAAGGTCGTCGTCGAGGAAGAGAAAGAATATCACGCGTGGCTGGAGAAACAGCGGACATTCGCTGAGTTGTCAGGCCAGCGCAACGTCGCGAAGGCGGCGTACAAGACAGGTAGCGAATGAGCATACCGCCGAGGAGGCGCGATCGATCGTGAGGCGAACTCCTCGCTGAACGGAAGGCCAAGGAGGGAATTCCGATGGTCGATGTCCCGTATGACACAATCGCAGGCGTTCCGCCCGCTGAGGTTGCGGAGGTCGAACTCTATCATCCGAAGAGCTGGTGGACGAGGTACGTTTTTTCGCAGGATGCCAAGGTCATCGCCGTCCAGTATTCGATCACGGCGATGGCGATCGGAATGGTCGCGCTGGTGCTGTCGTGGCTGATGCGACTGCAACTGGGATTTCCCGGCACGTTCTCCTTCATCGATGCCAACCAATATCTCCAGTTCATCACCATGCACGGCATGATCATGGTGATCTACCTGCTCACCGCGTTGTTCCTCGGGGGCTTCGGCAACTACCTCATCCCGCTCATGGTCGGTGCCCGGGACATGGTTTTCCCCTATGTGAACATGCTGAGCTATTGGGTCTATCTGCTCGCGGTTCTGGTGCTGGTCTCGACCTTCTTCGTGCCTGGCGGGCCCACCGGCGCCGGCTGGACGCTCTATCCACCGCAGGCGATTCTCTCCGGCACTCCTGGGCAGGACTGGGGCATCATTCTCATGCTGGCCTCTCTGATCCTGTTCATTATCGGCTTCACCATGGGCGGCCTCAACTATGTGGTGACGGTGCTGCAAGCGCGCACGCGCGGCATGACGTTGATGCGGATGCCGTTGACGGTGTGGGGCATATTCACCGCCACCGTCATGGCGCTGCTGGCCTTCCCGGCGCTGTTCGTCGCCTCGGTGATGCTGCTGCTTGACCGGCTCCTCGGCACCAGCTTCTTCATGCCGACCCTCGTCGAGATGGGCGAGCTGACGAAATATGGCGGCGGCAGCCCAATCCTGTTCCAGCACCTGTTCTGGTTCTTCGGTCATCCCGAAGTCTATATCGTCGCCTTGCCGGCCTTCGGCATTATTTCGGATCTGATCAGCACCCACGCGCGGAAGAACATCTTCGGCTATCGCATGATGGTCTGGGCCATCGTGGCAATCGGCGCTCTCAGCTTCGTCGTATGGGCGCACCACATGTATGTGAGCGGCATGAATCCGTATTTCGGGTTCTTCTTCGCCACCACGACGCTCATCATCGCCATCCCGACCGCGATCAAGGTCTACAACTGGGTGCTGACCCTCTGGCGCGGCGATATTCATCTCACCATCCCGATGCTGTTCGCGCTGGCGTTCATCATCACGTTCGTAAATGGCGGTCTGACCGGCCTGTTTCTCGGCAACGTGGTCGTGGACGTTCCGCTGTCGGACACGATGTTTGTTGTCGCCCACTTCCACATGGTGATGGGGATTGCGCCGATCATGGCCGTGTTCGGCGGGATCTATCATTGGTATCCGAAAGTCACGGGACGAATGCTCAATGAGGCGCTCGGACGGTTCCACTTCTGGGTCACGTTCCTCGGGGCTTACGCGGTCTTCTTCCCGATGCACTATCTGGGCCTTCTGGGCATGCCTCGCCGCTATCACGACATTGGCGAAACGGCCTTCATCCCGGCATCTGCCCATGACCTCAATGCGTTCATGAGCGTGGCGGCCCTGATCGTCGGCTTCGCCCAGCTTGTCTTCATCTTCAATCTGATCTGGAGCCTGTTCAAAGGGAAAGAGGCGGGCGGCAATCCCTGGGGAGCCGCATCGCTGGAATGGCAGACACCGGAGACCCCGCCGGGGCACGGCAACTGGGGCAAGGAGCTCCCGATCGTCTATCGCTGGGCCTACGACTACAGCGTACCCGGCGCCGCCAGGGACTTCGTGCCGCAAAATGAACCGCCAGCCAAACTATCGCCGCAGGGGGCCCATCCGTGAGCGCCGTTATCCTGTTCATGGCTGGAATAGCGGCAATTGCGGGATGGTGGCTCTCGCAGCAACGGCTGACAGCAAAACCCTGGCTGGAGGAAGGAGTGATCTTCGATCTTCGCGAGGAGAGCGGATCGTCGTCGCAGGCAGCGAAGATCGGATTGGGGGTGTTTCTCGCGGTCGTCGGCTCGCTGTTCGCGCTGTTCATCAGCGCTTACTCCATGCGCATGAACATGGTGGACTGGCGGACGCTGCCGGTGCCGGCGCTGCTGTGGTTCAACACGGGCGTGCTGGTGTTGAGCAGTGTCGCGCTGCAATGGGCGTACATGGCCGCGCGCCGCGGCGACATGGACAGTGTCAGCGTCGGCCTCTGCACTGGCGGAGCATGCGCCGTTACATTCCTGGTTGGGCAGCTTCTGGCGTGGCGACAGTTGAATGCCGCTGGGTATTTCGTCGCGTCCAACCCAGCGAATTCTTTTTTCTATCTGATCACCGCGGTGCACGGGCTGCATCTGATGGGCGGTCTGGTGGCGCTCGGCAGAACGATCGCCAAAGTGTGGCGTGGCGCTGAGGTCGCAAAGGTGCGCGCGAGCGTGGAGCTCTGCGCCATCTATTGGCACTTCCTGCTGCTGGTTTGGCTGGTCTTGCTTGGTCTGCTGACCGGCTGGACCGACAATTTCGTCGACATCTGTCGCCAGTTGCTCAGTTAGGGAGGGCAGGGATCGATGGCAGAGACCGCGCTGACAAACATCGGAGCATCGCCCGCGCGGCTGGCGGGGTGGCGAGGGATCGTTGCCGACTGGTCCTCGGATCAGCGCGCATTCAAGAACGTCTCCTGGGGGAAGGCCATGATGTGGATCTTCCTCCTGAGCGACACCTTCATCTTCAGTTGCTTCCTGCTGTCGTACATGACGGCGCGAATGTCCACGACAGTGCCGTGGCCGAACCCCAGCGAAGTCTTTGCCCTCAATATCGGCGGCCAGCACATCCCGCTCATCCTGATCGCGATCATGACCTTCATCCTGATCAGCAGCAGCGGCACGATGGCGATGGCGGTCAATTTCGGTTACCGCCGCGATCGCGTCAGAACCGCAGCCTTGATGCTGGTCACCGCTGCATTCGGCGCCACGTTCGTCGGAATGCAAGCCTTCGAGTGGACCAAGCTGATCATGGAGGGCGTCCGGCCCTGGGGCAACCCGTGGGGTGCGGCGCAGTTCGGCGCCAGCTTCTTCATGATCACCGGCTTCCACGGCACCCACGTGACCATCGGTGTGATTTTCCTGATTGCCATCGCACGAAAGGTCTTGCGGGGAGACTTCGATGTCGAAAGGCGAGGCTTTTTCACAAGCCGCAAAGGGTACTACGAGATCGTCGAAATCACCGGCCTGTACTGGCACTTCGTCGATCTTGTGTGGGTGTTCATCTTTGCCCTTTTCTATCTTTGGTGAGGTTGGCGCATGACAGAAGCCGCGATACATGTGGAAGGCCAACAACCTTCGCTGCACGTTCACGCCCATGAGGCCCATGCGCCGGGAGCCGCCCAAGCAAAGGGCCAGCAGCATCCGATCAGGCTCTATCTCGTGGTCTGGGGATGGCTGTTCGTCCTTAGCACCTGCTCCTATCTCGTCGATTATTTTGGCATCCATGGCCATCTGAGATGGTCGCTGATCCTGCTGTTCATGGTTTTGAAGGCCGGTCTGATCGTCGCCGTCTTCATGCACATGGCCTGGGAACGGTTGGCGTTGGTCTATGCCATCCTGCTGCCGCCGGGGCTGGTGCTGGTATTCGTGGCGATCATGGTGTTCGAGTCCGACTACACGCATCTGCTCCGGGTCATATTTTTCACGCCAATGGCGTAGCTCCCATCGCTTCGGAGCGAAGGAGAACGGCAATGACCGAGGACAGCGTAGCGGCACACGAGTGGAGATTTCGGGATGCAGTTTACCGTCGGGTTTAAGCTAAGGGGGAAAACGGACCATGTCGTCCTGGACGGACAAGACGCGCTCGATGCCGCGCTGAAGGTGAAGGCAGAGCTCCCGGAAGCCGTCATCATGTACGTGCGCCCACAAAACCGGCGTGGCGACACACGTCATCCGTCACGTGCGCTCGCTGAAGATGTTCTTCGATGAGAGCTCGGCGGAAACGCACCTCACCGCATCTTCGACGACGGGTCGGAACGCGTTGAGTAGATCGCCGTCGAGCTTGTTTCCCATATCCTGCATTATCCTGAAGGCGTTCATTGGCGGCAGCGATTGGCGGTAAGGTCGATCTTCGACCAGTGCGGAAAAAATATCGGCAATTGTGATAACGCGTACGAGGTCTGCAATCTGCCCGGTGCGAAGCCGGTCCGGATAACCCGATCCATCGAGCAACTCGTGGTGATGAAGCACGCAATCGAGGATCTCAGCCGGAAAGCCGCCCTGTTGCGTGAGCAGGTCATATCCGTACCGGGGATGTTGTCTTATCTGCTCCATCTCATGGTCGGTCAATTTTCCCGGCTTGTCGAGAATATCAATTGGAATGAACGATTTTCCGACGTCGTGCAGCAGCGCGGCGTGCGCGATGCGTTGTTGGTCTTTGGGACGCATCTTCAGCTTCTGTGCGAACGCAACGGCGAAACCGGTCACGAGCAGGCTGTGCCTGTAGGTGCCGCCATGATGCCTCCGCACCGTTTCCATCCAGGGACCAATTCCCCAGACGTCGAGCGCCTCCAGGATCAGCGGGGTGTTGGCTTCGAGAGTTTCGAATGGAAATGAGCTCTCGTTGTGCGGCGCCTCGATTGTCTGCGCCAGCGCGCGATGAGCAGCGAAAACGCCCCGCAATACGATTTTGTTGCGCGATGGTGTTTCCGACTTGGTGCGCGCGTCATGTATTGGAGAAAATACCCGCAGCACTTCATCGGCATCGAATGGATGGTGGATGTAGTTGCGTACGCCGAATGTCTTTGCGCGACGTATCCTTTCGGCAAGCGCGCGTTCTCCAATGCTCTTGTCGATAACGAGGAGGCTGGGCAGCGAACGTGCCAGGATTGCCTGACGAGTGGGACGAAGCGCTCGGATCACCTGCGTTGACGAAAGATCAACGTCAAGAACGACGCAAGAAGCGAAATCATCGATGACAAGAGGGTCTATCGCCGGCGGCAGCAAATGAACGTCGCAGGTTTGACTGAGTATGGATGCCAGCGGTCTTGTCCGTTCCGGCGTCTCGGTTATGAGGGCGATATGAAGTTGTCGGACTGTCGTGGCGGCCTCGATCATGCGATTCACTTTCCTGGCGGTCTCGCCTGTTCGTAAATTATCGCGGCTGTCTTTTGGTGCGCTGGTACCTGCGCGAGCGACGGGGAGGCAACGGCGCATGCAATGTTGCGAACATCCACCTCATTCCTCCTGCTGCCGCCATCATTCGTTTGATGGCTTGTCGGCTTGAGATGAACAGAGAGAGTCGCGTCCCTGTCCAAGCTGCATCCGCGCGCTTGTGATCGTGATGTTGCCAACATTTCCCGGGATGTCGGCGGACATAAGCAGGAGCGCTGTTCACGTCATCTGCCACGTATCTCATGCGTATGCAGCGTTGCTGAATGAGGTGTTACCAACGCGCGGGCGCTTCGCCTTTTGGCCATATCTCGCGCGAATTGGATAGCCACCGTTAAAATTGACGCCTCGTGGCACCGCGTTGCTTAACCGGAGAATTTCGATTAATCGCGAAACAATTACGGTATGGCCTGCTCGGAATTATGAGTTCGTTTTTGCGTGTTGCGTCCCAAGACAAGCGCGGGGTTGGTTTCGATAAGTACCTTGACTGTCTCTCTATATTCCTGCCGGACGTTTCGGCGGAGCCGGAGAAGGCCGGGCGACAATTTTCGTGGCGAGCCAACTTCGCTGCGGTCAACGGCCTGACCTGCTGGCGAGTGCAGGGTAGCCACGGCTACGAAATAACCCTCAATGAGTCAGCGGAGAGCTTGCATGTCTCGCAGCCTGTCATTGGCGCTGTTGCTGCAATTGGCAGGTACGGTGCCTGCCGAGCGCTCCCAGGATCTCTGTTTACACATCTGACAGACGCGCCAAGCCGAATTTCCACCAAGGGGGCTCATGCAACGAGAGGGCTACGGTTCGAACGCCCAGAATTGATGCGGGCGCTTTCCACATTCGATGAAAAGCTCTCTGTTCAGGATCTTACGCCTCTGATGCTCCATCATCTGACGGAGACGACGACGCAATCACTTTATCACTCCGCGCAAGCGGTCGTGTCCGCCGTTCTTGATGAGGATCTTCAGGGGCGCTCCCCCATCGCAATGGCGCTGCTGAGCGAATCCTTGCTCCTGCTGGTGCTTGAGAGACTGACATCGGGCAAATTGCGGGAGCCCTCTGAATCAACCATGCGCCACCTTCGGCGGGCGGTCGATTACATGCATTCCAACATTCATCGGCCCTTTACCATGAGCGACGCCGCAGCCGCAGCGGGTATCAGCGTACGGACGTTGCAGACCGCTTTCCAGGCGCACTACGGTGCAACGCCGGTTACCTACTTGCGTCGCATCAGGCTGGAAGCCGCACATCTGGAGCTTACATCTTCGGACAACATCCTGCCTGTCTCCGAAGTCGCCCTGAAATGGGGCTTCACGCATATGGGGCGCTTTGCTGAGATATATCGCAACACCTACGGTCTTCTTCCATCCCAGCTTGCCGGACTGCGAAGGCGGAATGGTTGATCTGTGCCGGCCGTGATCTCGGCCCGCATCGCGCCGGCGGCTCCGCCGTTTCGATTTCAGCGCAAGAACCGGAGTTCGGCTTCCTTTGGTCAAGCGTAAGCCTCGTTCAGATCACCACCCGACGTCGGTGATCGTCACGAGACACAAGGAGCCATTCCAATGAGCAAGGAAGAGGATAACAAGGCCGTGGTCGGCCGCTGGTTCACGGAGTTCTGGGGCAAGGACGTCAATCTTGCTGTTATCGACGAGATCGCTGCGCCCGACATGCTGCTCAAATATTCGCTGCATGAGCCTCGCCGCGGCCGCGCCGATATCAAGGCGTTCATGACCGATTTCCGTGCTGCATTCCCCGATCTCAATTTCTGGGGCACTGCGGACCTGATCGCCGAAGGCGATTACGTCGTCGGCCAATGGGAAGGTGGCGGCACCCATAAGGGGCCGGCCTTCAACGATTTCCTGGTCGGCGGCCTGCCGGCTGCAACGGGCCGCAAGATGCATTTCACCGGCACCACGGTGCTGAAGGTGATCGACGGCAAGATCGTCGAGGAAATCGGTCTCGACGACGGCGTGACCGCGCTCACCCAGCTCGGGCTGCTCAAGGCGGCCTGATCGAAGCGGTTCCGCCACAATGGCGGCTCACCCTCGGCCGTCGAACGAGGTCCGCACGCGCCCGGGCGGGCCTCATTTGCACGCGGTCGGAAATCGGGTGGCGTTGTCCCCCATCGTCGCCGACCATCGGACAATGCGGGCACTCGCCCGCCGCCGGCAATCGAATTCGAGCGCAAGAGCCGGAGTGCGTCGGCGGGGAATTGGCGGCATCATCGATCCAACACCATATGAGAAAGAATCCAACACCATATGAGAAAGAAGATGACTGCGACCCCTGCCAGGACCCCGAAGTCAACGCCCACGTCGGTGGTGGATGATCCGCGATGGGCACGCATTGTCGCGGGTGACAAGACGGCCGATGGCCATCTCTGGTACTCGGTCGCAACGACAGGCGTCTATTGCCGGCCGTCCTGCCCTTCGCGCGTTCCCAATCCCAGGAACGTGCAACTCCACGACAGTCTGGAAAGCGCCAGGGCGACAGGTTTCCGGCCTTGCCAGCGTTGCAATCCGGAAGGCCTTTCGACCGAAGCCGAGAACGCGGCCCTGGTGGCGAAGGTGTGCCGGGTCATCGAGGAGAGCGAGGAAGAACCTTCGCTGGAGCAATTGGCCGCGGCGATCGGCCGGAGTCCGAGCTATTTCCATCGCGTGTTCAAGGCCATGACCGGGCTGACGCCGAAGGAATACGCCGCCGGCCATCGTGCCGGGAAGGTTCGCCGGGGATTGGCCTCGGGCAACTCCGTCACCGAGGCGATCTACGACGCTGGCTTCAATTCGAGCGGACGCTTCTACGAGAAGTCGACGGACATGCTCGGCATGACGCCGTCGCAGTATCGCGCCGGGGGCACCAACGAGGAGATCAAGTTCGCTGTCGGGCAGACATCTCTCGGCGCGATCCTCGTTGCCTCGAGCACGAAGGGCGTGGCTGCGATCCTCCTGGGCGACGATCCGGACGAACTCGTCCGCAATCTCCAGGATCGTTTTCCGAAAGCGCATCTCATTGGCGGTGATCACGACTATGAAGCGCTGGTTGCCCGGGTCGTCGGCTTTGTCGAAGCGCCGGCGATCGGCCTGAACCTTCCCCTCGACGTCCGCGGCACCGCCTTCCAGCAGCGGGTGTGGCGGGCCCTGCAGGAGATCCCAGTCGGCGAATCGGTGTCCTATGCCGAAATCGCACAGCGTATCGGCTCCCCCAAGGCGGTGCGCGCGGTGGCCGGTGCTTGCGCGGCGAACAAGCTTGCCATCGCCATTCCCTGCCATCGCGTCGTTCGGAAAGATGGCTCGCTCTCCGGCTACGCCTGGGGCATCGAACGCAAGCGGGCTTTGCTCGACCAGGAATGCTCGGAAGGTACGTGAACATCGCGAGTTTGAAAGCAATATTCGGAGTGCCCTGGTCGCATTCCCGTGCATTTTACTCGGTCATTCAGGTGATTGATGCATGCCTGTTGAAATCGCTGGTGATCGCCGACGCTGATCGACTGGCGGAAGGAACGCTTCAGACGATGTTTCCTCGGGATGCATTCGACGCAAAGACGAAGCGCGAGAAGCGCCGCCGCACCAGGACAATGCCCGATGCGACCGCAGGTCTCGTTTACGCCGATCCGGCAAAAGGGCGCGTGATGGCCTATTTCCGCCGGCTCGTCGCCGACGGCCATGCAGAGTGGCAGATGCTCGAGAACGGAGATATCCGGCTCCGCTTTCGCACCGGCGAAACCTATCTTCTCGCGAAGACGACAATCATCCGCATCGCGTGAGCTGACGGAGCATTTTCGATCATAAGCGCAGATACTGATCAGGAAGGAACGATCTCATGACAGTCCGTTCGTCCACCATCACCCGTGCCCCTGCGGTTGCGTCCGCAGAGGCGCGGGTTGCCGCTTACGACTGGCAGGTGCTCGCAGGTGAGCTCGACAATTACGGCTGCGCCGTCTTGCCCAAGCTGCTTTCACCTGAGGAATGCCGCACCCTCGCAGGCCTCTATCCCGACGAGAGCCATTTCCGAAGTCATATCCACATGGCGCGGCACGGCTTCGGCAAGGGCGAGTATCGCTACTTCAAATACCCGCTGCCCGACCTCATCGGCTCCTTGCGAAGGGTGCTCTACCCGCGCCTTGCAGGCGTTGCCAACGAATGGAACGCCCGGATGGGGATCGGCGAGCGCTATCCTGGCGACCATGCGGCGTTCCTCAAGCAATGCCACGACGCCGGCCAGACGCGCCCGACGCCGCTTCTGCTGCAATACGTTCCGGGTGACTTCAATTGCCTCCATCAGGATCTCTACGGCGATCTCGCATTCCCGATCCAGGTCGCGATTCTGCTCTCGCAGCCCGGTACGGACTTCGCTGGTGGCGAGTTCGTTCTGACCGAGCAGCGGCCGCGCATGCAAAGCCGCGTCGAAGTCGTGCCGCTCCGGCAGGGCGACGCGGTCGCCTTCGCGGTCCATAACCGGCCAGTGCAGGGATCGAAGGGCAATTACCGCGTGAACCTTCGTCACGGCGTGAGTCGCGTGCGTTCCGGCATGCGGCACACCGTCGGGATTATTTTTCACGACGCGACCTAGCGGCGCGGCAGACGCGATCTTGTGCTGTCGTTTTTCGCGTTCCGGCGCATCCTGAACTCTATGAAGGGCTCTGGCGCGTCAGGCCGCCTCGTTGGCGCGTTTCCACACCGGAAACGGATCGGGCAGGCCGGCCCAGGTCTGCGTATCCATGCCGGGTCTTCCTTTCACGAGGCACGCATCGAGACGCGCACGGATCGCGGCTTCGTCCATGTTTGTGCCGATGAAGACAAGTTCCTGCCGCCGATCACCGTAGAGATCGTTCCAGCTCTTCTTCAATATTCGCTGCCACTCGGGATCCCGTGGCCAGCGTTCGCGCGGTATCGCCGCCCACCAGAATCCCAAGGCCTCAGTCTTGGTGATGGCGCCGGCCTGGCTCATCTCACCGACCCACTGCGGACGCGTGGCAATCCAGAAATGCCCCTTGGCGCGAATGACGCCTGGCCAGGCGTCATGAAGGAAGTGATGAAATTTCGTCGGCTCAAACGGCCGCCGCGCACGATAGACGAAGCTCTTGATGCCGTATTCCTCGCTCTCCGGCACATGGTCGGCAAAGCCGTATAATTCCTTGAACCACAGCGGATGCTGTTGCGCCTTCTGAAAATCGAAGCGGCCGGTATCGAGGATCTGGTCGAATGGGACCTTGCTGTGATTGGCTTCCAGGATCTCGGCTTCAGGATTGAGCGCCCGGATGATCTTGCGTGCAGCATCGCGCTGCACGGGTGTTGCGTCATCCACCTTGTTCAGCACGACGACATCGGCAAATTCGATCTGCTCGACAAGCAAATCGACCAGCGTGCGCTGGTCGTTGTCGAGGGCCTCGCCGCGCTCGCTAAGGAAATCGGTGGAGGAATAGTCCCTCAACAGGTTCACGGCATCGACGACCGTGACCATGGTGTCGAGCCGCGCGACGTCGGACAGGCTCTCGCCGTGCTCGGTCCGGAAATCGAATGTGGCCGCAATCGGCAGTGGCTCGGAGATGCCGGTCGATTCGATCAGCAGGTAATCGAACCTTCCGCCTTCAGCCAGCGCGCGCACTTCCCTCAGCAGGTCGTCGCGCAGGGTGCAGCAGATGCACCCGTTGGTCATCTCAACCAGCTTCTCGTTCGTCCGGGAAAGATTCGCACCGCCATCGCGGATGAGGTCCGCATCGATGTTTACCTCGCTCATATCGTTCACAATCACGGCCACCTTCAGGCCGTGTCGGTTGTTGAGCACGTGGTTCAGCAAAGTTGTCTTTCCAGCCCCGAGGAAGCCGGACAAGACGGTGACGGGCAGTTTTTGCATGGAGATCGAACAGCCTTTGCAGCTCGAGGAATTTTCGCCCGGCAGAGGGCATCGGGGCATCCATATGTAATGTTATAACATTACATAATCTGAGCCGTTTTCGATTGTCAAGCTGCACCGACGGTAACGTGTGCAGTGTTGGAGCAATGCGAGCCGGTTGAAGCGGCCAGATCATCAACTGACGCCAAGTGACCCAACAACCTGACCAAGAGGCCACGCCTGACCGCCGTGGCTTGAGCTCCCGGAATGATCAAACATCAGGGAATGTAGGAACGAAGCAGATTCGATCGCGTTGCGCTCCGCATCTGCGTAGGTCCTGCATCGGCACTTCTGGTGCGTGCTCCGAACCGGAGGTCGCTCATGTCGAAATACCCGAAAATTGCGGCCGCACTGGCCGTAGCGAGCTTGATTGCAGTCGCTGCATTGGCCGATCCTCTGCCCCCAGACGCGACCTACAGGCCGCTTCCGACGCAGCCGCTTGATGTGGTGAAGGCGCTAGATGAGGCGCAGAAATCGCAGGTCATGCAGCGCCAGCAGGCCCTGTTGGAGCAGCGCTACGACCTCTCGAACCGGCCGATCGCGAATGTGATGATGTCGGGCGGCCGAAAGCCCGTGCAGGACGGAGTGCGGGTCAGGCTGCCGGCAGGAGTAACCTGGGACAGTCTGTCGGCGATGAGTCCGGACGAGATAAGGCAGCGTGGATTATTGCCGGCTGCTTTCATGCCGCTGCCGCATGTCAAGCAGGCGACCGGCGGCCAGGTTTTCCCGAACCAGCAAATCGACGAAATCAACCGGCAGGAATCGCGGAACATCAGGCGCTTCGATGTTGATTTCGATCTCCCCGACCAATTCACGCCGGAGTTTCCGCCGCCGATCTTTCTGACCAGCCATCCGGAACTGGGTGATGTCTCACACGGCCAGCTCCTGACGATAAAGAACTACTATCAACTGATGATCGGCATCATCACGCCCGTGCAGATGGAGGGAATGCGCCTGTTGCTGACGCCGTTCCCGCAGGAAGAGTTCAACCAGACAGAAGATCGCAAGAGCGCAGACCAAAGCCTTGGCGTCACCTGCCTCGACTGTCATGCGAATTTCCACACTAACGCGGCCTTCCACCAGACGCCTGACGTGCGCCCTCAGGCGGCCCGCTTCCGCCTCGATACGGTCAGCCTTCGCGGCATGTTCAACCAGCAAATTCATGGTTCGAAACGGTCGCTGCGCTCGATCGAGGACTTCACGCAGTTCGAGCAGCGGACGGCCTATTTCAACGGCGATCACGTCAGCGCGCAGCGGAAAGGCGTGCACCTGCCCGACCGATTCGATCAGGTCCCGATGATGGCGCAGATGCAGAACATCATCGATTTCCCGCCTGCGCCAAAGCTCGATCCACTGAGCCGGCTCGATCCCAGCAAGGCGACACAGCAGGAACTCGAGGGAGAAAGGGTATTTTTGGGCAAGGGACAATGCGCACAGTGCCACGTGCCGCAGACGTCATTCCTTGACAACAATATGCACGACCTGAAGCTCGAGCGCTTCTACAATGTCGGTCAGACCGTCAATGGTCTCGTCGCATTGGCTGATGGACCAATCAAGACCTTCACCCTGCGCGGCATCAAGGACTCACCGCCCTATATGCACGACGGGCGCTTGCTAACGCTCGCCGACACCGTCGAGTTCTTCAATCTGGTGCTCGGCTTGAAGCTAACGCAGGAGGAGAAGGATTCGCTGGTGGCGTACATGCTGACGCTGTGATGCCAGTCGGGTGCCGGCAGTTATCCCAGCGAGTCGCAAAAGGAGATTGAGTGATGCGTCTTCTAACGCTCTTAGCGATCGCGATTGCATTTCTTTCTCCGGCGGCTTTCGGCCAGTCGACCAATCCCGTGAGCCCCGCGCCGGGTAACCCCGGCGGCATGCCGCCGGGAACGAGACAATCTGCTCCGGGTGTGCCGGCGCCGCGCCAAGCCAATCAAGCGGATCGCGCCTTCATCAATGCCGCAGCAACCGGAGGATTGGCCGAAGTGGATCTTGGCAGATTCGCGGCGCAGCAAGGGGCGAGCCGCGCCGTGACGGAATTTGCACAACGCATGGTTCGCGATCACAGTGCCGCCAATGATCGGCTTTCAGCACTCGCAAAAGCGAACGGGATTGCAGCGCCCGACAAACTCGACGAAGAACACAAAGCCATGCGTACGAAGTTGGAGCAGTTCAGCGGTCCTCAATTCGATCGCGCCTACATCGAAGGACAAATCATCGACCATCAGAAGACTGCTCAGCTTCTGGAGTACGAGATCGGTTCAGGGGAGAACGCTGAACTGAAGGATCTTGCGTCAGACCTTCTGCCAACCGTCCTGGGTCATTTGCGGATGGCGCAGGCGATTGCCTCGGAAATGGCACAGCGGGCAGCAGCAGAGACACCACGAACGGAAAGACCCAGCGAGCGGCGTTAGCGATACTGCGATCGGCGCTCCCCTGAGAGGTTTCGATCGTGCGCAAAGGCAAGCAATTGCGCGTCGTCGGGCGAGGTGCGCGCTTTCGCCGCAATGGCGACGGTGCCATGTGGGGCTATGTTGAGTGCATTATGACATACGTTGTCGACATCGATCCGCGCATCGCGCGCTTCTGTCTGCACGCCGGCCGCCTGCACGCAGGCACTTAGCCGGACGGCCGATCGAGCCGTCCGGGTTCTGTTCTCATCGATATCTCGAGTTCGTGGCTTCCGTGCAGGAGCCCGATTTACTTTGAACAGAAGGAACGTGCCGTGCCGCCTCCGTCAGAGACCGTCCACACCGCATCCGATGACCGCCGCCTCGAGCGCACGCGCGAAAGTGTGAAGCAAGCCGAGTCGAATGTCGTGCCGCTGTTCCGTGCGCCTGTGGTCCGAAAAAAAGATGGCGCGATCGACGACGACCCAGGGCCAACGGCTGCCTGAAGAAAGGTGACAACAATGAGTAAGAATACCGAACCCAATCTGCCGCCGATCCGGGTGACAACGGAGGAGAAGCAGCGGCTGAGCGGACTTGCCAACTCAAGCATGGAGCTTTTTCCGCGCGTGGCCTATTTCCTTGCGCGCGAGATGGAGCGAGCGAGTATCGCGCCTGACGATGCCGATTTGCGAAACGTCGTCCGCATGGGCTCGCAGGTCGACTATCGTGACGACAGCACCGGTGCGGCGAGGGAGGTGGTGCTGGTCTATCCGCACGAAGCCGACATCTCGCGCAAGCGCATTTCGGTGCTGACTCCGGTCGGTGCCGCGCTGATCGGCCTATCAGTCGGCCAGACCATCGAATTTCAAACGCCGGATCGCCGAACGCGAGCGCTGACTGTGTTGCGGGTTTCGCATTGAGCAGGAGCTTTGCGCCCATGCGCGACCGTGTGTTTGAGCAAGCCGGGCTGATCGTGATCTGCATCACCATCGGGCTGATCGGGCTCGTCGTCGGCCTGAGCTACCTCGCGCGCTTGTTCATGTGAGTCCCGTGGCTGCTTGAGCTTGGTGGCCGGGTTCGATCCTTGCAGCGGAACGCGCTATAATTGCGCATCGCTTAAGGCGAGGCGCTTGTCATGACACAGTGGTACTTCGTCTGGATCGAAGGTCCGCGTGGGCCCGTGCCGCAAAAGTGGTCTACGGAGGGACTTTGGGGGCAGGTCAGCCGTCAGGATGTGATCGTGCGCTTTACGTTGACCGAACGCGAAGCCGCGCTTTCGCTCGACGAATTGGCGAGGTTGCATCCTGTTCCCGAGGAATGAACCTTGGGGAACTCACGAATTTAATGCGAGCGCGGGGTTGAATAGGCGGGCTCGGACCCAATGTCCCGCACTTCACGTTCGTTGAAACGCGGTCGAAACGGATCGTATTTGGCGAAGAGCCGGCGACAGGATGGCAATTCGAAGAAAATCATCCAACGGCGGCACAAGTGAAGCTCCAGTGCGTCGTCGTGTTGGCGGGATGGCTGTCCCGCGAATGCAGGCGGCCGCGTCCGGCTTAGGCCGTTGCGCGGTGCAACCCTCCAATCCAGAGGAGCGAGGAACATGAGACTGAACTCAACGCAGGTCGAGCGGGCCTTGAGCCAATTCGATGCTCACTGCCTTCCCGACGATCATCCGGCGGTCGCCCAGTTGAACCGCTTGTTCGGTGATCACACCTACTTCCTTGACACCAACGGGCTCAACGTACTCGAGCCGAGCGAGTCCGCGGAGACGGACACACAGATCGGCAAGATCGTGAACCTCGCCCATTGGAGCGACGACACCCTGACGAATTTGATGCCGCACGAGCCTGAACCGACCGGCGTCATCGTCAGTCTTGGCTCCAAGCACTGATCGTTTCTGATTGACCATCGTGAAAGCCCGCCTCCGGCGGGCTTTTATTTTGCAGCACTCATCACGGTGCTTTGGGTTCAGGCGGATAGACGCAGCGGAAGCCGATATAGGCGAGATAGAACCGCCGCATTGCATGCTATCTTGGGCCTCCAAATGGAGTGACCCTCATGCCAACCTGGACTTGCGAACAATGCGGCGCGCAGTTTTCCGACAGCGCCAATCCGCCGCCGTCTTGCCGGATCTGCGAGGACGAGCGGCAGTTCGTGAACTGGAACGGACAGGTCTGGCTCAGCCGCGAGGAACTGGCCAAACGCCATCATGTCGTCTGGCGCGACGATCTTGGGCTCGTTGGCGTCGCGGTCGAGCCGCGCTTGGCGATCGGCCAGCGTGCGTTGCTGGTCCCCGATGGCGAAGCTCTTGTGATGTGGGACTGCATCCCGCTCGCGACGCGCGAGGCGATCGACTACGTCAGGTCGCGCGGCGGACTGAAGGCGATCGCGATATCGCATCCGCATTATTATGGGGCGCTGGCCGACTGGAGCGAAGCGTTCGGCAACGCGCCGGTCTATCTGCATGGGGACGATGCGCAATGGATCACGCGGCCGCATCCGTCGATCGTGCCGTGGCGGGGGGAGGAACTCGCGATATCGGACGATCTTCGGCTGGTCCGCGCCGGCGGGCATTTCACCGGCGCCACCGTGCTGCATTGGCGCACGGGGGCAGACGGCAGCGGCGCGCTCCTGGCCGGCGATGTCGCGCAGGTGGCGATGGATCGCCGTCACGTCAGCTTCATGTACTCCTATCCGAACTACACGCCGCTGAATGCTGTCGCCGTGCGCCGTATCGCTGAGGCGATCGCGCCACTTGCGTTCGATCGCATTTATGGCGCCTGGTGGGGACGTAACATTGAGCACGATGCGAAGGCGGCGTTCGATGTGTCGGTCGCGCGCTATCTTGCGGCGATTACTGGGTGAGGCGTGAAAGGGAGGGCTCTCGCCTGGGAAATTGATAGCGATCTATTTGGCTGGAGGCAGCTCCTGGAATGGATCGATGACGGTGACGTCCATAGGCACAAAATGGCGAACATTCCGGGTTAGGAGCGTCAGTTTGTGCCAATGAGCTGTTGCGGCAATCGCGACATCTGCAAAGCCTGGAGCATGCCCACGGCTGCGTGCAAGATCAGTCAGTTGGCCAGCGATCTCTGCCGTCGGCGTATCAAACGGGAGCACCCGATCACCATAGAGATGCAGCACGGTTCGCAACCAATCCGAGAGCCTGGAGGCCTTCCGCTTGGCACCCTCGCGCTTGGCCTTGGCGATGCCATCGGCGATCTCGGCCACAGTGACGGCCGACAGAAACAAAGCAAGCGAATGAGAATCCATCCAGGCAACAAGCTGCTGCGGCGTCACCGCCGACGTGGGTGCCACAGCCGAAATGATATTGGTATCGACCAGATAGCGCGTCACAGGCCGGCGTCGCGGGAGGGCGCCTGGTTACGCTCGGGCAAGTCACCGGCTTCGATCGGCGCGGACATCAAGAGACGGCCGAAGGAGGGTACGCGCGACAGCCGTTCCCAATCCTCAAAGCCGAGGATGACCGCCTCCGGTCGCCCGTGGCGGGTAATGACGGACGGCTTGCCCCGCGTGGCCTGATCGACGACGGCGGACAATTTCGCCTTTGCGTCTTTCAGCTGAATCTTGCGCATGTTGCCTCGTGTGACTACAGTGGTCATATTTATAGTAGGTTCAACGACATAGCGCAATGCCGCGGTCGGATCATCCCGCTGCCGTCGCGGCAAATCTTGCGGGCGGAGATGGCTGCGCTATATCTGGAGTTTCCTACCCCCTATTGGTTTCACCTGAGCCCAGCAATGACTGCCACCACGACCTCCCCCGAATCCCAGCCGTTCCAGGCCGAGGTAGCCGAGCTCCTGCACCTGATGGTGCACTCGGTCTATTCGGAAACCGATATCTTCCTGCGCGAATTGATCTCCAACGCCTCCGATGCCTGCGACAAGCTGCGTTATGAGGCGATTGCCGCGCCAGACCTGATCGCCGATGGTGCGCCGCCGAAAATCTGGATCAGGCCGGACAAGAAGGCCGATACGTTGTCCGTGATCGACAGCGGCATCGGCATGGACCGGCAGGAGCTGATCGACAATCTCGGCACCATCGCGCGCTCCGGCACCAAGTCGTTCCTGGCGCGGCTCACCGAGGCCAAGGACGGCGGCAATTTGATCGGCCAGTTCGGCGTCGGCTTCTATGCCGCCTTCATGGTCGCCGACAGGATCGTCGTGATCAGCCGCCGCGCCGGGAGCGATGAGGTCTGGACCTGGACCTCGTCGGGCGGCAGCGGGTTCGAGATCGCGCCCGCCAGCGAGGAGGATGCCAAGCGCGTCACCCGCGGCACCGAGATCGTGCTGCATTTGAAGAAGGACGCCGCGAAATATCTCGAGACCTATGAGATCGAGCGCATCGTCCGCGCCTATTCTGACAACATCCAGTTCCCGATCGAACTGGTGCCGGAGGAGGGCGAGCCAAGCCAGATCAATTCCGCGAGCGCGCTGTGGCAGCGGTCGAAATCGGAGCTGTCGGCGGAGGATTACAAGGAAGCCTACAAATCGATCGCCGGCGCATTCGACGAGCCGGCGATGACGCTGCATTATCGCGCCGAGGGCCGGCAGTCCTATGCCGTGCTGCTGTTTGCGCCGTCGACAAAGCCGTTCGACCTGTTCGAGCCGGCGCGCAAGGGCAGGGTGAAGCTCTATGTCCGCCGCGTCTTCATCGCCGACGATGCCGATCTTCTGCCCGCGTATCTGCGCTTCATTCGCGGCGTGATCGACAGCGAGGATCTGCCGCTCAACATTTCCCGCGAGATGCTGCAGAACAACCCGCAACTCGGGCAAATCCGCAATGCCGTGACCGGCCGCGTCATCGGCGAACTCGAGCGATTGGCGGATAAGGAGCAGGACGCGTTCGCCAAGATCTGGGACGCGTTCGGCCCGGTCCTCAAGGAGGGCCTGTGGGAGGATTACGAGCGGCGCGAGAAGCTGCTCGGCCTGGCGCGCTTCACGACGACCGCGGGCGAGAGCCGTTCGCTCAAGCAATATGTCGAGGCCATCAGGCCGAACCAGACCGACATCTACTATCTCATCGGCGAAAGCATCGAGCGGTTGAAGTCGAACCCGAAGCTGGAGGCCGCGCAGGCGCGCGGCGTCGAGGTGCTCCTGCTCACCGATCCCGTGGATGCGTTCTGGACCTCGGCGCCGATCGATTTCGGCGGCAAGCCGCTGAAGTCGCTGAGCCAGGGCGACGTCGATTTCAGCCTGATCCCGTTCGTCGACGACAAGGCGGACGAGAAGAAGGACGAGCCGGCGGCGGATGAGGCGACGACGATCGCCGCGATCAAGGAAGCGCTCGGCGAGCGCGTTGCCGAGGTCCGCGCATCGCAGCGGCTCACCTCGAGCGCTTCGTGCCTGGTCGGCGGCGGCCGCGACCGCATGCTGGAGCGCCTCCTCGCGCAGCAGAACCGCGGTGCGGTGACCAAGCCGATCCTCGAGGTCAATCTGCGCCATCCGTTGGTCGCCGCGATCACGCGCGAAAAGGACGCGGCGAGGGATTTGTCGCTGCTTCTGCTCGAGCAGGCGCAGATTCTCGAAGGCGAACTGCCGGAAGACCCGGCCGCCTTTGCCGGCCGTCTCAACCAGCTCGTGCTGCGCGGATTGGCGAAAGCGTAACGCGCACTGTTGCTCCATCATGCCCGGGCTCGTCCCGGGCATCCACGTCTTCCCTTCCGGGAGGTGGCTCTTGCGTGGATGGCCGGGACAAGCCCGGCCATGACGGCGTCCGGTTCTACGCAACCGATCCCAAGACCGGCCGTATCTGCTAGACAGGCGCCGAAAGCGGAGCGGTCCATGGCGGCGGCAGGCGGCAGCGAGATCTTCTACGGCGGCATTCCGGTGTTCCGCGGCTTTGGCCGCCTGATGGAGCCGTCGCTGTATTCGCCTTTGCCTGATGATTGGACCATCGGCGTCGCCGACATCGTGGAATCGACCAAGGCGATTGCCGCAAAGCGCTACAAGGCCGTCAACATGGCGGGCGCGGCCGTCATCGCCGCCGTCACCAATGCACTCGGTGGCCGCGAATTCCCCTTCGTGTTCGGCGGCGATGGCGCGAGCTTTGCGGTCGCGCCCGCCGATGTCGACGCCGCGCGCGAGGCGCTGGCGGCGACCGCGACCTGGGTGAGGGACGATCTCGACCTCATCATGCGCGTGGCGCTGGTGCCGATCGAAGCAATCCGTGCGCAAGGACTTGATGTGCGCATCGCGCGCTTCGGACCGTCGACCAATCTTTCCTACGCGATGTTCTCCGGTGGCGGGCTTGGCTTCGCGGAAGCCGCGATGAAGCGGGGTGAATTTGCTGCCGCGCCGGCGCCGTCGGGCACTCAGCCCGATCTCAGCGGGCTCTCCTGCCGCTTCGAGGAGATCCCTTCCGCCCGCGGCGTCATCCTGTCCGTGCTGGTGGTGCCGGCGAAGGGCGGCGATCCCCACGCGTTCCGCAAGGTGATCGAGGACGTCATCGCTCTCGCCGAGCAGAGCCCGGATGCTGGCCGTCCGGTGCCGTCGGGCGGGCCGGCGCTGCGCTGGCCGCCGCAGGGCCTCGACTTCGAGGCACGCACCAAGCGCCGCGGTCCGCTGTTCGCGCGGCGCGTGCTGGTGTTCGTCAGCACGTTGTGGGTCTACACGGTCATCCGCTTCGGGCTCAAAATCGGCAAGTTCGCGGCGAAGGACTACATGCAGCAGGTGGTCGACAATTCCGACTTCCGCAAATATGACGATGGATTGCGGATGATCCTCGACTGCAGCGAGGAGTTGGCGCAGGCGCTCGCCGAACGTCTCGCGCAGGCCTCGGCCAACGGCGTCGTGCGTTACGGCCTGCACCGGCAGGATGCCGCGATGATGACCTGCTTCACGCCGTCGGCGGTGCGCAGCGACCACGTGCACTTCATCGACGGCGCCCGCGGCGGCTACGCCTCCGCCGCATCAGCCATGAAGGCGATGGCTGGCTCGCTCTCCACCTCCCCTTGAAAAGGGGAGGTCGGCTTGCGCGCTAGCGCAAACCGGGTGGGGATTTCTCTCCACGAGCAACTGTGCTTTTGGCTTGACCCCCATCCCGACCTTCCCCCTTTCAGGGGGAAGGAGGAAGTGAATCCGATGCACTCTCCAGTTAGCGTCCCACCCGCGTCCAGCTTTCGCCGCCGCAGAGCGCGCCGACGCAGCCTTCGACCCGTAGCGTATCGGGGCCGGCGAGCGAAATGCTGCTCGCATAGGTGCCGCCGTCGTCGGCGTTGTAGATCTGACCGGTCCACTTGCCGCCGGCCGGCCGCATGCCCGAAAACAGCGGCAGCCCGATGATCGGACGGGTGGTGAGCGACGGATTCGGATTCTTGTTGTCGACCTGCGGCTTGCCGGTTGCGGGATCGATCGGCTCGCGCAGGGAGACGATCACGCCGCAAATCCCGCCGCCGCATTTGCTGACCTTGACGCGGGCGTCGCCCGCCTGCGTCTGCCAGACGCCGGATGGATCGGCCGCGTTTTGCGCGCGCGCCGTCGGTGCGGCCAGTAATACCGCCAGCACCGCTGCGATGAGAGCTGATCTGCAAGCCATGATTCGTTCCCCAAAAAGGCACGCCTGCATAGCAACAAATCGGCTTTGTGCAATCTCACTTCCGCGCGTCGGCGCGCGATCATTTGCCCCAGTGATGCGCATCTGTCACTGCGTCTCGCCCTGAAGATTGTGTGAAGATGATGCCCCGCATCTTACGGACGGCGCAGGCCAGGCTAACCTATGCAGAGATCACCACGGCAGGCCGCACAGGTCGATGGTCCCCGTATCAGGCGCGCGCTTGATGTCGAACACGAACGGTGTCATCGCCTCGAAGCGGACGCGTCCGCCCGGCTGCTCGCAATAGACCTCGCCGGTGAAGGGCCGCCAGCCGCGCGCCTGGTAGAACGCGAAATTGTGCGGCTCACAGAACAGCAGCATGAAGCGCGCCGCTTCATTGGCACGCACGGTCTCGACCGCGGCATTGAGCGCGATCGAGGCATAGCCGCGGCGCCGGCAGTCCTCGCGGGTCGCAACCCCGCCGATGCCGCCAATATGGATCCGGTGTCCGTTCCAGGCGATGGTGCGGAAATGGATGCCGACGTGGCAGCCGACGCCGCCCTCGGGCACTTCGAGCAAGACGCGCAGGTCGGCACCGGCCCACTTGATATGGCCCCAAGGCAATTTCGCGACCACCTCGCGCGGCCAGACCGCCCGAAACAGCGGCTCGACCGTCTTCCAGGAAGCATCGCCGTTGAGGACTTCGATCTCGATGCTCACTTGAGTGGGTCCTCGCATTCCATTGGCGCGATCTTACTCGCACAAACGGGAAAACGCACCTCCGTCCGCGCCCTGCCGCTCGGAGTTGATCTTAAGCGTTTCATTCCCAACACTATTTTGCAGTTGGTTCGTTGCGCTGACGTTCTGCGAATCGCCTGCACGGCCTGCATGCCTGCGCCGAAAATGCGGTGTTTAAGTGTGATGGAACCTTCTATAAGAGGTTTCCGTTAGTGTCGTCTCCCCTCATGTTGGACATCACACCATGACTTTCACGCTACCCGACCTCCCCTACGCCCACGATGCCCTCGCGCCCTACATGTCGAAGGAAACGCTGGAGTACCATCACGACAAGCATCATCAGGCTTACGTGACCAACGGCAACAACGCGATCAAAGGCACCGAATTCGAGGGCAAGTCCCTCGAGGAGATCGTGAAGGGCTCGTACAACAAGAACGCGGCCGTCTTCAACAATGCCGGCCAGCACTATAACCACATTCACTTCTGGAAGTGGATGAAGCCGAATGGCGGCGGCAGCAAGCTGCCGGGCCGTCTCGAGAAGAAGATCAACGAGGACCTCGGCGGCTTCGAGAAGTTCAAGGCCGATTTCGCCGCCGCCGGCGTCGGCCAGTTCGGCTCCGGCTGGGCCTGGCTGCAGGTCAAGGGCGGCAAGCTCGAAATCTCCAAGACGCCGAACGGCGAGAACCCGCTGGTCCATGGCGCGGTGCCGATCCTGGGCGTCGACGTCTGGGAGCACTCCTACTACATCGACTACCGCAACCGCCGTCCGGACTATCTGAAGGCGTTCGTCGACAACCTCGTCAACTGGGACTACGTCGACGAGCTGTTCGGCAAGGCGTGACGGTTTAGGCCGTCGTTCCGGATGCGACTTTCCCGACCCTCCCCCGAAAGGGGAGGGTCGGTTCGCATGTAGCGAAGCGCAATGCGAACCGGGGAGAGGTCATCTCTCCACGCGGGCACCGTCTCAAGGGAGAGGCTGTGAATGCGCACATCGTTCAAGGAGAGGTGATCGTCCCTCTCGACGGCACACCAGCGGGGGCAGTGGTGGGAACGGCAGCAAGCTATTTTCTGGTCTTCTTCGGCGGCGGCCTCGGCGCAATGCTGCGCCATTTCATCAATCTCGCCTGCGCGCGCAGCCTCGGCACCGATTTTCCCTACGGCACCTTCATCATCAACATCACCGGTTCGACCGTGATGGGTCTGATCGCGGGTTATCTCGCCTTCAAGGGCGAGGCATCGCAGGCCTGGCGGCTGTTCCTGATGACCGGCATCCTCGGCGGCTACACCACCTTCTCCGCCTTCTCGCTCGACGCCGCGCTGCTCTACGAACGCGGCGAACTCGGGCTCGCGGCATTCTACGTGCTCGGCTCGGTCGTGCTCTCGATCGCCGGCCTGTTCGCCGGCCTCGCCATCGTCCGCCACCTCACATGATCTCTCCGTCATTCCGGGGCGCGCGAAGCGCGAACCCGGAATCCACGGGCCACATGCACAGGCTGTGAAATGGATTCCGGGCTCGATGCGGAGCCTGTCATCGGGCCGCGCTTTGCGCGGACCCGTTGGCATCGCCCCGGAATGACAAATGGAGAGGGCGCCGCAACCGCGCATGGCCATAGCCTGCGCGCGCATGGATACGTGGCCAGCTTCCGTTTGCGTCGCCTTTGTGACGGGATTAAGCAGGATGGACATTCTCACCCCGCCCTGGCCCCATTGCCTTGTCAGATGCACAGCTAAAGGATCCGCCGCCGGCCGATGACGCCGCGGAGGCCGAGTCGCCTCCCGGCCGTGTGCGCAAGCCGATCGGCTGGTCGATGATCTCAATCCTTGTGCTGGTCCTCATCTGCGCCGGCCTGGTCTATCGGCGCGACGGCGCTGACGGCGTGATCGAGATCCTCACCCACGACCTCTCGCTGTTCGGCGGGATCCTGCCGCGCGCGCTCGCGGGCTGCCTGCTCGGCGCGTTCATCGCGGAAATTCTGCCGCACGAAAAGGTCTCGCGCTCGGTCGGACCAAAGTCCGGACTGAAGGGCCTTCTGATCGGCACCGCCTTCGGCGCGATCCTGCCGGGCGGTCCCTTCACCGCCTATCCGGTGGCGGCCGCGCTGCTCACCGTCGGCGCCGATTTCGGCGCGACGATCGCGATGGTGGTGAGCTGGACCCTGATCGGTTACGGCCGCGCGGTGGCCTGGGAACTGCCGATCATGGGCACCGAGTTCACGCTGTGGCGGATCGTGATCTCGCTGCCGCTGCCGGTGCTCGCCGGCGCGCTCGGCCGCTTCGTCTATGCCCGCGTCTATCCGAACGGCGCACCGGAATGAGCGCCGCGCTCCTGATCGACATCCTGCTGTGGGGCTCGGTCGCCGGCGTCGGCTTCATCGCCTGGCGTCGCGGACGCACGGTGCTGGTGTCTTCCTTGCGCGAAGGCTCGCTCGAATTCGCCAATATCATGCCGCGGATCGCGATCGGCGTGGTCGGGTCCGGCTATATCGCCGCCGTGATCCCGCAGGAGGTCATCACCGGCTGGCTCGGGCCCGACAGCGGCTGGCTCGGCGTCGCGACTGCCGTGATCGCGGGCGCAGCGACGCCGGGCGGCCCGGTGGTCGGTTTTTCCATCGGCGCGGTGGCGCTGAAGGCCGGCGGCGGGCCACCCCAGGTGATCGCCTATGTCGTCGCCTGGGCGCTGTTCGCCTTCCAAAGGGTGATCCTGTGGGAGATACCGTTCATGCCGGCCCGCTTCGTCTGGTTCCGCGCCGCGGTCTCGGTGCCGTTTCCCTTCCTGGCCGCCGCCATCGCGATGGCGATCGGCAAACCGTGAACCATCGATCAGGTGGACTCGCGTAATGTTATAATGTAACGTTCCCGCGAAATGGCTCACGCGCATCCCCATACCCACGACCACGTCCATGGACACGGCCACGACCATGTCGTCCACAGCCATGGTCCGGCAACGCCGCATCCGGCGCAGGCGGCGACCTGGTCGATCCTGCGCATGACGGTCGCCGCGCGCCTTGCCGCGGCGCTCGCGGTCTGTGCCGGCCTGTGGGCCTTCGTGCTGCTGGCGATGAGGTGAGCGATGCCGGCGCAACTGCAATTCCGCAACGTCACGCTCGGCTATGACCGCCACCCGGCGGTGCATCATCTGAACGGCGACGTCGCCTCCGGCGCGCTGCTCGCAATGATCGGCCCGAACGGCGCCGGCAAGTCGACGCTCTTGCGAGGCATCACCGGCATCCTGAAGCCGCTCTCCGGTGCGATCGACCTCGGCGGCCTCGACCACAGGGATATCGCCTATCTGCCGCAGTCGGCCGAGATCGACCGCAGTTTCCCGATCTCGGTGTTTGATTTTGTCGGCACCGGCCTGTGGCGCGGCATCGGCCTGTTCGGCGGCATCGGCAAGGACGCGCGCGAGAAGATCCTCGCCGCAATCGCCGCGGTCGGGCTCAACGGGTTCGAGAACCGTCCGATCGGCACGCTCTCCGGCGGCCAGATGCAGCGCATGCTGTTCGCACGGGTGCTGCTACAGAATGCGCGATTGATCGTGCTGGACGAGCCCTTCAACGCCATCGACGCCAAGACCACCGCCGACCTGCTGGCATTGGTCAAGCGCTGGCACGGCGAGGGACGCACGGTGCTGGCGGCGCTGCACGACCTCGACATGGTGCGCGCCAATTTCCCGGAAACGCTGCTGCTCGCGCGCGGGCCGGTGGCCTGGGGGCCGACCGCCGAAGTGCTGACGCCTGATAATCTCACGGTGGCGATGCGGATGTGCGAAGCCTTCGACGACCGCGCCGCCGCCTGTGCCGTGGACACCTCGCGCGCCGCCTGAAGCCATGCTCACTGACGCGCTGATCGCGCCCTTCACCGAGTTCGAGTTCATGCGCCGCGCGCTTGCCGCCGTGGTCGCGCTGTCGCTCGGCGCGGCGCCGATCGGCGTGTTCCTGATGCTGCGGCGGATGAGCCTGGTCGGCGATGCCATGGCACATGCGATCCTGCCGGGGGCGGCGATCGGCTTCCTGCTTTCCGGGCTCAATCTGTTTGCGATGACGGTTGGCGGCCTGGCCGCGGGATTTACGGTGGCGCTGCTGGCCGGCCTCGTCGCCCGCAACACGGAGCTGAAGGAGGACGCCTCGCTCGCCACCTTCTACCTGGTCTCGCTGGCGCTCGGCGTCACCATTGTTTCGATCAAGGGCACCAATATCGACCTCCTGCATGTGCTGTTCGGCGACATTCTCGCGATGGACAACCAGACGCTGCTGGTCATCACCTTCAACGCCACCATCACGCTGCTCGTGCTCGCGGTGATCTACCGGCCGCTGGTGATCGAATGCGTCGATCCGGTGTTCCTGCGCACGGTCAGCCGCGCCGGCGCGCCGGCGCATCTGGCGTTCCTGGCGCTGGTCGTGGTCAACCTCGTCAACGGCTTTCATGCGCTCGGCACGTTGCTCGGCGTCGGATTGATGATCCTCCCCGCAGGCATCGCCCGGTTCTGGTCGCGCGACATCACCGGCATGATCTGCATCGCGGTCGCAAGCGCGATCCTTTCGGGCTATGCCGGGCTGGTGTTGTCGTTCCAGACGCGGATTCCCTCGGGCCCCGCGATCATTCTGGTCGCGGCCGGGGTCTATCTGGTCTCGCTCCTGTTCGGCAATGTCGGCGGACTGGTCCGCCAGATGTTCCCCGGCCGGCATCTGGAGGCCTAGCGGCGATGCGACGGTGGTTCTGGCTTGCGCTGCTCGCGCTCGTCACGCTTGTAGGTCCGGCGCGCGCGCAAGAGCGCCTCAACGTGGTCGCGAGCTTCTCGATCCTCGCCGACTTGGTCCGCAACGTTGGAGGCGACAAGGTCAATGTCGCGGCGCTGGTTGGCCCAGAGGGCGATGCCCATGTGTACCGGCCGACGCCGGCGGACGCCAGAAAGGTCGCGGAAGCGAAGCTGCTCTTCATCAACGGGCTCGGGATGGAGGGCTGGCTGCCGCGGCTGGTGCAATCCGCCGGCGGCAAAGCGACCATCATCACCGTGACGGACGGCATTGCGCCGCTCAAGCTCGGCTCGGCGTTCGATCCTCATGCCTGGCAGTCCGTTGCCAATGCAAAGATCTATGTCGCCAATATCCGCGACGCGCTTGTGGCCGCTGCGCCTGCGAACGCCGCCGCCTTCCGCACCAATGCGGAAAGCTATCTGGCAGAGCTCGACGCGCTGGACAGAGATGCGCGGCAGGCGGTCGCCACCATCCCGGAGGCGCGCCGCAAGGTGATCTCGACCCACCGCGCCTTCGGCTATTTTGCGGCCGCCTACGGTATCGAGTTCATTGCCCCCGTAGGGGTCTCGACCGAATCCGAGCCCAGCGCCCGCGATATCGCAGGGATCATCATCCAGATCAAAAAGGCGAAAATTCCGGCGATTTTTCTCGAAAATGTCAGCGATCCCCGCCTGATCCAGCGGATCGCTGAGGAGACCGGGGCCAGGATCGGCGGGACCCTCTATTCGGACAGTCTCACTGCCGAAAAGGGCGAGGCCCCCACTTACATTGCCATGGTAAGGCACAATATAAAGGCCTTGACCAGCGCGCTTGGCCACTAGGGCAGGGGCCCTCCCTGCCGGCCCGGGCAGCGCGATCTTTAGTTCCGCCCCCGGAGTCGCCATGCCAGAACCTTCTTCGCAAAAGATCCCTGTGACCGTGCTGACGGGCTATCTCGGCGCCGGCAAGACCACGCTGCTCAACCGCATCCTGTCCGAGAACCACGGCAAGAAATACGCCGTCATCGTCAACGAATTCGGCGAGATCGGCATCGACAACGACCTGATCATCGGGGCCGACGAGGAAGTGTTCGAGATGAACAACGGTTGCATCTGCTGCACCGTTCGCGGCGACCTCGTCCGCATCATGGACGGCCTGATGAAGCGCAAAGGCAAGTTCGACGCCATCATCGTCGAGACCACGGGCCTCGCCGACCCGGCGCCGGTGGCGCAGACCTTTTTTGTCGACGAGGACGTGCAGAAGAACGCCCGGCTCGATGCCGTCGTCACCGTGGCCGATGCCAAATGGCTCAGCGACCGGCTGAAGGATGCGCCCGAGGCCAAGAACCAGATCGCGTTCGCCGACGTCATCGTGCTGAACAAGACCGACCTCGTCTCAAAGCCCGAGCTCGCCGAGGTCGAGGCCCGTATCCGCGGTATCAACCCTTACGCCAAGCTGCATCGGACCGAGCGCTGCAAGGTGGAACTGGCCGACGTGCTGGAGCGGGGCGCCTTCGATCTCGACCGCATCCTCGACATCGAACCGGATTTCCTGGAAGCCGACGATCATGACCATGATCATCATCACCATGGCCACGACCATCATCACCACCATGATCACGGCCATGGCATGAAGCACTACCACGACGAGGAGATGCAATCGCTGTCGCTGCGCACCGACAAGGCGCTCGACCCCACGAAATTCATGCCGTGGCTGCAGAACCTGGTGGCGACCGAGGGCCAGAAGATCCTGCGCTCCAAGGGCATCCTCGCCTTCGCCGGCGACGACGACCGTTACGTGTTCCAGGGCGTCCACATGATGCTGGAAGGCGACCATCAGCGGAAGTGGAAGGAGGACGAGCCGCGCGAGAGCCGGCTGGTCTTCATCGGCCGCGAATTGCCGGAGCAGGCGATCCGCGACGGCTTTGAGCGCTGCATCGTCTCGTGATGAGCGAGTTCGACCCGGGCGAAGTGCCCTCCATCGCTTCGATGACCGATCAGGTACGGCCAGTGCCGCTCGGCATGGCCGTCACATCAGTGCATTTCCTTGGCGACACCGCCCACTTCATCGGCGCCGAGGAGAATGTCGCCGTCGTCGGCGGGGAGGGCGAAGTCTCGCAGACGCCGGTGCATGGCGGCGCGATCCTCTGCTCCGTCTCGGACGGCGAGCGGATCGTCATGGGCGGTGACGATGGCAAGCTGGTCGCGCTCAATGCCAAAGGCGAGGTCTCGACCTTGGCGACCGATCCGAAGCGGCGCTGGATCGATGCCGTGGCGCTGCATTCCGATGGCGCGGTGGCATGGTCGGTGGGCAAGACCGCGTTCGTGCGTCCGGCCAAGGGCGAGGAAAAATCCTTCGATGCGCCGTCCACCGTCGGCGGTCTTGCCTTTGCGCCAAAGGGCCTCCGGCTCGCAATCGCCCATTATGGCGGCGCGACGCTGTGGTTTCCCAACATGGCGGCCAAGCCGGAATTCCTGGAATGGGCGGGCTCGCATCACGCCGTCACCTTCAGCCCTGACAACAAATTCCTGGTCACCGCGATGCATGAGCCGGCGCTGCATGGCTGGCGGCTCGCCGACAACAGGCACATGCGGATGAGCGGCTATCCCGGCCGGGTGCGGTCGATGTCGTGGAGCGCCGGCGGCAAGGGGCTTGCTACCTCAGGGGCCGACACCGTCATCATCTGGCCCTTCAACAGCAAGGATGGCCCGATGGGCAAGCAGCCGGCGATGCTGGCGCCGTTGCAGGCGCGCGTCGCGGTCGTCGCCTGCCATCCGAAGGACGACATCCTGGCGGCCGGCTATAGCGACGGCACCGTGCTGATGGTGCGTATGGAGGACGGGGCCGAGATACTGCTCCGTCGCAACAAGGGCGTGCCAGTCTCCGCACTGGCCTGGAACGCCAAAGGTACGCTATTGGCATTCGCGGACGAAGACGGCGACGGGGGGCTGCTGGCGTTTTAGAGCATGATCCGGAAAAGTGGAAACCGGTTTTCCTCGCGACAAACGCGAAGCGTTTGCGCGGAGATCATGCTCAAACAAGAAAGAGATGAGATCATGATCCGATTCCGTCTAATCGGATCATGATCTCATCGTCTTGTCGTGTCCAAGCCGTATTGAGGGGCTATGCGGTTTCTGACGACCTTCCAACTCGCTGATTTCTTCGACACGCTGATAAGCCTGACCACAGCTTTTGTGCTGGGCACGCTGATCGGCGCCGAGCGGCAATATCGCCAGCGCACCGCGGGCCTGCGCACCAATGTGCTGGTCGCGGTCGGAGCGGCTGCGTTCGTCGATCTTGCGATGCGACTGTCGGGCGCGGACGGCGCCGTGCGGGTGATCGCCTATGTCGTGTCGGGCATTGGCTTTCTCGGCGCCGGGGTCATCATGAAGCAGGGGATGGACGTACGCGGGCTCAACACCGCAGCCACCTTGTGGACATCAGCCGCGGTCGGCTCCTGCGCCGGGGCTGATATGGAGGCGCAGGCCGCGGCGCTCACCTTCTTCATCCTCGCCGGCAACACGCTGCTGCGGCCGCTGGTGAATGCCATCAACCGCATCCCGCTCGACGAGCAGGCGTCGGAGGCGACCTACTATTTCAAGCTCGCGGTCTCCAGCGACGCCTTGCCCGCCATGCGCGACCAGTTGGTCGAGAAGCTCGAGGCAGCCAGCTACCCGGTTGCCGATGTCGAGCTCCAGGAGATCGGTGACGATCTGCTGGAGATCGTGGCGACGCTGGTGAGCACGTCAGTCAATCCCAACGAACTCAATGCCGTCGCGGTGGAACTGCAACGCCAAGCCGGCGTCCGCCACGCCACCTGGGAAGTCAACACGGCCGATTAGGGCGTGGACCAGCGCCCGCTGGTTGCGGAGATCGTCTTAGGTGCCTGCACGCACGGGCCGCGGCTCGATCCACACCCAACCGGCGAGGCCGGCAAGTGCGGCGCAGCTTGCGGGCACCAGCATGATCGTCCTCAGCGCCCGCTCGAATGCGGCTATCGCCCCTGCGTGAGCGTCCGCCTGTCCGGACATCACGGCATTCAGGGCCTCGTTGGCTTGCGCGGGCGTTGCTCCGGCAAGATCATGCAAGAAGGTTGCAAAGAACACCACCCCGAGTGCCGCAACCGCGAGCAGGCCGCCAACGCGAGCGACCGCGTTGTTGATGCCCGAAGCAATCCCGGCATGGGCTTCGCCGGCGGCTGCCATCACAGTCGACGTTAGCGGTGGAACCGTGATTGACATCCCCACGCCCAGCAGGACCATCGACGGAAATACGCTGATCCAGTAAGGCTGCCTGAGATCGACAAAGGCAAGTATCGTAAATCCGCAGGCTGCGACGATGGGCCCGACAGTGAGCAACAGCCGCGGCCCCAAACGGTCAGCAATGGTCCCGGCGAATGACGCCCCGAATCCCATAATCAGGGCAAAAGGCAGCAACGCCGCGCCGGCCTGGGTCGCCGAGTAGCCACCGACGCGGATCAGGCCGAACGGCAGATAATAGAGCGCACCTCCGAGCGCGAAGTAGAGCAACAGCGTCAACGCATTCGTTGCGGAAAAATCGCGAGATCGATAGAGCGACAACGGCATCATCGCCCGCTCATGGAGACGGGCTTCGATCACGACGAACGAAGCCAGGAAAGCGGCTCCCACTCCCAGGGCAACCAGCACTGTCTTGTCGCGAAATCCCGACGCCGGAATGGCGCTGAGGGACCATGTCATCGCAGCAAGGCCAATCGCGACTGAGGCGGCGCCGCTCCAGTCGAGTTGCTTCGCCCGGGGATCGCTGCTTTCGCAGCCGAAGCGAAGCGCAAGTCCGGCCGCGGCAATGGCGAGCGGGACATTGAGGAGAAAGATCGCCCGCCACGATACCTGGTCGACCAGCCAGCCGCCCAACATCGGACCGGCCGCCATCATCAGTGCACCTGCGCCCGCCCATATCCCGATTGCCCGGATCCGTTCATCCTTGCCGAAGGTCGCTCCTAACATCGCCAGACTGGCCGGCGTTAACAGCGCGGCGCCAAGACCTTGAACCGCACGGCTGACGATAAGCACCATGATATTCGGTGAGAGCCCGCAGACGATGGAGGCGGCGGTGAAGACCGCGATGCCGATAACAAAAATCCGGCGTCGGCCGTAGAGATCGGCCGCTGAGCCTCCGATCAGCACGAGCGCACCAAGCAGCAGCAGGTAGCCGTTGACGATCCACTGTGTCGCAGCCGCATCTGCATTCAGCGCGTGTTGGATCGCGGGTAGCGCGATGTTCACGACCGAGCCGTCGAGGAGGGCCATGCTGGACCCAATGACGGCCGCCGCGAGCGTCAGCCACTTGCGTCTCTGTGACAGGGCAGCGTCACAAGCCGGTGTCGCCTCGATGACCCCGGCGTCGCACGGCGGCCGTGTGAATCCAATCATTGGATGCCCGAGTAAGGACATTGGTCCGTGGGTTAGGCTGCACCTGTCAGTCGCTGAGGACAAGCGCGATGGGCTCGGGGCGGGTAGCAGCGATTGCGTACCACCGGGTCACCCGGCGCAAAAAAGGAGGGAGCGGCTGGTTGCTCGGCCGCTCTTTTGCCGTGAACACAATCCCCGTCAGGCGGCGCGCTTCATACGCCGGAGACTTGCGCCGTATGGACCTACGGAGCGAGGCGGTCGCTACCTACGAAAAACGTTTCGAGAGTCAGAAAGCGAACCGAAGTCTCGGCGCTGGTCGAGCATAGTCCGGTAGATGGGCGGCACGGCGCGACAACTCCGTCCGATCCAACCATCTGGGAAATCCTTCCCGGCTCGTTCGCTTCGAGAGAGCCGGGATTGCGTATCGAACTGCCGTTGGTTCCAGTCTCGCTTGAAAGGATTACAACCCGTGAATGATGCTTACTCGAATGAAATGAATGCCAATTCGACTGCCGGTGCTGACGCGAAACGCGGATTCGACTTGCCGCTGTTCGCGATACCGGGGGTGTATCAAAACATCGCCGAGCAAAGCATGCTGCGGGCGAAGGAAAATTGCGAAAAGATGAAGGCCGCTTCTGGCGAGATCGCCGACATCCTCAAGGAAGCCTGCTCAACCAACGCGAAAGGCGCCGCCGACTACGCGGCCAAGTTGATCGAGATCTCGGGCACGAACACCAGCTCCGCTCTCGAATTTCTCACGCATCTGATGGGGACGAAGTCGCTGCCAGAGATCATCCAGCTATCGGCCACGCATGGCCGCAAGAATTTTGAGGTCACCTCCGCTCAGAACAAGGAACTGTGGGAGCTCACTCAGGAAGTGGCGAAGGAGACTGCCGAGCCTATCAGGAAGAGTCTTGCCAGGGTGCTGCGGACAGGTCCCTAGATCGAACTTCTCTTACGCACCACCGAGAATCGGCTGGACGAAAAGCGCCTCCCGCGAGAAGAGGCGGAGTCCAGCCGATGGCCCGCGGAATGCTGCTGATGCAGCAACTCGGGACATTGAGGGAGGACCAAGATGGGTATCGTCATGATCAAATGCCCGCAGACGGGACGCGCGATCCCTACGGGCATGAAAGCCGATCGCGAGAAGTTTCGATGCAGTACGGTGTTCTTCGCGCGCACCTATTGCTCGATCTGCCAGACCAACCATGAATGGTTTGCCAAGGAAGCGTGGGTTTACGAGACGGACGAAAGAGTGAGGAGCGTGTGCTAAGGCTGGCCACTAGCTAACCGTTCTTCAACGGTGCCTTGCACGGTGAGCAGCCGCTCCGTGGGCGTGTGCGCGGTGCTGCGCTCCGTTCTCGGCGGTCGGTAGCGGGGTGTGCGCGCGCGGCCTTTCATGCACTGGCCAGGAGTGACCGCGCGGCGTCATCTCGTTTGTCGAAACGATACGCTCGATCCTGCTGCGCATGATCTGGTAGCAGTCGCATGCCGCTGCTTCGAGCCGCGGCCTGTCGATTTCGATCGAGCTTCGCCGATTGGACCTGATCGCTCCCGACGCGCGGAGCTTGGATACGACATGGGTCACCGTCGTTCGTCGCACGCCCAGCAACTCCGAAAGTGTCTCCTGCGTAAGCGGCAGCATGTCGCTTTCGGTCCGGTCGTGGATGTGCAGCAGCCAATGGGCCAACCGGGCTTCGACTGAGTGCAGCGCATTGCAAGCCGCAACATGCTGGAGCTGCACTATCAGGGCCCTGTTGAGCCTATTGACGGCGGCCTTGAGCGCGTGGCTGTGCTCGAGCGCCGCATGGAAGCGTGCCGGAGAGAGCTGCAAAGCAGTTCCGGCGATGCGAACCACCATCGTCATCGGCGAGCGGGCCGGCCCGAGCGCCGTGAGGATGTTTACCGCGCCCTCTTTGCCGACGATCGCGGTGGTGACCGTTTGTCCGTTCGGCATGTCCATAACGTGCGCGACCAGCCCGCTGGAAGGGAAATAGATCTGTTCAATCAGATCGCCCGATCGCGCCAGGACGGCGTCGCGTTTGAGCGACACGTTCCGGAAATGGGGCGCAAGCAAATCTAGGTCCGCTTGCGGCAGCGCGGCCAGCAGTCGATTTTCAATCCTGGTCTCATGCTCCATCGCGGGAAAGCTCCTTCCCAGAGACGGAGGCGAGGTGCACTTAGTGCCATGCGCACTAACCCACCACGCCGGACCACTAAAAACGGCCGCGCGGGAGAAAGTTCCAATGGGAGCCGCAGCGCCAGGTGGCGGGGTGCGCCACGCCATCTGGAAGGTCAACACAGCCGATGGGGGCCTCGGTCGTCAGCGCTTCTCCGGCGGGACCTTGTAGCCGACGATGCGTGTGTTCCAGACGCAGGGAGTGGCATCATTGGCCCACTGCTGGGTCGCCCACAATGTCCTGCGGTCCACCGGGTCGAGCGCGGTCAGGATGCCGACCGAATTCCCCATCGGGCTCACGTTCCTCTCATTCGGGCAGGTGTAGGGATGCGTGCCCGCGACGATCGTCGTCGGGCCGGTGAACGTGTTGGCCGGATCGTCCTGGCGGCGGGTCCAGAGCAGGACCGACAGGTTTGCGCGCGCGCTTGAGGACGTGCCGACGATGCCCAGGTTCCCCGCATCGTCCACGCCAATCGTGCCAAACTCCAGGTGATTGTCAGGGCTGGCAATCTTTGCCGTCTGGCTGACCACGCAGGCGGCCGGCTGCGAGCAATCCAGGTCCACCCAGATCAGCAAATTGTTGGCATCAGCGCCCTGCGCCCCGCAGGAGTCAGTGCATGGCCCGGACCCGAGGACGCCATACAGGTGCGAGCCGTGCTGGACGACATTCATCAGGCGGTGGCTGGTTGCGGCGCGAAGGGTGACGTCGCTGCCGGCCTGCGGGATCGACATGGTCTGGCCGCAGCACGGCGTGTTGTAGAGCCACTTGTTCTCCTTCGAGCCGATATCGGTCTTGATCACCTGCTGGGCGCCGCCGGCATTGTAGGTGCCGGTGGCGCCATTCCACCTGAAGGTGTTCACGATCCAGTGAAACGAGAAATTGGTCGAGCGCTGGCAGGAGTATTGCGCCGCGTGGTCGCAGCTCTTGTTGGCAAAGAACGCCGGAGCCGATGGTGCCTTCGATCGATCGTGGTCAACCGCAGGGACGATGTCGAGCGGCAGGTTGTGGCCACGGTTGATATGGGTTGGCGCTGTGCCTTGCGCGATCGCCTTGATCTCATCCGGCGGCACTGCAAAGCAGTCGTAGGACACGCCCGGCACCGTGCTCGGATTGTCGTCGCCGACATGGCCTCCGCAGATGTACACACCGTTCTTGTCGTAGCCCAGCTTGATGCCGGGATTGCGGTCGAGGCAAGGGCCGCCCTGCAGGCAGGACAGGTAGGTGCCGCCCCACGAATCCGTCGCGTCGGCGCTGGCGCTCACAAGCGTGCAGTCGTTGGCGCAGGTCACGGTGATGATCCAGCGCTCGATGAACTCGTTGTAGACGATATGCGGCTCGAACGGTCCGCCGCCTTTCGCCGGGTTCGGGTCGAGCCCGGCACTGCGGATCAGTGCGGCCAGCGGCGTGGATTTCAACAGCTTGCCCGTAGTGTCATACACGTTGACGTTCTGCCAGGTGACCTGCACGATCTGCTTGCCGCTCGCGGCAACGTCCATCTCCGCCCGATCACAATGGATCGGCCCCCCGTTCGATTTGCACACCGCCTGACCTGGTCCGCGGTCGCCCTCGAACGAGTTGACGGTCTGCGCGCTCGCGGCTCCCCAATGAGACAGCATTGGCAAGACGATCAGCAGAGCACCAACGGCAAGCTGCTTTCCGGTTCGTCGGTTAGACATGATTGGTTCAGCCATCGCTAGAAGTTGAAAGTTGTCGAGACCAGATAGGTTCTTGGCGCGCCGAGATAGACGTATCTGTTGGTGTTCGCGCCCTGCCAGTAGTTCTTGTCGAACAGGTTCTCGACCTGGAAGCGCACCACCACCGGCTTGTTGTTCCACGGTGCCGTAAAGGTGTAGCGCGCACCGGCGTCGTAGCGTGTCCAGTCCGAGACCAGCAGCGTATTGGCCTGATCGGCGAAGAAGCTGCCGGTATAGATCGCGCGTCCCGTCAGCGTCAGGCCGTGCAGGAACGGCACATCCCACTCACCGCCGAGATTGAGCTGTGTGTCGGGCACGCTGAAAGTCCGGTAGCCGTCAAACTGCCCGCGCTCGGTCTTGTCCTGACGCGCATCGATGAACATCACGCCGCCCAGCAGCCGCGCGCCTGGCGTGACCTCACCGAAGACATTCAGCTCGACGCCGCGGTTGCGGCTCTCGCCGGATTGCGTCAGCGTGTTGGTGACGAAATCGACGAGCTGCAGCGGCCGGTTGATGTCGAAGGCGCTGACGGTCGTCGTTATCCGGCCCCAATCGACCTTGGCGCCGACTTCATACTGCCGGGTCCGGTAGGGTGGCAGCACCTGGCCGGCATTGGCATACTGAGCGCCGACCACGGTGCCGGCCTCGAGCCCTTCGATGTAGTTGGCATAGATGGAGACGTTCTCCAGCGGCTTGATCACCACCGCATAGGCCGGCGTCGTCGCCGAAGTGTCATAGCTGGACGTCTGCAGCCCGGTCGTTGCACTGAACGAGCGGCTCTCGACATATTGCTGGCGCACGCCCGCGGTGAACTGGACGCGACCGTTTGCCACCGACATGGTGTCGGCAATGCCGAAGCTCGACAGATGCGTATCCGAGATTTTCGGCGGTGCTCCAACCGAGATCAGCGGCGTCGGGCTCGGACGCGGGCTATAGAGATTGGACGTGAAGGCCGTGCCCGTCGTGTTGATGATGCCGACGTCACCTTCGGATCCCGTCGCGTTGAAATTGATCGCGTGATGGATTGGCCCGGTATCGACCGAGGCTCGGAAGCCCGCCTGCACCGCCGCCTGGTCGCGGGTCTGGCTGTTCAGTCGTGGCGAACCGTCGAAATTGCCGTTGAGGTTGGTGACCCTGATATCCGAATAAAGATACTTGGTCTCGCCCTTCACCACGCCGGCCTGGGCATAGGCCGTCAGGTTCTCGGTGATGTCGACCTCACCCTGCACGAGGCCGAAATTGCCTTCGCCGTTCCAATAGCCCCAGCTTGGCATGAAGCTCGCGCGTGCATCCGGCGGCACTGGCACGCCGGTCAGCGTCGGACCTAACACCACGAAGCGCGTCATGGCGTCGACGTTGTTCTTCTCGTAACCGACATCCGCGGACAGGCGGACGCGCTCGCCGCGGTAGTCGAGGCCGAGCGCTGCCGTCCCGAGCTCCTGGCTCTGGTTGGCGAGTTCGGTATCGCCGTTGCGATAGCTGCCGTTGAACCGAACGCCGAATTCGCTCGCTTCGCCGAACCGGCGGCCGACGTCGAAATGCGTGCCGAACTGCGAGCGCGACGCATAGGTGTTGGTGAGCTGCGCGATCGGATCATCGCCAGCGCGCTTGGTGACGAGATTGATGCTGCCGCCGACGCCGCCGCCCGGCGGCATGCCGCTCAGCAGCGCGCCCGGCCCCTTCAGCACCTCGACGCGTTCGATCGCGGCCAGCGACGAGAACGAGAAAGCCGAAGCGATGCCGTACAATCCATTGATGCCGTAGGCCGAACTCGGCACGTCGAAGCCGCGGATGGACACGAAATCGAAGCCGTAGGCGCGCGGCGCGTTGGAGCGGACCGACGGATCGTTGGCGAGCACGTCATCGAGCTTTCGCGCCTGCTGATCCTGGATCGTCTGCGCGGTGTAGCTGGTCTGGTTGAACGGCGTGTCCATCACGTTGCGATTGCCGAGCATGCCGACCTGGCTGCCCGAAGCCACCTGCCCGCCCGCGTAGGACGGCGGCAGGCTGCCGATCATGCCGGTCGGCGGTATCGTCCGCGCACGAGGCTCGACAGGGCGCGAGGCTGCACGCGGCGCAGTTGCGGCATTTTGGCGCGGTGCGACACGACGCGCCGCGCGCGGCGTTGGCGCATGCACCTGCACGGCCGGCAGCTCGTGCGACGTCTGCGCAACGGCTGCGTCTCCGCCATCAATCAGCAACGCAAGTCCGCTCGCTGCAGCCAGAAGGGTTTTCTTGTGAAGTGTAGTCCCGCACGTCATCAGATCAGTCGCCCCAAAATCCCCAGCCGACTTCTGTCGGCTACCGGGATCGCGACCTACAGGAGGTCGTGGTGCGGTCACAATGCGGCGGGCTTAGATTCCATCTAGCTTTTCACGCAGATTGAGAAGCGAAAGGCTGCACACAACTCCGCGCACGGCGCGATATGACAACAGCGATTGCGTCTGACCTTCGACTTTCGTTCGTTCTTTGGAAGCTGCCGTCATCCACGAGAATTCAACTAAACAATCGCGCTTCGATACGTGCAGGCGCGCGTCTCGCTTGGCTACGGCTGTGCTTCCATGCCACCAACGAGGCAGGCATGTACGACGTGGATTTGAACGGAAGAAGCGACTTCCCGCGGTCAGCCTAGCACCTTCTTCTGCAGATAGCTGAAGGCAACGAAGACCAGCACGGCGCCAAGGATCCGGAGCAGATAGAGCATGCCCTGAGGCCATCCATTATAGCGCACATCTTGGTGGTTCTTGTCCAAGTGGATGCCCGGGATCACTGAATCCAGAGCTAACAGGAATGGACTCTTCGGTTGGTACGAGCCTGCTGCCAGACGAGTGGAGGCGTGCCAGAAGATTCCCCAGCCAAGCAGCACGAATCCGGCGATCCACAAGAAACCCACTTCCGGATGGAAGCCGTAATCGGCGACAAGCCATGTGAAAGTGAGGCCAACAAAATCCAGCGATACCAAGTCCGCCCAGTGCCAGTCTTGGTTGTTCTTGGCAATCAGGATCTTGTCGGAGTTATGGGTTTCGCCGCGTTGTGCGTACGACTTGGCGATCAGCGTATACGGCTCCAGGTCGGGACGACCGTGAGTGCGGATTCCAGCGTATGCATCCATGGCGCGGATGACCGGCATCGGGTCCGGACCGAAATAGGCATTGGCGAAGATGAACTGGTCGAGCTTGATCTGCTGTGGCGATGCCCCCGTAGAGCTGGTCTGAATGGTGAAGACCCCGTGGTCCACGGACTCGGTGATGCTCAGCTCTGGTCGATCGGTGTCCCTGGAGCGATTCCAGTCAGGCTGAACGATGAATAGGTCGCCAACTTTCACGCGCTTCAAGTCGATCGCGTCGTAGGACCCTTCCAGGATCGATATCCGGTCGTCGATCCGGGCCGTATGAATCGTCAGTGCTCCATCCGGCTTCTCTGCATCCAATGGCGGCGGATTGGGACCCGCATGGCCCGGTCCGACCTTCTTCGCGGTAACCGATACCTTGTTCAGCAGGAAATGCTTGGCGGCCACCAATTGCATCTTGATGCTTGCCAAGTGGGAGTTCTCCAACCTGAGATCGCCATCAATGGTCGTATTCTGGATTGCGAGCCTCTCGACATATGCGTTTCGTATGTCCAGCGATTTCAGCGCCGCGGTGTCGATAACAAGTCGGTCGGTACTGAACCCAAACAACCTGAGCGGTACGTTCCAGGTGTGACGCCTCAATTCAGGGTCGCCGAAAATCATTGCCAGAAATTTGCCGCTCAGCGTTCGCGATTCGTCGGTGGCCAGCTTCTCGGGGTTCTCATTGTTCTCCGTTCGAAGAGCTTCAAGCTTCTGCCGGTACACCGCATCGCGCTTGGGTGAATTCTTCTCCTGTCTGTCCGCGTAGTCGTTCGCTTCCTTCTCGTCGAAATCGACGTTGAGATGCCGGCAGATTTGTTGCCATGCCCATACCTCAGGTTCCGACCAGGTGTCGGAAGCCATCTTCTCGCACTTTTTTGCGTCGACAATGAAGACAGCGGTTGCTGCCAGGTCTTCCGATGGCGTGCCGTTAGGCTGATCGGCGGGTTTGAAGGTTGCCTGGGCAGCGCAGGTGGCAGAGGCCGAGATCAGGCAGATGCTGCAGCAGGCGACAAAAGCAACAAGCGATCCCCGCTTACGCCAACGCTGTATCCATTCCAAACAAGCTGTGCTTTGCATGGCCGTGCCCTCCGGCATCGGATGGATCATCGTCAATTTAGCAGGAAACTCACACGAGCAATGTGAGCAGCTTCACACCGTTCGCGGGTGTTCAGTGCGGACTGGGGTACCCGACCATGCTCCCATTGAGTAGAAGGTTTACGTTTTTTCCCAAAGCCGTCGCCGCTGTCGTTGATCGGTCATGGCCTCTGAGACAGAATTGGCCAACCGCAATTTGCGTGAATCGCTGCAAATCAGAAACTTATGACCAAGCCCGCGAGCAACGCCCCTATCGCCGAAATCTTCCATGCCTACTGGAAATCCGACTGGCGGGCGCTGTCGCTGGTGGCGGCGGTCGTCTTCCTGTCGAGCGCCAGCGGCATCGCTGCGCCGTACCTGTTCTCCCGCCTTGTGGACCGGCTGACCAAAGAGACTGTTGTCTCGGACCTTCTATGGGCGTTCCTGCTCTACGCCGCGCTGGTGGGCGTTGCCTCGGCGCTGCAGCGCGCGGTGCAACACCTATCGGTGCTGACGGCCGAAAACCTTGGCTTCATCGTGAGCACGCGGTTCTTCGAACGCATCTTGAGAAAAAGATCCGACTTCTTCGTCGAGCATAACCCGGCCGAGATCCAGACTGCCGCCGCCCAGGGGCGCGGCGCGCTGACGACGATCATGCACATCGCGCTGATCGTGTTCATCCCGGGCGCGACGCAGATCGCGCTCACGCTCGTCACCCTCGGCGCTCTCTTGAGCATCGAGGTCGTGGCGATCGTCGCCGCTTACGGCGCCGCCATGATCACGGTGACATTCGTCTCGACGCGTCGATCGCAGGCCCTTCTCGACGCCGCCGTCTCGGCTGCGCAGGAAAATGCCCGATTCGTCGGCAACGCGATGAACGCGATGGAGACGTTGCGTCATCTCGGCAGTCATGCGTGGATGAGCCGCCGCTTCACCGAGAAGGCTCGCGCGGTAAAGGATGGCTGGCGGGCTTACACATTCCGTCGCGCCGGCTCGTCGGCCCTGCTGGGCCTGGGTCTCTCGATCCAATTCGCCGTCAATTTCCTGCTGTTGCTGCCCCGCCATCAGGCCGGAGCGACGACGGTCGGCGATATCGTGCTGTTCAACGCCCTGTTGCTCCAGCTCAACCTGCCGTTCGAGATGATCGCCCAGACGATGGACGTTTTCGCGCGTTCCCGAGCGCAACTCATTCCGCTCGCGGACATGTGGCGGGCTCCGGAAGAGAATGAATCGCCGCATGCAGAGACCTTTGTCCCCCGAGAGGGACGCATCACCTTCGACGATATCAGGTACGATTACGGCAATGGTCGTGGGGTCGATGGCATCAGCTTCACGGCAAGCCGCGGCTCCATCACGTTTATCGTAGGCGAGACCGGCTCTGGAAAGTCCACCATCTTCAAGCTCGCGCTGAAATCCATCGAGCCGCATTCAGGTCGCATTCTGGTCGACGACATCGACCTCCTGCGCATCGCACGCGCCGACTGGTACCGCGCCATAGCGGTCGTGCCTCAGGACGTCGCGCTGCTGAACGAAAGCCTTGCGGACAACATCATTCTGGGCCGCCCTCGCGATGAGGCCCGGCTTCGCGACGTCTCGGAAAAGGCGGCTATCCTGTCTTTCATCGATGCGCTCCCGGAGGGCTTCGAGACCAAGGTCGGCGAACGTGGCCTGAAGCTGTCGGGCGGAGAGCGCCAGCGCATCGCGATCGCCCGTGCTTTGTATGGCAATCCAACCGTTCTTTTCCTCGACGAAGCGAGCTCTGCGCTCGATGACGCGACCGAGCGGGACATCATGAACCACGTTCGTACCCTGGTTCGCGATGTGACGGTGCTGGCCATCACACATCGAAGATCCGTCCTTGGCGCTGCGGATAATGTCGTGGATCTCAGCTATCCCGGGCAATCCCGCGCCCCAGCAATTCCCGCATTCGCGCCGCAGCCAGAGGAATAGCAGGCATCGAACGCGTTCTCGCAGCGCCTCGATCCAGGACTACACGCCCCAGGTCGGTACAGTTCCCGTTGCCCCGCGCGCGGAACCAGGTCTCGCTGGAATCGTTGAACCCGCAGACAATGACGCGGGTAGAACGAGATGGCGACCGACAGGCAGCGCAGCTACCGGAAGGATCTTCTGATCGCATCCGCCCTGTTTGTGGGCGGACTGGTGATTTCGACCGCTTCGCTGGTGGAGATTGCAGCGCGTCAATCTGAGGAGGTGGCGCAGGCGACGCCGCCAGTGCAGTCTTCCCCGCCCGAGCCGCAGACGAAGCCAGCCGAGTCAAAGCCAGGCGGCGAGCGGCCGACCACGCCGGCGCCCGAGCCCGCACGTCCCGACCCGGACGCGCAGAAGACCGGTGCACAGCCCGCGCTGCCACCGGCGCCCGCAGAGAAGACCGCTCCGCCGGTCCAGAAAAAGTGATGTCCTCTCATTGCCCGGGATCGGCCTGAACGGATCCTGCCGAATTTACGGTCTCGCCTGCGTCCCTCTGTCGCCGCATAATCGCGATCTGCCAACGACACGCCAACAACCTTTGGGGTCAGCAGATGAAGATCGACGATGTCAGGCGAAGTGCCTATTCGATGCCGCTCACCAGCCCCGCGTTTCCGCCGGGGCCCTATCGCTTCTTCAACCGAGAATATTTCGTCATCACCTACAGGACCGATCCCGAAGCGCTCGCCGCCGTGGTGCCCGAGCCGCTCGAGGTCGCCGAGCCCGTGGTGAAATACGAATTCATCCGGATGCCCGACTCCACCGGCTTTGGCGACTACACCGAGACCGGCCAGGTGATCCCGGTTCGCTTCAAAGGGGAGGAGGGGGCTTACACCCACGCGATGTATCTGGACGACGAAGGGCCGATCGCCGGCGGCCGCGAGCTATGGGGATTCCCGAAGAAACTGGCGAGGCCGAAGATCGAGGTCGAGAGCGACGTGCTGGTCGGCTCCCTGCATTACGGCTCGGTGCTCTGCGCTTCCGCTACTATGGGCTACAAACACCGTCCGGTCGATCATGATACCGTACTGAAGGGCATGAAGGCGCCGAACTTCATCCTGAAGATCATCCCGCATGTCGACGGCAGCCCGCGCATCTGCGAGCTCGTGCGCTTCAATCTCGAAGAGATCACGCTGAAGGAATCCTGGACCGGCCCTGCCGCTCTCGGCCTGTTTCCACACGCGCTCTGCGACGTCGCGCGGCTTCCGGTCCGCGAGGTCGTCTCCGCCCTGCATTTCAAGGCGGACCTGACGCTCGGGCTCGGCACGGTGGCGTTCGATTACATGGCGAAATGACCGGAGGCGGCGCCTGACCCTCGCGGCTTCGTCATGGCCGGGCTTGACCCGGCCATGACGTCTTGGCCAACCGAGGCGAAGCGTGCATGCGCGGCGCGAGGCCGCGCATGACCTCGTTGGCCGCAGCGCCGGCCCGGCATGCGTCACGGATCACCGATCAGGCGGCGCTATCCACGGGCGGCTGCGCTGTCGCTTTAGGCGTGATGAGATCAGGTCGAGTTGGCGCCACGCTGGAAGTGCCTTACCTCTCCCCATCGGGGAGAGGTCGGATCGCATCGTGAGATGCGATCCAGGTGAGGGGGGATGAGCTTCATCGAGGAACCGTAACCCCTCACCCGGCGCTGCGCGCCGACCTCTCCCTATGGGAGAGGTGAACGACTGCGGTCACGCCGATTCGAACAAAAATCATCACGCTTTGACCGCCGAAGATTGGCGCAGCGACAAGAGTGCTATCAGTGCCGAAAGGCTCAGTCCGGCCGACACAATCACTATCGATCGGCCAAGAGTGTCTATGAGCAGTCCGAATCCAAGGGGCGCCAATGCTTGGCAAATGCGGGATGGTGCGCCGATCAATCCAAGTCGATAGGCGTAGTTCTCCGGTCCGAAAATCGCCAATGGGAGCGTTCCTCGTGCAATGGTCAGAATACCATTGCCGGCCCCATGTAGCAGAGCGAAGACGCCGGCAGCACCACCGCCGAAAATACCGATTACGCACGCTCCGATCGGATGAGTGATACAGGCAAGCCGTGTCGAGACGAGCGGATGAAAACGACTAAGAAGGCTCGCTTCCATCACACGGGCTGCGACCTGCGCGGGTCCGATCATCATGCCGGCAAACACCGCCTGCGCTGGCGTCGCGCCGAATGCTTCGACGATCCGCGGCAGATGCGCCGCCATCGCCGATGTCACCGTCCAGGCGGCCGCGAACGCGAATGAGAGCAGAACCATGGTGCGGTCGATCGTAATATGCGGCTTCGCCACGGGTCCTTCTGAACGGACCGGCTTTGCCGTGCTGGGCAGCGCGAGATTGAGGGGTAGACCGATCACGATGTGCGCGATCGCCCAGGCGTAGCAGGTTTCCCGCCAACCGATCGTCTCGAGCCCGAATGAACTCAGCGGCCAGCCGACCGTGCTGGCAAAGCCGGCAATCAGCGTGATGCCGGTGATCGAGGCGCGCGCGTCGCTGCCGTAGATGCGTCCCAGCGCGCCGAACGCCGCGTCGTAGAGCCCAAGGCCCATGCCGATGCCAAGCAGGAGCCAGGCCACCGACATCATCCACACCGAGGCCGATGCGCCGAGCAATGCGAGCCCGCCCGCAAAAACCACATTCGAGATACAGAGGACCTGCCTCCCTCCGACGCGGTCGATCTGGCGGCCGACGCGCGGCCCCAATAATCCGGAGATCACCAGGGAGGCCGAGAAGGCGGCGAAGAACCAGTTGGTCGAAATTCCGAGATCGTGCGCAATGGGGTCTGCCAGGATCGCCGGCAGATAGTAGCTCGATCCCCAGGCCAGCGTCTGGGCGGTCCCCAGCGCGGCAACCACCCGCAAGCGTTGTCCGTTCACGCGGGCGGCCTTAGCAGCCGCAGCCCGGCTTGCCGGCGGCTTTCGTGATAGCGTCGTCGGAACAGCAGGCGTCGATGCCGGCGGGTGCCGGCCCTCCGCAGCAGCCGGATGCTGCGACCGCGCCCTCTACGCCGCCGCGTGTGCAGACGCCGGTTTCGGGGAGCTCGAGTTCGACGCGCTCGGCAGCTTCCTTGTCGCCGGCGATATCGGCAGCGATCGAGCGCACCTGTTCGTAGCCGGTGATCATGAGGAAGGTTGGCGCCCGGCCGTAGGATTTCATGCCGGCGAGGTAGAAGCCCGGATCGTCCTGCTGCAGTTCGCGCGCGCCATGCGGGCGCACGGTGCCGCAGGAGTGCTCGTTGGGATCGATCAGCGGTGCGAGCGCGACGGGCGCCTCGATCGCAGGATCGAGCCGGAGCCGAATCTCGCCGAGGAAGGAGAGGTCCGGACGGAAGCCGGTTGCGATGACCAGCTCGTCGGCGACGACGCTGCGTCCGCAGCAGGCTGACGACGTCGCGATCCGAAGCCGGCCGTCGCTTGGCGAGATCGCCGCGACGGAAAATTCGGCCTCAACCTGTACCTCACCTGATGCGACCAGCGATGCGAAGTGTGTGCCGAGTTCGCCGCGCGCAGCGAGCTTGTCGTTCGCGCCGCCCCCGAATGCCTTGGCCGGATCATTGCCCCGGAGCAGCCAGATCGGGCGGGTGTCCGGCATCTGACGGGCAAGCGTCGCCAGGTCGGTCAGGGTACCGATCGTCGAGTGTCCGGCGCCCAGCACGGCGACAATCTTGCCCGCGTAGCGCTCACGGTCTCTCCCGAGCACATCCGGCATGCCGTAGGCGATCCTCGCTTGTGCTTCGCGTTCGCCGATCGCCGGCAGGCCATTGGCGCCGGCGGGATTCGGCGAGGCCCACGTTCCGGAGGCGTCGATGACGGTATCGGCGCGCAGGGTCTCGGGCCCTTTGCCGTTCTGGTAGCGTATCTCGAAGGGAGCCGCCTCCCGGCCCTTCGTCCTCGCCTTGTCAAAGCCGACACGGGAAACGGCGCTGACGCGGCTCGACGTGTGGATCACGTCCTTCAAGAGCGTGCGCGTCGCGAGTGGGACAAGGTACTGTGCCAAGAGCTCGCCGCCGGTCGGATAGACCTGCGGGTCCGGCGAATTCCAGCCAGTTGGCGCGAGCAGCCGCGCGGCCGCCCGGTCGACGTTGTATTCCCACGGTGAAAAGAGCTGGACGTGTTGCCATTGACGGACCGCATGTCCCGCTTCTGGCCCGGACTCGAGCACGACGGGCGTCATGCCGCGCTCCAACACGTGCGCGGCTGCCGCCAGGCCGACGGGTCCGGCTCCTATGATCGCGACGGTCTTTGCTGCGCTCATTTTGCTTCTCCCAACCTTCTAGAATTACCGAATTATCGGGCAAAAAAAATCAGGCCGCCGTCTGAGCGTCTTTGCATTGGGTCTCGTCGATGCAGCATTCAGCAACGAGGAAATCCACCAAGCCCTGCATCGTGTCGTATTCGGCGTGGCAAGCCAGTGTCGTGCCCTCGCGCACCTGCGAGATCAGACCGACGGAGACCAGCGCCTTGATGTGGTGCGACAGTGTCGACGCCGGAATCTTGAGCCGCTCCTGCAGGCGCCCGACCGGCATGCCTGCACGCCCTGCGCGGACCAGCGCGCGATAGATTTTCAGCCTGGTGGGGTTGCCCAGCGCTTCGAGGCGGGCTGCTGCTTCGTCGAGCTTCATGGCGGAAAGGATGAGCGCGACTGGCCTCTTTGTCAAACTATATTTCTAGTATATTCGAAATAGCGAGCAACCCTCCGGTCTCCAGGGTTCTGAATCTGGTTGACTTGGTCCAATATTTCCATAAATCTGGATATATGGAAACGGAAGAAGCAGTCTTGGCCCTTGCGGCGCTCTCGCAATCGACCCGCCTGGAGGCCTTCCGTACATTGGTCAGGCATGAGCCTGACGGCCTCGCGGCTGGCGATCTTGCCCGCCTGCTGGAAGTTCCGCCGAACACCCTGTCGGCGCATCTGTCGATTTTGACCCGAGCGCGCCTCGTGACTTCCGAGCGGCATAGTCGCTCAATCGTCTACCGCGCCAACCTCGGTGAGTTTCGCGACGTCGCCGTGTTTCTCCTCCGGGATTGCTGCGACGGACGACCGGAGGTCTGCGCGCCGGTCGTCGAAAGTCTGCAGTCCTGTTGTTCTCCAAAGCGAAACGAGCGAACCCGTGGCTGACAACCTCTACAATGTTCTGTTCCTCTGCACCGGCAACTCGGCGCGCTCGATCATGGCGGAATCGATCCTGCGGAAGGACGGGGCCGACCGTTTCAGGGCTTTTTCCGCCGGCAGCGCACCGAAGGGCGCGGTGCACCCGCTGGCGCTGCACACTCTCGAAAGCCTCGACTATCCGACAGGCGGCATGCGCTCGAAAAGCTGGCTGAAGTTCGCCGCTCCCGATGCGCCGGTGATGGATTTCGTCTTTACCGTCTGTGACAACGCTGCTGGCGAAACCTGCCCCATCTGGTCCGGCCAGCCGATGACCGCGCACTGGGGCATCGAGGACCCCGCCGCGGCCCTCGGCACAGAACTGGAAAAGCAGGCAGCGTTCATGACTGCGTTCCGCTATCTCAAGAATCGGATCGGCACCTTCATCAGTCTCCCGCTTCGGAGCATCGACAAGCTCTCGCTAGGCACCAAGCTGCGCGAGATCGGCCGATCCGAGGGCGCGACATCCTCCAGAAACGACGTGGCCTGAAACATGAGCATTTTCGAACGGTATCTGACCCTCTGGGTCGCGCTTTGCATTGTGGCCGGCGTCGCGCTCGGCCACATCATGCCCGGCTTCTTTGGCGCGGTGGCGGCGGCCGAGATCGCCAAGGTGAACTTGCCGGTCGCGGTGCTGATCTGGCTCATGATCGTGCCGATGTTGCTCAAGATCGACTTCGGGGCGCTGGGGCAGGTGCGCGAGCACTGGCGGGGCGTCGGCGTCACGCTGTTCATCAACTGGGCGGTCAAGCCGTTCTCGATGGCGCTGCTCGGGTCGTTCTTCATCGGGCATGTCTTCGCGCCGTTGCTGCCGTCAGCACAGATTCCCTCCTACATCGCTGGTCTAATCCTGCTGGCGGCTGCACCCTGTACCGCGATGGTGTTCGTGTGGTCCAATCTCTGCGAGGGCGAGCCTCACTACACGCTCAGCCAAGTCGCGCTGAACGACGTGATCATGGTGTTCCTGTTCGCGCCGCTGGTGGGGCTCCTGCTGGGCGTGGCGTCGATCACCGTTCCGTGGAGCACGTTGTTGCTCTCGGTGGTGCTGTACATCGTAGTACCTGTGATCGTCGCGCAGCTCTGGCGGAGCGCGCTGCTGCGTGCCGGCGGCGGCGCCTTCGAGCGCACCATGCGGATGTTGCAGCCTCTCTCGCTCGTCGCCTTGCTGGCAACCCTGGTCCTACTGTTCGGGTTTCAGGGCGAGCAGATCATCAAGCAGCCGGTCGTTATCGCGATCCTCGCTGTGCCGATCCTGATCCAGGTCTACCTCAATGCGGGTCTTGCGTACTGGCTCAGCCGGCGTTTCGGCGTCGCTTGGTGCGTGGCCGCGCCGGCTGCTCTGATCGGAGCCAGCAACTTCTTCGAACTGGCCGTTGCTGCCGCGATCAGCCTGTTCGGTCTCGACTCCGGAGCGGCGCTGGCTACGGTGGTCGGCGTTCTCGTCGAGGTGCCGGTGATGCTCTCGGTGGTCCGCATCGTGAAGGCGACGAGGGGTTGGTATGAAGCCGGAGCCGCTGCGTCGGCGCCGGCAGTGGAGGCGCGGCAATGACGGTCACGATCTATCACAACCCGGATTGCGGCACGTCCCGCAACACGCTTGCGATGATCCGGCAGAGCGGCGTTGATCCCATCATCGTCGAATATCTCAAGACGCCGCCGTCGCGCGAGAAGCTCAAGGAGCTGATCGCCGCGATGGGCATCCCGACGCGCGCCCTGCTGCGTGAGAAGGGCACGCCCTGCAAGGAACTTGGCCTCGATGATCCGAAATGGTCGGACGACGAATTGCTGGATTTCATGATGGCGCATCCCATCCTGATCAACCGCCCCATCGTGGTCACGCTGAAGGGCGTGCGGCTTTGCCGGCCGTCCGAGGCGGTCATCGACCTTCTGGAGAATCCGGTCGGACGTTTCGTGAAGGAAGATGGCGAGGTCGTTGAAGGCCGCAGATAAATTACGGCCTCGCAAAAGTAGCTTCCGTCATTCCGGGCTCGCGCTTACGCGCGCCCCGGAATGACGAGAGGAGCGCGCGGGTCAGCGCACCAGCACGTTCCGGAACTGCCAGGGATCGGACGTGTCGATGTCCTCGGCAAACAGGCCCGGCCTGTCGTTCAGCGGGGTCCAGTCGGTGTAGAAACCCTTCACCGGGCCGAGATATGGCCGCTGGATTTCCAGGCAGCGGTGGAAATCCAATTCGTCGGCTTCGACGATGCCGGCTTCCGGATTTTCCAGCGCCCAGACCATGCCGGCAAGCACGGCCGAGGACACCTGCATGCCGGTCGCGTTCTGATAGGGCGCAATCCGGCGGGTCTCCTCGATCGAGAGCTGCGAGCCGTACCAATAGGCGTTCTTGGCGTGGCCATAGAGCAGCACGCCGAGCTCGTCGATGCCGTCCTCGATCTCGTTCTCGTCGAGGATGTGCCATTTCGGCTGCATCCGCCCCGCAGCGCCGAACATCTCGTGCAGCGACAGCACGGCGTCGTTGGCCGGGTGATAGGCGTAGTGGCAGGTCGGGCGATAGATCACCTTCTCGCCGTCGCGTACGGTGAAATAGTCCGCGATCGAGATCGACTCGTTATGGGTGACGAGGAAGCCGTATTGCGCGCCTGGAGTCGGGCACCAGGAGCGCACGCGGGTGTTGGCGCCCGGCTGCAGCAGATAGATCGCGGCCTGGCAACCATGCGCGTGCGTGCGGCCGTTCTCCGGCATCCACTTCTCATGGGTGCCCCAGCCGAGCTCGGCCGGCTGCAGGCCCTCGGAGACGAAGCCCTCGACCGACCAGGTGTTGACGAAGACGTTCATCGGCTTCGGCTTCTTCGAACGCTGGGTGTCGCGCTCGGCGATATGGATGCCCTTGACGCCGAGCTTATGGGCGAGCTGGCCCCAGCCCTCGCGGCTCTTCGGTTCGTTGAATTCGACGCCGGTGTCGCGGGCGATGTCGAGCAGCGCCTGCTTGACGAACCAGGACACCATGCCGGGATTGGCGCCGCAGGTGGAGACCGCGGTGATGCCGCCCGGGTTCTTGCGCTTGGCGGCCAGCAGGGTCTCGCGCAGTGCGTAGTTCGAGCGCCCTTCGGTGCCGATGTTCTTGTCGAAATAGAAGCCGGCCCACGGCTCGATCACGGTGTCGATGTAGAGCGCGCCGATCTCGCGGCACAGCGTCATGATGTCGACCGAGGAGGTGTCGACCGAGAGGTTGACGCAGAAGCCCTGGCCGCCGCCGGCGGTGAGCAGCGGCACCAGCAGTTCGCGGTAATTGTCGCGGGTGACGCCATCCTTGATGAAGCGCACGCCATGCTTCTTGGCGAGCTCGCCGTCCTCATGCGGATCGATGATGACGAAGCGCGACTTGTCATAGTCGAAATGCCGCTCGATCAGAGGCAGCGTGCCTTTGCCGATCGAGCCGAAGCCGATCATGACAATGGGGCCGGAAATCTTGGCGTGGATCTGCGAGGAGGGGCTCATCTAATATCTCCAGGAGATTGGCTCGAGCGGGTGGACAGGTTTGGTGGTTCAGGCGGTACGTCGTTTCGCGGTGACTTCGATCTCGACCTTCATCTCAGGCTTCAAGAGTCCCGCGACGATCAAGAGCGTTGCGGCCGGGCGGATGTCGCCGAGAAACTCGCCGCAGACCGCGAAGTGGGCGTCCGCGTCCTTGGCATCCGTCAGGTAGTAGGTCGCGCGGACGATGTCGGCCAGCGCGAAGCCGCCTTCCTTCAAGGCGGCCTCGATGGTCTTGAAACAGTTCCGTGACTGGCTCGTGACATCTTCAGGCATTGCCATCGTCGTGTAGTCATAGCCGGTGGTTCCGGCGACGAATGCGAAATCGCCGTCGATCACGGCGCGGCTGTAGCCGGCGGTCCTCTCGAAAGGCGAGCCGGTCGAAATCAGGCGTCGGGACATTCAGGACCTCCTATTCTCAGCGTTGCGGGACATACGGGTACTTGCGCGGGTTTACGGGATTTTCCCGCCCGCGCAAACCTCACGTGCTGGTTTTGCGATCAGCGGGAGTGCTGGGTCGTATCTGCTGCCGGCGCGGACGGCGAGCTCCAGCGGCGCACGAAGATGTCCCTGACGATCATGACCGAGATCAGGATCAGGACGATGGTGGTGATGATGCTGCGCAGAACTGGGCGCGCGACGTCGCTGGTTGCGGGAAGGCTTTCGGCCATGATCGCAACCGTCACGCGGCCTGCGGCACGGCGCGCAATGCGCGTGCCTTGCGTTTGAGCAGCAATGCGCCGGTCGCGGTGACCATGCCGCTGGCGCCGTCGAGCGCGCCCTCGGCAAGTTCGAGGCCGAGCAGCCGGTCGCGCTCGAACGGGCCGGGCAGCACGAGTTCGCTCATCCTCTCCGGCGAGAAGCCGAAGCGGGCGTAATAGGGCACATCGCCGAGCAGGATCACCGCCCCGTGGCCGCGCGTCCGCGCGATCGAAATCGCGCGGTCCATCAGCGCGGCGCCGACACCGAGGCCGCGGCAGGTGGAATCCACCGCCAGTGGCCCCAGCATCAGCGCGGGGTTGCCCCCGGCGCTGACGTGCCACAACCGAACGGTACCGACCAGCCGGCCGCTTGCGACCGCCGACAGCGCAAGGCCTTCGGCGGGCGCGCGTCCGTCGCGCAGGCGCTGGCATGTGCGCTGATGGCGGTTCTCGCCAAAGCAGGCATCCAGCAGCATTTCACGCGCCTCGACGTCCGAGGAACGTTCCGCACGGATCGCGAACGGAGCGGCGCTCGGGGTGAGGGCAACGGTGGTCTTCCGCAAAGCAGTCATGGCACGTCAGTCCCCGCTTCCAGCGGCGGGGCACACCGGTGAAAGCGTCGTTCGAAAATTCGAAAATGTCGGGGAGGGAGCCGGCAGGCCGGCTCCCTGTTTTCTTCTCCCTCTCCCGCAAGCGCGAGAGGTAAGAGACGTCAGATGTGGTAGGTCCTCAGCGGCGGGATGCCGTTGAAGGCCACCGACGAGTAGGTCGACGTATAGGCGCCGGTCCCCTCGATCAGCAGCTTGTCGCCGATCTCGAGCGTCACCGGAAGCGGATACGGCAGCTTCTCGTACAAGACGTCGGCCGAGTCGCAGGTCGGGCCAGCAAGCACGCACGGCGTCATGTCCGCGCCGTCATGCGGAGTGCGGATCGCGTAGCGGATCGACTCATCCATCGTCTCGGCGAGACCGCCGAACTTGCCGATGTCGAGATAGACCCAGCGCACCTCGTCCTCGTCGCTCTTCCTGGAGATCAGAACGACTTCGGTCTCGATGATGCCGGCATTGCCGACCATGCCGCGGCCGGGCTCGATGATCGTCTCCGGGATCTGGTTGCCGAAATGCTTGCGCAGCGCGCGGAAGATCGACCGGCCGTACTGCACCACCGGCGGCACGTCCTTCAGGTACTTGGTCGGGAAGCCGCCGCCCATGTTGACCATGGACAGGTTGATCCCGCGCTCGGCGCAGTCACGGAACACGGTCGAGGCCATCGCCAGCGCACGGTCCCACGCCTTCACCTTGCGCTGCTGCGAGCCAACATGGAAGGAGATGCCGACGGGCTCCAGGCCCAGCCGCTTGGCGAGGTCGAGCACGTCGACCGCCATCTCCGGGTCGCAGCCGAACTTGCGCGACAGCGGCCATTCGGCGCCGGCGCAGTCGTAGAGGATGCGGCAGAACACCTTCGCGCCGGGGGCGGCACGGGCGACCTTCTCGACCTCGGCGGCGCAGTCGACCGCGAACAGGCGAATGCCGAGCGCGAAGGCACGCGCGATATCGCGCTCCTTCTTGATCGTGTTGCCATAGGAGATGCGGTCCGGCGTCGCGCCTGCCGCCAGCGCCATCTCGATCTCGGCGACGGTCGCAGTGTCGAAGCAGGAGCCGAGCGAGGCGAGCAGCGACAGCACTTCCGGCGCCGGGTTGGCCTTCACCGCGTAGAACACGCGGCTGTCCGGCAACGCCTTCGCGAAGCTCTGGTAGTTGTCGCGCACGACTTCGAGGTCGACGACGAGGCACGGCTCGGTGTCGAGGCCCTCGCTGCGGCGGTGACGCAGGAATTCCTGGATGCGCTCGGTCATGGCACTCTCCCAACGACCCCAGCGACGGGGCCGCATTCAAAAAACGTGACGTCGGATAAGAGTGCCTTGGCCGAATTGCGCGATGGAGGCGCAACGAAGCCAAAAAACTCAAACCAGACTGTGCTGCCGTGGATTGGTTGGGAGATTTCCCGCCCGCTCACCTGGCAATGAAGGACAAGCCTTTTCAGTAGCCCGCGCCGGCGTTGGAATGCCGGTAGAGACCAAAAAAGCCCGCTCCGTCGTTGCTTTAAGTCGCGTCCCCCGTTGAGAGCGGGGTGCGCCGGTTCGCCTCCGGCTGCCAGTCACGGTTGCAAGAGATGGAGAGACCTTCATCGGCATCCCTTGAGAGAGATGCTGGCCGCTTCAGAGGCGACCCTCGGTTCTTCATCCCTTGGCGGCTGTCCGGCCTCTTGTCCGGATACCTACCGACTGACACACGACCACAGGCACGTGCGAAATTGGGCAAGGTTGGAAATAAGTGTTTTGACTCAGCCGCGCAAGAATTTTTTTGGGCTGCGCGCAGATTTCCCTAACGCGAGCTTGCGATTGTTTGTCGCTGCACGCGCGCACCGCGTCGAATATGAATGGACGTTAAGAGAAGCTAGCAGTCGGCTGCGCGTTTGGAGCCTTCTGCCACAGTGTTTTCGCAGTCGCGCCTCACGCGCGCCGCGTGAACGGCTCGATGCGCTGCGCCGCGCGGATGAACGCGATCATCACGAGGACGCCGAGCGCGAACAGCACCGCTTGCAGGATGTGCGCGGCGGTGTCCTCGAGCCCGAGCAGGATCGCGAGCGCCCAGCCGCCGGCGAAGGCAGCGCCGAACACTTCCGCGCCGATCAGGATCGCCGCGCTGATCACGGTGATCACGCTCGGCCAGACGATCTGGCGGTTGCCGGTGGAGGAGGGCTGCAGGCTCATGGAAGAAGGTCCTTTTTGAGGGGCGCAATGTCCCTGAAATGGGCCCTGCGATCAAGCGCAAAAGGCCCAAAATTGCCGCCCGGTGTGGTATAGTTTGCCGCAATATCTTGGACAAAAATAGGATTTCGCATGTCGGCAAGTTCGCAAGGTTTGGCCAACCCGCTGCTGCAGGGCTGGCAGACGCCGTTCGAGACGCCGCCCTTCGACGAGATCAAGCCCGAGCATTTCCTGCCCGCCTTCGAGCAGGCCTTTGCCGATCACTCCGCCGAGATCGGCGCGATCGTCCACGATCCGGCGGCGCCGGACTTCGACAACACCATCACCGCGCTGGAGCGTTCCGGCAAGCTGCTCTCCAAGGTCTCGGCGGTGTTCTATGACCTGGTGTCGGCGCACTCCAATCCGGCGATCCTGGAGATCGACAAGGAAGTCTCCTTGCGGATGGCGCGGCACTGGAACCCGATCATGATGAACGCCGTGCTGTTCGGCCGCATCGCGCTCTTGCACCAGAACCGCGCCTCGCTCGGCCTGAGCGGCGAACAGCTCAGGCTGCTGGAGCGCACCTATACGCGCTTCCGCCGCGCCGGCGCCGGCCTCGACGACGCCGCCAAGGCGCGGATGGCCGCGATCAACGAGCGGCTCGCCCATCTCGGCACCAGCTTCAGCCACCATCTGCTCGGCGACGAGCAGGACTGGTTCATGGAGCTCGGCGAGGACGACCGCGCCGGGCTGTCGGACAGCTTTGTCGCCGCCGCCAAGGCCGCGGCGGAAGAGCGCGGGATGGCCGGCAAGGCGATCGTGACGCTGTCGCGCTCCTCGGTCGAGCCGTTCCTGAAAACCTCCGATCGCCGCGACCTGCGCGAAAAGGTCTTCAAGGCCTTCACCGCGCGTGGCGACAATGGCAACGCCCACGACAACAACGCGACCATCGTCGAGATCCTGGCGCTGCGCGAGGAAGCCGCCAAGATCATGGGCTTCCCGAACTACGCCTCCTACCGGCTCGAGGATTCCATGGCGAAAACGCCGGACGCCGTGCGCGGCCTCTTGGAGCGGGTCTGGAAGCCGGCGCGGGCGCGGGCGCTCGCCGACCGCGACGCGATGCAGGAGCTGATCGCGGAGGAGGGCGGCAATTTTGCGCTGGCAGCCTGGGATTGGCGCTACTACGCCGAGAAGCTTCGGCAGATCAGCGCCAATTTCGATGACGCCGCGATCAAGCCCTATCTTGTGCTCGACCACATGATCGAGGCCGCCTTCGACTGCGCCACCCGCCTGTTCGGCGTCACCTTCGAGGAGCGCAAGGATATCCCGGCCTGGCACCCCGACGTCCGGGTCTGGGAAGTCAGGGATCGCGACGGCAAGCACAAGGCGCTGTTCTACGGCGACTATTACGCCCGCCCCTCGAAGCGCTCCGGCGCCTGGATGACCTCGCTGCGCGATCAGCAGCAGCTCGACGGCGCGGTTGCCCCGCTCGTCATCAATGTCTGCAATTTCGCCAAGGGCGCGGGCGGCGAGCCCGCGCTGCTGTCGCCGGACGATGCCCGCACCCTGTTCCACGAATTCGGCCACGGCCTGCACGGCATGCTGTCCAACGTCACCTATCCCTCGCTGTCGGGCACCTCCGTGTTCACCGATTTCGTCGAGCTGCCGTCGCAGCTTTACGAGCACTGGCAGGAGCGGCCGGAGGTGCTGCAGCGCTTCGCAAGGCACTATGAGACCGGCGAGCCGCTGCCGGACGATCTCCTGCGGCGCTTCGTCGCCGCGCGGAAGTTCAACCAGGGTTTTGCCACCGTGGAGTTCGTATCCTCGGCGCTGATCGACCTCGAATTCCACACCCAGCCGGCCGAAGCCAGCCGCGACGTCAGGGCCTTCGAGAAGCAGGAGCTCGAGAAGATCGGCATGCCCGCCGAGATCGCGCTGCGGCACCGGCCGACCCAGTTCGGCCACATCTTCTCCGGCGACCACTATGCCGCCGGTTATTACAGCTACATGTGGTCGGAGGTGATGGACGCGGACGCCTTCGGCGCCTTCGAGGAGGCCGGCGACATCTTCGATCCCGCGACCGCAAAGCGCCTGCTCGACGACATCTATTCGTCGGGCGGCTCGCGCGATCCGGAAGAGGCCTATGTCGCCTTCCGCGGTCGCGAGCCGGAGCCGGATGCACTGCTCCGCCGGCGCGGGCTGCTCGAGACTGCCGAGGCCGCCTGAAGTGAGGCGCATGTCCCGCAACTGGCTCGGCCTCCTGGCCGCCGGCGCCGTGATGCTCGGCACGGCCGCCGCACAAGCCCATCCGCATGTCTGGATTACCGCCAGGAGCGAGGTGATCTATGCGCCCGACGGCACCATCACCGGCGTCCGCCACGCCTGGACTTTCGACGACATGTTCTCGACCTATGCGCTGCAGGGCATCGAGGCCAAGACCAAGGGCGCCTACACCCGCGAGGAGCTGGCGCCGCTCGCCCAGACCAATGTCGAGTCGCTGAAGGAATACGCCTACTTCACCTTCGCCAAGGCCGACGGCAAGAAGCAGAAATTCACCGAGCCGGTCGATTATTTCCTCGAATACAACAACACGGAATTGACGCTGCACTTCACGCTGCCGGCGAAGACGCCGTTCAAGACCAGGCAGCTTTCGCTCGAAGTGTTCGACCCCGCCTTCTTCATCGACTTCAAATATGCCGACAAGGACCCCGCCAAGCTGGTCGGCGCACCGGCCGACTGCAAGCTGCAATTCCAGCGGCCGAATGACGGCACCGCGAGCGCGCAGCAGCTCGGGGAGCAGAACTTCCTGAGCGGCGAAAGCTCCAACTTCGGCGCGATGTTCGCCAACAAGATCGTGGTGGAGTGTCCATGAAGCAGGGATCATCCGTCGCGCGTAGCCTGGCGATTGCCGCCGTGGCGCTCGCAGTCTTTGCGCTGGCCGATGCCGCGATGCATGCGCTGTCAGCGCAAAATCCGTTCGGCGCCCCGCGACGGGCGGCCGAGCCGCAGGTCGGCGGTATCATCGGCTGGCTGCTCGCCAAGCAGGGGGAATTCTACCGCGAGATTTCCGCGTCCATCCGTGTTGCCAAGACCGACGGCTATGCAGTCTGGACGTTGCTTGGCGTCTCCTTCGCTTACGGGATCTTCCACGCCGCCGGTCCCGGCCATGGTAAGGCGGTGATCTCCTCCTATCTGGTCGCCAACCGGGAAACCGCGCGGCGCGGCATTGCGCTGTCGTTTGCATCGGCCCTGATGCAGTCGCTGGTCGCGGTGGTGATCGTCGGCATCTTCGCCTGGCTGCTCAATGCCACCGCCAAGACCATGTGCGGCGCGGAGAGGGTGATCGAGATCGTCAGCTACGCCCTGATCGCGGCGTTCGGCGCGCGACTAGTCTGGAGCAAGGGCGGCGGATTCTTCCGCGCGCTGCAGACGCATGTGCCGGAACCGGCCATCGCCGGCGTCCCACTTCGTCGGCATGATCACGGTCACCATCATCGGGACCATCATCATGACCACGGCCATGATCATCACCACGATCAGGGCCACGGCCACCAGCACGGCCACGCGCACGCGCATGTCCATGACGAGCATTGCGGCCATTCGCACGGACCCAAGCCGAGCGAGCTCGCCGGTCCCGGCGGCTGGCGGCGTGGCTTAAGCGCGATCGTGACCGTTGGCATTCGGCCCTGCTCGGGCGCCATCCTGGTGCTGGTGTTCGCGCTGGCGCAGGGCCTGTTCTGGGCCGGCATCGCCGCAACCTTCGTGATGGGGCTCGGCACCGCGATCACGGTGGCCACCATCGCGATCCTCGCCGTCTCCGCCCGCGGCGTGGCCCAGCGCCTGAGCGCCGGTCGCGACGGCGGCGGCACGCTCTTCATGCGCGGCATTGAGTTCGCTGCGGCCGGTCTGGTGCTGCTGTTCGGGCTCGGCCTGTTGTTCGGCTACCTCGCCGCCGAACGCGTCACGTGCCTCTAAAGTCACCTCTCCCGCTTGCGGGAGAGGTCGGCGCGCAGCGCCGGGTGAGGGTTCTCTCCGCGCAAAGACACTCTCTGTTCTTTTCGCGGAGAGAGCCCTCACCCCGACCCTCTCCCGCAAGTGGGAGAACTTAGACCGTCAAATACCCCCTTATCATCGGCAGGAAAAAAATCGCGACATTGATCGTAAAACCGATGGTCCAGAGGATCGAGCGCAGGGTTGGACGGTTGCCGAGATAGGTGAAGACGTAAGCGATCCGCACGATCAGGAACAGCACCGCGAGCTCATCGATCAGCCGTAACGGTCCCACGCGGAATTCGGCGAGCAGCACGGCGAAGGCGAAGAACGGAAACGCCTCGATCCCGTTCTGGTGGGCGCCGAGCGCGCGGGCCCGGATCGGGTCGTCGTAGAAGGCGGGATCGCGCGGGTTGGAATTGTCGAAACGGCCGCTCGCAGTCCACTTGGCGGCTGCGAGCGTCAACAGATACAGCATCAACGTTCCGAACACGCACCATTCGGCAACCGTCATGGTTCCTCCCCCGCATTGCGGAGGGGAGCCTAGCTAACGGTGCGTTGTCTTGACAAGAATGGGGCAACGCGCGAAGCCACGGCCGTCATGACCGTGGCCGTCCCAGTCCGAAACACGACGCCGGCAGCGCAAGCCCAGCCGGATCGCATCGGCGTGCTGCTGGTCAATCTCGGCACGCCCGACACCGCCGACGCCCCGGGCGTGCGGGTCTATTTGAGGGAATTCCTCTCCGACCCGCGCGTGATCGAGGATCAGGGGCTGCTGTGGAAGCTGATCCTCAACGGCATCATCCTGCGCACGCGGCCGCGCACCAAGGCTCTCGACTACCGGAAGATCTGGAATACCGAGAAGGACGAGTCGCCGCTGAAGACGATCACGCGGTCGCAGGCCGAGAAGCTAGCGGCGGCGATCGGGGAAGATCATGTCGTGGTCGATTGGGCGATGCGCTACGGCAATCCCTCGATCCGGGCGGGGATCGAGGCGCTGACGGCGCAGGGCTGTAACCGGCTGTTGGTGGTGCCGCTCTATCCGCAATATTCCGCCGCGACATCGGCGACCGTCTGCGACGAGGCGTTCCGGGTGCTCTCCAGCTTGCGTGCGCAGCCGACCTTGCGGGTGTCCTCGCCATACTATGACGATCCTGTCTATATCGACGCGCTCTCGGTTTCGATCAACGCGCACCTGGCGACGCTGCCGTTCGAGCCGGAATTGATCCTGGCCTCCTTCCACGGCATGCCGCAGAAATATGTCGATCAGGGTGATCCCTATTTCGCCCAGTGCGTCGCCACGACGGAAAGCCTGCGCAAGCGCCTCGGGCTCGATGCCTCCAGGCTGATGCTGACCTTCCAGTCGCGCTTCGGCAACGATGTCTGGCTGCAGCCCTATACCGACAAGACCGTCGAAAAGCTCGCCAAGGACGGCGTGCGACGAATTGCCGTCGTCACGCCCGGTTTCTCCGCCGACTGTCTGGAGACGCTGGAAGAGATCGCGCAGGAGAACGCGCACATCTTCAAGCAAAATGGCGGCGAGCAGTTTGCGGCGATTCCCTGCCTGAACGACAGCGAGCCCGGCATGGACGTGATCCGCCAACTCGTGCTGCGCGAACTCCAGGGCTGGATTTAGCCGAGTTGGGACCACGGTACGCTCCCTCTCCCGCAAGCGGGAGAGGCGAAGTCGAGCGCAGCGCCTGACACATCATTTACGTTCGCAGGCTATATCTGGCAGCCTCGCAAACCGCTCCTTAACTATGTGTCAACCAACAGCCGGCTGAACCGGCGTTGCGGTTTTGCAGACCAAATGCAGGGCCGCGCCGGCTTTCGCCGGTCTTGGAGGACTTTATGAGTGGTTTCGACATTTTCGCCATCGCCCTTGTTCTGCTCGTCATCGTCACGCTGTTCGCCGGGGTCAAGACCGTTCCGCAGGGCTATGGCTGGACCATCGAGCGCTTCGGCAAATACACCCGCACGTTGCTCCCCGGCCTCAATCTCATCGTGCCCTATTTCGACCGCATCGGGCGCAAGATGAATATGATGGAGCAGGTGATCGACATCCCCGAGCAGGAGGTGATCACCAAGGACAATGCCACCGTCACCGTTGACGGCGTTGCCTTCTTCCAGGTGTTCGACGCCGCGAAGGCGAGCTACGAAGTCGCCAATTTGCACCAGGCGATCACGGTGCTGACCATGACCAACATCCGCTCGGTGATGGGTTCGATGGACCTCGACCAGGTGCTGTCGCATCGCGATGAGATCAACGAGCGGCTGCTCCGCGTCGTCGACGCCGCGGTCTCGCCCTGGGGCGTCAAGGTCAATCGCATCGAGATCAAGGACATCGTGCCGCCGGCGGATCTCGTGGAGGCGATGGGCCGGCAGATGAAGGCCGAGCGCGTCAAGCGCGCCGACATCCTGCAGGCGGAAGGCCAGCGGCAATCGGAGATTTTGCGCGCCGAGGGTGCCAAGCAGGGACAAATCCTGCAGGCCGAAGGCCGCCGCGAAGCCGCCTTCCGCGACGCCGAAGCGCGCGAGCGACTGGCGGAGGCTGAGGCGAAGGCAACGCAGATGGTGTCCGAAGCGATCGCGAGGGGCGACGTCGCCGCACTGAACTACTTCATCGCCGACAAGTACATCAAGGCGTTCGGGCAGTTGGCGGAAGCGCCGAACCAGAAGATCGTGATGCTGCCGATCGAGGCATCGAGCGTGCTCGGCTCGCTTGCCGGCATCGGCGAGATCGCGCGCGCCACCTTCGGCGAAAGCACAGCTTCAGCAGCCGCCGCCGCGCGCCGCTCCTCGGTGCCGCCGGCCGGCCCGACGCCGCCGCCAATCGCGCCGGAGCGGTGAGGGCGCGGGCGTGCTAGCATTGCGTCTGCGGAATTAGAGGTCGTGTCATGACCGAGATGTTTTCGACACTGGGTAACTGGAACTGGCTGATCTTCGGCTTCATCCTGATGGCGCTGGAATTGGCGGCGCCCGGCGTGTTCCTGTTCTGGCTCGGGCTATCAGCACTCATGGTCGGACTGGTGTCGTTCGTCATCAATCCGCTTTGGCAGACGCAGTTCCTGATGTTCGCCGCGTTCGCGGTCGCTGCCGTGCCGGCATGGCGGCACTTCGCCAAGAGCGGGACCTCGGCGAGAGCGAGCAGCCCATTCCTCAACCGGCGCACCGAAGCCCTGATCGGCCGCGAGTTCACGCTGGAGAAGCCGATCATCGACGGCTCAGGCACGGTACGGATCGATGACACGATCTGGCGCGTCGCCGGCCCCGACGCCCCAGCCGGCAGCCGCGTCAAGGTTGTCAGCGCCGACGGCGCCAGTTTGACGGTGGCGGCGGCGTAGTGATGCAGGGCGGATTGGCTTTTCCCCCCGCGTCCTCCCGCGCGAACAGCGTAATCCGTCATTCCCTCGCCGCAAAATCCCACCGTCATTCCGGGGCGCGCGAAGCGCGAGCCCGGAATCCATTCGTCCACTTGCGCAAGCGGAAAAATGGATTCTCCGATGTGCAATTGCACATCATAGCTCGATGCTATCGCATCGCCCCGGCATGACAGCCGCCGTCATTGCGAGCCAGCGGGTCGCGCGAACGCGCGCCCCGCTGGCTCGCAATGACGACGTGGATGCTTTGGGTGCGACAAATCAACTCGACGGGCAAATCAGCCCAAAGTCTGTCCATCCCCTGCGCGAAAAATATTCCGCTTTCGCCGTCGGGCAAATCAGTGATTTAACTCCGCGCGTCTCACCCGAGAGAGGGGCGGCTCGCGATCGTCACGAACGTTGCGGTGAGATGCGGTGGACGCGATGGGTGTGACTGACGAGCACACGTATCACGGACGGCGAAGTCGTGTGGTCCTGGCGCCCCGACGCTGGCGCTAAGTCCTGGGGGATGGAAACATCCCTAAGGGCGACGGTGGCAAGAAAGCCCGGTCACCGAGGAGAGCACGAAGTAAGCCGTAAAACCATCGCGCAGGGAAAGCCGGAATGCTTCGGTTGAACCTGTGGTCCTACCCCCGTGCTTTTTGTTGCACGGGACCCACGGGTGCAACCAGCACCCGGCTTTCCCTGCGCCCTCTGATATCGAGGAGGGTGGAAAGTGACGCAAAGCTCGGGCAGTTCATGCCGCGAGAACGCGAACTCACATCCCCTCCGCTGTTTGACATTTGGATCAGAACTCGCGGCGACGCCGTAGGGTGGGCAAAGCGAAGCGTGCCCACCACCGCGAGCACGGCGTTGGATGGTGGGCACGCTTCGCTTTGCCCACCCTACAACCTCAAGCGCAACCACCCGCTTGCACTACAACAACTGCCTGTGGTTATGGCTCCCTGCTTTCGCAGGGACGACAGCGGTGCGCGGTTCGACGGAATCGTAGGATGGGTAGAGCGCAGCGAAACCCATCATTGGCGCCGCTTGCTTCGTCGCGATGGGTTTCGCTGCGCTCTACCCATCCTACGATCTTCCAGTGCCAGCCTACGCCACGCCCGCGCGCAGGAAGTCGTGGAAATGCACGATGCCGACCGGCTTGCCGGCGTCGACGACGATCAGCGCGGTGACCTTCGACGAATTCAACAATTCCAGCGCCTCGCCGGCCAGCGTGTCGCGGCCGATGGTTTTCGGATTCTTGGTCATGACGTCGTCGACGACGGCGGTCATCAAGTCGGAGCGCATATGGCGGCGGAGGTCGCCGTCGGTGACGATGCCGACGAGATGGCTGCGGCGGTCGACGATGCCGACACAGCCAAAACCCTTCGAGGTCATCTCGACCAGCGCGTCCGACATCCTGGTGCCGAGCGGCTTCAGCGGCACGGCCTCGCCGGCATGCATGAGGTCGCGGGTATATTTCAGCATCGCCCCGAGCTTGCCGCCGGGATGCAGCACGCTGAAATCGGTTGAGGTGAAGCCGCGGCCTTCCAGCAGCGCAATCGCCAGCGCATCGCCGAGCGCGAGCATCATCAGCGAGGAGGTGGTCGGCGCCAGATTATGCGGGCAGGCCTCGCGCGCCTTCGGCAGCGTCAGCGCGATATCGGCGGCCTTGCTCAGGCTCGAGCCCTTTTCCGCTGTTATCGCGATCACGGGAATGCCGAAGCGCGCGGCGTAAGAGATCAGGTTCTTCATCTCCGGCTGCTCGCCGGACCATGACAGCGCCAGGATGACGTCGTCGGCGGTGATCATGCCGAGATCGCCATGGCTCGCTTCGGCGGCATGGACGAAGAACGCCGGCGTGCCGGTGGAGGCAAAGGTCGCCGCGACCTTGCGGCCGATGTGACCTGATTTGCCGAGCCCGGTGACGATCAGCCGTCCCTTGGCGTTGCGGATCATCTCCGCCGCCGCGGCAAAGGGCGCCCCGAGGTCGGAGCGGAGCGCGGCGTCGATCGCGGCGACACCGCTGGCTTCCGCCTCCAGCGTCCGCAGCGCCGATTGTACGGCGGCGTCAGCGGGCTCGGTGTCCGACGATTTCGGCATCAGCGGCTTGGGCTTGGCCATATCTCTTTACCAGAAGGTCTGTTTCCAGGGGGGAGGGGCGGTGCGCCCAGAGCCGTCTCCCTTAGCACGGCCGGCGGCGGCAGGCGACGCGGCCAGCCGCTCTCAACGAGCCATTAACCATAATTGTTTTAACTCCATTAAGGACGTTCTCGGCCCCGTTCCGCGTTTGCCGTGTAAGTCAAGGAATTTGTTGAGGTATTTCTATCGTGGGACGAGGGCGAGCAAGGGGCCGGGCTGGGCGCGCGCGCTATTTGCGCGCGCCTGTCGTGTGCCTTGCCGCGCTCGCGGTGAGCGGCCCCTTCGCGCAGGCCCAGACGGTCACGCCCGATTTGTTCAGCCCGTCGCGCACGACCCAGGTGGCGCCGCCTGATTCGCCCCTGCGCAGGACCGCGGCAGAGCTGGCCGATCCGCTCAACGATCCACGATTGCGTGACCGGGATCGCGATGGCCGCGCGCCGTCACGTATTGGCCAGGTCCCGTCTTACGGCCTGCCGGCTGCGAACGGCGCCTCGACGTCAGGCTATGACTCGCTCAACCGCAAACGCCAGCAGCCGAAATATTATCCGGCGCAGGCGAGGCCGAAACGGCCCCCCGGCCCCGGCACGCCGCCGCCCGCGCCACCGCCGAGGACTCTGGCCGGACAATTGCGCCTATCGATCCCGCCGTCGGAGACCGCCAACAAGCCGCCGGTGCCGCCGGCAATGGCCGGCAGTGTGGTGGGCCAGCCGCCGCGCAAGCGGCTTAAGGTCGACGATGATCCATTCGGCGCGGTCGGCGATTATGCCGGCAGCTTCCTGATCAAGTCCGCGGTTGAACTCAGCGCCGGCTATGAAACCAATCCTGGCCGGCTGTCGGTGCCACAGGGCTCGCCGACCTACGTGATCGCCCCGGAATTCCTGGCGGTGTCCAACTGGGAGCGCCACGCGCTGGTCGCGGACCTGCGCGGCTCCTTCACCGGCTACACCCAAAACCTGACGCCGAACGCCGATGGCACAGCGCTCTCCGCGCCGCTCGATATCGATCGCCCCAACTTCATCGGCCATATCGATGGGCGGCTCGACGTCACCCGTGACACAAGGCTGATGGGGCAGGCGCGGCTGCTCGTCTCCACCGACATCCCCGGCAGTCCGAACGTGCCGGCGGGTCTCGCCAGGTACCCGATCTACACCACGGTCGGCGGCACCTTCGGCGTCGACCAGAATTTCAATCGCCTGCAGGTCTCCGCAGGAGCCACCGTCGACCGCACCGATTACCAATGGTCCAGGCTCACCGACGGCTCGTTGGACTCGAACGATGACCGCAACTTCAGCCAGTACGGCGGCGTCGCGCGCGTCAGCTACGAAGTGAACCCTGCGGTCAAGCCGTTCGTGGAAATCCAGGGCGACAGCCGCGTCCATGATCTGCGGCTCGACCGCTCGGGCTTCGCGCGGGATTCCGTGGGCGGCTATGCGAAGGCCGGCTCGTCCTTCGAGTTCTCGCGGCTGTTGTTCGGCGAAGTCTCGATCGGCTACGCCGCCCGCAACTATCAGGATCCGCGGCTGAACCGGCTGGATGGCCTGCTCACCACGGCATCGCTGACCTGGACCGCGACGCCGCTGACGACGGCCAAATTCTATTCCGACACCCAGCTCGCCGAGACCACGCTGCCCGGCACATCAGGCGTGCTGGCGCGCACCTACACCGTCGAGGTCGATCACGACTTCCGCCGCTGGCTGACCGCGATCGGCAGGTTCACCTACGGCACGCTCGACTACCAGGGCGACAACCGCCTGGACAAGATCTACTCGCTGTCAGGCGACCTCATCTACAAGATGACCCGCAGCCTCTGGATCAAGGGCACCGTCCGTCACGACGTCCTCGACTCCAACGTGCCGGGATCGAGCTCCCAGTCGACGGTCATGCTGCTGGGCGTCAGGGTGCAGAATTGAGGGAAAAAGCGGGTGCCTCATTCTCCGTCATGCCCCGCGCAGGCGGGGCATCCAGTACGCGGAAGCTTCTCGGCTTATGCTCCGACGCTGATGGAATACTGGGTCACCCGCCTTCGCGGGTGACGACAGTTGAGAGTGGTGCCGGCGCGGCGCACTACCGCGGTAGATCCGTCTTGCCCATCAGGAACGTGTCGATCGCGCGGGCGCAGAGGCGGCCTTCGCGGATGGCCCAGACCACCAGCGACTGGCCGCGGCGCATGTCGCCGGCGGAGAAGACGTTGGGCAATGAGGTCTGGTAGTCGCTCGTGTTGGCGCGGACGTTGCCGCGCTGGTCGAGGTCGACCGCGAGCTGCTTGAGCAGGCCGTCGTGCACGGGATGCACGAAGCCCATCGCCAGCAGCACGAGCTCGGCGTCGAGTACGAACTCGGTGCCGGGCAGGGGCTTGAACTTGTCGTCGACCTTGATGCAGTGCAGCTTCTTTACCTTGCCGCCAGTGCCCTCGAACTTCTGGGTCAGCACGGCGTATTCCCGGATCGCGCCTTCGGCCTGGCTCGACGAGATCCGCATCTTCAACGGCCAGTTCGGCCAGGTCACGCCCTTGTTCTCGCGCTCCGGCGGCGCCGCCATGATCTCGAGCTGGGTCACGGACTTGGCGCCCTGGCGCAGCGAGGTGCCGATGCAGTCGGAGCCGGTGTCGCCGCCGCCGATCACCACCACATGCTTGTCCTTGGCCAGGATGTCGGTCGCGCCGTTGAGCGGCTCGCCGGAGACGCGGCGGTTCTGCTGCGGCAGGAAGTCCATCGCGAAATGGATGCCGTCGAGATCGCGGCCGGGGATGGGGAGGTCGCGCGGGGCTTCCGCGCCGCCGGTCAGCGCGATCGCGTCGTACTGGCTCTGCAGATCGCTTGGATCGATCGCGCCGGGTGCATCGCCTCCGACTTGGGCGCCGTAATGGAAGGTGACGCCTTCGGCCTCCATTTGCGTGACGCGGCGATCGATAATGCCCTTCTCCATCTTGAAGTCGGGAATGCCGTAGCGAAGGAGGCCGCCCGCCTTGGCATACTTCTCATAGACATGCACGTCGTGCCCGGCGCGCGCGAGCTGCTGCGCGCAGGCCATGCCCGCCGGCCCCGCGCCGATCACCGCGACCTTCTTGCCCGTCTTCTCGGCCGGGACTTCCGGCTTCAGCCAGCCATTGTCCCAGGCGCGGTCGACGATCGCGCATTCGATGGTCTTGATGGTGACGGGGTTGTCGTCGATGTTGAGCGTGCAGGACGCCTCGCACGGCGCCGGACAGATGCGGCCGGTGAATTCGGGGAAGTTGTTGGTCGAATGCAGGTTGCGCGAGGCTTCTTCCCAATTGCCCTGATAGACGAGGTCGTTCCAGTCGGGGATCTGGTTGTTGACCGGGCAGCCGGGTGTGCCCGGCGCGACCGAGCCGGTGCCGTGGCAGTAGGGAATGCCGCAGTTCATGCAGCGCGCGGCCTGATCGCGGAGGTCCTTCTCGCTGAGCGGAATGACGAACTCGTGGAAATGCTTCAGCCGCTCGGTGACCGGCGTGTACTTGCGGTCGTGCCGCTCGATCTCGAGGAAACCTGTGATCTTTCCCATTAAGCCTGAGGCCCCTGCACCTGGTTCGTCTTGTTTCGTCATCCGGGCTCGCGTCACGCGCCCCGTTAGACCCTCATCCTGAGGACCGGCGCTCGCGCCGCGTCTCGAAGGATGAAGGCCGGTATCCTGGCCTCATGGTTCGAAGACGGCGCTTTGCGCCTCCTCACCATGAGGGTCTTGTGACTACGCTCCGATCGCGATTTTCGGCTCCGCGTCGGCGTTCGCCTTCATTTCCTTCAGTGCGCGACGGTACTCGACCGGCATCACCTTGCGGAATTTCGGCAGCCACGCCTTCCAGTCCGCCAGGATCTCGGCGGCTTTCTTCGAGCCGGTCAGCTTGGCGTGCCGCGTGACCAGCACATGGAGCCGTTCGACATCGGAATCAAGCAGGTTCTGGAACACGTCGACCCGGCCATGCGCCTCGAGATCGCCGGCATGGTGATAGGTGGCGGCGTTGATCATCTCTTCCGACAGCACCGGTTCCAGCTCGACCATCGAGAGGTTGCACAGTTTCGGGAAGTCGCCGGCTTCGTCCAGGACATAGGCGATACCGCCGGACATGCCCGCCGCGAAGTTCCGGCCGGTCTTGCCGAGCACGACGACGATGCCGCCGGTCATGTATTCGCAGCAATGATCGCCGGCGCCCTCGACGACCGCGACCGCGCCGGAATTGCGCACGGCGAAGCGTTCGCCGGCGATGCCGCGGAAGTAGCATTCGCCCTCGACCGCGCCGTACATCACTGTGTTGCCGACGATGATCGACTCCTCCGGCACGATGCCGGAATTCTTCGGCGGCTTGACGATGAGGCGTCCACCAGAAAGGCCCTTGCCGACATAGTCGTTGCCTTCACCTTCGAGCTCGAAGGTGACGCCCTTGGCAAGCCACGCGCCGAATGCCTGGCCCGCGGTACCCTTGAGGCTGACATGGATGGTATCGAGCGGCAGGCCTTCATGGCCGTAGATCTTCGCCACCTGGCCCGACAGCATCGCGCCGGCAGAGCGGTCGGTGTTGTTGATCTCCTCTTCGATTCTGACCGGCGCGCCACGGTCGAGCGCGGCGCGGGCCTTCTCGATCAGGCGACGGTCGAGCACGGCTTCAAGATGATGGTTCTGGGCCTCCGAATGGTAGATCTTCTGGCCCTTCTCCTCCTTCTGCCGCACGAACAGGCGCGAGAAATCGAGGCCCTTGGCTTTCCAATGCGCGACCAGCGAGGTCTGGTCGAGCATCTGGGTCTGGCCGACCATCTCGTCGAACGTCCGGTAGCCGAGCGTCGCCATGATCTCGCGCACTTCCTCGGCGACGAAGAAGAAGTAGTTGATCACGTGCTCGGGCTGGCCGGTGAATCGCTTGCGCAGGACCGGGTCCTGGGTAGCGACGCCGACCGGGCAGGTGTTGAGATGGCACTTGCGCATCATGATGCAGCCGGCCGCGATCAAGGGCGCCGTGGCGAAGCCGAACTCGTCGGCCCCGAGCAGCGCGCCGATCACGACATCACGCCCGGTGCGGAAGCCGCCGTCGACCTGCACCGAGATGCGGCTGCGCAGCCGCTCGCGCACCAGCGTCTGGTGAGTTTCGGCGAGCCCGATCTCCCACGGGCTGCCGGCATGCTTGATCGAGGTGAGGGGCGAGGCACCGGTGCCGCCCTCGAAGCCCGCGATCGTCACATGGTCGGCACGCGCCTTCGCGACACCGGCGGCAACCGTGCCGACGCCGATCTCGGAGACGAGCTTGACCGACACGTCGCCGTCCGGATTGACGTTCTTCAGGTCGTAGATCAGCTGCGCCAGGTCCTCGATCGAATAGATGTCGTGGTGCGGCGGCGGCGAGATCAGGCCGACGCCGGGCGTCGAATGGCGGACGCGGGCGATCGTCGCGTCGACCTTGTGGCCGGGCAACTGGCCGCCTTCGCCGGGCTTGGCGCCCTGTGCCATCTTGATCTGCATCATGTCGGAATTGACGAGATATTCCGTCGTCACGCCGAAGCGGCCCGAGGCGACCTGCTTGATCGCCGAGCGCATGCTGTCGCCGTTCGGCAGCGGCTTGAAGCGATCGGATTCCTCGCCGCCTTCGCCGGTGTTGGACTTGCCGCCGATCCGGTTCATCGCGATCGCGAGCGTGGTGTGCGCCTCGCGCGAGATCGAGCCGAACGACATCGCGCCCGTGGAGAAGCGCTTGACGATCTCCTTGGCCGGCTCGACCTCCTCGAGCTTCACCGGCTTGCGCTTCTCTTCCGCCGCAGTCTTGATGCGGAACAGGCCGCGCAGCGTGAGCAGCCGCTCCTGCTGCTCGTTCAGGATCTTGGCAAATGCGCGATAACGCTCGAGCGAGTTGCCGCGCACGGCGTGCTGCAGCGTCGAGACCGACTCGGCGGTCCAGGCGTGATCCTCGCCGCGGGTGCGGTAAGCGTACTCGCCGCCGACATCGAGCGCGGTCTTGTAGACCTGGGCGTCGCCGAACGCATCGGCATGCCGACGCGCGGTTTCCTCGGCGATCTCACCCAGCCCCACGCCTTCGATGCGGGTGTGGGTGCCGGCAAAATACTTGCCGACGAAATCGGCCTTCAGTCCGACGGCGTCGAAGATCTGCGCGCCGCAATAGGACTGGTAGGTCGAGATGCCCATCTTGGACATCACCTTGAGCAAGCCCTTGCCGATCGACTTGATGTAGCGCTTGACGATCTCCTTGTCGTCGAGCCCGCCCGGCAGGCGGTCCTTCATCGCGATGATGGTCTCGAATGCGAGATAGGGATTGATCGCCTCCGCGCCGTAGCCGGCGAGACAGGCGAAATGGTGCACTTCGCGCGGCTCGCCGGATTCGACCACGAGGCCGACCGACGTACGCAAGCCGGTGCGGATCAAATGATGATGCACGGCGGCGCAGGCGAGCAGCGCGGGGATCGGGATGCGGTCGGTGCCCGTCATGCGGTCGGACAGGATGATGATGTTGATGCCTTCGCGCACCGCGCCCTCGGCGCGCGCGCAGAGCTCATCCAGCACCTGCTCCATGCCGGCAGCGCCGAAGCCGGCGTGGAAGGTGGTGTCCAGCGTGCGCGACTTGAAATGCGTCTCGGCGACATCGGAGATCGAGCGGATCTTCTCCAGATCCGCGTCGGTCAGGATCGGCTGGCGCACTTCGAGGCGCTTGGTCGAGGCGAGCCCCTGCAGGTCGAACAGGTTCGGCCGCGGCCCGATGATCGAGACGAGGCTCATCACCAGCTCCTCGCGGATCGGGTCGATCGGCGGGTTCGTCACCTGCGCGAAGTTCTGCTTGAAATAGGTGAACAGCGGCTTCGGCTTATCCGACAGCGCCGAGATCGGCGTGTCGTTGCCCATCGAGCCCGCGGCTTCTTCGCCGGTTGCCGCCATCGGCGTCATCAGGATGTTGATGTCTTCCTGCGAATAGCCGAATGCCTGCTGGCGGTCGAGCAGCGGCAGGTTCGAACGCACGCTCTTGGTCGGCGCATCCGGCAACTCTTCGAGCTGCATCTGGGTGCGGGCCAGCCAGTCGCGATAGGGATGGCTCTTGGCCAGATCGGCCTTGATCTCGTCGTCGGGAATGAGGCGGCCCTGCTCGAGATCGACGAGCAGCATCTTGCCCGGCTGCAGCCGCCACTTGGTGACGATCTGGTCCTCCGGGATCTTCAGCACGCCCATTTCGGACGCCATCACGATGCGGTCGTCTTTTGTCACCAGATAGCGCGCCGGGCGGAGCCCGTTACGATCCAAGGTCGCGCCGATCTTGCGGCCGTCGGTGAAGGCGATCGCGGCCGGGCCGTCCCACGGCTCCATCATCGCGGCGTGATATTCGTAGAAGGCGCGGCGCTCTTCATCCATCAAGGGATTGCCGGCCCACGCTTCCGGAATCATCATCATCACCGCGTGCGGCAGCGAGTAGCCGCCCTGCACCAGGAATTCGAGCGCGTTGTCGAAGCAGGCGGTGTCGCTCTGGCCTTCATAGGAAATCGGCCAGAGCCGGCTGATGTCCTTGCCGTAGAGCTCCGAATGCACGGAAGCTTGCCGCGCCGCCATCCAGTTGACGTTGCCGCGCAGCGTGTTGATCTCGCCGTTATGGGCGATCATGCGATAGGGATGCGCCAGCGACCAGGCCGGGAAGGTGTTGGTCGAGAAGCGCTGGTGCACCAGCGCCAGCGCGCTCGCGAAATCGTCCTCGTGCAGGTCGGGATAATACTTGCCGAGCTGATCGGCCAGGAACATGCCCTTGTAGATCACGGTGCGGCACGAGAACGAGACCGGGTAGTAGCCGGCCATGCCGCGATCGCGGCGCTGATAGATCGCCTGCGAGATCGACTTGCGCAGGATGTAGAGCCGGCGCTCGAACTCGTCCTCGGTCTTGCCGACGCCGTTGCGGCCGATGAATACCTGCAGGTGATAGGGCTCGGTCGGCTTCACGGTGACGCCGAGGGAGGAGTTGTCGGTCGGCACGTCGCGCCAGCCGAGCAGCTTGAAGCCCTCGTTCTTGATCTCGTCGGCGATGATGCTCTTGATGACGTTGCGCCAGGCGGCGTCGCGCGGCAGGAACAGCGCGCCGATTGCATAGTCGCCCGGCTGCGGCAGCTTGAAGCCAAGCTCGGCCGCCTTGCGCGCGAAGAAAGCGTGCGGGATCTGCACCAGGATGCCGGCGCCGTCACCGGCGCGCGGATCGGCGCCGACCGCGCCGCGGTGCTCGAGGTTGCAAAGAATGTTCAGCGCGTCGGAGACGATCTGGTGCGAGGGCTTGCCCTTGATGTTGGCGATGAAGCCGACGCCGCAGGCATCCTTCTCCAGGCTCGGGTCGTACATGCCTTCGGCTTTGGGACGCCAATCGTGTTCGCGCGCCGGTTCGTCCGCTTTCGAGGCTGCGGCCGCCGACAACGTCTCTGTCACGATGGTTTCGCGCTCGAATTCCGACCCGCTCATGTTTCCTCTCAAATAAGGCTAAAGGGCCTCACGGTCGTTGGCGCACCTTGGGCGTTGCGGCACCCACCGGGGCCACCGCTCGTCCTCCGCGAGCCGCAATGTCTTAAATCAGGCGAGGAGCGTTCAACGTCCCTGAGGAACGGCCTTGCCCGCAGCATTCTCGGAGCCCGAAGGGCCGAGTTTCCGTTGCAATCCCTATGCCGGGAATTGCTCCGCGATTAAGACAGCTATACTGTCCTAACTCCGACCTTGCCAAATTTTTTTCTATCACACAAGCGCATGAGAGTCCTCGTCCGCATGTAGTTTTGCGCGGTGCGCGACGGGAGGGCCGCCCCCGATTTGAAGCAAACGCGCCGTGATCCGGCCCAAGGACCGCCGGAATTGCCGCTGAAGTTTCCCGCGGGCGCCAGAGGGCAAAAATGCTCCACGCCCAGCGTCTTACAGGAGCTACCGGTGATGAAGCTGTTTACGGGATGGGTCTTGTCTGCGGGCCTCGTTCTGGCGGCCCCGACCGCCAATGCGCAGTTGCTGGCGCCCAATCACGTCGAAAATCCGCTGGTCGTGACCGTGTCCGACTTCGACGGCCCCTATGCGGCGATGCCGCCGGAGGTGCCGGCGCCGCGCTATGGGCCAGCCTACGAACCCGGGCTGCTGCCGCCGATCGAAGTCTACGCCGTGCTGCGCGAAAACGGGTTCCTGCCGCTCGGCATCCCGCGGCAGCACGGGCTGGTCTACACGATCGCGGTCATCGAGCCCGGCGGCAGCGACGGCAGGCTGGTGATTGACGCGCGCAGCGGGCGTATCGTCCGCTTCATTCCGGATGACGGGATGGATGACGATTACCGAGGCGATCTGAGCGGCGCCTATGGCGCTGCCGGACCGTTGCCGCCGGCAACCCCTGTTCGCAGCAGCGTGCCGCGGCCGCCGGCCCCGATTCCGCATGTGGCGAGCCGGACCGTGCCGAAGCCCAGGCCGAACCCGCTAGCCGCGAAGCGCGCGCCGGAACCGGCCCAGCAATCAGCCGCCGTGCAGCAGAAGCCCGCGGAGACCCAGCAGGCCATTCCGCCGGCTGCCGCCCCGACCGTCGGCCAGGTCAAGCCGGCTGCTGCCGCCGCGCCGATCATTCTGCCGACCCAGGAAATGCCGCAGGTGCAGGGCTTGGAGTAGCAAACGTTCCTGTCATTCCGGGGCGATGCGTGAGCGTCGAACCCGGAATCCATTTCGCCGCCGACACCCGTGGCCAAATGGATTCCGGGCCTGCGCCTGACGGCGCATCCCGGAATGACGGAGGGGAAACAAAAACGCCCCGGTTTCCCGGGGCGTTTTGCGTTCGGCCAATATCTGCCGAAGCTGCTGCCGCGATTAGGCGGCGGCCTTGGAGCCGTCGGCGACCTGCGGTGCGGCGGAGCCGGTCGTGATCGGAATGCTGCGCGGTTTCTTGGCCTCGGGAATCTCGCGAATGAGGTCGACGTGGAGCAGGCCGTTCTCAAGCGAAGCGCTCTTCACCTGTACGAAGTCGGCGAGCTGGAACGCGCGCTCAAAGGCCCGAGAGGCGATGCCGCGATAGAGAACGTTGGTATTGTCCTTGCCATTCTCGTTGGCGGTCTTCTCGCCCTTGATCGTCAGCGTGTTTTCCTTCGCGACGATGGAAAGCTCAGCCTCGGAGAAGCCGGAAACCGCAACGCTGATGCGGTAGGCGTTCTCGCCGGTGCGCTCGATGTTGTAGGGGGGATAGCCGGGGCTGCCGTCCGAAGTCGCCTGATCGAGCAGGTTGAAAAAGCGGTCGAAGCCGACGGTGGAACGATAGAACGGGGTCAGATCGTAGGTACGCATGATAGTCCTCCAATGAGCGACTGATTCGATTGCCCGCCCGCCATCGGGCCGGGCTTTAGTCTGTGTGCAGCCTGATGTTCCGGTTCCGAAACACTGGTAGCGGCCTGGACGAAGATGATATGGGTGGGGCCATCAGGCGTTCAAGAGGCGGAAATATCGTCGCTTTTTGGCGCTCACGCCCTTGATTCCCGCCGTCTCTCACCTTGCGGTTCCCCTTCATGACGCTCGTCTCCATTCCAGCCAATCCGGTTCCGGAAGACGTCGTCAGCGGCACCATCAAGACGCCTGATCGCGCTGAATTGCGCTTTGCGCGATGGGCGCCGCCGCCGGGCCGCAAGGGGACAGTCTGCGTGTTCACCGGCCGCAGCGAGATGATCGAGAAATATTTCGAGACCGTGCGCGATCTGCGCGACCGCGGCTTTGCGGTGGCGATGATCGATTGGCGCGGGCAGGGCCATTCCTCGCGGCAGTTGCGCGATCCACGCAAAGGCTACGTGCGCAGCTTTGCCGATTACGAGATCGACGTCGAAACCTTCATACAGCAGGTGGTGCTGCCGGATTGTCCGCCGCCCTATTTCGCGCTGGCGCATTCGATGGGCGGGGCCGTGATGCTGCGCATCGCGCATGCCGGCAAACGCTGGTTCGATCGCATGGTGCTGTCGGCACCGATGATCGACCTGCCGGGACGCCGCACCTCATTTATCCCATCCGCGCTGCTGCGGATCATGCGGCTTGCCGGCCAGGGCGGACGCTACGTTCCGGGCGGCAGCGACGATCTGGTCGGGCTTTCGCCCTTCATCAACAATCCGCTTACCAGCGATCCCGTCCGCTTTGCGCGCAACGCGGCGATCCTCGAAGAAGACGCAACGCTCGGGCTCGGCGCGCCGACGGTCGCCTGGGCCGACACCGCCTTCAAGGCGATGCGCACGTTCCGCGAATATTACTATCCCTCGCAGATCCGCCAGCCGATCCTGATGCTGGCGGCGAGCAACGACACCGTGGTCTCGACGCCTGCGATCGAGGAGTTCGCCTATCACTTGCGCGCCGGCTCGCATCTCGTGATCGCCGGCTCGAAGCACGAGATCCTGCAGGAGCAGGACCGCTACCGCGCGCAGTTCTGGGCGGCGTTCGACGCCTTCGTGCCGGGCACGCCGCTGTTCGGGTAGAATATTTCCTCGATCGGCTACAAGGTCTTCAGATATTCGATCAGGGCTTCGCGCTCATTCTTGTCGAGCGCGCGGCCGACGATGCCCTTCGGATACGGTGCGGCTCCCTCGAACGAGTGGCCGCTCACACTGTTGCCGTGGATCTCTTTTCCGTCGCGATCGGTCGCCGAGAACAGCGTCTGGCCATTCCTGCACGACGTCTCGTCGCTCTTCACGTCCAAGCCGACATGCTCCGGGTCGAAATCACGCGCGCCCACGCAGAACTTTTTTGGACGCTCGGCGGCGGGTCGGAGCAGCCATTCGAGCGAGGCGACGGAGCCGTTGTGCAGATAGGGCGCCGTGGCCCAGATGCCGTTCAGCGGCCGCGCGCGATAACGCGGCGCCGGCGAAGGGTTGGGGCAGTTCTTTCTTTCGCCCCAGAGCTTCTTCTGCTGCGCCGACGGGATGTGCCGATCGTCCATCCATTTCCGGCTGACGAGGTCCACCGTCACCATCAAGCCGAGGGCGTAGGACATTTCCGTCGAGGAAGTCGGCTGAAGGTCAGGACATTCCCACCACTTCGTGAGGTCGCGCGCTGGATCGATGCCGAGGAAGCCAGGGACCTGAACGGTTCGCGTGGTCAGTATCCTGGCCTGCGCCGGGTCAGTTCCCATGTCATCCGCCGTCGTCTGGACGGGATCGAGCACCGGGCTCTCGCCGGTACGGTCCCAGCGCGGCGACGACCAGAAGCTCTTGTCCGGAAATTGGGCGTCGAACACGGGTCATTGACCGGACCGAGATGGCATTCGACGCAGATCTCGGCATACAACTCCCGGCCCTTGGCGACGCGGTCGGGCTTGAGCTTCCAGGCCTGATCGTCGAACAACTGCGACGGCCATTTCGGCGCGGTCAAACCACCGAAGCGCGGTGGCGGGGTGTTACACGACTACAGCGTGTGGCGAGGTTTGGCTGAATCCCTCAAAGTGGGTGAGCGACCGGACGGCGCTGCGCTCGGCTGCGCGCTCATTCACGACTCGGCGGCAAACTTCCGGTTTTCGACAAGGGTCAGCCGGGCGAGCGGTACGCCGGCTTTCAGGAGCCCCTCACGATAGTGTTGGATATCGGCCGGCTGCTTCCAATGGAAGTTCTTCAAATGTCGATCGACGGTGAAAGTCGGATAGTTGGACATCAGAACGCCGGTCGCGTCCGCCGCGTCCTTGGTCCGCCCCAGCTGAGCCAGCGCGGCGGCACGGATCGCCAGCGCCGGCATATGGTTCGGATTGATATAGAGCTGCTCGCGTGCCCAGGACAGGGTCGCGTCGTATTGTCCCAGGAGGTAGTGGCTGAACGCGTTCAAGGCTGCCCATTGGTAACGTGGGTCGCTGTTGCCGCGCTGCGCCCCCATCGAAAACAGCTCGATGGCCTGGCGGTGCTCACCGCTCACGAGGTGAACATATCCAAGCACGCCGCGCGCGCCCATGTCGTATGGGTTGAGCGCCACGGCGCGGTTCGCCGCATCCAGAGCCGCCTCGTAGTGTCCCTCCACCGACCGCACATAGGACAGGATCTGAAAGGCGAAGGACGAGCGCGGGTCGAGCCGAACGCTGGCCTCCGCAAGGCTCACGATTGACGTCCACAATTCGCGCGTGCGCTTGAGCCACCCAAACTGGATGCTCTGCACCTGGATCGTGGCGAGATAGGCATGCGCGATCGAAAGCGTCGGATCGAGCGCGATCGCCTCCTTGAACAGCGCAATGGAAGCCTCGTAATCTTCCCTGGTGTGCCGGTAGTAGTAGGAAAGGCCCTTCAGGAATCGATCCCACGCGGTGACATCGTTGGAAAGGCGGGCAGGCGCGGAAGCCTCGGCGCGGAATATTTCGGTGGCGATCGCCGCAGAGAGGCTGGTCGTGATCTCGTCCTGCATCGCGAACAGATCGCCCATGTCGCGGTCATAGCGGCCGGTCCACAGTTGCTCACCGTTCTCGGGCGCGATCAGCTCGGCGGTCACGCGGATCTTGCTCCCTGCGCGCCGCACCGAGCCCTGGATCAGGTAGGTCGCGTCGATCTCGCGGGCGATCAGGCGGGTGCTCACATTCTTGCCCTTGAAGGAGAATGTCGAGTTGCGGCTCAGCACCCGATAGAAGGACTGCAGCGAAAGCGCGTGGATCAGGTCTTCGGTCAATCCGTCGGAAAAATACTCGTCGCTGGAGTCGCTCAAATTGGCGAAGGGAAGCACGCCGACGATCGCGGTCCGCGACTGCCCTGGCAGGCCCGACGAATCCCGCACCTGGCGCCCAGGCGCCTCCGGGCCGCCCGGCTCCCAGGTGAAGACCTCGACGGGGTCCGCGATATTCTTGAAACGATGACTGCCGGTGTTGACCAAGGTGGCTTTGAGGTGCCTGCCGGCTTCGTGATAGGCCTTGGCCGAAGCGGCCAAGCCGCCCGGCGGGGAGACCGTCTCGAGCCGGACGGCGATGTTGACGTCATCGCCGAACAATTCCTCCTCGTCGGCCATCACATCGCCCATGTGAATGCCCATCCGGAACTGCATGACACGGTCGGCGGGAAGCTGGTTATTGCGCTCCGCCATCAGCATCTGCATCTCGATGGCGGCCTCCAGCGCTCCGACGATGCTCGGAAATTCGACCAGGAAGCCGTCGCCGGTGTTCTTCAGAATACGGCCGCCATGATTGAGGATGATCGGATGGATCGCGGTCCGATGGGCTTTGAAGGCGGCATGCGTGCCCGCCTCGTCGGCGCCCATCATCCGCGAGTAGCCGGCGACATCGGCGCAGACTATGGCAGCTAGCCGTCTCTCCATAACCGTATCTATGCTCCGGAATCGGCCAGTGACCGCCGCGTGCGCGGCCGACCGTTCCAACCCTTATAAAACAAGATGTACCTGGCGGAAGCCCGATCCTGAGATCATAGTAATGCAAACGTTCCGGAATTGGCAGCGGACGGCGCCGGAAATGTTAGCTGCATGATTTTTATGTCGTGGAATATGTGGAGCGGCTGTCCTTGTTCGTTGGCCAACGTCCGCGTGAGAGATGATGACGATGCTCGGAATTCACGAACTATGGCTTTTCATCTTGTCGGGGCTGCTGCTTAACGTGACGCCGGGGCCAGACACCGCCTATATCATCGGCAGGAGCATGCAACTCGGATGGCGTGGCGGAGCGGCGGCCGCGCTCGGCATAAGCTGTGGCTGCCTTTTTCATGTCTTCGGCGCGGCGATCGGGCTTTCGGCGCTGCTGATGACGTCCTCACTGGCCTTTACCGCCCTCAAATGGGTCGGCGCAGCCTATCTCCTGTTCACGGGCGTCCAGATGCTGTTGTCACGCCAGCGCGTGATCGCCGATGTCACCCTTCAGGGTGAGGCGCCGACGCTGCGACGGGTGTTCTGGCAGGGCGCGCTCACCAATGCGCTCAATCCGAAGGTGGCGCTGTTCTTCCTCGCCTTCCTGCCGCAGTTCGTGGCGGCTGATTCGCCACACAAGACCGCCGCCTTCCTGCTGCTCGGCGCGATCTTCGTCTTCAACGGCACGCTGTGGTGTTTCGGCGTGGCGGCCTTTGCGGCGCGGGCGGCGATGCGGATCCGCCGCTCCAGCGGCGTGATCGCCTGGATCAACCGCACGCTCGGCGGGCTGTTCGTCTATCTCGGCTTCCGGGTGGCGATGCTGGAGACGCGCTAGAGAAATCCTCGAGGCTTAGCCGTGGATCTTCACCAGCGCGCTGGCTGCGAGGTAGAACCCGAGCAGGCTCATCGCGATCAGGAACCAGCGGCGGAACGCCTCCGGCTGCAGCCGTGACCGCACCGCCTGCCCGACGAACATGCCAACGAAGGACGCCACCATCGCCACCGCCCCGGGCAGCGCGGTCGCGGCGGTCAATACGCCGGCGGCGGTGAGATTGAAGGCGAGGGCGACGGTTGCGGTGGTGAAGAACAGGCCGAGCGCCTGCACCAGCTCGTCCTTCTCCATGCCGATCGCCTGCATGAATGGCATCGACGGAATCACCTGCACGCCTGTCGCCGCCGAGATCACCCCGGTCACGACGCCGACGATGCCGCCGATCCATTTCTCGTCGCGGCGGGCGACCTTCAAGCTGAAGCGGCTGAGGCCCACGACCGCATAGATGATGAGCAGGAGACCAAGAACGACGGTGCCATAGGGCGCATAAGGCCCGGTCAGCAGCCCGCTATTCAGCCAGATGCCGACCACGGTGCCGAGCATCAGCGGCCATAGCCGCTTGAGGATGTCGCGCAGATAAGGGCCGACGAAGGTCTGCCAAATGTTGGTGACGATCGCCGGCACGATCACGATCGAGATCGCCTGCGCGGGCGGCATCGTCACGGCCAGCAGTCCCATGGAAACCGTAGGCAGGCCCAGCCCCAGCGTTCCCTTGACGAAACCGGCAAGCAGGAAGGCGAAGGCGATCAGAATCAGCATCGAGTCGAACATGGGGGCACATTGACCGATCGACGCAAGCGGCACAATCTGGAGATTACGGAGAATGCCTTCGGCTTTGCCGAAGATAGACGGAGCCCGGTATGCGTTTCGACCTGGTTGATCTGCAGCTCTTCATTGCGGTGGCGGAGACGCGCAGCATCACCAATGGCGCTTCCCGCGTTCATCTGGCACTTGCGTCCGCGAGCGAACGGATCAAGGGGCTCGAGGCTGCGCTTGGCGTCTCGCTGCTTAAGCGCGGCCGCCGCGGTGTCGAGTTGACCGCCGCCGGCGAAAGCCTGCTCGATCATGCGCGGATCGTGATCCACAATGTCGAAGCGCTGCGCGGCGATCTTGCCGCCTATGCCAGCGGCGTCAGGGCGAGCGTGCTGCTGCTCGCCAACACGTCGGGCCTGTCGGAGCATCTGCCGCGGGCGCTCGCCGCCTTCCTGCGCGAGCATCCCGACATCAATGTCGACGTCGAGGAGCGCGAGAGCGCCGACATCGCGGCTGCGATCGCGACCGGTGCTGCGGATCTCGGCTTCGCCGCCGAGCATGCGTTGCCCGAAAGCGTCGAGCGCTTCCTGTTCAGCGAGGATCGCCTGACGCTGGTGGCCTCGCGCCGCAGCGATCTCGCAGGCCGCCGCCAGATCGATTTCCAGGACGTGACCGGCTATGACTTCGTCGGGCTGACCGCCTCGACCGCGCTGCAGCCCACATCGCCAAGCATGCGGCCCGGTTAGGGGCCCGTCTGCGGTTCCGGGCGCGCCTGCGCGATTTCGACGCGATCTGCCAGATGGTCGCGGCCGATGTCGGCATCGCCGTGATCCCGGAGACGGCCGCCCGGCGCTGCGCCCGGTCGATGCCGATCACGTCGATCCGGCTGCGCGACTCCTGGGCCGACCGCAAACTCACGATCTGCGCGCGCAGCTTCAAGGCATTGCCGCGCCCGGCGAAGCTGCTTGTCGACTATCTGCGCAAGGCCGCATCGTGACGGGGGGCTTGCTCAACCGTTGAGCAGCTTCATCGCCGCCTCGTGCACCCGCGGGTCGCCCGCGGCGATGATGCGGCCGCCGCTTTGCGCTGGCTTGCCTTCCCAGGTGGTGACGATGCCGCCGGCGCCGGTGACGATCGGAATCAGGCCTGCGATGTCATACGGCTTGAGCTCTGTCTCGACCACGAGATCGAGATGGCCGGCAGCCAGCATGCAGTAGGAGTAGCAGTCGCCGCCATAGCGCGTGAGCCTGGCGGCGCTCTCGATCCGTCCAAAGCATGCCCGGTCGGTGGCGTTCATCAACAGCGGACTCGTGGTGTAGGCCGTCGCCTCCTTCAGCGACGCGCAGCGCCTGACCGAAAGCCGCCGTTCGCCGGACGGGCCGGAGTAATGGGCTGAACCATTGTCGCCGGAGAACCGCTCGCCGATGTAGGGCTGATGCATCATCCCGAACACCGGCGTGCCCTTGTGCAGCAGTGCGATCAGCGTGCCCCAGATCGGGAAGCCGCCGATGAACGACTTGGTGCCGTCGATCGGATCGAGCACCCAGACATATTCGGCGTCCTCGCGCTCATTGCCGAATTCCTCGCCAACGATGCCGTGCTGGGGGAAATTGGCCTTGATCAACCGCCGCATCACCGCTTCTGCTGCGCGGTCGGCTTCGGTCACCGGATCGAAATCGCTAGCGCTCTTGTTGTCGACTGAGAGCGAGGTGCGGAAGAACGGCAGGATGGTTTCGCCGGCGGCGGTCGCGAGGCGGCCGATGAAGGCAGTGAAATCAATGACCGGCACGGCTGTTCCTTAAAGCGAGAAGCGAACTGGCAACTCAGTGCTACTGCCTAGCTCAATCCGGGATAATCCGCACCGACATTGAGGAGGTTTGTCGCCAGCATTTTTGAACGCGAGAGGGGCGCCGCATCCCGCTATGAGTTTTGGTACTAGGTGCAATCACGAAATCGGGAGGCTGCGACTGAAGAGCAGAATTAGCCGTTCATTTCTTGACGAAGATGTTGAAAGAAAACGACAAAAATCGACTTTAGCCTTGTGTTGCGGGTCTGCAAGCCCTGCGGATAATGCATGGGAAATGAATCTAAAACCGCTTGCGTTTTGTGCGGCGCGGCCGCATATTGTTGCGGTGCGGTAGCGCCTCGCGCTATCGCTGCCCTCCTTGGGCGTTTCCTCCCTAGACTTGGGCCGCTTGTTCATTCAAGCGGCCCTTTTTTCTTTTTGGGGTTCTTGCTGTCATTCCGGGGCGTCCGAAGGACGAACCCGGAATCCATCGGGCCGCGGGCATGATGGTGAGATGGATTCTGGGTTCGCGCCGAGCCTGTCATCGGGCCGCGCGTCGAGCGGGCCCGTTGGCGGCCCCGAAATGACGGCCAGAGCTTATTCCGCTGCCGCCTGGAACGGACCGAGGTCGCCGAGCGGGACTTCCGCCAGCGCCTCCGCCAAGGTTGCGAAATCGGCGGCCAACTGCGCAAAGCGCGGCCCGCGCTCGCGCCGGCGTTCATCCATGTAGACCGCGCGGTTGAGCTCGAGCTGAACGGTATGCAGCCCGCTCGCCGGGTTGCCGTAGTGCTCGGTGATGAAGCCGCCGGCATAGGGCTTGTTGCGGCCGATCGAATAGCCGAGCCCGCTCATGACGTCTTCGACCACGTCGGGGAGCAGCGGCGCGCAGCTTGTGCCGTAGCGGTCGCCGATGACGATGTCGGGCCGGCGCGGCTCGTCCCGCGACACCCCGATCGACGGCATCGAGTGGCAGTCGACCACAACAACGGTTCCGAACGCCTGGTGCGCCTTGTTGATCAGCCGGCGCAGCGCCCGGTGATAGGGCTTGTAGAGCGCCTCGATCCGCGACAGCGCCTCATCGACATTGAGCCGCTCGCGATAAATCTCCTGGCCGTCGCCGACGACGCGCGGGATCGTGCCAAGCCCGCCAGCGACCCGCATCGAGCGCGTATTGGCAAAGCTCGGAAGCCGGCCCGTGAACATGCGCGGATCGAGCTCATAGGGCTCGCGGTTCACGTCGACATAGGAGCGCGGGAAATGCACCCGCACGACGGGAAAGCCGCGCGCGCTCAAGCCTTCGATCAACTCGTCCATGAAGGAGTCTTCCGAGCGCCTGAGCGATGTCAGATCGATCCTGGAAGCGTTGAGGAATTCGGCCGGATAGACCGAGCCCGAATGCGGCGAGTTGAAGATGATCGGCGCCCGCCAATTGACGGGTTCGACGATCTCGAACGGAGGCGGCAATTCACCGTCAGGCCTGCTCATCGTCCGGCGCCGTCCCTTCGATTCCGCTGGGGCTTCCAGCACGATTTTGCCGGAAAAACGGAGGATTTATGTGGGGGCATTGTCGGTAATCACGACCCTTCTGCCAAGCGAAAAAAATCGTGAGGCGGGCTGGAATGTCTCTTAAGAGCGGGTAACGCCCGACGTGATTGATTCGCGCGGCGTTCCGGTCCACAACTAAGTTAAGCATCCGGTCGGCCGCGCCGGCTCATCTTTCACTCGAAATTTACCGCCTATCGGGCTTAGTGTGCGGACCGTTCCTCCCAAGCCGGGATTCGACGAAATCAACGCCATGCCCAAAATCCTCCTCGCCGAAGACGACAACGATATGCGCCGCTTCCTGGTCAAGGCGCTCGAAAACGCCGGATTCCAGGTTTCCCCGCACGATAACGGTATGTCGGCCTATCAGAGGCTGCGCGAGGAGCCGTTCGAGATGCTGCTGACCGACATCGTGATGCCGGAGATGGACGGCATCGAGCTCGCCCGCCGCGCCTCGGAACTCGATCCCGACATCAAGATCATGTTCATCACCGGATTCGCCGCCGTCGCCCTGAACTCCGATTCGGAGGCCCCCAAGAACGCCAAGGTGCTGGCCAAGCCCGTGCACCTGCGCGAATTGGTCAGCGAAGTGAACAAGATGCTGGCGGCCTGATCGGCAGCCAAGATTCGCCTTCAAGCGTCCTTGCCTGCCCGCTTGGGGTCCGTTATAGGGACCCGACCCAGCCGATTTTTCGGGCGCGTAGCTCAGCGGGAGAGCACTACCTTGACATGGTAGGGGTCACAGGTTCGATCCCTGTCGCGCCCACCATCCGGTCCGACGAAACCGCAAATCCCGGCGCGGTCTCCAGATCGGCCGTTTCTTGGGGGACTTTCGCCGGTATCGTTCCGCTGCTTCAGTCTCCGGTGACGCTTGGCAGTCTCTCAGGCCGATTTTAGCCTCCCGTCTCTGCATCCAAAAATTCCGTTCCCCGCGGCTGGCGGTGACGATCGACACCGTTCGGCGACCCGGGAATTGGGGGAGTCTGGCGAGGCCAAAAGCGACGTTTCGAACCTGGTCCGTAATTATTGCGGATTCAATCCAAGGGCTTCGAACTGTCGACTCCACTCGGCTGGCGCATCGCGCAACCGCTCGACTCCAATGCCGCGTGGCAAACGGCCTTCGACCGCAGCGCGCACGAGGCCTGGTGCGAGGAATGCCAGCGAGATCGTCATGTTGACCTGACGCACGCTGCACTTTTGACGTGATGCGATCTGCTGAACGTCGGTCACGGCGCCCGAAACGATCTCGTCAAGCCAGCGACGACCTCGGGCGATGGCGCTGACGAGGCGCGCGCGACGTTCGATCCGCATCGGGCGGATTTCACTTTTGGGAATGCCGTGCGGGATCAGAATTCGCCTGGATTTCCTGGATGGCGGCTTCTGCCACGGGATTGAGAGCAAGTGCTCGTCGGCCGCGTCAGATGTTTCTTCGTCGTCCGCTGACTTCAACCGAATAGCTAGACGATCCTCATGCACATCGATACGCGCGACCTGCTCCAAGGCAGCTTTGCTATCTTTAACGTGAGTTAGGCTGAAGGCCGGCCTCTCCTTCTGAACGATCAGATGCTCGTTGAGAGACTTGACGATGATGTGTTCGATGTCGGTCGCGGGAACACGGGAGACCGACCCGACTGATGCAGTTTTGGATTCTCCGTGCAGGTGCGGAAGCGAGACGTAATAGCGATAGCGAACCCCGGATTTGGTCGCATGGGTCGGCACCATGCGATGACCGGCATCGTCGAACAAAAGTCCAGTCAACAGGTGGTCGCTCGGGTTCCGTGTCGTTGATCGGGTGGTCCACTGATCCGTGAGCTTTTGCTGAACCGCATCAAATAGCGCGCGATCCATGATCGCCGGCTGCTCGCCGGGCAGGATCTCGTCCTTGTATTTGACCTCACCGATATAGAAGCGGTTGCGCAGCAGATAGAACAACGACCCACGGCCGAAGATAACACCCCCTCGGGTGACACCGGTCGCGAGCAGTCTAGATTTGGTTCGGATATCTCGCGTCCGGAGGTCTCGCACCAGCGCGTTGACGCCGCCGAGTTCGAGATAGCGGCGGTAGATCAGCCGGACCCGTTCGGCTTCGTCCTCAACGACGGCAATCTTGTCCTCCTTGATGTGATAACCGAGGGGGAGGGGACCGCCGACCCAAAGACCTTTTCGTTTGGAGGCCGCAATCTTGTCGCGGATGCGCTCAGAAGTGACCTCCCTCTCAAACTGGGCGAAAGACAGCAGCACGTTGAGCGTCAGCCGCCCCATTGAGGTCGTGGTATTGAATTGCTGGGTGACCGAGACGAACGACACGCCATGCGCATCGAACAGTTCGACCAGCTTGGCAAAGTCGGCTAGTGATCTCGTCAGGCGATCGACCTTGTAGACGACAATGACATCGAGCTTCCGGGCGCGGATATCGTCCAGCAATCTCTGCAGGTCGGGGCGATCGGTGGACCCGCCGGAATATCCGCCGTCGTCATATCGCGAGCGGATCAGGGTCCAGCCGGCATGAGCCTGGCTCTTGATGTAGGCTGACGCGGCATGGTACTGGGCATCCAGCGAATTGAACTCCTGGTCGAGTCCATATTCCGTGGAGACGCGGGTGTAGATGGCACAGCGGACCGGCCTGATCGAGGGAGCCTTCATGATCGGGCCCCTGCGTCCAACCGATCTTCTTTGTCTCTCAGGCCAAAAAAGCGCGGACCATTCCATTTGGTTCCGGTGATCGCGAAAGCAATTTTGGAGAGACTGTCATAGGTCTGGCCATTCCAGGCGAAACCGTCAGCCATCACGATTACCCGCTGTGAGCGTCGATCCCATTCCCGTACCAAAACCGTTCCAGGCGTGAGTTCAATTCGCTTCTGATCGAAGCTGACGAGGCGCGCGGACATCTTCACGCCGGTGCTCTTTGCGTCCGTCCGATCAAGAACCTGCCTGGTCTCATGATCGAGGTCGCCAAGGCGGTCGGCTTGAATCCGATAGGCGATGATGGCGAACAGCAAATGCCGCGGCAGGTGACCGGGGGGCGGTCTCTGAAATACGCTCTGCCATCGTGAGCGAAGACCTTTGAGATTGAGACCGCGCAGATGCACGATCTCGTCCTCAATGGGAGTTTTGGTCGAGACGCGACCACTGTGACGCTTCTCCGACATCGCATCACGCCGCCTGCTTGGCGCGATCGACGGTGGCGGACGAAGCCTTTCCATCCTTGATGCGGTAGATCCGACCTTTGTCGGTCTGTTCGGAAACCAGATTGAAACCAAGCTTCTTGCGGACGACGCCGGCAAGAAATCCGCGCACTGAATGTTGCTGCCAATCCGTGGCGGTCATGATCGCAGCAATCGTCGCTCCCGCAGGCGCCCGCAGCATCGCAATGATGCGAGCGTGCTTGGTATCGGGCCGCATCGCCGTCTTTGAAGTTGAAGGCGCCAGCCGAGTTCGAGACCGAGATTTGCGAGTGGATCGTGAAGTGGAGTGGGCCGCAGCCTTGGGCTTCGATTTGGGTTTGGTCATGGGATCCTCTAAGGTTCGTGCGACGCCGTCCGCCGCACCGCCTGAGCCCCGCCGAGCAAACCACCCGGCAGGGCGTGATCCCTTGGGACGCCTCGGCCGCATCCCAGCCGGCATAGCAACGCTCCGATCAAGGACGAAAGCCAGTCATTTCTGAGCAAATAGTCACTGGAAGGGCCCAAAATCCTGCCTTCCGTATCATGGGTTCGAATCCCACTCTCTCCGCCAGAGCTACATTCCAAGAAATCCCATCTAGCCCCATCTAGCTCCGTAAGCTCTCGTTCCTGCAGCGATTTTCCACGCTCTTCGATCCGACTTGCCCCTTTTGATCTCGCCAAATCTCACGCCTAAGTGTATGTAAAGGTGTGGGTAGGCGGAGGGAATATTCATGGCGAGGGGGTACGGCAAGCTCACGGCCAAGAAGGTCGAGCAGTTATCTGAGCGCGGTCTTTATGGTGATGGCGGCGGTTTGTATTTGCAGGTCGCCAAGGGCGGCAGCAAGTCGTGGCTATTTCGGTTCAAGCAGGGCGGCCACAGCCGCTGGCATGGCCTTGGCTCGGCGCGCGACGTGAGCCTTGCCGACGCTCGGATCAAGGCCGCCGACGCTCGGCGAGTTCGACTGAGCGGAGGCGATCCCATTGAAGTCAAGCGCGCGGTGAAGGCCGCCGCTCGCATCGAGGCTGCTAAAGCGATCACCTTCGGGGCCGCTGCCAAGCGATTCATCGCGGCTAACCGCGCGGGTTGGAGGAACCCCAAACATGCAGCACAGTGGGAGATGACTCTGCTCGGCATTGATCCGAAGGGCAAACCGACCAAGCACGATTACTGCAAACCTATCCGCGACCTTCCAATTGGCGCCATCGACACCGCACTCGTGCTGCGGATCATTGAGCCGATCTGGGCAATCAAGACTGAGACGGCGAACCGCATTCGGGGCCGTATCGAGGCGGTGATCGACGCCGCCAAGGCCAAGGGCGAGTTCAAGGGCGAGAACCCGGCGCGCTGGAAGGGCCATCTGGATAACCTGCTGCCCGCAACCTCCAAAGTTCGCAAGGTTCGCAATCATCCCGCTCTGCCTTACCGACATTTGCCCGCGTTCATGAGCGAGCTGCGTGCTCGCGATGGTGTCGCCGCCGCAGCGCTTGAACTTCAGATCTTGACAGCTGTCCGTCCTGGCAACGCCGTGGGCGCGAAGTGGGACCACATCGATCGACAGGCGGCAGTCTGGACCATTCCGGCTACTCTCATGAAGAGCGATGCCGAACACAAGGTGCCGCTCAGCCGCGCTGCGCTCGCTGTTCTAGACCACATGGAAGCGCTGAAGGATGGCAGCGAATACATCTTTCCAAACTCAAAGGGCAAGCCTCTGAGCGATGCCTCGACTGCTGCCGTCATCGACAGGATGAATGAGCAGGAGCGGCGGTGGATCGATTCCAAGATGGACCGCGAAGTCGTGCCGCACGGCTTCCGTTCGACATTCAGAGATTGGGCGGCCGAATGCGGCTATGACGATGCCGTTGCCGAAGCCGCGCTCGCGCACAAGGTCAGTGATGATGTGATCGCCGCTTACAAGCGAACCACGTTTTTCGAGCTGCGCAAGCAGATGATGACGGACTGGGCGGAGTACTGTGCCCGGCTTGCCACCGGCGACGACAATGTGGTGGCCTTGCGGGCGTAGTCATGAACTCAGGTGGGAAGGAAGAGTGGGAGTTCAGATACTCGGATCAGGAGCGGCAGGCGATCGTCCACGCGGCGCCCTCTCCAGCGCCGCATGGAGTCGATCTTGATGCTGAAATCCGGGAACTGGAGGATGCAGCGAGCATCTATATCGGTGTCACCGAGACCTATAAACGGCGGTTCAAAGGAAGAGCGCCGGCGTGGCGGAAGGCGTCCAAGCTGCTGGACAAATTGCTTGAGCTCTCCGAAAATGATGGCCTTGTGGAGCTTCATAAGATGCTGCCCGGCTTGCCAGCGGCCCGCGACCGTGCACGAGTGACTGCGGACAGCACGAAAATGTCGGCTCGTGCCCATAGCAGCAAGCGGTCTCCCGAGACGCGCCAACTCTACGACCAGGTGCGCTCGACCTACGTGAAGCTCGGCGGAGAGCTTGGTGTTTCGAGGCCCAAGCCAGGCGCTCCCACCAAAGAGCCTCATGGGCCTGCGATCCGGTTTTTTGAGGCTGTCCTTGGCCCTGTGATGAAAGAAGATATGCCAGGGCGGGAAGGCTTGGTCGCGATTATCAAGGCGCGACCCTCCTCATAGGACTTTCACTTCAGAAATAATGTCAAAGTCCCATTGCGACAGCGTGGGCGCATCTGAATACTTTGTAGGCCATCCTGAACACGTGGATGGCAAATGATCAAGAACAGTTCCGATGATCGCCTCGGTAACCGCCTCGGTTGGCGCGTGCCGGAATGGATGAAGCTCACCAACACCTCGCGCCAGACCTTCTGGCGTCAGGTGAAGCGCGGCGATCTCAAGGTGGTCTACGTCGGCCACACGCCGCTCGTGCCGCGCGCCGAAGCGGTGCGCCTCGGTTTCATCAACGAATAGCCCTGAAAGCAAAAGCCCGGATCGGAGCGCTCGTGCGCTACCGCTGCCGGGTTTCTGAACATTCGGAAGCACGTAAGATGCACGCTCCGTTTTCCACCAACACCTCGTCCGACCAGGCTGGTCACGATCTCGCCGAGTCGTTCTTCCATCCGCTGGCTGCGCACAGCTACGATCTCCTCGTTGTCGATCCGCCGTGGCCTTTCAAGACGTGGAGTCAGGCGGGGCAGCGCAAATCGGCGTCGATGCATTATCGCGTGATGACGTTGGCCGACATCATGGCGCTGCCTATTCGTCAGTTGTTGCAGGATGACGGCGTTGTCCTGCTCTGGGCGACCGGCGCCCTTCTCGATCAGGCGGTCGCGGTCATGCAGGCGTGGGGCATCACCTTCAAGACCGAAATTGCCTGGCGGAAGGTCACGCGTAACGGCAAGGTCCGCATGGGCTGCGGATTCTGGGCGCGCACCATCCATGAGCCGATCCTGGTTGGCACCGTTGGCAAGCCGCGCAAGTTCGTTCCGGTTCTGCCGTCTTGCTTCGACGGCATCGCGCGCGAACACAGCCGCAAGCCGGATGAGTTCTATCGGATGATCACTGAGCGGACGCCGGGCCTGCGGCGTGCCGATCTGTTTGCGCGTGAGCGGCGTGAAGGCTGGGACGTCTGGGGCGATGAGGTCGAGAAGTTCTCGCCGGCCTCGAGCCGTGCTGAGCGAAACACGAGCTTGATGCGTGATGCGCAGCTCGAGCTGTTGGGGCGTGGCGTCTCCGCGGCCGAACACGATGCAACGACCGAAACGACGGATTACCGGTAGAAGGAGACAAGCTTTGCAGGACAATGAAGGAAAGCGCTTCGATCGTTCGGCATGCAGATTCTCTGTAGCGAAGGATTTGCTCTGCCCGAGCTGCAAGCGGGCTGCTCAGATCCACGACTTCAAGCCGATCGACCGGTCTGGATTTGAGCTCATCTGTGGCGGTTGCCATCGCACGCTGCTCAGTTGCGAGGAGCTGTGCTAATGAAAGTCTGGGCACCGGCCGGCGTCCTTTCCAAGGCAATCTCGCTTGCGAGCATGGTCAAGCGCGGCGCCGATAGCGGCGTCGCCCATCTCGCGACCACTGGAGACGCCATCTCGATCACGTGCACTGACAAGGCCGTCGGCACGATCGCGACCAGCGTCTCTGCGACGATTCACGAACCGGGCGAGACTGCCCTTTCCATCGGGCGTCTCGCCGCCCTGCTTTCCAGCCTTGCGGCCAACGCGATCGTTGAGATCGAAGCGACCGCGCGCACGATCAATGTGACGTGTGGGAGTAGCCGTATACGATTGGCTGCTGTTCCCCTTGTCGAATTGCCCACGGCAATTGCCATTGTACATGAGATTGGACGAATCGAGATCGGCTGCGCCGACGGTCTCCGGCTGCTGGAGCCGCTGGCGGTCGCTGACTCGGGCCGCTCCCGGCCTTATCTGGCCGGCGTATTTTGGCACAGTGTCCAGGACCAGCTTGTCGCCGTGTCCACCGATGGCATCAGGCTGATTCGTACCGCCGTCGCCGCCTCCACGTTCTCGGAGGACCGCACCCTCATTGTGCCCACGGAGGCCGCGATTGCGGTGCGCCGGCTGTTGCAGAAGGCTGGTGCATCTCGCGTTACGCTTCGGCGATCCCGTAGCCTGATCGCCTTTGACGCTCCGTGTTTCAGCTTCACCGCCCGCCTGATCGATGGCGGCTTTCCTTCCTACGAATCCCGCATTCCCCCGCCGGCTTCTAACTCGGTTCTGTGCAACCGTCTCGATTTGCTCGCGGCACTGTCGCGGCTCAGCGCCGCCGCCCTGAGCAATGATATTGCGCTGGTCGCACTGTCGTGGGGAACTGGCGGGTGCCTGGATCTCTATCTGGCACGGTGTCCGCTCGACGGCGCCGATGTCGTTGCCGCCGACGTGCGCGGCAGCGCCAAGGTTGCACTTTCGCTCCCGCAATTGGCGGCATTGCTGAAGGAATTCGACAGCGACCACATCCAGCTGGAAACGGAGAATGGGCAGCCGCTCGTGGTCCGGGATGCTGGCAAACTGGCGCTGATCGGCCGCTCGAAATGGAATTTCGGTGACTGCGGGGCAACCGGGGGGCAGGCCAATGATTGATCTTGCCCGGCATGTCTCTCTGATCCTGAAGCAGATCAGGTTTGTCGCAAGGCACGCCGTCTCTGGCACGCGCTCTGAGGACAGCCAGAGCATCGCCGCTATGCGCCAGATTGTGGCCGAGTTTCGCCGGTCGGCGAGTGCCATCGAAATTGAAGCCAAACGTCGGGAAGAATCGGCCCGCGACCGCGCGGTGCGTAATGCGATTCTTATGCGCGACCGCGAGCAGCCGGGAGACCGGCCATGAACATGCGCGACCCTCGCCATAGCGAGGCCAGCGTTCGCCGGCGGCTGGATGATCACGTGCGCGGGGAGCTGCGCGCTATGGCTGCACAGATCGTCGGATCGTTCTTGGGCGAGCCCAATCACAAACTGTGCACCAAGTGGCAGTGGCGGTGGGGTCGCAAAGGCTCCTTTGTGCTGAATGTAGCCGGCGACAAGCAGGGCCTCTGGTACGACCACGAGAATCAAGTCGGCGGCGACGTCATCAAGTTCCTGCAGGTCCAACTCGGTTGTTCGGTTGCGGACGCCATTGCCCATGCGTTCGGGATTCTGGGGGCTTCCTGGTTGCCGCGCAGCTCGGTGTCGAAACCGCGCCCCATCGAGGCTGAGCCGGACGATGGCATCCGGGTCGCGCAAGCGCTGAAAATCTGGTCGGGCGTGCTGCCCCTGCGCGGCTCGCTGGCGGAGCAGTATCTCGCCAGCCGTAGCATCGGCGTGCCGGATGAAGCGCTCGACGTGCTTGGCTTCCACCCGAATTGCCCGTTCGGCAGCAGGCGAGCGCCGGCGTTGGTCGCGCTGATCCAGGATATTGTCACCGGTGAACCCGTTGGTGTTCACCGCCGCGAATTGACGTTCGACGGCACCTCTTCCGCACCGCCGATGGCACTTGGGCCCAAAAGCCACGGCGCTATCATGCTCGCGAGCCCCCGTGATGGCGAGCTCACGATTGGGGAAGGCGTTGAGACCTGCCTCGCCGGTATGATGCTTGGCTTTGAACCGGCCTGGTCGGTGCTGGATGCAGGCGGCATCGCCAAATTTCCGATTTTAGACCACGTCCAGCGCCTCACCATCCTGGTCGATAACGATGGGAGCGGGACTGGTCAGCGCGCCGCCACCACCACCTGTCACGACCGGTGGGCGGCCGCAGGCAAAGGCGTACGGCGCGTGATGCCGAACACGTCCGGCCATGATGCGAACGACCTGTTGCACGCCAACAGCGCGAGGTCGTCGCAGCATGCGTGAGCTTCGCGGCGCGATCATTGAGGAATTCGATCCGGGCGCCGCAACGCAGCCGGACGCAATGCCGGTCGAGCTTGCTCGCGCGATGTTGCGCACTGTCGTCGAGCAGCAGATGCAGAGCGCGATTCGTTTTCACGAGACCTCCGAGACGACTTCGGGTTCGCGACCCGGCCATGTCGCGATCTGCGTACCGACCGGCGTTGGAAAGTCCGAGGCTGCCCGCGCAGGCGTCGTTTGGTATGTGCAAGAGGCAAAAAGGAAAAAGAAGAGGGAAAAGAAACGCATTCCGCACCGTGTGCTCGTCCTGGTCCCAACGCATCGGCTGGGCGAGGAAGCACGCCAGCGCATGCCTGCGGACATCACGACGGCGCTCTGGCAATCCAGGAAGGCCAACGATCTCGCGACCGGCGAGCCGTTGTGCTTGAACCCGCATGCGGTTGAAGCCGCTGAGGCGATCGGCGCCAATGTCGACCGGACGGCATGCCGTAGGGGCCGCCAAGGCCAGGAGCCCATTCTTTGCCCGTTCTACGACCAGTGCGGCTATCAAGCCCAGAAGGCCAGGGTCAAGAAGGCGGATATCGTCTTCTGTGCGCACGAGTATCTGTTCGCTCCTCCCAAGCACCTGACCAGGAAGGTCGGTCTGGTCATCATTGACGAGAGCTTCTGGCAGGCGGGGATCTCGTTTTCCCGGATCGCAGTCGAGGCCCTGGATGCTGAACTCCAGACGTTTCCAGTGCGCGATCACGGTCACGAGAAGAACGGCGACGACACCGCGCATCTTGCCGATCTCATCGACAGGCTGAAACTCGGGGTCAGGCTCGCACGAGGGGAGCACCTGATCGATGTTCCGCCCAACTTGTCGCGGGAAGACGGTTATTTGACCAAGGGGGCGCTTGTGGCCGCAGGCTTGCTGCCGAGCGACCGGTATGAAGATGGCTCCGGCGCTGCTGCCGCCAAACTGGAGTGGCGGCGCAAGGTCGAAGTCGATCTGACGCCCGAAACTGGCGAAGAAGCGGCCAAGGCGCGGGTCAAGGAATATCGATTCCTTGGGCAGCTGCGCAAACGCGCTGCCATGTGGCGAGCCGTCGATGAATTGCTCTCCGGCCCCGATGATGCGAGCGGGCGCCTGCGGGTGGAGATGAAGACCACCAAGGACGGCGCCGTGCTCTGCTTGAGGATCAACGGCCGGCGCAACGTCCACGACCGTATCGCCACGCTGCCCGTCGTCGTCCTCGATGCCACCCTCCACGACGAGGTCGTGAAGTTCTTTTTCCCCCGGATCGAGGTGGCCCTCGATCTGAAGGTCGCCTCGCCGCACGAGCACATCACGCAGGTTATCGGATTGCCGGTCGGCAAGAGCTCATTGGCACAGCTCGAACCGGGCAAGCGCAGCGCGCAGGAGGAAAAGCGCGTCGGGAACAAGCGACAGCGTCTGCTGAAGACCGTTCGCAAACTTGCTGGCGGGCGCCGTACGTTGGTGATCACGAACAAGGAGCTGGAATCGATATTTGAGGATGCCGGGCCGCACATCGAGGTCGCGCACTTCAACGCGATCGAAGGCATCGACCGCTGGCGCGACGTTGAATGCCTGGTCACGCTCGGACGGCCGTTGCCGTCGCCCAATGCGGTCGAGCACATGGCGGCCGCGTTGACGGGCAAGCCCATAGCGCTGCCATTGCGTCCGGCCCAGCGCCCCTGTGGGCGCCCGCAAGCCATGATCACGCAGGACCGACCTGTTCAGCTGAAGAGCGGCGCCGAGGTGTTGCTCCCCTCCCGGGTGTTCGAACTGCCGGAGGCCGAACTGATCAGGCAGGCGGTGACCGAGGCAGCCGTGGTCCAGGCCGTCGGTCGGGCTCGGGGTGTCAATCGGTCGGCGGCCAACCCGGTGGAGGTGTGGATGATCCTGGGTGACACGATCGTGCCGTTGGCGCTCGATGCCGTGGTCGAGTTCGGCGATCTGGAGCCAAACACGATCGACATCATGATCGAGCGTGGGCTGGTTCCGGCATGGTCGGCAGATGCAGCCAAGATCTATCCCGACCTCTGGCCGACCTCCCAGGCGGCGCGAAAGGCGTACAGCCGCGATGGCCTCGATGTCGAGCGCAACCGGCGAAGGAGTGTGACACAGTCTTATAAAGAGGATGAGGCCGCCAGCAGCCCGAGGAGTGTGACAGGCTCTTATAAATATAGATTTATAAGGAAATGTCACACTCCTCTGATCCGTTATCAACCCCAAGGCCGGGGGCAGAAATCGCGCGTCGCATTGATTGAGGCCGCCAGCCTCGCTGGTGCACGGGCTCAGATCGAAGCCGCGCTCGGGGAGCTTGCCTCCTTCGAGGTCATCGCGGGCGAGCAGCAATCAGAGCCGAAGCGGCCTGTGTTGGTGTGGGGCAAGCCCGATAGCAATCTCGCGGCTCGCTTGGCTGCGCAACCTCAGTCTCCATCAGCTGGATCTCGTCCGCGAGCAGGGAGCTTGCGGTGGCCTTTCGGTGAGAGGCCAGCGTGGAGGGACGCCTAGTGTCCATGAAGCCAAGCGTCAAAGTATTTCGCGTGCAGAGGCACCGGCTGCGGCACCCTGCGGCGCCGGTAGCAACAACGACCAATCGATGGGAGCATCAAATGTCGGACAACGAAGAACTCGGTCGAACCGTTCGTATCGTGGCTGAACATCGACACGCGACCTTGTCAGGTGATCTTGCGGACGGCGACACCGCAATCAAGCTCAACCCGGAGATGGACCAAGTCGAGCAGATGATCGAGCAATTCGTGAGTCGCTACCCGGCGATGCTGAATGATCTGCGCCGGCGCTGGAGCGAGACGTATAAGCAAGTCTCCGAAGGTTAGGTACTTGGGTCCTTGTTGGACCCCGGGGTAGATGGGGGGCCGCGCCAGCGCCCGACATATCTGTAGCGACCAGTACAGAATTGGGAGTTAGAAGAAATGGCAACGATCGCCCAGGCGGCGGCACACATTTGCTGCTCTCGTGCACAGTTTGACCAGTACCTGGCCGAATGCGTGGTTACGCGGCAGCCTAGCGGTCAATATGATCTTGACCAGGTACGCCGCGAGGTCCTGGCCCACCTGCGCTCTGTCGCTGCGGGGCGGGGTGGTGCCGCCGGTAGCAGGCTCACGGAGGAACGCACGCGTCTCGTGGCGGCAAAACGTCGCCGCGAAGAACGTCAAGACGCCATCGAAGCCGGCGAAGTTGCGAAGCTCGCGCTTGTCAAGCGAGACTTGGAACGGATGCTCTTAGTCGTGCGCAATCGACTGCTCAACCTGCCCGGTGAGACCGCCTACGCGCTCGCGATGCGTCCGCAAGCGGAATGCTATGAGGTGCTAGACGATGCCGTTCGCGCCGCCCTCGAAGAGGTCGCCGATCCGGCCGGCGCTGCCGCACGCGCCGCCGCTGCGGGTGTCGAGAGTAAGAACGATGTAGTGAACAGGAGGGAGAAGGATGACAGCGAAGAAGAAGATGATTCCGCCGACGTGGCCTGAGGGCGAAAACCCCGCTGGCTTTCGAATCGGCCCAGACGGAGAATTGGAGTGGATGACTGAGGAAGAGGCCGACGCCTTGGTCAAGCGCGCGATCGGTGAGGCGATGATTGCAGCGGGCTGGCGGCGCAAGAGGACGCTGCACTGACCGCATTCCGGCGATTCCGATGAAGCTCCGGTTCAACGGACCGGCCCGCTGGAGGGCGACGACGCGCGAGGGCGATACTCATAAACCCCGCGCCGCAGATCACGATGCGCATAGGTCCGCTGTGCCCCTGATAGCGGCGCAATCGCGGACCTCACCAGAGGTCCGGGTTGGGCCATCTCCGGACTCATGCACCGCAGCAAGCAGCATCTCCAATCGAGCATCTTAAACGCGGTAATCGCTCCGTCCGACGCGATTTGAAGAATAGCCACCCCGGTTAGGAGATAGCTTGCTCGAAGGACCCTTTAGTCGGGCTTGGCGGCGCTTTCGCATGGCACGGCCTGGCTCAGTCCCCCTGCAACGACGTTGGCGACGTGAAGCCATCGAAAATTACGTGGGCGAGGCCGCCAGAGGCTTAAGCGGTCAGTGCTTGATTACGCCGTACAGGCTAATCAACCCAACCGCGATAGACAGGAACCCGAGCGAGATCCAAATGGAGTGTAAGTCCGATCCAGCATTGGCGGCGGCAAGGATCCAAACGCCAAAGCCGACTATGCCGGCAGAAATCAGATACTCTAAAATTATTTCCATCGTCGAGATTCGTCCTCAGCCGAGGATGAATTAGCGCGCTTTTGAAGCGAGAACTGCCCTGCCTGCGCACCACAGCAGAATTATCGACCATTTCCGATGTGGGTCATGAGCGGCGGTCGAAGTAGCTCCTGCACCAGTGAACGCCAAGAAATTGCTCCACCGAGAACCGTCGTCCATTCGACGTCTGGCCGGTGCTCTCGGGATTAGAAGGGCCCTTGGAAGCCACCGGACGCGGCAGCGCCGCACGTGGGCCGCGGATCACGCCCTCCGAAGCTCAGGCTATGCCAATCCCAAAGCATCCAGCTTAGTCTTCGTCCGGCTCGCGCACGACCGGCGGTTCCTCGGTTCGGTTCTCTTCTTCTTCGTCGTCGTCTTCCTCTTCGTCCTCGTCGTCATTAGGATCTCGGGGCGGCATCGTGTTGCCCAGGATCGCGAAGACACGCCAGTCGATCCTAGTGGGAACTACCTCTGGGATTTGTAGGGTCATGTTTTGCTCCTCGGATGTGACCCTGGGGGACTTTACCCCTTTGGTGGCTGCAGGCCGGGAGACGACAGCCACTCCTGTATGCGAGCGGCAGCTTCGGCCTTACGCGCCTGGCGGTGGAGGCTGACTCAATCGTTTGCCATTGTCAGACAAACAGTTTTGCGCCTTCCGGCGTGATATTCGCGTAGGTGCCGCTTTCGTGCAGCCACAGCCAGCCGCGCTCGATCGGCCCTATCGCAACTCCACTCCAGATGACGACGCAAAAAGTAAGGGCCCAATCTTTGGGTCGGGCCCCTAGGACGAGCATCTTCGCGGGAGGTAGCTTACCCCCGAGCCGATCAGTGTCGCCAGCCCTTTTTGTCGAAGGCTGTCTCGTAGCCTTTCGAAGGCGCGGGGGTTCGCCGGGCTCCGGGCAATTGCAGACCGGGCAGGGCGCGCCGGCTCCCGCAGTCGCAGGCGTGCTCGCCTTCTTGGTGGTTCATTATCCTCGCGAAGGAGGCACCTCATTTTCGCAATCTCCGAATTTCACCCGGTTCCGCATTGGGAACCCAGCAACCTACATGCTGCTGGAATGTTGACCGCTATCACCGCACGGCCCTTGGCAACTATCGGTGATGAGAACGTCGGGCAACGCTCCCGCCTCACTCAAGGGAGCATCGTTATGCTTGGGCGGCATCGTTTCAAACAGCGTCAACCCCTCGAAGAGCGCCTCGAAGAGGCGAAGTGTCTCCGCGAGGAAGCTAAGGCGCTTCCACCCGGCGGTGAACGGAACCAGAAATTACGGAAAGCGCGTGAGGACGAAGCCGCCGCGCACATCACTGAGTGGCTACACCTCCCGGGCTAAGACCGCCGATCTAGGCAAACAGCTTAAATTTGAAATTAAATAAAAATACAACTAGTCACGTGAATCTAAAGTTCGCCACATAAAGTCTGCTGAGCTTTGTGACAGAAGCGTTTGACAGAAGCCAAGATCTGGTCTGCGGACTTGGTCCATTTGAAGGGCTTCGGGTTGTTGTTGTGCCGTTCGATGAAGGTACGGATGTCGGCCTCGAGCTGTCTGACGGAGGTGTGAACACCTCGCTGGATTTGCTTTCTGGTGAGCTCAGCGAACCAGCGCTCGATCTGATTGATCCATGACGCAGAAGTCGGCGTGAAGTGGACATGATAATGCGGCCGGCGGGCGAGCCACGCTTGATCTTGGATGTCTTGTGGGTGGCGTAGTTGTCCATGACGATATGGACATCGAGCCCTTCAGGGACGACATGGCGGGTCACCGGCGTCGATACGAGCCGGAATCCAATTGACCTTGCACCGGGCGGCGCGGTCATCGTTGCACTCGGCACCATCGAAAACGCCAGATTGGCGCTGGCCTCTTTTGACGACCTGCCGGCGGCGGTAGGAACAGTAGGCAGGGACAGCACATGAGTATCCGGCAAGAGCATGAATTCCTTGACCGCGTCATTGCCATTCGCGTCGCTCACCGCCGTACGGGCCGCCTTCATGAAGCGCGGGACTACGCTGAATTTGTTCAGCGGAAAAAAGCCGGCATGGGGCGGCCGTGCCTGCACGGCGAGTGGCGCTTCGAGCTTGAGCAAATTCAGCAGGGTCGGCTTGAGATAGACCAGTGGTCGAGGTCAGACCAAGCAACTGCGCGGGATCGGCGCCGGGCTTCAAAAGCGGGGATGGCGGAAGCGCGTTGAGCGGAAACAGACGCTGGCCATATTGTCGAAGAACTGGCGGCGCAGGCCGTTCTGCAGCTCACCGGAAATGAAATCGTTGGCTTCGTCGATTCCGATCTGTCTTGAGCTTTCATCGAAATAGCGGCCATTCAGGTCGGCAACAGTGGCTGCCGGCCAAGTCGTCATTTCCTCATCGAGAAGGCGGGGCGACCAGCCTCCCCAATACAGCGATCTGCCGCCAATCGTGTAGGCGAGCCCCTTGAACGGAATCGCCGATTTCCAGGGAATGCCCCAGACCTCGTTGCGCGGAGGCTCGGGCTGCGGCGCGTTCTCATTCAAAAAGAATGGGACCGCCGGGTCAGCAAAACCGAGGACACCAGTATTCTGGATGTGCTCGGCGACAGTGAGGAGACTAGCCTCGACGACCAGCGTACGCAATCCACCGCCTGCCTGCTTCTGACGAAACCACAGGTGTTCTGAGATCGCGGAGCCGAATGTTCCACTACCCACGATGATGAAGTCGAATGGACGCCCCGCTGCAGTCTTCCAAGCATCAACCTCCGCGAGGCTGTTGCGGAGATAGCGACCTTGAACGTCCTTTGTAAAAGAGGTCCGCTCCGTAGCCAGAGGCATGATCTGTCTCCTGGTGAATGCTCCAAGACAGCCAAGAATAAGAGTTCACACCGGGATTTCGAAAACAGCCGCGAGCAATTCCTACAATGCCCCCTGTACGCTTGATCGAACTAGTGCGATCGCAACCCGCGAACAGCCTGACCAGGACGGGCATTACACGGCACACGAAATAAATCACGCCCTTGCGCAACTTGAAGTGAACCACATCACATGGTGCTTACTATGTTGCGACGGCGTCGCGCGCCGAATTGCACCGATTGAGGAATCGATCTGGCGCGGCAGCGTCTGTCCGCCGCGCCGCTGTGTAGCTGGAGCATTTCTGACAGGAATTTCAGAAACTCTTCAGTGGCGAGAAGCTGAAAGACGATCAAGATCGGTGTTCTCCGTCGCGCGAGGGTAAGACGGAATGCGAATCACGCTGACGTCTGTCGGACATGAATTAGCTCTGGACGGCATTCTCCAGCCCATCTCCGATCGACATTGAGGACAAAGATGTCGTCGCAAATCGCTGCAAAGGTCCAACAGAAAGCCGACTTCTCGAATCCGGTCATTCGCTGGATCGATTATCGGCTTCCTATCTTCACGTTCCTAGATCACGAGCTGAATTCGTATCCAACACCGCGAAACCTGAACTATCTCTGGAATTTCGGCTCGCTGGCAGGCATCGTGCTCGTCATCATGATCGTGACCGGGATCGTGCTCGCAATGCACTACGCTCCGACGGGTGACGGAGCATTCCGGTCAGTCGAGCACATCATGCGCGATGTGAACTACGGATGGCTGATCCGATACGTCCACACGACGGGCGCATCGTTCTTCTTTGCCGTGGTCTACATCCACATCTTTCGCGGTCTTTATTACGGATCCTATAAGGCGCCGCGCGAGCTGCTTTGGTGGCTCGGCGTTATCATTCTGCTATTGATGATGGCGACAGCCTTCTTCGGCTACACCTTGCCATGGGGGCAGATGAGTTTTTGGGGCGCCACCGTCATTACGAATTTGTTCTCCGCCATTCCCGGAGTTGGGGACAGCATCGTGACCTGGTTGTGGGGCGGATTCACGGTGGGTGGTCAGACGCTCAATCGGTTCTATTCCTTGCACTACCTCCTGCCGTTTGTGATCGTTGCAGTGGTCGGCCTACATCTCGTCGCGCTGCACCGCTTCGGCTCCAACAATCCGACCGGCGTCGACACCAAGGACGCGGGCGACACAATCCCATTCCATCCCTATTACACGGTGAAGGATCTCTTCGGGTTGGTCATCCTCTTTCTGTTCTTCAGCTGGTTCCTGTTCTACGAGCCCAACGCACTTCTCAATCCGGATAACTACATCCACGCAAATCCGGGAGTTACTCCGGCCCACATTGTGCCCGAGTGGTACCTGCTCCCGTACTACGCCATCCTGCGGGCCATTCCGAACAAGCTCGTCGGCGTTGTCGCCATGCTAACCTCGATCCTTGTCCTGTTCGCGTTGCCATGGCTGGACACCAGCCCGGTCCGCTCAGGGCGGTTCAGACCGATGTTCAAGGTGTTCTATTGGTTGCTGGTCGCCGATTGCGTGTTACTGACCTACGCCGGTGGGCAGCCGCCTGAAGGCGCTTGGTTGATCATGAGCCGGATCGGAGCTGTGTACTATTTCGGCCACTTCTTCCTCGTTTTGCCTCTTGTAGCGAGGATCGAACGCCCACGTCCGCTCCCGCACAGCATCAGCCAAGCCGTTTTGCCAGTGACCAATTCAGGTGCACCGTCAAGGAGCTCGACGTGACAACGACCACAGAGCCCGAGCACAACCGCCTGGCCTTACCCTCCGTGACGAGTGGAGCCTCTATGTGGCCAATCCTTAAGTCCAGGAGCGTTTTATGGCGACCCACATTGTAATGGATCACACCGGCCACTCCCGCTACGAATTCGAAGTTGACGACAATGAAGCGCTGGTCAAGGCGGAGAGGCGCTTCAAGGAGTTGACCGCTGAAGGGTTCACAGCCGCAGTACGGAAGGCGGAAGGCGAACCGTGGCGGGTCTTTGAGTTTGATCCCACTGCGAAAGAAACGCTGTTCTTCCGGCGGCTTAGGGGTGGATAGAGGGGCGGTCGCCGTGTCTTTCATGAGCAGATGTGCAGCTCAAACTTCCCGACTTCGTGCGCTCCGGCAGCTGTATCGCGCATTTGTCAGGGAAAATTCGCCTGAAGGAAAAGGACGGACGCTTCTGCGCCAATGGCTAACGCCAGCTCAGAGGAGACAGTTCGAGGAGCAGGGTTATTTCGACGTTGTGGGCTGCACGACTCGCAGGCGATATCGAGTGCAATACGGGTCTGTGGCCAACGTGCAGGAAATCAGTTTCGAAGAGCAATCGGGAGGCATCTTGTGCTTTGCTCCCGAGGGACATCTCGTCCCAGGCGACGTCATGCTGGCTCAAAAGATTGCCCTGGAGACAGATGAACTTGGGACACTGGCCGTAGCAAAACGAGTGGCACCGGTATTCAGGCATGCGGAGCCGGCGCGGTTGCAACGTATCTGAAGAAATGATTGCGAAAGAACTCGTCGATGATTTCGGAATACGACGCTCGAGTCGGCGAAAAAAGCGAGGCTACACGAGCTGTTCTGCCTCGCTGAAGGTCGAGATAGAACTGCCCATCCCATGTGCCCCAAAGGCAAGAAACGAGTCGGTTAAGCCAATAACGAGTCCGCCACCGCCGCTGCTTGCTGAGCTTGAATGCCTGGTCTGGCCCTAGGAGCAGACGTTGAGCGCAGGTCGCATTTTGGACCCAACGCGGACATGGCCAGCGGCCCGCTTAAGTCCGCTTCCGACGCTTGGCTGACACGTGATTCGGACACATTCCGGGCTCGGTCGTGATCTCGCCATGTTGTCGCCCCGTTGCGCATGGAAAGCTCGCTGCCATGCTCGCCTTCAGGGTCATCTTCACCGGTGCGGCGATAGGTACGCTAATCCTGGTTGCGGTCCACCAACGCGCCTTGCGCCCGGCCGAGGTTGCCTCGCTTGAGCAACCGTACGAAGCGCCGGCGCTGCAGTCCGACCGCCTCGACGGTCTGGTCAAGCTACGCGAGCAGATAATGCAGGCCCTGCCGCGGCCGCAGCCCGAGCCCGCCCCTGAGCCGCCATTGCAGGAAGTCACACTTGGCTCGATGCCTGGTGCTGCTTCCGGTCCATCGTCGGCCCACGCCAAAGCAGGCGACGATTTGATCGGGACAAGATCGGTGCCGTTCGGTCACTATGATGCCACCCGACCGGCGCCGACAACGAGCGATGAGACCGGTGTTGCCTCCAATCCAGCGCCGGCGACGCAGGATCTCCAATATCTCATCTATTACGTCTGGTCCGAAGTGCCGCCCGCCCAGAAGCCGGCGGAGACCGTCCTGCGTTCGCTCAAGGACATCCCGGTCGGAACGCCGGTCGAGGAAATCAAACGTGCTTCCGACGCGTTCGGTCTCGATTTCAATTTCATGAAAGCGGTTGCCAAGATCGAGTCCAATTTCAACCCCAATCAACGCACCGGGTCGTATATCGGCCTGTTTCAGCTGAGCGAATATGAGTTCAGCAAGTTCGGCTTTGGGCAGATTCGCAGTCCCCGCGACAATGCCGTTGCGGCCGCCTACAAGGTCATTACCGAGGGCATCCTGTTCGAGTGGATCACGCACCGGAAGCCGGACTTGAACGATCTTTACCTGATCCATCAGCAGGGCTGGGAAGGCGCCGCCGAGCACATTAGCCAGCCCGATCGCATCGCCTGGAAATCCATGTGCGCCACCAGCGAAGGCAGGGAGAAGGGCGAGAAGTGGTGCAAACGCGCGATCTGGGGGAACACCCTTCCGGCCCTCAAGAAGGCGTGGAAATCGGTGGACAAGGTGACATCGGAGGCGTTCGTCGGCATGTGGCGCACGCGGGTCGCTGAATTCTATTCGAAGTACATGGCGACCGCCGTCGCCGCAGGGGCGAAGCAGTAATTCCGTTGCGTGGTCGGCAGAAGCTGCCGCATCCCGCCGCCGAGCCCGACTCACTTCACGATTCAGAAATCGCCGCTAACGAGGTGGTCGACCAAGTGCCGATGTCTACGCATGGCCCTTCTGCGACGTGCCGGTCCGGCCGGATGTCCGGTCTACCCCAAAACCGGCCGCCCCATCGGGACTCGGAATTGGGCCACGTCGCGCAACCCGGGACTTGGAATTGATCAGGATCTGACTCGAAATCTCGCTTGATAGACCAACCTGAAAATATTGACGATCTTGTCCCGCCAGATGCGCAGCTCGCTTCAGAGTACAATCCAGTCGATTTGAAAGGCGAGAACCGCCCAACCATTCTAATTGGGGCTACGGTTCAACTATTTGCCTGAATGCAGATGCAGACCGTCACAGCGCATTTCACGATGATGCGAATTCTTGTCTCTCCCTCCGCAGTTCACACGGCAACTGTCGATCCCCGCCAGCGGCGGATGAATCATCCGAAACCGGTAGAATGACCCGGAACGAGCTCCCATCCGTCCCTTCGCTTACGAGTTCAATATGCCCGCCGTTCGCCTCAATCGCCCAGCGAGCGATTGCGAGCCCCAGCCCGACCCCGCCCTCTTCCCGAGAGCGGCTTGGGTCGACGCGATAGAAGCGATCGAAAATATGGTCCCGATGCGCGGCAGGAATCCCCGGTCCGGTGTCTCGCACCTCGATTATGGCCCGCCCATCCGTTGCATTCACCCCGACGGTGATCGTGCCACCATTTGGAGTGTATTTTATCGCATTGTGTATCAAATTCATGAGGGCATGACGGATGAGCGCGGCGTCTCCCGTCGCATGGACTGGGATCGGGGCTCGAAGCACGAGTTCTTGTTGCTTTTCGTCAGCGAGCACGCGGAGCTGATCGACGACATGTCCTGCCAACCCTCCAACGTCCAGGTCCTCTGGAGCCAGTTGGACCTTTCCCGAGTCGGCGCGCGTGAGAATCAGAAGGCTTTCGACTAGCCGCGTGAGCCTGTCGACCTCCTCCAGCATGCTGCCGATGACGTCGCGATACGTGAAGGCGTCAAGTGTATTCTGCAGCGCCACTTCCCCCACGCTGCGCATTGCGGTGAGCGGGGTGCGTAGCTCGTGCGAAGCGTCGGCCGTGAAGCGGCGCAGCCGTTCGAACGCATCTTGCAGGCGGGATAGTGTGTCGTTGAATACTGTCGCGAGCTGCCCGAACTCGTCGCGGGCGTTATCGACCGGGAGCCGTTTGGCGAGCGACTCCGCGGTGATTTCCCGCGCTTCTTGCGCCATGGCGCCGACCGGAGACAATACGCGGCCGGCAAGGAAGTAACCTCCCGCGATCGCCAGGCCTGCAGCGAAGGGAATACCCGTCGCGAGGATCACTGCGAGTGTCCAGAGCGTGTCCCGCAGGGAGGTTTCCTCAACCGCGGCGGCCACGCGATAGGACGATTCAGAAATGCTATGGACGCGATAGTGACGGCCGGTTGGAGCCGTCCAAGACTGCGGCGATGGCGAGTCACCTGGCTGCAGCGCGCGCGATAGTCCTTCTCGCTCCCATACTTCGGTTTGCTGACGGATGTCGCCTGCCTCTTCTACTTGGAATAATGTGATGCCCCAGCGGGAAGGGAGATCCTTCAGCTCCTCCGGTTCCTCGCGATAGATATTACCAATGGTTGCGATCTCTCGGTCGAGCTGCGCGTCCAGCTCGGCGTAGAGGCGAGTCGCGACGAAAAGTAGAATGCCTGCGGAAAAGATGCACACGATAAGCGTCAACACGCCGGCGTGCCAGAGCGTAAGCCGCGCACGCACGCTTGGCGGGCGAAATCTCATTCTTGCCTCCCGCTCAGAATGTACCCAACGCCGCGGACCGTGTGCAGCAGCCTTTTCTCGGATGGTTCGTCGATCTTGCGACGCAGCCGCGCGACTGTGACATCAATCACATTGTCGAGCGGTGTAGCTCGGGCCGTCGCGTGCCACACGTCGCGCGCCAGCATCTCTCGCGACACCACACTGCCGCTGTGGCGCAGGAGGTATTCGAGCAAGTCGAATTCCTTCGCGGTCAGGTCGGGAGAATGCGCTCCCCTGGAGACTTTGTGTGTGACGAGATCCATCTCGAGATCCTCGTGCTGTAGCTTGAGAATCTGATCCATGCGCCCCCGGCGGACGAGCGCGCGAATGCGCGCGAGCAGCTCGGAGAATGCAAACGGCTTGGTAAGGTAATCGTCGGCGCCTTGATCGAGGCCCATTACCCTGTCCTCGACGGCGTCCTTCGCCGTCAGGACCAATACCGGCGTCTGATTGCCACATTTGCGTAACGTGGCGAGGACATCGATGCCGTCGCGGCGTGGCAGCATGAGATCGAGCAACAGAAGGTCGAAGGAGCGCTGGCTCGCGAGGAAGAAGCCGTCCTCTCCCGTCGCAGCAATCGTAACTTCATAGTGCTCCGCCTTAAGGCCTTCGCGCAGCGCATTGGCGAGCTTCTTTTCGTCCTCGATAATCAAAATGCGCACGGTGTACTCCGCTGCGAGAGTTCCTACGGCATTATAGACACGGTTCGTCGCTGCGGCAGCTTCCTGACAGTAATTTCAGAAATTCTTCAGTGGTGGCGCACTGGGAGACAGGCAAGATCAACGTGGTCGAGCCGCACCACGAAGGCGAGCACCGGCTCGACCAGTGGAACCAATCGGGGACCTGAAATGGCAACAATGTTGCGTGGCCAAAAAGACCCGATCGAAATCCGCCCCGGCCGACTTTGGATGCTTCCGTCAAATTTGAGAGGCAGTCCACAGAAGCGAACTCTCGCGCATACAAGGAGGAGCTCAACATGATGAGAAAAGGCCTGATGCTCGTTATCGCGGTCGTATTCGCGACGTTGGGGCAGAATCTTGCCTGGGCCGAAGATGCTGATCAGGCAACTCTGATCAAGGCGCTGCCAAGCGCCAAGCTGACCCTGCAGCAAGGCATCGACCAGGTGGCTAAGGGAACTGAAGTGCCCATCGAGGCGAAATACGAAATGGTCAAAGACAAGCTCATGCTGTCGATCTACACCTCGGCAAAGGGCTTTGGCACCGCTGCGGAGGACAACTCCTTCAACGAGTACATCGGCGATGTGACGACGGAGACCTGGAGCCCTAAGAAGGAAGTGTTCGCTGACCTAAAGCACATCGCTCGGTCGGCGCAGTACCACTCGCTCCTGTCAATGACCAAGGTAACCATACCGGCGATCATCCAGAAGGCGTCGTCGCTGGGTACGGTCCTGGCCGTTAGAGAGAAGATCCGTAGCGGCAAGCCCGTCTTCGAAGCCATGGTCGTCCAGGGCAATGCGATCAAACCAACTTTCTATGATCTCGTCAGCGGCGAGCCAACGGCGAGCTGAGCAAGGCTGACCGAAATCTCGCAGGGCGATATCAATCTCAAGCAGTTTGGGCCTGATGGAATGAAGACTATGCGTCAATATTGCGTGGTATGCTTCACCGTGATTGCGGTGGCGACGGTCGCAGTGGATCGATCGCTTGGTCAGGCGTCGGCGACGCCACCGCTCCAGCTCGAGAACAAGATCGCTTTGGGCGAGGTGAGCGGCCGGATTGATCACTTAGCCATCGATCTGCCCCGGCAGCGCCTCTTCGTCGCCGAGCTTGGTGACGATCGGGTCCAGATCGTCGATCTAAAGGAAAGCAGGGCGCAGCATGTCATTACCGGGCTGAAACGACCGCAAGGCATCGGCTACGTGCCGTCGAGTGACACGCTCCTTGTTGCGAATGCCGGTGATGGTTCGGTGCAGTTGTTCCGCGGTCCGAATTACGAGACAGCAGGACAGATCGATCTGGGAGATGATGCCGATAACATTCGCATTGATCCTGCATCCAACCGGATATTCGTCGGCTACGGCAATGGCTCACTGGCAGAGATCGACCCGGCGACGAATGGCAAGATCGCAGACATTCCGCTGCGGGCTCACCCCGAGAGTTTTCAACTCGCCCGCTCATCCCGTCGCATCTTCGTAAACGTCCCGAAATCGCGTGAGATAGCGGTGATAGATCGCTTTGCCAGCAAGCAGGTGGCGAACTGGCCGGTCGACACCGGCAGCAATTTTCCGATGACCCTGGACGAAGAGTCCGGACGCATTCTCGTGGCGTCCCGGAATCCCGCTCAGCTTGGCGTCTTCTCAATGCAGGACGGCAGTATCATTGCGACCGCCGATGCCTGCGGAGATTCAGACGACCTCTTCTTCGATGCGAAGCGCCATCGCGTGTACCTCATCTGCGGCGATGGATACCTGGATGTGTTCGAGGCAAAGGAAGACGCATACCGTCGCTCAGCTCACATCCCGACAATATCGGGCGCGCGAACCGCGCTGTTTGTCCCCGATCTCGATCGGCTTTTCGTCGCCGCACGCGCCAATCCCGGCGAACCAGCCGCAATCTGGGTGTTCCGTCCGACGCCGTGAACTAGGGCCAATACGTGGGGAGCTGGCGAGCCGCCGCCGGGCTTTCTTCGGGGCGCTCGCAAGGCGCCGCACGGGGGCGCCAATAGCCGAGCGGATCAGCAAACGTTGGAGTTCAGTCCTGAGAATGCCAATAGGTACCGTGGTCACTTATGCATCCCGACTTGGAAAGCCGCTACGCGTCCATCAGAGAATCATGTTGGCTGCCGACGCCAAGGCAATCGCTAAGCTAACGCAATATAAATTTGGCGGCGATTACGGCACCGCCGCCAGTAACCGCAGTGGTCATATCTACTTCGTTCCAGACGACACCCTGTTGTTGGATGAAGCAGAATCTCTTGGCATTCGAGGCGCGACCGATCTCTACGGTGGCGTTGTTCCGCATCCATTTGTCAAGACAAAGGCTATAACACATCCCCTCGTCGACAAGGACGCAGATCGGCCAGATGGATGGCTATTCAAATTCGGAGAGCGAATACGCAATGCGGTGTTGCCCGGCTATACCGCCTTCTGTCGTCGGGACGCGAGGATTGCCGCAGGCCGAATGCTCCCTCGCGGACCAATCCGCGTGAAAGACCCGCGAGAGGCTGGAGGTCGAGGCCAGACAGTTATCACCGCGCCCAACGAGCTGGACGAACTCCTCGATCGCTTCCCGGTGGACAATCTCGCTCACTATGGCTTGGTGCTTGAAGAAAACCTGCATCAAGCTGCGACGTTGAGCGTTGGTCACGTTGCGGTAGGTAATTTTAGCTTCACGTATTATGGAAGGCAAAGAGTGACGACGAATAACGAGAAGCGCCCGGTTTACGGTGGCTCGGATCTCGTCTGCGTACGGGGAGGATGGGGTACCCTGTATCAGCTGCCGATGACCAATGCGGTTCGCGTCGGAGTCGAAAAGGCAAGAGTCTATGACGAGGCGGCAAACGTTTACCCCGGTTTCGTGGCCTCGCGCCGAAACTACGATGTCGGCTTGGGTCTTGATGTGAATGGTCATTACGGATCGGGGGTCTTCGAGTCCTCGTGGCGGGCCGGAGGGGCCACGGGCGCGGAAGTGGCGGCCTTCGCTGAATTCATGCGAGATTCCTCGGTAGAAGTCGTCGAGGCATCTCACGTGGAAGAATTCGGCAGGAATCGTGAACCGCCACCAGAAGCTCTCGCCTCCATTAGGCTCGATGATCCCCAAGACGGGCCTATGATCCGGTATACGGTCGTCCGACGCATTGAACGAGCCAAGCGTCGGACTTGAGACTTTGGGAAGACCATCCAATGAAGCTTGCGAATGACGGTTACGAATTGTTTGCGGGTGGCGCTCCATAAGACGGCGAGTACGTAGCTGGTAGCTCGGCGAATTTGCGTGCGTCTTTTCTTCTCGACGACCAAAATGCGCGCACGGTGTGCTGTGCTTCGTGACTTCCTCCAGCGTTATAGACGCGGTTCCCTTCGGCCCCAGCTTCCTGACAGGAATTTCAGAAATTCTTCAGTGGTGGCGCGCTGAGAGACGGGCAAGATCAACGTGGTCGAGCTGGCGTCTTACAGGAGGATACGATGAGAACTGCCCCAATGTGGATTAGCCTAATGCTGACGGCCGGCGTGGTGACGGTCGGTCTCGGAATTGATAGTGCAGGCTGGAGCGGCGCCGCGGTTGCCCAGAAGAGGTCCCAAGGCCGGGAATCGGTGGACCGGATCGTGAGTTCGTTGCGCGCGGTGGATACAGCCTACGCGTCAGGCAACGCCGCCGAAGCTCAAACCCGGTTTGGCGAAGCGCGTACGGCTTGGAACAGCTTGGCGCCAAGGATTTCAGCGCGTGAAGCTCGCGAGCAACAATTGTTGTTCGATTCGCTGGACAAGGAGCTCACGAGCGGCGCGCCCGCCACCAAGGTAAAATCGACCATTTCCGGTATGATCGGCGAGCTCCATGAGGATATCGAGCGCGAACTGAGATAGGAACGATCGTGTATCGCGGGCTGATTTGGCTCGCCTTCGTCGATCTCAAGAGGGCGTGGCTGCGGTCCCTAGTGACCGCACTGGCGATAGCACTCGCACTGATCGCAGTCACGTTCTTTGTGGGCCAGATAGGTCTTCGACAGGCGGAGCTCTTGACCGACTATGAAGCGTCCGGAGCAGCGACATTTGTTATTGAGCTCGGGAGCGTACCTGCGAACGACGTCGCGAATCTGGTCCAGTCGCTGCATTCGATTTCCGGCGTGCAGTCGGTCGATGCTCCCTATAATGGGACACAACTCGGCTTGGTGGCCGACACCTCCTTTGTGGTCTTCGAAAACGAGAAGCAGCAGGAATCTCTCGGTGCCCGGACAACTGTGCTAGGCGTCGATCGGTCATTCGATCCAGTCCGCGACTATTATGTGAATTTCCACGATCTGAATCCAGAGGCGCCCGCGGCAGTTCTCGGTGCTCCCCTGCTTGCGACATCTGGAACGGTACGTCCGCCTGATCGCAATGAGATTGTTGTTCCCTCAGGGGTCACCGACTACGTCGGTATTCGACCTGCTGCTGAAGCAACCGTCGATCTGACGTATCTGAACGCAGATCCACCAATCGTTCGGCGCTACGAGAAGCTAAACCTGATCGGGACATTCGAGTTCGTAGGCCCGGACCAGGGGCGATTTGAGCCATTCTGGCGCCTCGCCGCGCGCGGCAGCGAAGTCCTCACAGTCCGCCGGCCGGATGCGCCGGAGGGCGTGGCAACCACGTTGCCCATTCTTTTGAACAAACAGCTCTTGAAGGAATTTCTTGGATTTGTCGGCGAGGAATTAGCCGCCCGCGGCATACAAGCCCCGAAAGAGGCGGCAGCCAAGGAACTTGTCGTGCGAGCGAAATCAGTCCGGGAAGTGCCGACAGTCGAAGGCGAAGCGACTTCCCTGCTCGATCAGCTCGGTCTCAAGCAAGACTGCGGCGCTGCCAATCCGGCCACCTTCTGCCTGAGAGTGCCGGAGCGAAACAATTTCGAGACGGCGCTCCTAGAGCAAAGGAAACTGGAAACAGGAGGGTCGTTCTTCGTCCTTCTCCTGCTTGGGCTCGTGGCTGCCGGGGCAGCGGGTCAGCAGATCCAGTTGATCCTGGCGCGTTGGCGCGAACTCGGAATTTTGCAAGCCGTTGGTTTTTCGCCGTTTAGAGTTCTGCTCTATTTCGCGGCCCGACTGTACGCTGCGCTTGCCGCAGGCATAGTGATCGCTGCAGTGGCGGTGAGTATTCTGCCATTCGCTCGCAGCGCTTCAACGTTCGGTTTTGCCGTCGCCGTTGCGCTTGTGGCTGCGAGCATCGCAGCTCTTCCGGTACTGCTGTGGCCGCTTGCACAAGCGCCTGCCCAGCTCCTTCGGGTGTCCGCATGATGTGGGTGAAGCTTACCTTCGGAGGCTACGGCCGCCGCTTCGTGGAAGCACTTGCGGCCGCCATCGTTCTCGCTGCTACCAGCGCGACGGTAGCTGCCTCGCTGATGGTGGTCGCGGGGGCCCGAAATACATTGACCAGGGCGATACACCAGGATCGGCCTGACGTCGTCGAGGTGAAGAGTCGCTTCAATCGAGCTTTGTTTGAAACCCCCCGGAGCGGATATTTGCCGCCGCTCACAATTCCGGTCTATGAACCGCTCATCGATCCCGCCGAGCTGGGAACGGCTACGGGCGACAGCCAGGTTGTTCGGCGGCAGTCGCTGTTTCGCAACGTCGTCAACGGCGACAGCTTTCTCAATATGTATGTTTTTGGTATCGATCCCGACGTCGAGCGCGGTTTGAGCAGCTTCTCGCTCGCGCGCGGTCGGTTCCTGCGGAGGGAGGATCGTGCCGTGGCGGTGCTCGATCAAGCATCCGCTCGGTCGCTCGGCGTAGATATCGGCGGGACCTTTCCGGTACGGAAGGCGGACGGTACGGATCTGCAGCTCACCGTCGTTGGCATTCTCGACAGATTAGAGCTACGGGGCGCCCCGCCAAGGTCGGCTGAAGCGCCCTCGTTGAGGCCCGATTCGACCTTCGTCTCGAGCGGTGCATTCGTGAACATCCAGACGAGCGAAGACATTTTCGGTCGCGAGACCCTGACCGATGCCCTCGTCATTGCCAGAAGCACCTCTGACGTGCCAGCTCTCGTGGCCAAGCTCCAGGAAGCCTTTCGGCTGGAGCCCGGCATCTTCATAACGGAACGATACAGCCAATACCAGCGCAAGGTGCGCGATTTCGCTCTGACGCTGACGTTGTTTTCCGCCATGAGCATCGCGACGCTGCTATTGGCTGGATCCTTCGCCGCAAACCTGCTGCATGACATTTATGTCGAGCGTCGGCGGCAGTATGCCACGCTCCTGGCCCTCGGGTTTCCGCCGGCGATGGGCATCGCTCCCGCTGTCATCTTCGGGCTGGCGCTTGGACTGGCTGCGGTTGCCATTGGCGGTCTCGCTGCCAGTGCTTTCGTGCCGCGAACTTTCGCGATGCCTTCTCTCATGGCCGATCTTGGCCCGACGGAGCCCACAATCGATTGGGTGGTGGTGTGCTCGATGGTGGCGATTGCGATTGCAGCCGTGAGCGTCGGCTTGGCTTCAACCACAGTTCAGCTTCTGCGAGGGCCGGTTGCAGCGACTCTATCGGAGGCAAGCCCGTGACTCCTGCATTTATCTCCCTGCGTTCAGTCTCGAAGACATATCGTAGCGACCACGCCACAGTTGGTGCATTGCGCGAAGTCTCACTTGAAATCGAGAAGGGTGGGTTCGTTCGGCTAAGCGGACCATCCGGTTCCGGCAAAACCACGCTTCTCAATATCGTCGCCGGACTTGATCGGCCTGATCAGGGGGAGGTCTTCGTGTCGGGTATCGACGTCGGTCGCCTGTCCGGAAGTCGGGCATCAAAGTATCGGGCTGAGCAGGTCGGTATGGTGTTTCAGAGCTATAATCTGATCCCGCAGCTGACCGCGCTCGAGAATGTCCTGCTCCCAATGATTGCGTTGGGGCGAGCGAACCAAGGCCGCGCCCGCGAACTTCTTGATCTAGTCGGCTTGGCCGATCGCAGCGACCACAATCCGTCCCAGCTCAGCGGGGGAGAGCAGCAACGGGTTGCTGTTGCCAGAGCGTTGGCAAATGATCCTGCGCTCGTCCTTGCTGACGAGCCAACCGGGAATCTTGACGACCAAAGTGCACAACGTGTGATGGGGTTGCTAACCCGTGTGGTTCGCGAACACGGCAAGACTCTGCTTCTCGTTACTCACGAGCGCGACCTACAGACTGCTCAGACGTCTCTCGAACTGCGAGGCGGTGTGCTAATGTCCGCGCCGGAATGAGGCGCCGGATACCCTTGTCGTTGCACGGCGCAGCGCCCGTGGGACGACCGTATATCTGATCAGCGGCCCCTCTTCGGGGTCATCGCCCTCAAAGTGGACGATTGCGCCAGGCGGGATTTTGCTCGGCTTTCCGAATTGTTTCACAGAGGCGGCCTCGACGACCTGCAAGGCGCAATCTTCCGCGAATGCCGTCAGGGCCGCAAGTTCGGCAGTGCTTGCACCACCTGAGCGCCACGACGCCTCGAACACCCCGGACCTCCATTGTCCACAGCCATCTATTCCCTCGCCGACGTCATAGTTTCGGCGTGAGGCCAAGAATCCGGGATATTGGGTCGCATTGCCATCATAGGTCCGAGCTTGCGTTATGGCGATACGCGTCTTGGCATCCATCGGCAGATTGATCAGTTCCGCCCAGCCTCCGCGTACGCAAATCAAATGCGAGCCACCGTAGACTGAAACTCCGTGATTGTTCGTCGCCGACCGTTGCGTGCCGTGATAAGCGATCGTCCGATCGCCTACCATTGCGCAACCAATGCTTCGCGTCGTAACGCAGCGTAAGTTCGTTTCCAGAACCAGTCCATGGCGCTCGATCTTTTCGGTTGGTAAATTGCCGAGAAGAGCGTCTAGCTCAGCAATCGTGCCAATCACCGTTTGTCCGTGGCCACCGTCTCCGAGCGGCTCCTTTACCCGGACGGCACCTTGCAAAAGCAGGCGCCTGACAGCCGTCCCAGCGTCGTCAGGGTTGAACACGGTATAGCCCGGCAGGACAGCATTGCTCACATTTTCTGCGAATGCGGCCGACCAGCCGGACGGGTGCGCTGCGAGCGGATTTATCAGTCGGTGCGTGATGGCTTTCGTTTTGGCGAAAGGATAAGGCACAACCGCGCCATAAAGCTGGCGGGGAGAGTGGATGCCGAGGTCCCGCGCCTCGTCGAGCATGAGCGTGTCGTCCGGAACGAAGAAGAGATCTCCGCTCGAATGCTTCTTGGCATCGAAGATGCCGGCGTATTTGTGACCGTTAAGCCGAGCGATGCTTTCGGCGACCTCCGACAGCGTGACTTTTTCGTGGGCGTACATCGGCGTGCCCAGCCGGGAAAAGTAGACGGCGACCGCATTGACCGCCGGGGTGCTGGGCTCACTTTGACCGGCGGCGGCCGGCCGCAGTCGTCCAATGTGATCAACGAAAGGAGATAATTTAGTGCCGTCCATGCGCAACCATCCCGACAACCGAGGATTGGCCAGTGCTTGGACGGAACATCCGTCTGACGGGGAGACTGCAAACCCCCGTGGAAATACATTAGTGAGCGACCTCCTCTAACGCAAGGCGTGGCCTTGTTCTGAAAGGCCATAGACGGCCATGCTTACAGTCAGCAAGCTGACGCGCTTGCACATCTGTGTTTCATTCGAGCTGAAGGATGGCGAATGCATTGCCCTGCAGGGACCTTCCGGGGTCGGCAAGAGCCTGCTGCTTCGCGCCATCGCGGATCTCGATCCCAATGAGGGGGCGGTCACGCTGGATGGCACGCTCAGGGAAACCGTGCCGGCCCCGCTTTGGCGGAAGCAAGTGACCTACCTCGCCGCTGAACCGGGCTGGTGGGCGGACACGGTGCAAGAGCATTTTGCCGCCTGGGATAATGCCATGCCGCTGGTGGTGCGATTGGGGTTACCGCCCAGCTGCGGAACCTGGCCTATCCAACGACTTTCCACCGGAGAGAAGCAGCGGCTGGGGCTTGCGCGGGCGCTGATGCTGCAATCGCGCGTGCTTCTGCTGGACGAGCCTACCTCGGCGCTCGACGCGACATCGACCGCGATCGTTGAATCGATCATTGCTGAGCGCGTCTCGTGCGGGACAGGTGTCATATGGAGCACTCACGACACCGCCCAGGCCCACCGCGTCGGATCGCGGTTGTTTGTGATGGGAAGCGACGGTCGCATCGAGGAGCATCAGATTTGACCTACATCCAACTGACTTACAGTGATCTCATTCTGCCTGCGCTCCTCGTTCTCATGGACGGCGCTCTCTCGCTTGCGCTTCACCTCAAGCTTGAGCGGCAACTCGCCGTCGCAACTGTGCGGATGGTCGTTCAGCTGGTGCTGGTCGGATATGTGCTCACGTTCCTGTTTGCTGCCGTCTCGCCTGTTTGGACGGCCCTCGCGGCCGTCATCATGGTTCTCTTCGCATCGCGCGAAATCGTCGTGCGGCAGAAGCGGCGGATGCTAGGTTTTGGGACCTATGGCTTGGGCGCAGGATGCACGTTGCTCGCTGCCGGTACCGTCACGATGTTCTCGCTGCTAACGCAGCTGCACCCGGAGCCCTGGTATCATCCGCGCTATGCGCTGCCGCTGTTGGGCATGATCCTGGGCAACACGATGACCGGGGTAAGCCTGGGCTTGGACGTGCTCACGACTGGCCTGGTGCGCGAGCGAGCTGCGGTGGAAGCCTGCCTTGCGCTCGGGGGTACGCGGTATCAGGCGCTGCTGCCGGTCATGCGAGATGCTCTGCGAAGCGGCTTCATGCCCACCATTAACGGCATGGCGGCAATCGGTCTTGTTTCCCTGCCGGGAATGATGACCGGCCAGATACTTGCCGGGGTCGAACCGATAGACGCCGTGAAATATCAACTCTTGATCATGTTCCTAATTGCCGGCGGAACGGGCCTCGGAACGCTGGCCGCCGTCATGGGAGCCGGACGCCTGCTTACGGATCATCGGCATCGATTGCGCCTGGACCGGATCGCTACCGAAACGTCGGGGTAAGGACTACTCTCATCGTCCACCGCCTTCATTTTGGCTGAGTCGCGGCGCTCAATTTGCGCTAAGATTAAGTGCAAATCGCACGTTGTAAGAAAAGTCGAACGGAGGCGGCGATGGCGTGTCAGGATCCGGTGCGACGCTCGCTGCTGCTGACGGCTCTGGCCGCCGCTGCATATGCGGCCGCCAAGCCTGCCGTGGCGGAGGAAGATCAGCCAGGCAGCGATGAGCGACCACAAAAGGGCGATGTTCTCGTTCACTCCGAAGGGGAGCATGCCGGCGATATCATCAAACCGGATGATCTGGAGCTTGGTGGGCCGCCCGTGCACGCTTGGCCGAAGGACCCGAAGTCCTCGGTGATCCGCAAAGGATCGCGGCTCAATGAGATTGTCATCCTAAGGCTTGATCCCGGCGAACTCAACGATGAGTCCCGATCGCGATCGGCCGATGGCATCGTCGCCTATTCGTTGATTTGCACCCACGCCGGATGTCCCGTCTCCGAGTGGGTGAAGGCATCAGAAGGCGACAAGAACATTCTGAAATGTCCTTGTCACAACTCCGAATTTAATCCGCGAGAAAGCGCGCAGGTCGTATTCGGGCCGGCGCCCCGCCGTCTTGCGGCACTTCCACTGGCCATCGCCAACGACTCGATCACGGTGGCCGCAGGCTTCATCGGAAAGGTAGGCGGCCAGCCCGGAGGGTAACGGTCGCACCGTTAAGGACGCGATGTTGACCTAGTCTCCAGCAGTCGGCCGGCTTAGCGCCGCTCTTTGACCTGACCGCTGCTGTCGACGACGAGCGATACGTCCTTGCCGTCCTTCACCGCCTTGACCGAAATGCCTTCAGCCGTGGATTTGATGTCACGGACTTGGGTGTAGCCGTCCGATTGAAGCTTAGCCAAGAGTTCCTGCTGGGTCAGGGCATGAGCCGGCGTGACTAGGCTGACCATCAGGCAGCAGAGGATCGCTTGGGAGATTGTACGTACTGACATCATCTGCACTTCTCCTGTTATCTGACGTGGGCGCTCTCGAAGAAGCGGAGTGGAACGCCGAACGTCAGTCCGGCACGGACTTCGTTGACCGGACGGTGATTGGTCAGCGCGTGGCGATAGGCGAGATCGAAAGAGAGCTTGTCGCTCACCTGCCAGATCAAGCCTACGAGCCCGGAAAAGGTTTCCTCCTGGCCGAATTCCTTTTCGTAGAAAAATTCCGAGACCGGCCGCACCGTCCATTTCGACGGCCCCTCGATGATAGTGCCGAGGAAGACATCGGCATGATGGTCCCGCGTCAGCAGCATTTCGGCGTTGAGGTGGATCGTTCCCCAGTCCCAGCGTTGCGAGACGATGGTCGCCCAGCTTGCGCCGACGCCGCTGTCCCCCGTGCTGTCTGGCAACAACACACCGAATTCGGTCGCGATGCTTGGTCCGCTCTTATCTTGCAGGCTGCCCGGCACCACGACATGCTTGAGGAACGCACCCGCTGCGATCAGGTTCGTCGGCCCCGAGGGCGACAGCGGCGTCTCGCCCTGTCCCTCGAACACCGCCTCCCATCCTTCGCTCAATCCGAAATTCAGGACTGTCCATGGCGCGACCAGCGTCGGGGTGGCCCCGTCGCGTCGCACGCCGGCCGGCTGCAACTCGACTTCGAGTTCTCCAGGGGCGGCCACGGCGGCATCGGTGCCGTCGAACGGCCGGTAGGCGAAGGCACGGCCGGAGCATGCCGCGACACCGACAAAGATCAACGATGCCGCAGCGCATCGGACTAGAAACGACTCACCAATGAGCATCTTCGTTCGTCCGCGGTCGACACCTCGGGGCGATGGGCGAAACAAGTACCGCCAGCAATGCGGTGGAGAGTTCATTCTCTTCTCCTGCCCTTTGGCGATCTCGAGTTCGATCCGCTAATCGAGCGGCTCCGACACCTTCAAGAATCGCTTTCCCGCCAGCAGAACAACCTCGACCACACTACTGAATGCTTGTTGGCAGCCAACTCGGATAGCTGGCACGAGACCCCGCGCGTACGAGAGAGCTCTTGCCGCAACCTGTCCCTACGGCGGGCGGCTACCGTATGCTGGAGCAAGCCGGTTCTACTCAATCCTCGTCGTCGTCATCAGCAGCGCGCAGCCGGCCGGTCTGCGCGTCGACTTCAACCTTCGTGGTTTGGCCACTCTTTGAGCCGATCGCTTCGAGATACCTTCCGTCACGAACGATCTGTACGTTCGACCAACCATCGGACTGCAGTTTCTGGCGCACCTGGTCCTCGGTGACCGGTTGATCGCCGGCGATGAAAACCGGGCCCTTGCTGGGTTCGGCGGTCACCATAGCTGCGCCAGCCAATCCCAACAGCAGCAGACCGCCACCGGCCAATATCCACTTTCGATCCATCGCGTTCTCCTCTTCGTGGTTTCGATTGCTCGAGCTTGCCGCCGGCGATCATCAGTCGTGGCGCTGAAGGGCACTTCCCAGAACCTCTTCTGGATCGCTGTAGTCGCCGAACCGATCCTGGCCACATTGATCTTGCCAGCCTCTCAGCGCGCCACCACTGAAGAATTTCTGAAATTGTTGTTAGAGAGCTGCGGCGATCGATGGATCGGTCATGTGCGCCCAGTTATGCCTGGACCCGCAAGTCGGCTAATCCAGCGGTTCGCTAATGCTCGAAAGTTTCTTCCCGTTCAAGAAACCAAGCGACGCAATGGGCTGCCCGTTTTTCAGTTCGGGCACGGCGCTCACCACAATGCTCTGCGCGCCGTATCCTTTTGCCTTGGCCACGGCAGCGGCGAGCGTTACCTTTGCCCTGTCAATCGCAGCTTTTTGTGCCTCGGCGTGCTCAAGGTCCTCGCCTTCGGTGATGGGCTCGACCTTGCTTATCTCGCCGGTCATGTGATCGACGACGACTTCGAAGAACTTTCCGTCTTTTGCGGTGTAGATCGAAAGCTGAAGCTTGCCATCTTCAGCCTCGAATTTTCCGGAGATTGGCTGGCCTTCCCGTTCGCTGGTCACCAGGGCCTGTTGCAAGCTAACCTTGGCAGAAGGTAACAATCTGACCAGAACGCCTTCGCCTTCATCATCACCCGCTGCGTGTCCGAGCCCGACGGACAATCTCGTCAGACCAACGATGACGAGCCCGGCAGCAGAAGTGATTAGGAACTTCGTGCGAGTCATGGGTCCCTCCGTTCACTGACCTCAATGCCCCTCGCCCCGCACCGAAACCTGTCACTTGATCATCACCCACGCCGGCTGTAGCCACGGATAGGCAACGAGGCCGACGATCGCCGTGGCCGCAACGAGCATGGGATTGCTGACCTTCCAGCGGAACAGAACCGCGAGCGAGACGAGCGCGATCGCAATCGTCAGCCAATCACCGATCGCGATCTTTCCAAGCAGAATGCAGGCGCCCAAAATCGTGCCGATCGCTGCTGCGTAGGCACCCTTGACGAATCCCTGCACGTTCGGGTTTTCGCGGTGCCGCGCCAACAACGGGGCTGCGATCAGCACCAGCAAGAATGACGGCAGGAAAATGCCGACAGTCGAGACGAGCGACCCCCAGAAACCGGCGACCAGATAGCCGACGAAGGTCGCCGTGATGACGACCGGCCCCGGACTGATCATTCCGATCGCCACGGCGACCAGGAACTCCCTCTCGTTGAGCCAGCCATATTGCTGAACGAGCCCCTGCTCGAGGAACGGCACGATGACGAGCCCGCTGCCGAAGGTCAGTGACCCGGCTTTGAGGAAGAACAGCAAAAGCTTGCCAAGCGTGGAGCCAGTCACGACCGGGGTGACGGCCGGCGCAGCGGCGGGGATGACGACGATTTGCATCGCGGTCGAGGAACGCTTGAAGATGTTTCCGTAGTAGAGGATCCCGACAATGCCGGCGCCGATAAACAGCAGTGCCACTTCGGCCTGCAGGACGACGGTAACGACCAGGCAAACGACGGCGATGGCCCACTGCAGCCAATCCTCCATGCCGAGCTTCGCGAGGCGATAGCAGGAGTGCAGGATGAGCGCGATCACCGCAGGGCTGACGCCATAGAAGATGGCCGTCACCGGCTGCAAGTCGCCGAGGTACACATAGAGCGCGCCGAGCGCCGCCACGATGATGAAGTTTGGCAGGATGAAGCACCAGCCGCCGATCCAGGCACCCCAGAAGCCGCAGCGAAGCCAGGCGACATAGATGCCGACTTGGATCGCGAGCGGGCCGGGAAGCGACTGGCAGATGGCAATCGACTCCCGCATCTGCTCCTTGGTCAGCCACTTCTTGTCGTTGACCAGCTCCCGTTCCATTTGACCGACGAGTGCAACCGGGCCGCCGAAGCCGAGAAAGCCAAGGCGAAGGAAATACCGTGCCAGTTCACTCTTGCTATTGTGTTTTGCCTGCATTGTCGTCGTCACCTGTGCCCCTTTCTGGTGATCGGCGTGGCCCGCCGGAAACTCCAAACTCACTCGTGCGCTGCATGACGTTGAGCGCCAGTGCGAAGGCGTCGCTGACGAGCTGCGGATCGCCATAGAAGACGAGGGTAGACGAGCAGGGCGCTCGCGCTGACTCGCTGTCGCCAGGAGTCCGTTTGGACGCCCGCTCTTTTCTCTTGATCATCGCTGGCTCCTCATCGCTCCATTCCCTTGCAAGTTCGACCGCTCAAACTGGCTATTCGCGATCCGAAATGGGCTCGAGAACGCCGACAGCCGGTAGGCCCAGTCCCCTCGGGGTCACGACAATCCATGAACCCGACGATGCCACCTCGAAGCACCCGTCATCCGGCTCCGGAAGGTCGAGGCAGAGATCGTCTGAACGAACGAACCATTTGCCTGTTAGCACCTTGCCCATCGAGTAACTTCTGAACGTGCCGTCACGTTGGTAGACTTCGCGCCAGTGCACCTCATCGGTAAGCTGCCTGTCAGAAAACCGCGCGCGTATCTGTGCGCCCGACAACTTCTTCAACTCTTCGGCCGAGGCACTGCCGCTCCAGAGCGTGAGCATGGCCAGCAATCCGACGGCGGCATATCCGACGCGTGTTCCCGCACGAGAATTGCCCATGCTTATGGCTTCGATTTGCACGACTTCAGACACATCTGGTACTCGGTCTTGCAGGCAGGTCCCGCGTAGTTCTTCATGCATGCCTTGTGCTGCTCGGCGCATACCTTGCAGGACGTTTGCGCCTCGGCCGCGCAATCGGCGGCCAGAAAGCCTGCCAGCATGGACAACGCAACGACGACTCGCTTCATCCCGGCCCCCTCTTGACTCTGGTCCGTGTTGCTTGCTCCTCACCTAACTCTTGGTGCTCGCCGTCTTGTCGAGTGCCGCACGCAGCCCTTTGGCCAGCTTGATCGCATCGTCATTGGCCCAGAAGTGCATGAAGAACAGGCGTGGCTGCTCGTTGAGCATGTGGTTGTGGACCGCCGTTACATCGATGTCGTTCGCCTTCAGCGCCTTGATCACAGGATTGACCTCGTCGCCGGTCAGCACGAAGTCGCCGGTGATAGCTGCCTTGCCGCTCCCCGTCGGCTGGAAATTGATGGACTGTGCCACACCCATCGGGCCGACCGGTGCGAGTTGCATCCCAGCTTCGCTGATCGGATCGCGCCGCGGAACGGCGAAGGCGTAGACACCGCCATTGTTCTGTCCCTTGGCGCCGATGATCTGATCGAGCTGGGCGGTATCGAGGTCGATGGCGGGCGGTGCGGCCGCTGCCGAGGGCGCCAGCGGCGTTTTGCTCACTGCCAGCGCGTCGCGGATGGCAGCAGCCATCTTCACGGGATCGCCATGACCGCCGACATGCATGTAGAAAGTCGCAGGGCTCGCCCGGAGCAGGTGATTGTGAACGGCGGTGATCTCAAGCCCGCCGGCGACAAGCTTGGCCATGACCGGATTGATCTCGGTTTCCAGGAGCACGAGGTCGCCCATCACCATGGCTTCGCCGTGCATCGGCATAAACGCGACCCAGCCACCGAGCGCAAGCGTCGGCTTGATGGTCACGCCATCCAAAGTGACTGTCAGATCGCTGCGCGGGAATCCATAGCGATGCACCTCGCCGGAAACTGCCGGCTTCCGACCGAAGATCTCATCGATCTTTTGCCACTCGATTGCCTGGGCATGCGCACTGGGGACGAACGGCTCGGTGAAGATGTTCCAGTCGATGGTCTGCGCATTCGCAACTGACGCGGACGACAGCGCCAGAATTGAAGCCGCCAGAAAATATCTGAGACCCATTGTGAACCTCCTTGGTTGGATAGAAAGGCCTCCGCCTGCCGCGTGTCCGTAAGGAGCGAACAGCGTCATTTTGAGAGACCCTCGTAAGACCGTTCGACGGCAGACCAATTAATGGCCGATATAAACGCGCCGACATAGTCGGCAGCCTTGGCGCCGTAGTCGATGTGATAGGAATGTTCGTACATATCGAGCGCCAGGATCGGCGTGCCCCCGGCAAGCGTATGGCAGTGATCGGATGCCCATTGATTGACGAGCTTCCGGTCACGCGGCGACCACGTCAGCAGTACCCAGCCGGAGCCGCCACCCAGCGCCTTGCCCATTGCAATGAATTCGCCACGCCAGCGTTCATATGAACCGAAATCGCGCGTGAGCGCATCCTTCAAGCTTGTTCCGGGCTCGCTTTCATCACCAAGGCCATCGAAGAACACTTCGTGCAGGATCATCGAATTGCTTGCGATGAGTTGCTCACGCTTCAATCCGTTGAGCAGGAAGCCCGGCGCGGTCCCGTAATCGAGTTCAGCAAGCTTCTCATCGATCAGGTTCAGCCGCTTTACTGCGCCGCCATAGTTGTTCTCGTAATGGCTGATGATCATCCGCTCCGACATGCCGTGCACGCGGCTGGGATCGCAGGAAAGCGGTTTCATGGTGTAGGTCATAGCAGCCTCCCGATACATGGCCGGGCAATCAGCCGGGCGCTGGAAACGCCGGCAGCCAAAGGCGCCATCAGATCAGAAAGCTTGGAGGATGGGATCTGGATAATGGCAGACATGATGCGTCCTTGGTGAATACCGGACGCGATTCTTGGGCATGTCGCCTCGTGGGGAGATCGCTTTCCCCATGGCGCAAGTAAGTCCCGTGAGGACTAGTTTGTCAACGGGGGTCGGGCTCTCTTCCACGTGATGACGGAGCTCGGACCCGGAAACAACCCGGGGAACTTCGCGTTAGCAAGACCCTCAATCCGCCGGGCGCAGCCGTTGCCGCCGCCCGTTCTCCTCAGATTACTTCCTTCCGGTCGGGACAGCTTGCCGGGCGAAGTTTATTCGGCATCCAGACCGGTCGGGTCGCCGACATCGGTGTCAGGGATTCGATCGGGGATGCCGATCCCCTCCAGTGCCAACAGGTCTGGGCACACAGGGAATCTTTAGTTTACGTCTTCGCCCTCGACCCGCAACCTTCCGGTCTGCGCGACCTTGATTGTCTGTCTGAGCCGACCGCTCAAGGTATCTTCCGTCACGAACGATCTGCACGTCGAATGGCCATCTGATTGAAGCTTTTCGCGCACCTGATCCTCAATCACCGGTCGATCGCTTGCAATCAGAACTGGTCCCTTACTTGTACTTGGCCCAACCGTAACCACGGCGACGCCAAGTGAAGCCTAAAGTAGCAGCGGACTGTTGTTGCTCGCACACTGACAGTGATCCACAATCCGACGACGTCTTGGCCGACAGCCCTCAAAAGAAAGGCAGGATTGTGTGAATTAGATCATAGAGAATTCGCGCAGGAGATACTCTTCTTCTCGTATACAACAAGTAAGGCATGTCCGAATCAGAAAGCAAGCCGCTACGTTCAATGAGTAGTTGAATATTTTGCGACTTCGCCTGTTCTTTCGGATGCAAGGTTAGCCTGACTTTTTCCGACCGCACCGCGGTGACGAACGACCGACGTTTTGACGGAGACGGCAATGAGAACAGCCAACTCCAAATATTCGGAATTCTCCAGCAAGATCGATCTTGGCAGACGACACTTTCTCGAAAAGGTCGCCATGGCCAGCGCAACTGCGGCCGTCCTTTGGCCGGGATCAGCGAAAGCCGTCATGGAACTGTGGGAGGAAGGCGATCCGCTCTGCAGCGTTCACTACGACGCACTACCGAAGCCGGATGGCTACGATCTGGATCTTGCGTATCTCGAAAGTTTCATCGGCGTGTCGAAGTCGCTGACTGGACTTGCCGAGCTCGACCGGCACATCGCAAACCAGTACATGGAGCGCTTTGCTACCCATCCCCAGCTCTCAAAGAACCTGGACCTGCTGATACGGGCCTATCGAGCAATACCTGGGGGCAACCCGGGTGAGAATGAGGTCAAGCAGTCGATCTGGATGTCGTCGGATGCCGCCGTGCGAGCCGGCGCGAAGCAGCTCATCTATCTCTGGTACATTTCGGCCTTTTACATTCCGCTCGATATTACACCGGGCCCGAAGCCGCCGCTGCAGGATGATCCTGCGGACACTCGGAAGAAGATCTGGGTCTATGGCACGCCCGAGCAGTACAGCCGCGGCATGATTTGGCAGGTGATCCATGCGCACGCGCCGATGACGCCGGGCGGGCCTCGCCGCTATTGGGCCAGCAAACCGCCGATCGTCTGACTGCCCTTCGACTGGCGATCACGCATTTTAACTAGAAAGGTACTGACGCGACACAGACGCCAAGAGCAAGAGGGTCCGGTTCTCGTCCCTGAACCGAAATACTCCGGATCACCGATCAATGGCTGCTCGGGAGACATGATCATGCGACCGATTCTCGAACAAGCGGAATTCGACCTCGTTGTCATCGGTTCCGGCGTGGCTGGCGCAATGGTTGCGCATCAGGTTGCGAAGGACGGCTTCCGAGTCCTGATCCTGGAGGCCGGCGGTGTACCTCCCGACTCGCTCGGCCGCTGGGCCATGGTGCACAACTACACCAATTCTCCTTCCAAGGCGCCGGACTCGCCTTTCTGCGGTGATGATGTGCTGCCGGTCGATCCGAAGGTCGACCCGAAGACCGATCCCGGCAAATACCGTTTCCTGCAGCCGAGCCCGATCGAAGACGGCGGCAAGAACTATTACGACTACACCGCCGAAGCGATCGGCAAGAAGCGTTTCTTCAAGAGCTATTACGAGCGCATCGTCGGCGGCTCAACCTGGCATTGGCAGGGCATCTACATCCGGATGCTTCCCAACGACTTCAGGATGAAGACGCTCTACAAGGTAGGATTTGATTGGCCGATCACCTATCGCGAGCTCGAACCCTGGTACGTCAAAGCCGAATACGAGATGGGCGTTGCCGGCAGCGATGAGGAAAATGAAGACTATTACGAACGGAAGTGGGGAGCTTATCGCAGCGAACCGTTCCCGATGCCGGCCCTCGCGCCTAGCTTCCTCGACAATGAACTCGCGCGCGTCATCAATGACAAGAAAGTTCCGGATCATGGTTTGCGGCTGAAGGTCAATACGGTCCCGCATGCGATCAACTCTCGACCCTATGCGGGCCGCCCCGAATGCGACGGCCACACGTCGTGTGTGCCCCTATGTCCGATCAAGGCGCGATACGAAGCCGTCATTCATGTCGAGAAGGCATTGTCCGCGGGCGCCGTTCTGCGAACACAGGCGGTCGTCACCAAGCTCGATGTTGACTCCGAGCAGAGGTGGGTATCGCGCGTTTGGTACAAGCGGCCCGACGGAACCGAAGACCGCGCGTCAGGGCGCATCGTGGTGCTCGCCGCCAACGGCATCGAAAATCCCCGGATACTGCTGTCGTCCGGGGCTGCCAATTCCAGTGACAAGGTCGGTCGCTATCTGATGGATCACCCCATCAAGCAATCTTTCGCACTGGCGCCCCAGCCACTCTTTCCCTTCCGCGGACCGCAGACCACCTCCGATATTGCGGCATTCCGCGACGGCGATTTTCGCGCGCGCTACGCCGGCTTCAAGACCTCGATCAAGAATGACGGCTGGGCGAGCACCAAAACGGGCTCCCCCCGCGGAAACTTCATTCCCCCGAAGGACCCGAGCGGCAATCAGAACCTGAACGGGACAATTCTGGATTTCGTCGAGAACTTTGCCCTGTTCGGAACCGATCTGCGGAAGAAAATCAACGATCACATGACCCGTCAGATCACGCTGAACAGTGCCTGCGAGCAGCTGCCGCGCGAGACCAACCGCGTGACGCTTTCCACCAATACAGATGGGCTCGGCATCGCCAAACCAATGATCAGCTACAATCTTGATGATGACGAGTACGTTCGCAACTCGTTCAAGACGGTCGTAGACGTTCACAAGTTCATCTTTGATCAACTCGGCGCGACCGATCGTGTCATGCAGGCCGACCCACCGGACACCACCATCTATGGTGGCTCCGGCCACATCATGGGTACGACCCTGATGGGCAGCGATCCCAAGACGTCGATCGTTGACAAATATTGTCGGGCGCATGACCACCCGAACCTGTTTGTGCTGGGCAGCAGCGTATTTCCTACCAGCTCAACGGCGAACCCCACGTCGACTGTCGCGGCGCTGGCGTTGAGGGCCTCAGAAACGATCAAGGAACAGTTGAAGAGCTGAGCGCCGAGGGAAAGCCTTGGTTTGCCGTAGGGTGCTTCGGAGAAACAGAATTCTTGAATTTCGCTTACTTATTGGCAGGGGGAATTATTAATGCCGGCAGGATTGCTCGAAGTGTACGGCACAATTGAGCTCAAACAGTTCTGGCCAAGCGGTCAATCGGACGCTGACACTACAAAAGTCATTTTAAGCGTCGGGCCCGACGCGATCAAATTCCGCAAGGACAGCTCTTCGCCATTTCACCCGACGCATGTGTTCAACAATGCGAAGGTCAAGGGCAAGTTTAGTACTCCGCCCATCAAAAACGGAAAAGTCACAATCCGACTGCAGGGAATCGATGCCACCGAGCTCCATTATCAGCCATCTGCGCTCTCGGCGAAGGAGAAGAACGGCTTGAGCGCGACGAAGCTGGCGGCATACAAAGGTCTCATCCACTTCTATCGTCAGCTACTGGGGGCCACATCGGCGAAGGCGCTGCACGACTTTCTCACGTCGACGGGAAAGACGGTCCTCGACTGTCGGGTTGTGACCCAAGTGGATACCCCAAACGAGGTGTTCGACACTTACGGACGGCTGGTTGGCGACATCGAAGTGACGGTGAACGGCCAGGCGGTAAATCTGAATCACTGGCTGGTCGAGCATGGCTGGGCATATCCTACGTTCTACTCAAGCATGACCAATGATGAAATCAATGCGCTTCTCGCCCTTGCAAAAACCGCACGGTCAAAGAAGACGCTTGTGTGGAAGTTTCTGTCCAATACGATTGGTCCCTTCGATTTCAATCTGCGCGAACCAAAGGTCGGCGACCTCAGCGTGCTGGCCACGGACGAGGGACCTGCCATCTTTCCCAAGCTTTATCGGCGCTATACCAACTGGTCGGCGCGCAAGAAGGCGCAAGTCGCAGGTCAGAACTTCCAAGGATTTCTAGCGGCCGGATCTGGCGGAAGGCCCGACATCTGCTTCTTACTCGCTGATTTCCTAGCCACTGGCGTTCATTCGGCGATTCCCCACAACTTTGCCGACTTTGTGGTAGGCGGGAAGACAATCAAGTTCGCCCCAGATAGCCTGGTTTTCAAGGAGGCGCCTTCCACGTTGCTCGGGCCGGACAACAAGCCCATCACCCATTTCTGAGTCTAGTACGCGCGATCATCGCACGGTCGCGATCCTCCGCTGGTTGACCATTCTGCCGGAAGCGGACCTGCGAAGCGTATGGCAAAGCATGTTCGCAAACACACACCACGATCTATTCCTTCGTAAGCTCAACAATGGTCCTCTCTCCATTGATGGTCTCGACAGTGAGTTCGACCTGGTCGCCATAACGAACAGAATCGAAGAGCAGACCGTCCTGTACCTTGAGGTCCGCAGTCGCGCGCGGGGTCAGGCGCACGGTGATCCGGTCGTGGCGTTGGTCTACCTCCGCGACGACTCCTCGCAACGTCTCTTGTGGCCTTGCCCGCGTCGCCAGCGCGGGGGCGAGATCGTCGATATGAGTGGTGAGGACCGGCTGGGTCGCGTCACGAATCGCGGTAGTCGCCGGGACATCAAGAGGGCGCGACGCGACATGCGCCGGAGGAAGTATCGCGGCTGAGATCGCGAGAGCCCGGAGCGCGACGCCGCTGGTGCCGAGCAGGCGCCCTATCCAGATGCGTGCCGAGTTTGCGCGAGAATCGGGATCGCGAGTGAAAAGTCGAATCCGAGAAGAGAAGTTGATGGCAGACATGCGGCGTCCTTGGTGAAGTTCGGACGCGATTCTTGGGCATGTCGCCTCGTGGGGGGATCGCACACCCCCATGAATGGAATAAACCGATTGCCGTCGCTGCTGTCAATCGGCTGTCAGATAACCAGCAAGACTCCCGAAATCAGCAACAAAGCGAGGGACGATCTTTCGGAACATCGCTTCGTCAATGTAGTCAAACAATCTCAGCCCAAGCCGTGTTCCGAGTAGCAAGCACGGCAAACCCATCACGAAGAGTTTAACGGTCTCACTCGTCACCGTTCCCTTCCTCCAAACCAGAGCGCTGACATGAGGAAGGTCCGGACGGCAACGGGCCGGAATATTGTGCGGTCACCACTTTACGGGGAGGCTGCGACGTGGCTTTTTGCCGATGGAGCGAGCGCATGGAAAACCTGCCGGCGACGCGAAAGCTTCGTGCGATCCTGCCGTCACGCGAACCTTTTTCGCACGCCCGCGAGTGGGCGAATTCGCACGACCGAGATACTGACCCTGCAAATCCAAACTTGCCGGAAACCGCGGCGAGGCAAGGATGCCTCTGCAGAGTCTTGGCGTCATCAAGATACAGAGTGCAGCTGACAGCACCCTCGACCACGCCGCATTCGACCCCAAGACCCGGCGCTTCATCGCGCATATCGCGCAACACCGTCGAAGTGATCGATCACGCTGCGGGCAAACACGAAGCGCCCCTGCGGGGATTCCAGTAGAGAAATAAATCCGTCATCGCTGGAACCTTTGTCGGCTGCCTCTATTTGCTCGCTGTCCAATGCTAGGAGGTAGATACCATGACGAAAATTCTTTTAGCGACGGTCGCCATTCTCGCATTTGGGGCACCTTCATTTGCGCAGCAGGACAAAACTACCGGACAAGCGCCCCCATCAGGCACTTCCGCGTTCTACGTAGCTCAAGATCCCGCGACGATGAAATGTAAAGTTGTCACTGCCCAGCCTGCCCCTGGTGAAATGAAGGTTATCGGCACGGCTCATCCGACACAGGCGGAAGCGCAAACAGCTTTGGCGGCTGAGAGAACTTGCGCCAAGTAATGAAGTGAAGGCGCGAGTATGGAGGATGAGGCATTGGTTCGACAAAACTACTGACCCGACGCCGCAGGCCTCGGCGTCGATGTTAGGTGTTCTCGCGAACCATCGCCGACCGAACCACCGTTCCAAGCGACGGAATGCCCTTGGTGGTCGCCGAGACCGCTGTCGCCTCCGACAGGCCCGCCGTAATCTCAATGCGACCGTTATCGATGAGACCGGTCCTGACGGCGAGGCGCGTGACCCGATCGGCAGCGATGGCGTAGACGAAATTGCCGCCATCATCCGAACCTACGGCAGCGGTGGGTACGGTAAGCGCATCGGGCCGTCGGTTCATTTCCAGTGAGACCTCCGCATACGTGCCGGGATAAAGCCGTTCGTCGGGATTGGGCAAATCGATTTCGGTCCGCATGTCGCGGGTCTCGGGATCGAGGCGCAGTGAGAAGCGGGTTACCTTGCCGATGAATGGCTTACCGTCGAATCCAGACGGCTTGATAACGGCCGGATCGCCGACGTGAAGGTGAGGCACGTCGTTCTCCGGAACGTCGCAGAACACCCTGATCGTGTCGATCCGCTGCAGTGTGAAAAGCGATCCGGCGGACGGCGTCGTCCGCGTGGCCGCGGCGGCCTGGACTAAATCGCCCCGGTTCACCTGGCGCCGCGCGACCACGCCATCGAAAGGCGCCACGATCTGCGTATAGGCGAGCAGCGTCTTGATTCTCTCCACGGTGGCGGCGGCCACATCGACCTGGTGGGCTGCGAGATCGCTGTTCGCTTCCGCGACACCGAGATCCGCCTTGGCGATGGCCGCGTTGGCGTGCACCTGATCGAGTGTCCGGTCGCTGATGAAGTTCCGTCCCTGACCCAGCTGCTCCCGGTCCTTCGCCAGGGCGTCCTGAAGCGCCAGCTCTGCCTTGTTGTGATCCAGCTGACGGCGCGCGCTCTCCAGCGCACTTCGTTTGGATTCCAGCTCGGCCTTGGCTTCGGCAAGCTCCTGCTTCATTTCCGGAACGTCGATGACCGCGAGCACTTGACCTGCCTTCACGTGATCGCCGATGTCGACCCGAACCTCTGACAGGTACCCTGCGACTTTGGCGAAGAGATCCGCTTCCTCAAAAGCTTCGAGGGTCGCATTGGTTTGAAGACGTTGAGCCACCGTGACTCGGCGTGGCCGCACAACCTCGACCCGCGGAGGGTCATCGATCTTTGTTTGCTTCACTGGTGATGGCGATGCCGCCAAGTGTTGCCGTTCAACAGCGATGGTTCCTGCTGCGAGGCCGACTAACAAGACCTTGATGACGGTTCGGCTTTTGAAATTCATAGTACGTCACCTCTAGGATCCATTCTGGTCGTTCGCTTATTCCGCCGCCAGCTCGCGGGACTTCGCTGTTCGGTCGCCAGCATACCGCACAGCCCCGAGCTGCGACTCCGGCTCAAAATGGCGGCAATGCGGGTCGTCAGGATCCAGCGACGCGGAAATCGGCGTATGTCGCGACTGGAGTATGGCTATGATCGCGGGCAATATGATGAGGGTAACGCAGGTTGCGCCGAGCAGACCGCCGATCACCGCCCGCCCAAGGGGTGCGCTTTGCTCTCCGGTTTCGCCTAGTCCGAGTGCCATCGGCAACATTCCCGCCAGCATCGCGAAACTCGTCATCAAGATCGGACGCAGGCGGCTTCGTGCGCCTTCGATCGCTGCCTCCCACGGCTCGCGGCCTTCAGCGCGGCTGCGCTCTGCGAAGGTTACAAGCAGGATGGCGTTTGCCACGGCGACACCGATCGCCATGATCGTGCCCATGAACGATTGAATGTTGAGCGTGGTCTGGGTCAACCAAAGCATGACTACAACTCCCGCCACTACGCCGGGAATCGTCAATCCCACTGCCAGGGAAAGCCGGAACGACTGGAAGTTGGCGGCCAGCACCAGAAGGATGACGCCCACCGCTGTCAAAAGTCCCAGACGGAGGCCGCCGAACATCTCCGCCATCGGCTGGATCGCCCCGCGCAACGTCACACTCACCCCATTTGGCGGCTTTCCTACATCGCTGATCGCCTGCTGCACATGGCTTGCTACACGTCCTAGATCCTCACCATAGATGTTCGCGCTAAGCGTCAGCATCCGTTGCATGTTGTAGCGGTCATATTCGCCGAGCGCTGTGCTATCCGTAACGTGAGCAAGATTGCGAAGGTCGATCTGTTGGCCCGACCGGCGAGCGATTGGCAGGTTCTTCACCTCTTCCAGCGAATTCATCCGGCGCTCGGGGATCTCGACTTGCACCTGATATCCAATACCGCTCTTTGGATCGGCCCAATAATTGGCCGAGGTGTAGCGACTGGATGAGGTACCCGCGACGATCGATTTCGCCACGTCGTCCGTCGTTACTCCCAGAACGCCCGCTCGCTCGCGGTCGACGGCGACAGCAACCGTCGGGTAATCAAGTTCCTGCTCGAATTCCAGATCTCGCAGCGTCGGCACCTGTCCCAGCCTCGCTCGCAGCTTATCGGCATATTGGCGGCTGTTGGCGAAGCTCGGCCCGCTCACAGCGACTTCGATCGGGGTTGGCGCGCCGAAGCTCATCACCCGGCTGACGATGTCGCTTGGCTCGAACGAGAAGCGTACACCGGCCAGTTCCTGCGGCAACTTCTTGCGCAGCCGCTCCTTCAAATCCTCCATGCGGATTCCGGCGCCACGCTTTAGTTGCACCTGCAGCACGGCTTCCTCGGACCCGGAACTCCAGAGATAGATGGTATTGATCGGGTAGTTGGGCGGCTGCGTTCCGACAAAGCCAAGACTAATGTCCACATTGTCAGGCCCCACCTCGCGCTTGATGATATCGAGTGTTCGCAGCGCAATCTGCTCAGTACGCTCGATCCGAGTTCCCGCCGGAGCCCTAAGATGCAATTGCATCTGGCCGGTATCCACGGTCGGAAATATCTCTGTGCCGAGCGAGCTGCCGACCACGAGAATGATGGCACCGGTCGCAACCAGGTAAGAAAGCACGGTAATGCGTCGGTGCTTCATGATCGTGCGCGTAAGCCGATCGTATCTGGCGCGGCATCGATCAAAAACGCTCTCTTGTGATTTGTGTTGCGTGTCCGGATTGCGCAGCATCCAGACCGATAGTACCGGCACAAACGTGCTCGAAAGCAGATACGACCCCACCATCGCGAAGCCCACCGCCAAGGCGAGCGGCACAAAAAGATTGTGTGCTGCGCCGGTCATGAAGAAGGCTGGAATGAACACCGCCAGAATGCAGAGCATGGCCACGAAGCGAGGCAGCGTGGTTTCGGCCGTGGCCAGGCTTGCGGCGCGGGCTAGGCTATGGCCATCACCGAGACGCGTGTGAATGTTCTCGATGGTGACGGTCGCTTCGTCGACCAGGATGCCGACAGCCAATGCCAACCCACCCAGCGTCATGATGTTGATCGTCTGACGCGATACCCAAAGCGCGATTACCGACGCCAGGATTGCCAGCGGAATATTCAGGACGACGACGAGCGAACTGCGCCAGTCCCGCAGGAAAAGCAGCACCATGAGACCCGTTAGGATCGCACCGAGCGCTCCTTCAACGAATAGGCCCTGGATCGCGCGAGCCACGTATGGGGATTGATCGAACTGGTAACTTACCTGAACGTCGTCTGGCAGTACGGATTGGAAGCGGGGCAAGTTGGCCTTGACGGCCTGGACGACCGCAAGGGTCGAAGCGTCCGCGCGTTTGGTGACGGGGATATAGACGGTGCGGCGCCCATTGACGAGTGCGTAGCCGGTCTGAATGTCGGCGCCGTCTTCGACCGTTCCGACATCACGTATGAACACGGTCTGTGTTCCGTGCGAGCGGATGGGAATGTTACTCAGCCCCTTGAAATCTCCGACAACAGAGTTGAGGGGCACCATCGGCATGAGATCGCCGATGCGGACATTGCCAGATGGACTGATCGTGTTGCCGGCGGCCAATGCCTGCACCACCTCGTCCGGCGACATGTTATAGGATCGCAGCTTGTCGGGATCCAAATGAACCAGGATGGTCCGTTGGCTCGACCCGAACGGCGGCGGCGCCGACACGCCTGGCAAGGTCGCGAACAATGGGCGCACCTTGAAGAGCGCCGCATCCTGAAGTTCGGCGACGGTTTTCGTCTTGCTAGTGAAGACGAGATCGCCGACCGGAACGCTACCACTGTCGAACCGCATCACAAATGGCGGCACTGTCCCCGCAGGCATGAACGCGCGAGCGCGATCGACGTAGGCGACCGTCTCCGCCGTAGCTTGCGCCATGTCGGTCCCAGGATGGAATTGAAGCTTGATCAGCCCTACGCCCTGGATCGATTTGCTTTCGACATGTTCGATGCCTGTAATGTAGAGGAAGTGGTACTCATAATAGTTGACGATGAATCCTTCCATCTGGGCGGGGTCCATTCCCCCGTAGGGTTGGGCGACGTACAGAACGGGCACCCCGAGATCCGGGAAGATGTCGCGCGGCATGCGATCGAGCGCCAGAAAGCCCACCCATGCGACGGCTATAACCATCACCAGAAGCGAGATCGGCCGTCGCAGCGCCAAGGACACCAAGTTCATCGTGCCGCCTCAGCCGGTTCTGCCGCGTCCGAGCGACCCAACGCGGCTCGACGGCAGCAACAAACGCTACTGGGACATTTTGGAGAAATGCAGCTCATGTTTCGGTCCAAACGCCCAGCGCACGAGGTCACACGACCTCGAGCAGTGAGCAGAACTTGGACGGAGAACCGTCTTGGATGCCGGGGGTCTGCAGGCCCCGACGTGAGATCAAACATTGCAATCCAACGTGATCTTCTCAACTAAATTTACTTTTACGTTTCTGGAAATCCAATTGACGAGAAATTGTAGCCGTACGTTACCTTGGAATGCTGCGTCTGGAGCCTATGTCGGCAATTGTGAAGCCTCGTGTTAGGATATTGATTGGCAGGGTCGCGCCTTCGGCACTAAGTTCGGGTGGCATCATTCCGCGCTGACTGATAGCGAAAAAATCGCTCGTGCTGCTGCGGAAGGTCGCCGCCGTCCAGACCTTTGGCTGAAGCGTTGGCGGCATGTGAGGTCCCGCACAACGACGACTCAGCACCACCTGGACGACGCCGAGCGGTCGACGACCGCGACCGCCACCTGATAGTCGCGCCTTTTGTAGTCTGCGAGCGCGGCTTGCGCCAGTTCCAGGGCTATGCTGAGTGCCAGCGATTCTCAATGAATCCTAGGCACGTGCATGGGCGAAACTAGCAAGAAGAAATAACGCGCCAACTAGACTTCTCGCAATCATGACCATATCTCGCTTGAGGGTCAGATGATGCGTGCAGTTGTAGCAACGGATGCGTGAAAAGCCTAACCGCCATGTGTCGAAGCGTGGTGCGGACCTCCAAAGCGGTCCTTGAATTGTGCGATTGCCCTATCGCCTTCCCAGCGTCGCTTCAGTTTCTCACGACGACAATCAGCGGCTTGTCCCTGGCCGCTCTGCTATGCACGACCAATGCCTTGACGCTTGCGCTGGTACTTTCATTGCGGGCGAGATGGACGAGATCGGCTGCGATGATTCCTGCTTCTCCGGCATTGAGCCGAGTCGCGGCTGCTCCTTCGACTTCCACGACAAGGCTTCCTTCGAACACATGAAGTAACTCCTGCGCACCGGGATGCTTGTGCCAGGGAGCAGCCGTGCCGGGTGCGAAGTCGACGACACTGACGATCGTCTCCTGGACGGTTTCGCCCTGACTTTCGAGGTCTTTTCGGAGTATCTGGGTGAGCTTGGGCGCTGTCTGCGTCTGTGCCCAGGCGATCGTTGGCATGTATGGAAGCGCTGCTGCCGCTCCAGCGAGGTAAAGCATTTCACGGCGGATCATTTTCATCTTCTGCCTCTCGAGTTTCTCGCCGGTTGTTGTCCCTCGTGTTGCCTATCCGCTTCGGATATCCAATGAACCCCGTGCTCGGGCGGAAATTCCGGGAACCAATTCCGCCAGGCTTTGGACGTTGCGCGTGATTGGCATTGCCGATAGAGGATTATGTGCGGTTCTTTAGGATGTCGCTTCATGGGAGAGCCGAAGCTCACCAGTTCGACATTAAGGGCCAGGCTCCAAGTACGATCACCGCGATGGCCGCGAAGGCTTCCAGTGCCGATGCTGCACAGCTACGGATCGTCTCCGTGCGCTCAACGAGGCGCAGAAGCCATGTCCGAGCGAACACCGCCGCCAATGGAAAGAGCGCAACCGTGAGGGTCATGCCGGCAGCGAAAATGGCCGATAGCAGCAAGCCCCATTTGACCGCACCATGGGCTGCCGCATAGGTCATGATGAAGGTGGTGAGCGGGCATGGAATGAGGCCGGTTGCTATCGCAAGCAGCGGCGCGGAGCGGTCATGGCGATGAGGTTCGGGACGAAACGCGCGCCACAAGAGCCAGAGTCCGATCAACACGATCAGGATTTGGCTTGCCTGTTCCAGGGCCGGCGCACGACCGGCGCCGCCAATCGTGTGCTTGAGGACGGCATAGCCGGACAGCACCAGGACGACGGCGGAGCCGACATGTGTAAGGATCAGCAGCAGGCTTGAGCCTAGGGCGCCTCGCCAGCGGCCATCTGCCGCATAATAGGAGGCGAGCACCGATTTGCCGTGGCCGGGCAGCAGGGCGTGCAACATGCCAAAGGCAAAAGCCGCTGCGGCCAGTGACGGCAGCGCACCGGCTCCGCTCGCCTGCAGCGCATTCAGCGCCTGCGCTGCGTTCGTATAGAGCGCGCGCTGCGCCTCGAAGATCGAATCGAACCCCGCGATCAATGAACCCGCCCGCCTTGGATTTGCTTAGGCATCGTTGGGCCAGCGCCGGTGATGCTCATCGATGACGAACACATGAGCATGGCGTTTCATGGGCGCACCCTGCAAATGGGGATCGTCGGGCGCCAGGCCGGGATGATCGTGCTCGACCACTTCCGGGTCGTCGGCCGGCCACAGCATCCGCGCGGCGACCACGCCGGCGAGCGTGATCGCCGCGAGCACAAGGGCCGTGATGGACAGGCCAGCCGAATTCCCGAGCCAGCCGGCGATGGGATAGCTCAACAGCCAACAGGCATGCGACAGGGCAAACTGCGCCGCGAACACCGCAGGACGGTCGGACGGCTGCGCCGAGCGTCTCAACAACCGTCCGGTCGGGGTCTGAACCGCGCTGTAGCCAACTCCCATCAATGTCCATGCCGCGAGCAGGACCGGCCAGATCTGATCGTGCCCGGTACGGAGAACAGCCATCAGCCCCAGCAGCAGAACGGTCAGCAGGGCGGCGGCGGAAAGCATCACCGCGCGATCCGGCCACCGGTCGAGCACCCTCGGCAGCAACAGCGCCGCCAGCATCGAGCCGCCGCCAAAACAGGCGAGCGCGATGGCGACATCGTTGTCGGGCCGCCCCAGCACCGCGCGGACCAACACCACGGTATTGACGATGACCATGGCGCCCGCCGCGGCAACCGACAGGTTCAGCGCGAGCAGCCCGCGCAGGCGCGGCGTCGCCAGGTAGATCCGGACGCCTTTCGTGGTCTTTTCGTAGAACGACTGGCCCGCTTCAGCCTTGGCTGCCGTCGAAGGCAGCCGCACGGACATCACCAACAGCGCGGAACACAGGAAGCCGATCACCGTGCCGGCAAATAGATTGTTGAACGAGATGACGGTCAGCAGCGCCGCCGCCAGCGTCGGGCTGAGCAGGTTTTCGAGGTCATAGGCCAGGCGCGAAAGGGACAGGGCGCGCGTGTAGTCGCGCTCCGCCGGCAGCACGTCCGGAATGGTTGCCTGGAAGGTCGGGGTGAAGGCCGCGGATGCGGATTGCAGCAGGAAGATCAGCACGTAGACCTGCCAGACCTCGGTGACGAACGGCAGCGCGACCGCGACCGAAGCCCGCAGCAGGTCCATGGCGACCAAAAACAGCCGACGCGGCACATAGCCGGCGAGGCTTCCCGCGATCGGCGCGATCCCGACATAGGCGATCATCTTGATCGCAAGCGCGGTTCCCAGCACCGCGCCCGCCTTGTCGCCGGCAATCTTGAAGGCCAAGAGTCCGAGCGCCACCGTCATCAGGCCGGTGCCGATCAGGGCGATGACCTGCGCGCCGAACAGATGGCGGTAGGTCCGGTTGGCGAGGACGGACAGCATGGCAGGCTATTCCGCTGCCCGTCTCGGCACGAAATGCTGTTCTGTCTCCGGTTGCGAGCGCCGCGGCGCGAAATAGGCATACAGGGCTGGCAGGACCAGTAACGTCAGCAGCGTCGCCGTGAGCAGCCCCCCGATCACGACGGTGGCGAGCGGCCGCTGCACTTCCGCACCCGTGCCGGAGGCCAGCGCCATCGGCACGAAACCAAGCGACGCAACGAGAGCGGTCATGATGACCGGCCGGAAGCGGGTCAATGCACCATCCTGAATCGCAGTCCGCGTATCCACACCGTCGCCGATCAACTTGCGGATCTGGCTCAGCATCACGAGCCCGTTCAAGACGGCAACGCCGGACAGCGCAATGAAACCGACAGCGGCCGAGATCGAGAATGGCATGCCGCGGAGCCACAGCGCGGCGATGCCACCGGTCAACGCAAGAGGCACGGCGCTGAAAACAAGCACCGCATCGCGCGCCGATCCAAGCGCACCGAGCAGCAGCAGGAAGATCATCGCAAAGCAGCCCGGCACGACGAACAAGAGGCGTTGGCGGGCAACCGAGAAGTTCTCGAACTGTCCACCCCAGGTCAGATAGGTGCCCGGTGCGAGCTTGACCTGCTCGGCGACCTTGGCCTGCGCCTCGGCGACAAGCGAGCCGATATCCCGCCCGCGCACTTCGGCGGTCGCAACCACGCGCCGCTTGCCGTTTTCCCGGCTGATCTGGTTGGCGCCGTCGGTCGATTCGAACGAGGCGAGCGTACGCAAGGGGATGGACGCCGCGGGTGCATTGGGGTTGGCGTGCGGCAGCGGCACCGGCAGATTTTCCAGCGCGGAGATATCGGAGCGCAACGCATCGTTCAGGCGAACCACGATCTGGAAGCGGCGGTCCCCCTCGAACACGAGGCCGGCGACCCGGCCGCCAATGGCGGTTCCGATCAGGTCCTGAACGGTGGCGAGGTTGAGTCCGCGGCGCGCGATCTCGGCCTTGTCGATCCTGATCTCCAGGAACGGCAGGCCGGTCGTCTCCTCGACCTTGACGTTTTGAGCACCCTCGATGCGGCGCAGGACGGCGGCAATGCTTTCGGCCGTCCGCTGCATTTCGGCAAAATCGTCGCCGAAGACCTTGACGGCCAGATCCTCGCGCACGCCGGCGATCAATTCGTTGAAGCGCATCTCGATCGGCTGCGAGAAGCCGAGCTTGTTGCCCGGCAATTTGCTCGCCTCGGCTTCGATCTCCTTGATGAGATCGTCCTTGGACATCGACGGGTCCGGCCACTCGCTCTGCGGCTTGACGATGATGTAGGTGTCGGAGGCGCTTGGCGGCATCGGATCGGCGGCGAGGTCCGGCGTCCCGGTTCGTGAAAACACGAAAGCGACTTGCGGGAACTTGCCAACCGACTGCTCGATCAGGAGCTGCATCGCCTGCGCCTGCGCCAGCGAGGTGCTGGGCACGCGCTTGACCTCCATCACGATGTTCTTTTCGTCCAACGTCGGTGTGAATTCCTGCCCGAGCCGGCTGAACAGCGCGCCCGCCCCGAGGATCAGGAGCAACGCCAGCCCAATCACCGGCAGCGGCGCGCGGGCAGTACGGGAGAGCAGCGGCGCGTAGATGGATTTCAGCGCGCGGATAATGATGTTCTCCTGCTCGCGCACCGGCTTTGAGATCGCGATCGCGATCGCCGCCGGCACGAAGGTCAGCGACAGCACGAATGCCGCCACCAGCGCGATCATGACGGTGAGCGCCATTGGCTCGAACGTCTTGCCTTCGACGCCGGTGAAGGTGAGAAGCGGAACGTAGACCAGGATGATGATGAGCTGGCCGTAGACCGTGGGGCGGATCATCTCGGTTGCGGACGCCGTGACCGTTTCGAGCCGCTCAGGCCGTGACAGGCCGCGCCCAAGCTCGCGCTGTCGTTCCGCGAGATGCCGCAGGCTGTTCTCCGCGATGATGACGGCGCCATCGACGATCAGGCCGAAATCCAGCGCGCCGAGGCTCATCAGGTTAGCGCTGAGCCGCCCCTGCAGCATGCCGGTGGCGGTCAACAGCATCGTCAGTGGAATCACGCAGGCCGTAATCAGTGCCGCGCGGAAATTGCCGAGCATCAGGAACAGCACGGCGATCACGAGCAGCGCGCCTTCAGCCAGGTTGGTTGCGACGGTCGCGATCGTGGCGTCGACCAGTTGGGTTCGATTGAGCACTGTCCGGGCATGAATGCCGGGGCGCAGCGTCCGGCTGATCTCCTTGATCTTGCGGTCAGCCGCGGCGGCCACCGTGCGGCTGTTGCCGCCGATCAGCATCAGCGCGGTGCCGAGCACCACCTCGCGGCCGTCGACGCTGGCGCTGCCGGTGCGCAGCTCCTTCCCGATTGCGACGTCGGCAAGATCGGAGACGCGGACCGGCACGCCGCCCCGGGTCGTCACCACGATCCTGCCGATATCATCGAGATTTTCCACCCGCCCGCTGGCCCGGACGACGACGCCTTCGCCGTTCTGCTCGATGAAATTGGCGCCGCGGCTGATGTTGTTCGCTTCGATGGCGTCGATCACTTGGGTGAATGACAGCCCATAGGCTGCAAGCCGGACCGGATCGGGCTGCACCTGGAACTGTTTCACGAAACCACCGATCGCATCCGCCCCAGCGACGCCGGGAACCGTCCGCATCTGCGGACGGATGATCCAATCCTGAACCGTGCGGAGATAGACCGTGCGCTGAAAATCGTCTGTCAGCCGCTCACCTTCGGGCGTGAGGTAGCTGCCGTCGCTCTGCCAGCCGGGCTTGCCGTCCTGCACCGGTGTGGTCGCGCCGGGCTTTTCATACTCCACGGCCCACCAATAGATCTCGCCGAGGCCGGTCGAGATTGGCCCCATCCGGACATCGACGCGGGGCGGAAGGTTGTTTCTTGCTTCGTTGATACGTTCGGCGACCTGCTGGCGGGCGAAATAGATGTCGGTGCGGTCGGCGAACACGGCGGTGATCTGCGCGAAGCCGTTGCGCGAGAACGACCGGGTTGACTCCAAGCCCGGCGTCCCGGCCAACGCGGTTTCCAGGGCCACTGTGACTTGCTTCTCGATCTCGACCGGGGTTAGGGCCGGCGCGACTGCATTGACCTGGACCTGAACGTTGGTGACGTCTGGAACGGCGTCGATCGGCAATTTGGTCAGCGACCAGAAGCCGGATGCGGCGGCCGCAAGCGTGACCAGCAGAACGAGCCAGCGCCGGCGAACGGAAAAATCGACGATCCACGCGATCATCGCCTAGTCCTCGTCGCGAGGTTTGGCAAATTCCGCCTTGAGCGAGAACGTATTTGAGACGGCAATGGTCTCGCCAGTAGCGAGACCGGCGGCGATTTCGACGGACTGCCCGTCCTGTTCGCCAAGCACGACATTGCGCTTTTCAAAGCCGTCCTTGTTGCGGACAAAGATCGCCTTTCCGCCGTCGACATTCTGGATCGCGGTTGCGGGCACGACGACCTCGACCCGACGCTCGCTAAGTGCAATCCCGGCCGTGACGAACGATCCCGGACGCCAATAGCCATTCGAATTGTCCAGCGCCGCCACGACGCGGGCGGTTCGGGTTTCCTTGTCGAGCAATGGGCTCACGAACACGATCTTGCCGGTCGCCGTCTCGGGCAATCCGCGCGCCGAGACGCGCACCGACTGGCCCTCCCTGACCTGCGGCAGATCGGCGGAAGAGACCGACAGCTCGACCCAGACGCGGCTGAGATCGACAATGACAAACAGCTCGGTCTCGAGATTGTCGCGCCCCACCGCCGCTCCAAGCTCGACCTTGCGCTCGGCAAGCCGCCCCGAAACCGGGGCCCGGACGTTCTGGCTGCGCAACGACGCGTCCGGGGATTGCGGCAGGCCCGTGATTTCGTCCGTTTCTACGCCCAATGCGAGCAACTTCTGGCGCGCGATGTTGAGGCGCATCTCGGTCTGCGCGGCGGCATTGCGCGACTTGATGTATTGCTGCTCCGGAACGGCCCGCCCTTCCCACAGCGATTTGTCGCGGGATGTGAGGTCCTGCTGCAACTCATTGGCAAGACGGGCGGCGAGATACTCGCTCTTGGCGTCCGCCACTTCGCGGCTTTCAAGAACGGCAAGCACGTCACCCTTGGTGACGTCATCACCGATGTTTTTGCGCAGTTCGGCCACTGTCCCCGATAGCTTAACCGAAACATGGGATACCCGACCCGCATCAGGAATCACCGTCCCGGGCACGGCTAGACGTCTTGCGATTGTTCCCGGCCCGACCGTTGCCAGGTCGATATGCGCCAGCTTGATCCGATCGTCATCCATGGCGACGACGGGTATCTTCGGCGCGGCCTGCTCGGATTTGCCGTCGCGTTGCGGCGGTGCATTGCCCGGTGCGATGCCGACGGTGCGCTGCAGCCTGGTCGAAACGTCCGGCATCAGCGCCACGACGGCGGCGCCCGCCAGAAAGGCGACGACTGCAATTATTGAACGGTTCGCCATCGAAGTCTCTGATGCGGCCTAAATAAGCTCGATGTGCCGCGCTAAAGATATTTCGAGATGGCCTTGAACTCGGCCAACACGCCCTTGGTCGATTTCGCGGATCCATTCGCGGCGGCATCCAGGCAGTGATCGACATGATCATGGATCAGCGTCCGCTTCGCCTCGCCGATCGCCTTTTCGACGGCATGCAGTTGCTGGGCGAGGTCGAGGCAGGATCGGCCTTCGCCGAACATCTCGATCACCCGGTGCAGATGTCCTTCGGCGCGCCGCAGCCGCTTGACGATCTCGGGGTGGGTTTCGTGGACGTGCTCGTTTGCCATGCCCAGTACCCTATCCCCCTGGAGGGGATAATCGCAAGCCAAATCGCTTCAGAGCAGCAATCGACAACTTGCAACGAGCGGATAAAGTCGCGTAAACTTGTTCACCGGGGAAGGGCAGACTCCCCGTCAGACTTTTCGGTCCAAGCTCTGCGCGACACGCGATTCGTCGTGGAGCTTGCGCATGAACACCGAACGGAACGCCTCTCAACATCACACCGTCGCCATCCTCTCGCGCGGAGATGCTGCCGCACGTCGGGACGCGACCCCACAGAACAGCCGCTTTGTCCGCGTTTTCGAGGCCCTAGCCTCAGTTGGCGTCGAGGCCCGCCCCGTCATCTACGACGAAATCTTCGCTGATGCGGTTCGCGACCAATTGCTTGCGGTCGATGGGGTTCTTGTCTGGGTCAATCCCATTCATGAAGGGAAGACGCGTGCGGCGCTCGACCGATTGCTGCGGGAGGTTGCGGCAAGAGGCCCCTGGGTGAGCGCACATCCCGATGTCATCCTGAAGATGGGCGTCAAGGAGGTGCTTTACCGGACGCGCCATCTCGGTTGGGGCGGAGACACACATCGTTATGACAGCGCCGCTGCTTTCCGCGCTGAATTCCCGTCGCGCCTGCGGGCTAACGGTCCACGCGTGCTCAAACAAAACCGCGGCAATGCAGGCCAAGGCGTTTGGAAGGTCGACTCCCTGCCAGGTTCCGACGCCGCAGTGCGGGTGCTGCACGCCCAGCACGGCAGCCTGCCCGAGGACATCCCGTTGGAGGCCTTTATCGTTCGCTGCGAGCCATATTTCGGGTGGGGAGGCTGCATCATCGATCAACCGTTCGAGCCGCGCCTGCCGGAAGGGATGATCCGCTGCTACATGAGTGGGTCTAAAGTCGCCGGGTTTGGGCATCAATTGATCAAGGCCTTGATACCGCCGCCGCCGGAAGGCCCGGATTCGCCGGAAGCGCAACCCGGGCCACGGATTATGCACGGGCCCGACGCCCCGTCGTTCCAGGCGCTGCGACGATTGATGGAAGATGAATGGACACCACAAATGCTGGAAACGCTCGGCATCGATGGGCCGTCGCTCCCGGTCATCTGGGACGCGGATTTCCTCTATGGTCCGCGCGACAAGTCTGGCGCCGATACTTACGTCCTCTGCGAAATTAACGTGAGTTCATGCTTTGCCATTCCCGACGAGGCGCCAGCCGCGATCGCGCGGACGGTTAGAGACCGTTTTATGCGAACTTAAGAATCGAGCTCGAGCGCCAACTTCCGTTCGGGGCCTAAGAGCGAAGTCTCTGATGACACAAGGTTGTTGATGACACAAGGTTGTTGCAAAGATGGCGGCCTTGAACGTCTTTGGCAAACGAGGTGCTCTCTGTACGGGTCGGCATCGTCCGGCCTCCTGTAGCGATCCTTCAGTTCAGCCTTTAGAGAAGCACGAGGAATCAGGTCCGAGACAGAACCCCCGAACACAGCCGTATGGCTCAACCCTGCGCTGAGTGAGGCGCGGTCTCTCAATCTAAGCGAATCTGGGTTACGCAGTGCTCTGGAATCGTGCGATTCCGCAACTGACAGCACCGCCGCAGTCCCAGGACAATCACCTCCCGGTGAGCGCGGGCTCTTCTAGTCTAACGGGGCCAATCACCGCCGGCTCTTATAAAGCTCACTGCTGATTTCAGCGGTTCTCGTCACGTTCAGGATGCGCTCGCCAGTCACGACCTACTGTTTGATGGTCCGTGTCAGTATTGCCCGCAGATCCCTCGTGGTCGGTAGCCGGTCGGCTGACATTTCCTTGAGCCTTCCAGTCGCGGTCGATCTGAACGTTCTCACCACGCGCCCTATCTTGGTTGCGAGATTGGTCCGATTGTTGGGGCGTACGGTCTGGCTGCACCGGAACCGACTGCCCCTCCTTATACGTCTTGGATAATCCGGACTCTTCTGCAGATGCGGGAACCAAGGCAAAGGACAACGATGTTGCCATTGCTACTGCAAGAACACGCATGGTCTCTCCTCCTCCGTTCGACCGAGGCTAACAGCTCGGTCAAATTTTAGTTCGGAGAGAGGAGCTCATTCTTGTGGTTCACCAGCCAGATCGCTGCAAGCCGGGCGATCTGAGGGACGGCACGTCCGTTCGCTTGACCTTTCCGCCGCCTTGCTTTCGAGGTCCGGCGACAATGGATCGGTGCATTCCGATTTTTGGGCTGGAAGCGCAGCTGACCTCGCCGAGCGTAATGCCATTGGCGTTTTTCCGATCGGTGGCTGGTAAGGAATAGCCTTACTTGGAGCGGTTCGACGGCACTGCGCGCGATGCCCTGATCGTGACGCCCAGAGCGTCGGGGTCGAATGTGGACATATCGCGGCTGGATGACGACGAGGTCGCCGGGGTGCGCCTCGACACCCTGAAACAAGGCGGGAGCACCAGCGAGCATCATGCCGAGCATCAACCGGCGTTCGCTCCAGGATGCCGCGCGCGCAGACCACGCGTGAAGATGCCGGTCGAAGCGCCGTCCCGGCCAAACGTCAGGTGCGTTCAGCTCGCGCGCCATCTCGCCGTGCTCGAGCTGCACAATTTCCGACGGCGCATCCTGCACCGCATCGCGCAGCATTTCGAAATGGGAAAATTCGCCTGACGAACCGTGACCGCTACCCATGACTCGGGTGATAGCGCGGGCCCGCGGTGATTCGTGAACTGAAATTTTCTAACAATTGCAGGGGAGATCAGTGGCGCAATTTACGTGTTGATGCGCCAAAAATGGGACGCCGCGTGAAAATTTTCGCATGGCAGGGGCGATGTGAACGAAACCTATGCGGAAAGTGCCAAGGTTCAGGTTGTATTGATGATACGCCACAGTTGCGTAGGCCTGCCGCGTGGATTCCGCGATAGCGCGCCAGCTCTCGCGCTCGATGGCTGAGAACGTCAGGCTGCGTGCCCGCCTTGTCGAGTTAGGAGTGAGAGACCTATGAGCGACGACGACAATGTCACATCGCTGCCGGTGAAGTTCAAAAACCCTCCGTCTGAAGACGGACCGATGCTCAAGGTCATCGACCTGCGGTTCGGCGACAATGGATGCAATCATCGCTATTTTTATCGCGACGGCCGGATGCAGCACGTCGGCTATTTGATCCGCGAGGGCGAGACCGAGGTCGAATGCGGCAATTGCCATACCCGGCTCGATCCCATGTTCGTGCTGCGGATCATGGCGAACGAGGAGACACAATGGCTCCGCACGCGCACGGCCTATGTCGCGGAGATGCAGCGGCTGAACGAGCGACGCCGCACCAAGTGCGACCACTGCGGCAAGATGACGAGGATTAGCGTCCGATAACCCGAAGGAAAGAACAACAATGACGACGGCCGAAGAAGCCCGCCTTCGCGCACGGATCAGCCGCCTGACCCGCGTGCTCGAGGACATTGAGGACTTTCAAGCATCGATCGCTAGGCTGCGCGAGATCGAGGAAGACGATCGTCACGACGCCGATCTTGTCGTCAAGTCCGAAAAGTTTGCATCCGGCCCTTGACCCGCCACAATGCCGGAGCCTATGGCACGCCGCCACGCCGTAGCTCTCGGTTACTTCGCTTTGGATGAAAGCACCAAGATGCCGAGCGCGCCACTTGCTGGCACCCCTGAGACAGACGCCGTAGACATCGGATACTTCGCTTGAAGAGCCCCGGTCGTTGGTTCGATTCCAACCCGCCCGCAAGGGTCGGTAGCTCACTTGGTAGAGCAGGGAAAAAGGACCGGTATCGCCTTTCGCTCTGTCTCACTGGTCGGCCCGGCAAATAGAGGAGCGACCGATGCGAACCAATGTCCGCGCACAGAACGCGCTTCGCACCCACGAGGGCGCAATCGCCCACCCCATCAATGCCCAGCAGGCGCTGCGGCGCTCGGTGCTGTCCTGCCTCCTGTTCGAACGGGAGTTCTATGAGGACGGCGTCGAGATTTCCGATCGCATCAGGACGCTGGCGGAGAGCGTGAACCCGGAGACCGTCGCCGCGCTCGCGGTCGAGGCGCGCAACCTCATGCACCTGCGCCATGTGCCGCTGCTGCTCCTCGAGGTGCTGTCGCGCACCGCCGCCGGTCGGTCCGATGCGCTGGTCTCGAAGACCATCGAGCGCGTGATCTCGCGTGCCGACGAGATGGCGGAATTTCTGGCGATCTATACCGGCGGCGGCGATCGGCGCACGGCGAAGCCCGGCCGTGGCCGCCAGTTCGCCGCGCAGGTGATGCGCGGGCTCGATCTGGCGCTCCGCCACTTCGACGCCTACCGGTTCGCGAAGTACGGCCGCGCGGGCAAGGTCAAGCTGCGCGACGTCTTCCGCATCGCGCGGCCGAAGCCGGTCGACGCGACGCAGGCGGCGCTGTTCAAGGCGGCCAAGGACGGCGCGCTGCCGTCTCCGAATACGTGGGAGGTCGCGCTGTCGGCAGGTAGCGACAAGAAGGCGACGTTCGAGCGGCTGCTGCGCGAGGACAAGCTCGGCTATCTCGCTTTGCTGCGTAACCTGCGCAACGTGGCGGAGGCCGGTGTCGACCGCGACCTGATCTGCGAGAAAATCCTGCTGCGCAAGGGCGCGGCGCGCGTATTGCCGTTCCGCTATGTCGCGGCGGCGCGCGTGGTGCCGACGTTCGAACCGGCGATCGACCGGGCGCTGCTCGCCGCGATCGGCGAGCTGCCCGCATTCGCTGGCCGGACGGCGATCCTTGTCGACGTGTCCGGGTCGATGGACGAGAAGCTGTCGGCGAAGTCGGACCTCACGCGCCTGGACGCAGCCGCGTCGCTGGCGGCGATCTTCGCCGGCGATGACGTGCGGCTGTTCTCGTTCTCGAACCACGTGATCGAGGTCCCGGCGCGCCGTGGCATGGCAGGCATCGATGCGATCAGAACCAGCCAGGACCATCAGGGCACCTATCTCGGCCGCGCGGTGGCCTACATGAACGGGTTGAGCATCGACCGCCTCGTCGTGATCACGGACGAGCAGAGCCACGACCATGTGCCGCCGCCGGAGGCGAAGCGGGCCTACATGATCAACGTCGCGTCGAACCGGAAACGGCGTGGGCTATGGCCGCTGGACCCATATCGACGGGTTCAGCGAGAACGTGATCCGCTACGTGCGGGAGATCGAACGCGACTATTGATAGAGGCCCTCCCGCAAAAGGCGGGCCTTCCGCTGTCAGTCCGTCCTTTTCTTTGCAGGACTGCGACGGCGTTTGCGGGCGACAGCAACCATGCCAGTCCTGCCGCGCGGATCGCCGCTTCCCTGCAGCGCAATGGTTCCGCTCCCCGGTTCGGGCAAGGTCAATAATCCGTTCTCTTGAAGGGTCGCCAGCTTGCGGCCTTCGTTACCGGCTGCGACGACAAACTTCAGCGCTGAAATCGGATTGCCGATGATCTCGATCAGCTTTTCGCAAGAGATTGGATCAAACCCGAGCGCAGCCCCGACGTCGAACACAAGCCTGCGCGCCTCGTCGGCATCGACCACGAAGTCATCGTCCAGCTCGACCCGACGGGGCGGTCTGCGCAGCCTTTTGCGCTTATCAAAGAATTTTTCGATTTTCTCCCAGAACGCAAGGAAGTCGGTCCCGGCGGCGATCCATGACCGCGCCACTCGCGACAGCAACAGCAGCGCGCCGAGATACCCCATGAGTTCGATCGAGCCCGGCGAGGAATAGTGGAAAGATTTGATCCTGAGCGACTCCTCGCGCGGGATCGAGCGGTAGATGTAACGGCCGAAATGTCGGGTCTCGATATCACCGGACCAGAACTGCTTGCGCAGGAGGTCCTGCAGCCGGTTGCGCGTCTCTTCCTCGGTCGCGACCAGTGGATAGAAAAGGCCGTAGCTCTCCGACATGCTTTCGGCGAGAGCGAGCAAATCCTGAATATCCCACGCGCCGTCAACTTCAATCGTAACGGACCCCTGCAGCCCCTCTGTCATGAACGTGCCCCCCTTGCCGAAGCCCGTTCTAGCATCGGTTGCGCGGTTTGCCTAACCATCGCGAGGCGGCAGGCTCCGGTCAAACTGACCGCAGAAAGATCAGCTACGGCGCCCCTTTCGTTTGCCCAAACTGACTCAATCGCAATCTGCCGTGGGGCATCGCTAGCCGCACTTCCTCCGGCTCAGGCCTACCCCGCCATTCGCGCGAGCCTCTTGTCCGAGCGGGAAGAAATCCTGCGCAGGCGCCAACCAGCGCGCGAATTCTTATTGTCTTGCGCCTTTGAGTTTGCCAAGACATTTATGCGTCGCGCACAGCCAGGGGGGCGCGCATGAAACAACGCTTCGATCTATTCGCCATCTGTCTTTTGATCTTTGCTGCGATCCTGGTCACCGCAATGGCGACCGACCCAAAGGGATTTTCAGTTCGGGATTGGCAGCCGCTGATGGCGGCGTTCGTTGCTTTAGCCGCGGCGTCGCTTGCGTATCACGCGGCAATGGCCAAGCTCGACCACGACAGGGAGGTCCTCGCCGAAGAGCGGCGCCGCAAGGCGTTGGCAGTCTGTTTGCGGCTGCGCTTTGGGGCTGGTGCTCAAAAGCACGATATCGACAATCTTGCTTTTCGCATACGTCCGCTCAACCACGCCACGTTTCAGAGGGACATTGCTGCGGACACGCTTATCGTCCGCAGTCAGCCCGCGATTGAAGAGGCGTGGGAGAACGTCGATCTATTTCCGGCAGATTTAGCGCTGGCTCTGCACAATATGCAGCTCGGCCGCAGCAACTACGAGCTGTTCAAGGAACGCTACGCCGATCAGCGATGGACACTGAAGCCGGGCGAGGCTTTGCCATCTGAATTGCATCGTGCGCATGAAGCGTTTTCGCTCTGGGGCCAGAACTCCGAGCAGTGCATCAAGCAACTCTTGGAGTTCGTGCGGACCGAATTGCGGCGGCCCGTCTAGAGCTGATCCTGCACGCGGCTATAGGCCGGATGCTTCGGGTTCTTGACCTTGACCCAGTGCTTGCAGCGCCGGGCGCCATACCAGCGCTCGGCGTGTTTGGACACCAGCCCTTCAAGATTCATGTTGCAGGCGGCGCGGAACAGGTCGGGGCCGATCGCGCCGCGCTCGAACGGAGCCGCGAAAATCCCTTCCGGTCGCCGGGCGAGCACCCGCTCCAGATTGGCCTTGCGCATTGACAGCGGCAGCTTGCGCAGGTCCTCGCCGTCTGCAGCCAGGATGTCGAAGGCGTAGAGCTGGACCCCATCATTGTGCTTGTCGGAATGCAGCCCGTCGAAATCGCTGACGCCGTCGACCCCGAGCAGCACGGCCTCACCGTCGATGACGAATTGCTTGCGCCGGTTCGACCGCGCGGCGTCGGCGATCCATGGGAAATGCTTGGTGCAGTCGACACCGCTCTTGGTGATCAGGCGCACACGGTCGGACTCGCGGATGACCATGATCCGATAGCCGTCATACTTGACCTCATGGAACCAGTCGGGGCCGGAGGGGACTTCCGTGGCCTTGACCGGCAGGGCGAATTCCGGACGCCAACGCATAGAGGCGTATATATGAAGAGATGGGCGAATTGCGAATCCAGTTGATTGACGGCCAGTCGCCGACAGGCTGGAATACCCCGGTGCCCGTCATCGTGAGGTTAGTTATGCGTTCCTCGCCGTCGATTGCACCCGGTTCCGACCGGGATATCTATCTGGTCCTCGACAGCTTCGGCAGTCGTCTAGGCTGCGCTTGGGTTGAGACCGACGAGGAGCACACCGACCGCGATACTTTGCTGCGCCACCTGATGGAGGGGCAATACAGCAACCCGATCCGGATCGTCAGCTTCAACACCAGCGAAGGCTGGTCGCAGGATGCCTCAGAGGAGATCGCCACCGAGCTGCGCCAGCGCTGCGCGGAACGCGGCGAAGTCCCGCCGACGCTGGAGGATTTTCTGGAGCGGCACGGCCAGCGCGTCGACATTCAGCTTTCGCTGCTCTAAGGCTCGCACTTGGTTCGCGGATGTTCGGTTGGATTAAGGTGACGGTGGTACTGGCGGGCAATTCAACCGTAGCCATGAACACGCTGTTGATACGTCTGCCGGTTTCGCGGCGGCGAACCGACTGACCTCGTCAATCTGGTCCCACCGGATGAACTCGATGCGTTGGTCGGCGACGTTCCTGACTAGCATTCCTCTTTCAAAATTTCGTAGCAGCACCCGGTTGCGTTGTTCCCCGTTCTTCATGGAAATCGCGTACGGCCCAGTTGTCTGGCGTAATGCAGATTTGCCCCGCTCAATTCCGATAAAAAACGCCGCCATGGCGACAACCGGGATCACACTTAGCGCCGCGCGCGCCTGCTGAAACACAGGTTCGGTTCGATCCTCGAAGGGCAGCAGTCGGGCGCCGTAGACGAGCCAAACGTAGAGAAGGGGAAAAAACACTGCGATTGATACGAGTTCACTTGAAAAGAAGAACGTCGTAACCAGACCGGCCGCAAAAAAGCCTGGGATGACCCATGTGCGCCAATGCTTGCTTATGGGTGGAGCGAAGACCCGCTTGCCAAGAATTGCGCGCCAGTCCAGCCACACGTACATGATAATGGCAGTGGAGGGTATCCACTGGGTGGCGTTCGCAAAATAGTCCGAAGTCGAGGCGAACGTTTGAAAGCTCGCTCCTATGACGAGGAAGTATCCAAACTCATGGGTGACTGAGAACAGGAGAAGGACCAGTGTGGCCGCGCCAAGTATGGCTCCAAAATTATCGAGAAACTGTTTCATTCGCTCGTCCGAAGGGTGTTTCCTGACGGCGTGTATCCGTCGAGGCGAGCTGAGGGTCATTTCTCGGTACAGCGCCGCCACATGCCCTTCAACGAGCCGCCCACCTAGTTCAGTGGCTTTTCAACGGTTTTTAGGTCAAGAGGCATTGCCCTGTGGGCGGCTTCCAGTGCCTGCGCTCGTTGGCCCGCCACGGCGCACGACGCGGTGATGGACGCCAGGGCAGCCCCCGATTGTTCCTAAAGAGAATCAATACCGGTGAAAGCGATGCCGCAGCTTTTAGGAACGGGCCTATGCTGGCGAGGTTCTATTGTTGCACGCATCGTTGGCTCACAACGTGCGTGCGACGACAAACTTGGCAGCTCCGGTCGATGTGACGACGGCTGGGCTGCTTTTTTGTGGCGAAGGACTGACGTGTGACGAAACCGAATTGCCTCGTGTGTCACGGGCTGGGCTGGGTGTGCGAAAATCACCCTGACCGTCCCTGGTCAGAGGACGTTTGGGGGTGTCAGTGCGGCGCCGGCATGCCATGCGAATGCAACCGTAGCGACGGGATTGATGAGCCTGACGTGAGCGGAGTCCTAGACGAGACCCCACCTGTCAAACATTAGCTGGCTGCGAAAAATCCTTGTCGTCGCGGCACAAAGTGCACTCACATCCGCGCTGCAGTTGTGCTTTTCTGATCGTGCGACCTCTCGCTGATCAGTAGTCTCCAGCCCCGGTTCGGTTGAGAGGGAGTGCGCCCCGGCGTCGACCACCAATGATCGCGCCGGGGCGTTGGCGCGCCTTCAGGTCCGGACCGGTATCTGCGAGGTAACGATCCGCTTGGCCGCATCCACAACCCCAGCGTCGCTCAGCACCGATACGAACGCCTCGTACATTGCGAACGGATACTGGGTAGGTCCGATGATAATTCGGTCGAGCAACTCGTTCGGGTCTAAGCCAGTCAGCCCAGCCTCCGCATCGTTTTGCAACGGTATCTTGAAAATCCGCTGCGGCACACCTGCCACTGTTTCAATCGATGACTGTATGCGCGCGCCGGTATGACGCCATGGGGCATGAATGATGCGCCATTCCCTTTCTTCGTGAAATCCCTCATGCTTCAAACCGACCATCGCGCTGATCAGCATGACCCGGACTGTTGCCAGCAGCCACGGCCGGCCGATGCTCTGCAGAAACTCTCGATTGTTGCGGATGTTGGCAATCACCGTGTTTACCTCGTCCGCGAAGTCCTGCTCCGTGAAGTACGCCACCGGACTCAACTCGGCGCCAAGCCTTGCATTTTTCCCGAGCGCCAAATCCAGCTTGATCACCATGGCAACGCGGGCCGTCGAGTTGCCGAAAGCGCGCCACATCGACAGCCGTCCGTGTGCGTCCTCGCGGTCGTCGTGTTCGGATATCGACGCGATGTAAGTCCCAAGATGATTAGCCTGCAGTGACTGATCGAACTGGGTGATCGCCTCCTCAGCAACGCCTTGAAAACACCCGTTCAGGGCGTCCGTGAATGCAGCTCGATTTGCGTCCTGGCCGAAAAATCGGCGCAGCGCATCCAAGCCATGGTGCACCTCGCGGTAATCCGACATGCAAACAGTGTTTCGCATCCAAAGGCATCGGTGGCGGATGATATTGAGCGCGTTCTCGGCGGACGTGTAGTGAACGAAACGGCCTTTCCGGGCAATCATCTCCTTCCGTCTGCGGTCGGCGTAAGGAAACAGGATGCCGTTCAGTCTTTCGATTTTGGCCAGCTCTTCGGCCGTCAGTTGCGCCATCTCACGTCCCTTTCATCGATTCGTCTTTGCTGTTGAGAGAAATTCGTCCCGCGCGCTGATGCTCATGTGTGCCGAAACGGCTTGCTCCTGAACGCACCGTACTCAAGCTTTTCTTCAAGGTGCGGCGGTTCGTCATCAAGCTCGCTGACCATGCCGACCATCGCGAACGACTGCCGGAACCCGCACACGAATAGGCTGAGGGTTTTTTCCGGCGCAACCTGATTTTCATAGGCGAACTGATCATTCAGGCTGGTTTTGGCGCGCCTCAGATCGGGCGGGTTGCCGACCAAGTTAAGGACCTCTGCCGGGATCATCCCGTCGAACACCTGCGCGTTGCTGAAGAACCTTGTGACGATGACGCCGGAGGCTGGGACAATGCGACCCGTGTGCTTGTAGTGCAGCGCGCAGAACAGCTTGGTGGCGAACGACCGCAGTGCGCGCAGGAAATCCGGCTGGGCGATCGACACGACCGGGATATCGCCCAGCATTTCATAGCCGTCGCGGCTGCGCCCGGTTCGTTTGAGAAAGGCCCGGGACCTCGTTGGGCTTGAGCCGCATGGCGCGATAGGCCTCGGGAAAGGCCTGACGAACGGCGTCCATTGCCCGCCGCCTTTCAAAGCTCTGCAGCTCGCTCTCGTTGTCGTCGAAAAAGAGCAGCCGCGCGAGCATCGCGACGATCTTCTCGTCATGCCGCGTCATACCGTTGCAGGGTTCACAGGCCGGGAAGCTGTACCCTTCCGGCCACTGCCTGCCGTCGAAGATGCCGCGTGCCGGAACGTGGTCCTCGGTGGTAGCCGGTGTGTTGCCGCCGCAAAACAGCAGATTGGATGCGCCGCCAGAAACGCCTGCTTTCGTCGTTTCTTGTCCCCCATCGAGGCTTTGCCCACTCCCCAAAGCAGCGCCGACGATCCAAACCCGTGATGCGGGCTTTGGTCAAGGCTCAATGCGGTGGGTAATAAATCCGCCTCCCTTAGGTTGGTGGACCGCTCCTCGGGCGCGGCGATGTCCCAGGCCCTGTTCTTTCTGCCCGAAACTTCAGCTAGAGCTTGCGTTTTGGCCGATTAAGCCAATACGTTGAAAACTGTACCGCCCAAACAAATGAAAATCGAATGCGAAAGACAATCGCCGACTTGGCCCGTGGCGTCTACGAGCATAACGAGCATGCCAATCTCGCCGACCGCAAAGCCCGCCGCTACCATCCGTATTCGTTCGATTTCGACTCAACGCCTCTGAGCCTCGAGAGCCCCGAGGAGCATTGGGACGAGCAAGTTAAGCAAGTTCACCTAGAGAATCGCGAGCATCAGATCAAACGGCTTGAGCTGGAGTACGGCACGCTCCGCATTGAGGACGTTATCAGGAACGCGACGGATCTAGGAGCAAAGTCGATGTCCCTGCTCGCCTATCACAATAGGCTGCACACGCAAGCGCGGCGTGCCTTTGTTGCGGGCGTGTATTACCCAGCCCTAGTTGCGGCCTGTGCGCTCGGTGAGCGTATCCTAAACCACCTAGTGCTCGACTTGCGCGACAGCTTCAAATCCTCCGAGCACTATAAGAAAGTCTACCGCAAAGACTCCTTCGACAACTGGCCGTTCGCGGTCTCTGTCTTGACGGACTGGAAGGCCTTGGCAGATGGCGTTGGGGCAGACTTCCTTGCTCTCGGCGACCTCCGAAATCGGTCGGTTCATTTCAGTCCAGAGACTTATCAGTCTTTGCGCCAGGATGCTCTTGCGGCCTTTGAGCGGCTGAACGCGATCATAGCAAAGCAGTTTGGATATTTCGGTCTCCAACCTTGGTTCATCGAAGACACACCCGGCGCGCAATTCGTGAGGAGGACCTACGAGGACCATCCGTTTGTCCGCACCTACATCATACCGCTGAGTGGTTTTGTCGGCCCTCTGTACGGTATGGAGCTGTCACAGCAAGGACTGTGGACCCATCTCGACTATTCTGACTATGGTGATGATGAACTCAGCGACGCAGAATTTGCGAAACGGTATCGAGAGCGCGACCCAACCAAAATCGTTTCTCGCGAGATGATTGAGAAACATGGAAGATAGTGGCAGCAGCATGACGTATGCAGCAGATCGGCGCTAGAATGGAAACCTGTAGGGTCAACGTTTGCTATCGACCGATCCGAATTGCTTGGGTGGTTCACTCAGAAGATCGCGATGCGATCCGCCGCGTTGTCAAATTGACCAACGCGTTTTGGGGTGGTCGGTACAATCCGATCGTATTCGCCGATCAGCGGGAAAATGCCAAACAACTAATTGATCTCTTTCGCGCCGATCACATCGTCCCTCTTGGCGACGCACCGGAATTGCAGACCCTCCGCGACGAATACCCACACCTGATAAACCCATTTTTCCATGACCAGCTGTTTGTTGATCGCCAGTTTGGGCAAGCACGATCTTATCTTCTCGATGTTCAAAACGCGCTGCATTACTGGACCAAGCAGCGGGACTGGAGTGGCGCGCGCGAGCATGGATTCCGCCGGATAGTTTGGGACAACGCCGACCCGATGGCTGATGCGTGGTTGTTTCAATTTGGCGCGTTCCCTAACGCCGATGAAATAGGAATCGATTACACCACCATTCTTAGGCAACCTACCGAGGCATCGGACGTCCGAATAGAACCCGCCGCGCCCCTTCCTGACGGAGTTTCTAGCCACCTGACCCTCTCCTACATCAACCGCTACGGCCTTTATCGACATTACAGCGTGCGCGCGGGTCGTGAAAATCCGGGGTTTTTCGTGGGCGATGTATCGAGCAATGAAGACTTGGTGACGTTCTGGAATTTGCGTGCGGCCGACATTCCGCTAGTCTTCGTTGATCTGGCTCACTTAGAAAGATTCGCGGGCGTTCTCCCGAGCTACAAGTATCAACTTCAGACTCGGGGTGTCGGCACACCAGAACCATTACGGCATCTGGCAATCTGGGCCCGAGATGACGCATCAATGGAGCCCGGGCGCGCAAGGCTCGGCGATGATGTGCATGTGTTTTCGCGAGTAACTCCCGAACTTTGGAACGGTTTGAACGTTCGTCCGCCGATGATGGTATTGGGCGAAGCCTCAGCGCTGGGCGTCAGAGATGAGAGTAAGGATCGGATAGCCGTTTCGTTTACACTCAATGAAAAACCATTCAGCGGCGAACCTTGGTTTTACACACAGCATCTTGTGGCTTCCCTCAAGCTGTACGGCGTTAGCGATGAGCAGCATACTTTCACGCCGCCCTATGTCCCCGAGTTAAATGAAATGGCGGGCCGCGCCATGCTGCTCGAATACGATAAGATGCGATTAGAGCCCGATCGCGTCGGCGTCATCGTTAATGCGACTGATCACGATGTAACTCTTCGCGCACTGAGTGTGTCGGAGGTGATTAGACATACATTCGCGCTCTGTGGCCTAAACGCCGAACCTAGCAATGGCGGACTCATCACGCGGCAGCTCGCTTCCCGTATGGGCGGATATAATGGAGGCCGGGCCTTCAAGATCCCGGGTGTTCGGCGTTTGATCAAAACATACGGTCCTAATGCGTCATTCTCAAAAAGAGCGGCATTGCAAACAATCGGCCGCGCTAATTCAATCACTGGCGCTCGCTTTTCCGATCACGAACGGCTTTACATCGAGCCGCGCCGCGCCGGTCCGCTTACCCCCATAATGGTGTTCGAGCATCTCGTTGCCAAAGGCCTTTTTCGCATTGGAGTTGATCTTCTGTGCCCGAGCTGCAATCTACCAAGCTGGATTCCACTGGAAACTCTTACGCGGAGCAACACGTGCGAATTGTGTGGAGCAACCCACGACTCGGCGCGTCAATTGGTCAACGCAGAGTTTTCGTATCGCCGAAGTGGAGTTCTGGGAATCGAGAAGAACGCTCAAGGCGCTATACCTGTCGTGCTATTACTACAACAGCTTTCCGTGAACCTGCGTCACATTGGGCACGAGGTATTGCTTGCTCCATCGTACAATCTGCGGCCAATGGCCGATCGAAATCTGCCGGAATGTGAGACGGATTTTGTTGTAATCTATCCCGAAACGTATCCTGACCCACCCTCATTAATTATCGGCGAATGCAAAGACGAAGGCGACCGCATTAACCAAAGGGACATCGATAATCTGAGGGCGGTAGCCGATGCTGTTCCAAGAAGATTTGAGCCCTATATCTTGTTAGCGCGGCTTACACCTTTCTCGCCCGAAGAGATCGCTCTTGCGCGCACGCTGAATGCTCCGTTTCGCAGAAGGGCTATCTTGCTCTCGGCGCGTGAACTGGAGCCGTATCACATATATGATCGAGTAAACGCGGAACTGAACACTAGGTTTCGCGGCACGTCGCCAGAAGAACTTGCGATGGCGACCCATCGAATCTATTTCGAGCGTCTGGCCGACGAGCAGGAGACTGCAGCATCTAATCGGGCCGACGACAGGCCGGGTTAGGTGGGGATCACTCCGCGTTGCTGAAGCGAGTATAAGAACGTCGATGACCTTCGATCGCGGCCATGGCTCGACGGAAGTGGCTGAGCTTGCCCTCAATTGATCTCGCGCCGCTCCAGCAGCCGCGACAGTTCAAAATCGCTGGTCTTATGGGCGCGGAATGCGTGTCGCGAGTCACGAATTGCGGCTCGGTGTTCAGATGCGCGCACGCTGGTCGCGCCTCGGAGTTCGGCGAGCTGCAATTCGACACTCCGGATGTTTTCGGGCCGCACCTTCAACAGCAGACCTCCCGGCGGTTCCGTCGCTTTCAAACTCGGCAACGAAGTCTGGGCCAAGGCAGATGGAGCGCGATCATCCATCCCGGCGCCAAAAAGGGCTCTCTCTGGTTTTTTCCGGACAATTTCTTTTGGATAAAGAACCCCCTCCAAAATCCAGACTCGTTTCGCAGACTCCGGAGTTGGCCAGACAGGCTAAGAGACGGAAATGATACGGTTTATTCAGGCCACGCCTTCTCCCACAACAAGGGGAGAGGCGGCGCCCCGCAGGGCTCTCATGCGATCACCAGTGGTGTAGGTGAAAGTGTATGTAACTGTGAACATGTACAAGAGAGTTCTTATTTTATAAGTAGATACGAATCTTTATGGCGGACACTCTCTCCGCCATAGAACCGGATTATCATATTGATTTATATGAGACATCCGCATCGCTATCAGCGATGGCCCCCAAATCAGTCCCCAAATGGTGCGCAGCCACTGCTATTTGGTTGGCGGAACAGGCCCGCAAATAAGCACCGGCTTGTTTAGCGGTTCGAATGATTCGCCCCGAATGATCGCGAACAGTTCGGCGTCGGACAGCGCTTCCACCGAAACGTCGCCGCGCTCGATGGTCTGCGCGCACTTACCGTCCAACCTATCCCCGATCTCTTTGATGGCTTGCAAATCGCCGCCCTCTGCCATCTCGATTAGTTTTCGCGCGATGGCGCGCAAGTGGCGATGATCATTGGCAGCGCGGATTTCCATCCGCAGCGCGTCAGCAAACGGCTTCTGTCGGTTCAAGCTGCCAATTGGTCTGCCCATTTGCCGCCTCCTAGACGTTTGAAGCTTCAAGCAAATCCGTGACGGAACTATGGTAGCTCAACTCGACCTTAGGTCGCCATGTCGGGAACTTTGCCGTCCGCGTAATGCTTTGCGAACGTGATCAAGTGCTGCGAGTCTTGAAGGTCGATGTTGCCAACAACAACCGTGTAGGAAGGCATTCTGGTCTTTGAGAACAATCTTATGTTCACCCGAATTTGCAGAACCGTCGGGCTTAAAACTTGCAAGAAGATATCAGTAATATGATCTCCGTCAGGGATTGGTTCTGCAATATCCCAACTTCCACCGACAGTATAAAAATAGTCATCGGAACGGCCGAGAATTATATCAAGTCCAAGCGGGCTGAAACCAGCAATGCCCCATTCCGCGACAACGTATCCATAGGCAATTTTTGCAAGAAGGCGAGCAAACGGATAGGGCTGCGCTCTCAGTTTGTGATGGCCATTCCAGTCAGGGTGCCTTCGTCGCATTTCCGCTTCGGCGTCGTGATCTCCAAGGATCTCCATCGTCCATCGCAGGTGGTCGGTCCCAAACGGAAGTCCTGTAAGGATGCGAGGCTCGCCGAACTTGTATAAAGGAACCGGCGAGGGATAGTCCGCCACAGGCACCTTCATTGATCTGCCGTCATGCCGATAAACGATGACGTGCGTCTTGCGCTTTTTCTTATTCCGAGTTGGAAATTCACGTTTTGCGCGAAGGAAACCCCATTCTTGGCTCAGGACGGGAGTTTCGATTTCCCGGTTTATGATCCTCTCGCAAGTTTTGCATGACGCCTCGGGTAAAATAAGGTTTCCGCCAAGCGCCAGCGGAATGATGTGCTCGTCTCCAAATTTACTCACGCCCGCGGGCAATTTGGTTTCGCCACAGTAGATGCATTGTCGTATCGGCGGGTAAAAATGATTTTGCAAGGCACACCCTGTGAAATTTCATCAGACGAAGAAGCGTCGCAAAAAAAGCATCGTGTAAAACGGCACCCTCGCCATTCAAGAGTATTGCCCCTACGGGGCGCTCCGCGCAATTACTGCGAAGTGGCTCGGATACGTGAGAGCGCTGCGCAGGCCGCGCCGCCGTGACGCTCTATGATCCGCCTAAAAATAAAAACCCGTTTCCACGCCAGCAAGTAACGCTCCCATTCGCAGGGTACTCTTCGCACAACACTATGTTCATTTCGATAAGGGCCTTTTGCGCAACGAACATGCGAAAATAATCTTGACGAAAACCTAGGGCGGGCCTGTCGCAAGTTGCGAGCCAGCGATACTAAGACTGGATCGATCCACAACCTGCGCGACAGCAAACCATGCCGTGGCACCCAATGTCTGGAAGAAAATCGCTTCAGGGACGCTTGAGTGACAAGCTAGGCTCGCTACTGACCTTTTTCGGCACCGCAATTGCTTGGCCATTTTACCGCTTACTAGACTTGGCGCTCTGGAGGCGACAAAAGTACTACGACAAGTTATCACGCCACTGCGTCACGGCTTGTTTTGTGGAATGCTGGACGCTCATTTTCGAAAAAAAGCCCATAGACAGTACATCGCCAATCTTCGAAGGCATCTTCAATTCGATCAACCATTTTACTCGGACGGCAAGTGAACAGCGTGGTGATTTCAACGCCTTTGAGCATACACTACTTCGCAGTCGGTTCATTACGTGGGTCTTGCGCGATTCCCCAAAGCCTGACGATACGAGCGCTATCGCATTTGCATCCGAGCACAACTTAAACCCGACTATCGAAAAGTACGTAAATTTACATAACTACGTTGCGTTTATTGCTGCGCAAGAAATTCGACCGCTGGAAGAACTTGCAAAGGAGCGACCAAGCGCTGAATACTGGAAGGGTACCGTTTGGTTTAAGGATTTGCCCGACCCACTCAACGAAACGACAAAGCCCCGATCAGTGGGTAAGTTTCTGCGAGCAAACGTTGTTCGGCTGCAATCCGAACTCGCGCAAAGTAACTACATCAAGATCGATTTTTCTTTTTCCGACCTTTCGACACTGCTAGCCCTGCTCGGCACACTGCTTGTGGTGCTTGGCTATACACGCGTGTTCATTCTAGGAAAGTACTTTGGATTTCCCTTCCAAGAGTATTTTGGCGTGTCGGACTATCTTTCGCGAAGTCTCAATATTACCGGACAAGTGTTGTTCAGTGCCATGCTAACAGCCGCATTCGGCTTTACCTATCTCTCTAGCGCAAACGCTTATTCGCTGACCCAAGAGGATTTGCGACGCAAATCCGTGCCCGGCAGAATTGATAGCATCACTTGGCATATTGTCGGCTTATCAAGCCTTCCTGCTTTGGCGTTTCACTACTACATGGCAGGAGTGGTTGACCCATTGCTCGCATTGGCGGGAATGATTTACGTAGGATCGTTCGTGGTTGGGCGCATGAGTGCGCGATACTTTGAAAATCCGCTCAAAGCATTTCTCCTCGTTAGTTTGATTTTCTTAAGCTTCGTGAACACAATTTCGGGCGTCATTCTTGAAATCAACTCGCTCAACCGCCCAAGTGAAACAAGTCCAAGGCGTATCGTAAAATTCAGCGATGCGGAGTATCAGGAAACGGATTGGCAATTCATAGCCTTCACGAGTGACTACGTAATCATGAGGAACCGGCAAACTCAGCAAGTACTGGTTCGTGCGCGCTCCGACCTCAAGGTCGTAGAGAGCAATGCCGCCGGAGCAAAAGCTTCCAGTCCTGCCGGACCGATCCCTTAAACAAAAAAGCATGCTTCACGTCGAAATTTTCCCCCACGGTGGGGGTGTCCGTAACGTCCCTACCTGCTTCTTGATCCTTGTCCCCGATGGGAATCCGGAGGTCATTGGGTTAAATGCAGGCGCGCCGGTTTGGTAGCCGGTTACGGTCACCCAAAGTGATGAGCCCGAAGCCGGATGCTGGCCTCAGTCTCGACCACATGAGCACTGTTCAGGACCGCGATCAGGCCACTAAATCGAGGTATGACCGGCTGAGGCCTGTGTAGGCTCGTTATTTCCGTGCCAGCACGGCAAGGCGGCGGTGGCCACTAGGCCCTCCCAGCGCCCATCCGAGAGACATGGGCCGCATCCTGTTAACGGCCGCCTTGAGGCATCAGGGATGGCCGGCGGCGGTACTTTGGTCTGGAGTAGGCGTCAGTTTGAAAACTGACCCCTGTGGTTAATTCTTGATGACGCTCGCCTGGCTCCTGCGAACGAAAAGGAGAACGTGATATGACGCGGTAGGCTGGGGCGGTAGCATGCGGCGGAAGATTCGACGTTGGGTGGCGATTACTGTTCAGGTCGCCAGCTATGTAGGTTTTGCGTTTTCGGCGATCTGTACCTTTTTGGGTGCGGCGCCAACCGAGATCGTCGCTACTGTGATCGGACCCGTTTGGGTCGCTCGCCTTCTCTCGTTTAGGGAAGGCGTCTTAAACATGACGCAGGAGCAAGCGCGCTGGTTTTTCGTGATTATTGGCGACCTATCCTTCGGCACGTCGCTTTACTTTTTGTTCTATGTCTATTTCTCCAAAAGGCTCGCAAAAATCTACGTTACTCAAACCGAGCACGAAGCGGTGATCGAAAGAATGAAGGCAGACGTTCAATCGGTAAGCGACGATTTCGATGACCGGTTGACTGAACAAACCCAAAGAATAGAGACTACGACTAAGGAAAGTCGCCAGATGTTGGCGGAGGCAAAACAACGCGAGCGCTCCGCGCGCAGAATTCATGACATGACCTACAAGTTGCTACAGAAGGTTCGGGCCGCGAAAAAAGGTCCATCTTCTACCTCTGAACAATAATCTACGCCTGCGATTTCTCCCTGATCCACTCCAACGCATCATGCTTGCTGGTAAAGCCAAGGAACTGTCCACTTCCCCGCCGCGCCCCAGAACGCTGGCGGAGTGGCCCTTGCCGATGGCGTATGCCGCGCTACGAACTGACCAATTCGCAAAGCCGCCGTTTCACAGCTTCACCTTTGTGGCGCTCTATCGCGCCACTGACGGCCTCTCCTCATCGCTGTCGCGCGGACCAAGTTGCCGGACCGTCGTCAATTATACGGCATAAATGCACCGCCCTCTCAATGAATGCTGGAGATGGCCTCAAGCCGGCAGCATGTTGTTGCTAGTTACACAATCGGGGCTCGGAATTCCTTTGACATTCATCGTCCAACAATAGATTGAGAAAAAACCACAATACAACTCGGTCCACTCGACGAATTGTGGAAGTACCCGTTTTGGGATCAAGAAAGCCTACAATGCCCTTACGAGATACCTTGCAACGTATCATCACGGAATTTCCTGAGGCCCGGAAACACCCATTGGAAGCCCACCCGCTAGCTCGCTTCATGAGAGGCGAAGGCAAACAAGCAGCAACGGAAGGTCTCGGCGATCAGGGGAGTGGCCTTATTGTTCAAGCCAGTCCGGGACAAGGAAACTGGGCGGCTGTTCCGTGGATTGCCGTTTTTGACCCTGTCGTGACCACGAGCGCCACACGCGGATACTATGTGGTTTACTTATTTCACGCGACGGAGCCAATTGTTTTTCTTTCGCTGAACCAAGGCACGACTTCCACCCGACAGGAATTTGGTTCAAGGACGCGCGACATTCTAAGCGACCGCGCTTATTTCGTTAGAAAACGATTGCCGGAATTCGTGTCGGCAGCCCCAACAATCAAGATTGAGACAGGGTCTGATGCTCGGCTTCCCGGAGACTACAGTGCGGGTCATTGTTTGGGATTCAGTTACAGTCTTGCCGAGTTGCCGAGTGAACCGGTGCTGCGAGACGATCTTCAATTATTGATCCGCGCCTATCGAGCGTTGACATTTCGGGGTGGCCTGGACGCCGACACCGATGCAGACATGGAGGTTTCAGATTTCAACCTTCCGGACAACGCGACCATAACTGAAAAGAGAAAGTACGTCTTACACAAGAAGATTGAAAGAAATGGCACGGCAGCAAAGGCGGCGAAAAAGTATCATGGCACGGTCTGCCAAGCGTGTAATTTGGACTTTTCCGCTCGCTATGGGGACATCGGCCAAGGCTTTATAGAGGCTCACCACCTTACGCCCATCAGCGCACTGACAGAGGGCGTCGCCGTCCAATACAACATCGCCAAGGACTTTGCAGTTCTATGCGCGAATTGTCATCGCATGATCCATCGTACCGACGACCCGAGCGACATCGTTACATTTCGGGGGCGCTTGAAGAACTAGTGGTTGACCTACACCGTGCGTGTAATCGGGCCACTGTCGCTTGGCAGTGCACTGCAAGCGTTAAATGCCCAATCCCGAGGTCATGTTGTTCTCGTTTGTGGTTTGGAAAACCGCTGCACCGTTAATCTGAGAGGCTGCGCTTGATCGCCAAGCAGAAGTCCGCCGAGTAGGTGTCGGGCAGGTCAACAGCAATCGGCTAAATTGCAATCTCAACATCGAGTGTCATCGTGTCGGGCAAGAAACAACATCATGTTCCCCAATCCTTGCAGCGCGGATTTCTTTTCGACCTGAAAGCCGAAAAGACTTATGTCCATCGCAGGAACGGCGGCAACTTCCCCGCATCAATTAGCGACGTGCTGGCGCAGCGCTACTTTTACTCGCGCCTGTCGAGCGACGGCAGCAAAACGCTCGACGACATGATCACGGAATACGAGAACAGGTTGGGCGGCCTGCTGATAAAGCTGCGCGCCATTCAGATTGATGGCAAAGCGGATGCCGATGTCGCTGCGGAAGTCATCGCTCACCTGACGCCGCGCAGCGCCAACTTGCGTCGCATTTTCGGCACCGGCATGGAGGGGCTTGTGACGGCGGCAGCCGAAGCCTTCGCCGACGAAGACACTGTCGCCACCATGCTCGGCTTGGCGGAGCCGGTGCCAAACCCGACGTGGAATGAGCATGCCGCGCGCATGCTAGAAAACGAGTCTCATCTCAAAACGCAGCTCGGCCTGTTGCCGATCCCGAAGGTCGTGCTCGACAGGGCAATTTTTATGATGGCGAAAGAATACTTCGTCGGCAACTTTGACGCCGTAACTCTCGGCTTCGCGGAGCTGTTCACCGCCCTAGTTGGCGGCCTCGATGGCATGGTGCGTGAGGCCCACATCAAGGCGCTGGGCGACGGGTCGGTCGCGGAATCACGCAAGACCTCTTTAGAGGAGCTTGAGTGGCACGTTCGCGCCGCGCCGCCAGAGGGGCGCGATCCTGCCCGATTGCGTGGCACTTGGCGTTGATGAAGCGGGCGGGATATTCGTTCCGTACATGATGACCAAGACGAAGTTGGTTTCCGCGGTGGTTATGCCTCTCACGTCGGAAAAGCTGCTCGTGGGCGTCCGACCCGGACATGCCGCGCCCGATCTCGCCAACTTCAATCACGACGCCGCATCTTGTAGCGAGGAACTTTTCATCACTGCTTCACCAGCACCGATCTTCGCGGAATTGGGCGTGAGCATGGGCGCGCGCTGGACAGGTCAAATCGATGCCGTCATTCAGAACGTCCTGAAAGACGTGCTTCCGAACAAGACGTCAAGCGAAGGCGGCGGCGAGCCGCTTCCGCTGCCGCCGCTGAGCTATCAAATGTCCTTTATTAGCCTCGGCACTGAAGAGGAGGTCGCGCCGCTCAGCGAAAAGACGCAGCGCCTCGTCGGGCAACTCCGGCCACTATTCGATCTCGACCGCTTGGATGGCATCACTTTCGCGGCGGGCTTTCAGTCCGCGCTCTCCGAGATGGAGCGCGGGTTCGACGTCAATACGACCCCCGAAGGAATCCCCGACCACATCGCGCAAGGAGTGGCCACTGCCTTGGTGGTGCGCGAAGGCGCCACCAAGGTACGCATCGTTCTAAATGCCGCCTATGGCCTGTCTCTCGTCGGCGAAGAGCAGCAAGACGCCGAGGTGGCGCTTCATCTTCTCGTGGCGGGGCTTGCGCAGGCCTCCACGCTGAGCCAGATCGAGAAGGCTCTTCCTGGTTTTCTCATGGAGCCCGTCATGATTAACGATCATGATGGCGTATTGCATTGCGCTGTCCGCAAGGCGTTGCGCGCCTATCGCTACGCGCGCGACAGCGCCGAATTCGGGGCGGATGATCTGGTAGAGCAAGAGTTCTCCAAATACCTGATCTGCTCGTTTGATACCGCCTATACGAACATCGCGAAAGCGAAGGAAGAGCACGCAGCTAACGAGAACTTTCCCGAGCTCTTTGAAGCTACGCTGGGAGCGGCGTCCGACATTTTGATCAGCGCCGCCCGGCTCGTCGGCCATCGTCACGGCATGGGTAAAATGGAATTCCCAGCCCCCGAAACAGAGGTGGGCGCTGCAATGGGTTTACGGCAGCTCACCAGTTGGATTGAGGTGTTCTCCAAAGACCTCCAACACTTCTGGCAAAAGGAGACTTGGACGCGCGGCGACTTCTACGACCTCAACATCCATGCCGAGCGCGTGCTGTGCGCGAGCGGAATCATTCTCTGGCGCGATCCAAACACGCAGGGAACGATGATAATGGCTGTACCGCCGCAACCGCCGACGTAGCTGGGTCGTTTGCGAATGCTTTGACCAAGTCGCCCTTAGGCTGTAGCGTGCCCTTATCTCGTGCAGGGGGGCATCATGGCTGACTACATCTATGTTGATAATTCAAACCTTTTCATCGAAGGCCGGCGGGTCGCCGCAGTGAAAACCGGTAAGGCCCCGAGCATAATCGAGGCAATGAATCAGAAAATATTAGACCCGACATACAACATCAGCTTCGGCAAGCTTCACTCGTTCCTCACCGGCGACGATCTCTCGAAGATCAAACGTGCGATCTTGTTTGGCTCGAGGCCACCGCCGAATGACAGTATCTGGAAGCATGCAGAAAAGGCAGGATTTGACCTACAACTGGAAGATCGAAATTTCTCTAACAAAGAAAAGAAGATCGATACCGCCATCGCAACCAAGATGACGAAGGATGCCTACAAACAAGGAAAAAAGGACGAGGATCTTTTCGTTCTTGTTGCTGGTGACAGGGATTATGTGCCGACGCTGCTCGAACTCGCTGAGGATGGATTTAAGGTCGAAGTCGTGTTCTGGGGACATTGCGCGCGAGAGCTTCGAGACGCGGCGTCAAATTTCATCAACCTCGACCCGCATCTCGAAAACCTTCGCTTTTAGTGGCGCGCGGGTGATTATTGCTCAATGTGATCAAGGTATAGGTTGGCGACCCGGCGAATAGGCCGAATGGAGACGCGCGATGCCTGGAAGAAGAATGAAAGGGTTTTGATGCGAATCGGTGCTTGCGAAGCGAAGTGCTTCTCCGGCAGGCGTGCCAGAAGGCGTGTAAGGTGTTTTCCGCCACGTGATCCTAGATGCGCTCGGCATGAATAGGACTGACAACAGAATCGACATGAACAATGATCGTTTGCTGCACGAACTGCTGCCATATCGGATGCAAGCTGTCGCAGTTCTCAATCGGGCATTGAAGCTTCAAGCGACCTTGGGCGCTGCGCCCATGAATATCTACGCCAACGAGAAGTTAGTGATTGAGGGAAACCTAAACGCATTCACGAATCCGGCCATCGAGGCTGGCCTGATGCACTGTCGCGCGTTGTTGGAATTTCTAGGCTTATGCATGATTGGCGACGGACGACTTGGCAATATTAAGAAGCGTCGCAGTCGCGATGTCGGCATCGAAAATTTCAGCAACTCTAGCGGCAATCTTAAGAAAGTCGCTCCTGACGAAGTTCTGAACCGCTATCCAAGACCACGGGAAGAAGCGGAAAATGCTTTGCTCGCTGTTTTTCAGCTGACGAACAAGGGTCTTGCTCACGTCACGGAAGATTTGACCGAAAACGCAGAGCATGGATCGCTAATTGAGATCGCGAGCCGTGGTGTCCCCTCGCTGATGGTGAGCTATCTCTATACGCCGCTTGGTCTGCCGGAGCCCGATTACAAACTCACTCACCGGCCGCGTAGCGACTGATCGCCATCCCGAGCGGTGCGCGGCCATCGTCGTGGTGCCGCTCAGCAAGACCACCTCGTGGCTCCAGTCGAACTGGTAGGCTTCGCCTGGGGCAAAGCTCAGCGGGACATAAGCGGCGGCCGTCGATTGCCCGCGTTCTTTGCTCCACCGCCTGGCGTAACGCCGCACCGCATCGTAACCGCCGTCATAGCCGCGGCCGCGCAGCTCTTCGAAGATCCGGATCANCGTCAGCTGTTCACGAGCCGATTTAGCCGCGTTCGCCGCCAGCAATCCGTCAAGCTCTACTGCCCATCGTCCCAGCTTTGGCCGCGGCTGCACCTGCCGCTCCTACTCGAAGGAGGTCTCTCCAGACCTCAGCACCTTCCGAACCGTGTTCCGCGACACCTTCAGGTCACGGGCGATCTCCTTGATCGTCTTGCCCTTGATGAAGTGCTCGCGCCGGATCCGGGCAATCGTTTCCACGATCAGCATCCCCCACCACCTGCTTCGTTCCAAAGCAGGCAGCGCAACAGACCAATCTGTAGGGGGTCAATTTTGGACGCCGATCCCCCGGCTTAGGGGGTCAATATTGCAGGCCGAATGACACCTGAATTTGCCGCGAGCATTGAGCGGCTGAAAGCTCGTCCATGGAATGAGTCCATCGTCCAGGCGTATGAACAGGGCTCGATAGCCACGAAACCGGCGGCGCCCCCCGCGGCTTCCCCGAAGCCACTAAAAGCCTCTCGTTTAGTTCCGCGGCAACGGCCGCGGTCACCCAATCGCCAAGCTTCGCGAGATCGACGGCGGCGGCTCGGTGGGTCCAGCGCTCTGCCTGATACGCTTCGGCATTGTTATACCGAAGGACAGCGGGCTGTTCTTTGCATCATCGCAGGCGAGATCAAGCACCACGGCGTATGCGATTTGCCGATCGACAAAATAGCCGCGCTTGCCGGCGTCTGCCGGACCACCGTCCAAACCACTTTGCATGAAGGCCGCCGGCTGTTCCATCTCAAGGTCACCGAGCGTCCGATG
>NZ_AXAP01000060.1 GCF_000472865.1 Bradyrhizobium elkanii WSM2783 | reverse complement strand
CTTCTTGTGACCACCGATCTTGCCGGGCGAAAGGCCTCCGGTCTCTCGCCTCAGGTTCTTCCACTTCGTCACACAGGATGGACTGATCTGAAGCGCCGCNGCAATCGAGCGAACGGTCTCGCCTGCATCAGCGCGCTTAAGCGCCAGTTCGCGGATGTCTTCCGAATAGGGTCGCGTCATCCATGCTGGCCCCCGGCCCCAGCATGGAGTTTGAATCAGAAATTCCTCCAATTGGGAATCCCGATTCCGCTAAAAAACAACACGCTCTAGGCTTCAGCCGATCCGTTTCCGGCCATCGGCCGTGAACAGGTGCAATTTGTCGCGCGGGGCGACCGCCCGAATGCGCTCGCCGATCGCCGGGCCGGTCGCGCCGGGAACCCGGACGATGACCTCGCCGGGCGGCAGTTCGCCGGGGTTGGCGGCCACGCCCTGTTCCTCGCGCTGGCGGGTGCCGTAGACGAAGGTCTCGGCGCCGACATGCTCGATCGCCTCCACGGTGAGGCCAAGCGCGATGCCGCCGGCGACCGATTCGTTCGCGATCACGAAGTCTTCGGGCCGGATCCCGAGAATGCCGGCCTTGCTGGCACTGATATCGCCGGCGAGCTGCGACCTGAGCTCCTCGGAAGCCAGCGGCATCAAATTCATCGGCGGCGCGCCGATGAAGGCGGCCACGAAGGTGGTCGCCGGCTTCTGGTAGATTTCGAGCGGATTGCCGATCTGCTCGACCAAGCCGCCGTTCATCACGACGAGAATGTCGGCGAGCGTCATCGCCTCAAGCTGGTCATGGGTGACGTAGATCGAGGTCGTGTTCAGCCGGCGCTGCAATTTGCGGATCTCGACACGCATCGCGATGCGCAGCTTGGCGTCGAGGTTCGACAGCGGCTCGTCGAACAGGAACACTTTCGGCTGCCGCACGATCGCGCGCCCCATCGCAACGCGCTGCCGCTGGCCGCCGGAGAGCTGCCGCGGTTTGCGGTCGAGCATCGCGGCAAGCTCGAGGATGCGCGCGGCTTCCTCGACGCGCGTCCTGATCTCCGCCTCCGGCATGCGGCGGTTGCGCAGGCCGTAGGCCATGTTGTTGTAGACGCTCATATGCGGATAGAGCGCGTAGTTCTGGAACACCATGGCGATGTCGCGATCGGCGGGCTCGACCCGGTTGACCACGCGGCCGCCGATGCCGATCTCGCCGCCGGTGATGGTCTCCAGTCCCGCCACCATGCGCAGCAGCGTCGACTTGCCACAGCCGGACGGGCCGACCAGCACGCACAACTGGCCGTCGCCGACCTCGAAATCGATGCCCTTGATCGCTTCGAAGCCGCCCGGATAGGTCTTGCGGACGCTGCGGAGGGTGACGTTAGCCATGTCTCACTTTTCCGTCTCCACCAGTCCGCGCACGAACAGCTTCTGCATCACCACGACCACGAACACCGGCGGCAGCATCGCGAGCACGGCAGTCGCCATCACCACGGGCCATTCGGTCAGCGCGTCGCTGGTGGTGATCATCTTGCGGATGCCGATCTGGATCGTCTGCATGTCGTCGCGCGTGGTGATCAACAGCGGCCAGAGATATTGATTCCAGCCGAGGATGAAGAGGATGACGAACAGCGCCGCCATGTTGGTGCGCGACAGCGGCAACAGCGTATCCCAGAAGAACCTGAGCGGCCCTGCGCCGTCGATCCGCGACGCCTCGAGCAACTCCTCGGGGACGGTCATGAAGAACTGGCGGAACAGCAGGGTCGCGGTGGCGGATGCGATCAGCGGCAGCGCGAGGCCGGCATAGCTGTCGAGCAGATGCAGGTCGGCGACGGTCTTGTAGGTCGGATAGATCCGCACCTCGACCGGCAGCATCAGCGTGATGAAGATCAGCCAGAACATCGTCATCCGGAACGGAAAGCGGAAATAGACGATGGCATAGGCCGAGATGATCGAGACCGCGATCTTGCCGAATGCGATCGAGAGCGCCATCACCAGTGAGTTGAGCAGCATGGTGCCGACCGGCTCGCGGGTCGAGCCGCTCGTGCCGACAAAAATGGTCTGGTAGTAGGTCTGAAGGAAATGTCCGCCGGGCAGGAGCGACATCTGGCCGTTGGCGATCGCGGCGTTTTCCTGGGTGGACGCAACGATGGCGAGATAGACCGGAAACGCGACGATCGCGATGCCGATCCACAGGATCGCATGCGCGATGTAGCGCTGGATGCCTTCCTGCTCGACCATCAGTAGGTCACCTTGCGCTCGACGAAGCGGAACTGCACTGCCGTGAGGCCGATGACGATGATCATGAGGATCACCGACTGCGCCGCGGAGCCGCCGAGGTTGCCGCCAAGCAGGCCGTCGACATAGACCCTGTACACCATCGTCTCGGTGGCCTTCGCCGGTCCGCCGCGCGTCATCGTGTCGATGATACCGAACGTGTCGAAGAAGGCGTAGACGATGTTGACGACCAGGAGGAAGAAGATGGTCGGCGACAGCAGCGGGAACGTCACCGTCCAGAACCGCCGCATCGGGCGCGCGCCGTCGATCGCGGCCGCCTCAAGCACGCTTCTCGGAATGCTCTGCAGGCCAGCGAGGAAGAACAGGAAATTGTAGGAAATCTGCTTCCAGGCGGCGGCGAGAATGATCAGGAGCGCGGCCTGATTGCCGTCGAGCAGCGGATTCCAGTCGATGCCCATGCCGCGCAATCCCCGCGCCAGGATCCCGAGCGAGGGGTGCAGCATGAACACCCAGAGCACGCCGACCACCGGCGGTGCGACCGCATAGGGCCAGATCAGCAGCGTGCGATACAGCGTTCCGCCGCGCAGCGGCTTGTCGGCCATCACAGCCAGCAGCAGCGCAAACGACAGCGACGAGAATGCGATGGCGAAGGAGAAAACGAAAGTCCTGACGATCGCCGCCCAATAATCCGGCTGGCTCAGGATGTCCTGGTAGTTCTCGAACCAGACGAAACTGGTCGAGAGTCCGAACGCATCCTGAAGCAGGAAGGATTGCACCACGGCCTGCGCGGCCGGCCAATAGAAGAAGATCAGGACGATCGCGAGCTGCGGCGCGACCAGCGCAAAAGGCAACAGCTTCGATTGGAAAACCGACTGCTTCTGCATGACACCCCAGATCAGCCGTCGTCCCGGCTCAAGGCCGGGACGACGATATCAGAATGAAGCGAGAGATCTCAGCGTACAGCGGTTTTTTCAAACTGCCGGAGCATCTGGTTGCCGCGCTCGACGGCGGCATCGAGCGCCTGCTTGGCCGTCTTCTTGCCGGCCAGCGCCTGCTCGATCTCTTCGGCCCAGAGGTCACGAAGCTGGACCATGTTGCCAAGGCGCAGGCCGCGCGAGTTCTCGGTCGGCTCCTTGTTGGTGAGCTCCTTCAGCGGGGTCTCCAGATAAGGCTGATCCTTGTAGAAGCCCTCTGCCTTCGCTTTCTCGTAGGCGGCCTTGGTGATCGGCAGATAGCCGGAGGCCTTGTGGATCTCGACCTGGCGGTCGGTATCGGAGAGGAAGGCAAGGAACTTGGCGACGCCCTTGTATTCCGCAGGCGTCTTGCCGCCCATCACCCACAGCGAGGCCCCGCCAATGATCGAATTTTGCGGCGCGCCCTTGGCGTCGGGATAGTAGGGCATCGGTGCGTTGGTCCAGTTGAACTTGGCCTGCGACTTCACATTGCCGAAGAAGGCCGACGAGGTCAGGAAGATCGGGCACTCGCCCGACGTGAAGCGGCCCTCGCCGGCGTTGGTGCGGCCGGAATAGTCGTAGGTCTTGTCCTTCTGCAGCTCGACCAGATTTTCGAGATGCTTGACCTGCAGCGGTCCGTTGAACTGCAGCACGGTGTCAAAGCCGTCGAGCCCGTTGGCCTTGCTGGCCAGCGGCACGTTGTGCCAGGCCGAGAGCTGCTCGAGATTGACCCAGGTCGCCCAGGCGTTGGAGAAGCCGCAATTGCTGTAGCCGGCGGCCTTCAATTTTTTTGCCGCGGCGAACACGTCCGGCCAGGTCTTCGGAATCTCGGCGATATCAGCCTTCTTCAGGGCGTCGAGATTGACCCACATCACCGTCGAGGACGAGTTGAAGGGGAAGGACAGCATCTCGCCTTTCGAGGTCGAGTAGTAGCCGGTGATCGCAGGCAGGTAGCCGCTCGTATCGAATTTCTCGCCGGCCTCCTGCATCAGCTTATAGACAGGCTTGATCGCGCCGGTGGCCGCCATCATGGTGGCGGTGCCGACCTCGAAGACCTGCATGATGTGGGGCGCGTTGCCGGCGCGGAACGCGGCAATGCCGGCATTCATTGTATCAGCATAGCCGCCCTTGTAGGTCGGAACGACCTTGTACTCGCTTTGCGATGCATTGAAGTCATTGGCGAGCTTGACCACGACGTCGTTGTTGCCGCCGGTCATGGCGTGCCACCACTGGATCTCGGTCACCGCAAATGCCGGCGAAGCGCCGAATGCCAGTGCGACCGCGATTGCCGCTGCAGCGCCGAACTGTCGAAAAGCCATCAAAACCCCTCCCATTAAGCCGCCATCTCCGCCGGTTGCGCTAACAGCGCGGAATGACGTGCAAATGACCTATAAGCGAAGATCAGGGTACCGGGGAAGCCGGCGAAAGGTAGAAACCACTAACAGCGCCGATGACGGCGCCCCGAAGGTCGGGGCCGGCGCTGGCTTTAGCCGTCATTCCGGGGCACGCCAACGGGTCCACGCAAGGCGCGGCCCGATGACAGGCTCCGCGTGAGCCCGGAATCCATTCATCCACATCGTTTGTGGCCCGATGGATTCCGGGCCTGCGCCTTCGGCGCATCCCGGAATGACGAGCACGTAGCCTGGACAGATCAGCGCTTCCGCTCGGGCCCGCAGACCACGCCCTTGGCGATGAGCGATTCGACTTCTGCCTGCGAATAGCCGAACTCGCCGAGCACCTCGGCGGCGTGCTGGCTGAACTTCGGCGGAGTGCGGCGCAGGCTGGGTTTGGTGCGTTCCAGCCGGACCGGCGAGGCGACGCCCTTGTACCAATCCTTCTCGATGATATCGCCGCGATAGATCGTGTGCGGGTTGGTCAGCGCCTGGTCGATCTTCTGCACCGGGCCCGCCGGCAGGCCGGCCGCGAGCAGGCGGTTGCAAAGCGGCTCGGCCTCATACTGGCTGAACACCGCGGCAAGCTCGGCACGCAGCGCGTCGCGGTTGGCGATGCGATCCTTGTTGCGGGCAAAGCGCGGATCAGTGCCGAGCTCGGGCTTGCCGATCTCCTTGGCCAGTTTGCGGAAGGTGCCGTCATTGCCGACGCCGATGAAGATGTTGTCGGTCTTGGTCGGGAAGATCGCGTAAGGAACGAGATTGGGATGCTCGTTGCCGGTGAGGCCAGGCGGCTTGCCGTGCATGAAATAGTTGGCCGTGTGCGGATGCATGATCGCAAGGCCGGTTTCATACAGCGTGGTCTCGAGGAACTGGCCGAGGCCGGAGCGCTGCCGCTCCGACAGCGCCATCAGGATGCCGATCGCCGCATAGAGCCCGGTGGTGATGTCGACCAGCGGCACGCCGATCCGCATCGGGCCGCTTTCCGGCGAGCCGGTGGCGGCAATCATGCCGGTCATGGCCTGGATGATCGCATCATAGCCGGGATTGCCGCCGCGCGGGCCGTCGGCGCCGAAGCCGGAAATCCGGCAATGCACCAGGCGTGGGAATTTCGCGCGTAGCACGTCGTTGCCGATGCCCCATTTGTCGAGCGTGCCCGGCTTGAAATTCTCGATCAGGACGTCGGCGCCTTCGAGCAGCTTCATCAGCACGGCACGGCCGCCTTCGGAGGCAAGGTCGAGCCCGATCGAGCGCTTGTTGCGGTTGATGCCGACGAAATAGGCCGCATCTTCCTCATGAAAGGGAGGGCCCCAGTCGCGCACTTCGTCGCCGGCGGGCGGCTCGACCTTGATTACGTCGGCGCCGTGGTCGGCGAGAATCTGGGTGCAATAGGGACCGCCGAGCACGCGCGTCAGATCGATCACGCGCAGGCCGGCCATCGCGCCTGCGACCGCTTCTGAACTCATGGGAAACCTTCGCTCAAGTCAAACAGATGGAGGGCTCGCCAGAGCTACCGGTCTTCGAACGCGGCGGCAATGCCTTATCGCGCGTGGGGGCATGCCGTCACCGATCGCAACGCGAATAGCCCGCCGCGAAAAATCAGCGGGCTATTCCGCCATGCGGATTACACCACGTTCAGGCGTACATCGACATTGCCGCGCGTGGCGTTGGAATAGGGGCACACCTGGTGGGCCTTCTCCACCAGCGCCTCTGCATCCGCGCGCGGGAGCCCGGGCAGGGAGATGTCGAGCGCGATATCGAGGCCGAAGCCGCCTTCGGAGCGCGGTCCGATGCCGACCGTCGAGGTCACCGAAGCGTCGGCGGGCACCTTCGGGCCGCCCTGCGAGGCCACGAATTTCATCGCGCCGATGAAGCAGGCGGCGTAGCCGGCCGCAAAGAGCTGCTCGGGGTTGTTGCCGGCGCCGCCGCCACCGCCGAGCTCCTTCGGGGTGGTGAGCTTGACGTCGAGCGCGCCATCGAGCGTTGCGGCATGGCCGTCGCGGCCGCCGGTGGCCTTTGCGCTGGTCTTGTAGAGCACGTTCACGGACATGGGTGTCTCCCTCATCAATGGTTTCGACGCGCCTTATATTGCAGACAATTTGATTGCGCGCAATATAAAGCGCGTGGCCTCACATTTAATTGTTCGCAATTGAATGTGCGGCCGCACCGGTCCACAATGAACTGAGATTCTGACGAGGCTGAGAAATGGCACGGAAACAATTGGCGGTCGCGGATCAGCCGCTACGGCTCGACAATCAAATCTGCTTTGCGATCTATTCGGCCGCGCACGCGTTCAACCGCGTCTACAAGCCGCTATTGGACCGGCTCGGCCTGACCTATCCGCAATACCTGGTGATGCTGGTGCTATGGGAGAAGGACGGAGTTCCGGTCAAGGATATCGGCGAGCGGCTGTTCCTGGATTCCGGCACGCTGACGCCGCTGCTCAAGCGGCTGGAAGCGGCGCAGTTCATCAAGCGCACACGTAGCAAGGAGGACGAGCGGCAGGTGCTGATCGCGCTGACGCCGCCGGGGCAGGCGCTGAAGGAAAAGGCGAGAGCAGTGCCGCAGCAGGTCCTGGTTGCTTCGGCCTGCTCGATCCCCGAACTCTCGGCGATGAAGAACGAGATCGTCGCGCTGCGAGACAGGCTGAATGCGGCGGTGGGGGAGTGAGGGGGATCAGAGGCGCTTCTTGCGAAGGCGCGGCCGGAGTGGGACTTGAGATATTTCTCGAAGGCGAGCGCTTTGTACTTATCGGGGAAGGCGCAGTACCAGATCAGTTGCCATGGCTTGAACTTGGCGGTGTGCGCGGACCTGCCGGCATTGTGTTCCGGAAAGCGCCGTTTCAAATCCGCAGTGGCGCCGATGTATTCCTGGTCCGGGAAATTGATGCTGCGGATGATGTAGACGTACCTTCGAGCTCCGCACGGCCGCGCCACGCGTAGCCCGAAGGGCGAAGCGTGGTGGAGCCAGGCGGGATCGAACCGCCGACCTCTTGCATGCCATGCAAGCGCTCTCCCAGCTGAGCTATGGCCCCTTAAGGGATCGCGAGCCGCATCCGACTCGCGCGGAGAGACCCAGAACACAGTTCTGGATCGATCTCAAGTCTCTTCATCGCCTCCGACGTCGCCAATGATGTCCGTGACGTCCTCATCGCCTTCTTCTTCGTCGGCAATGAAGGTGGAATCATCATCGTCATCGTCTTCGAGGGTCTCGTCGATCTCGATGTCGTCCTCGGATTCGGGAACGACGGCCTTGACCTTGCCGGTGTTCTCCTCGGCGTCGGCCTCTTCCAGCGAGACCAATTCTTCGGCCTCCGCGGGCTCCGGCATATCCGCAGCGGTGGTGGCCGCAGCGGCGCTGGCGCCACGGGTTGTGCGCGGCGGCGCCACGGGGGCGATCGGCACGACTTCGCCGGTGTAAGGCGAGATAACCGGGTTCTTGTTCAGATCATAGAACTTCTTGCCCGTGGTCGGGCAAATGCGTTTGGTTCCGAGGTCGGACTTGGCCACGTGGTGATCCCAGGAATTTTCTGAAAAGCGGTGCTTCACTTGGCTAGTTGAGGGGCCGCTGTCAATAGCGGTTTGCGGGCATTTGTCACCGGGTGACGCCGGGGGTTCGATATGTTACCTGCCGCGCCGCGAGAGGACGTGATCTTGGCCCATTCCGACCACCAGAACCCCGAAAAGACCCCCTCCAAGACCCCCCTGGAGGCCCGCGCGAGCGGTCCCCTGAGCGGCAAGGCCCGCGTCCCCGGCGACAAGTCGATCTCCCACCGGGCCCTGATCCTGGGCGCGCTGGCGGTCGGCCAAAGCCGGATTTCCGGGCTGCTCGAGGGCGAGGACGTGCTCAATACCGCCAAATCGATGCGGGCGCTCGGAGCCGAGGTCGAGCGTACCGGCCCGTTTGCCTGGTTAGTCCGGGGCGTCGGTGTCGGGGGCTTCGCGGCGCCTGCCGGGCCGCTCGATTTCGGCAATTCCGGCACCGGCTGCCGGCTGGTGATGGGAGCGGTTGCCGGCTGTCCGATCACGGCGATCTTCGACGGCGATGCCTCGCTCCGCTCGCGGCCGATGCGGCGGATCCTCGATCCCTTGGAACTGATGGGCGCGAGGACGGGGGACATGAGAGAGGGCGGCCGGCTGCCATTAACGCTGCATGGCGCCCGCAACCCGGTGCCGATCGTCTACAAGACCCCTGTCGCCTCGGCCCAGATCAAGTCCGCGGTGCTGCTGGCGGGGCTGGCAGCGCCCGGTGTCACCACGGTGATCGAGCAGGAGGCCAGCCGCGATCACACCGAGCTGATGCTGAAGCATTTTGGCGCCGCGCTCACCTCGACCAAGGAAGGTAGCCACGGCCGCCGGATCGCGCTGACCGGCCAGGCGGAACTGCACGGCGCCGAGGTCGTCGTTCCCGCCGATCCCTCCTCGGCCGCGTTCCCGGTCGTGGCGGCGCTGGTCGTTGGCGGCTCCGATATCGTGCTGCCCGACGTCATGACCAATCCGCTGCGCACCGGACTGTTCACCACGCTGCGCGAGATGGGCGCCTCGATCGAGGAGGACGAGTTGCGCATGGACGGCGGCGAGCCGATGGCGCGCCTGCGCGTACGTGCTTCCAAATTGCGCGGGGTCGAGGTGCCGCCGGAACGCGCGCCGTCGATGATCGACGAATATCTGGTGCTCGCGGTGGCGGCCGCTTACGCCGAGGGCACCACCATCATGCGCGGCCTGCAGGAATTGCGCGTCAAGGAATCCGATCGCCTCGAAGCCACCGCCGACATGCTGCGTGTCAACGGCGTCAAGGTCGAGATCTCAGGCGACGATTTGATCGTCGAGGGCAAGGGCCATGTGCCCGGCGGCGGCGTGGTCGCCACCCACATGGATCATCGCATCGCGATGTCGGCCCTGGTGATGGGGCTCGCCGCCGACCGGCCGGTGACGATCGACGACACCGCCTTCATCGCCACCAGTTTCCCGGATTTCATTCCGATGATGCGCTCGCTCGGCGCGGAGTTTTCATGATCATCGCTATCGACGGGCCGGCCGCATCCGGCAAGGGTACGCTGGGAAAGAGGCTCGCCGCCCACTATGGCTACCGCCATCTCGACACCGGCGTGATCTATCGCGCGGTGGCGAAGGCGCTGCTCGACGCCGGCGTCGACCTCACCGATGAAGCGCGCGCGATCAAGGCGGCGATGGAGCTGGACCCCGAGAAATTCGGCCATCCCGAGTTGAAGACTCAGCGGATCGGCGATGCGGCTTCCGTGGTCTCGGCGATCCCGAAAGTGCGCGAGGCGCTGGTCAATTTCCAGCGCCAGTTCGCCGCCGATCCGCCCGGCGCGGTGCTTGACGGCCGCGACATCGGGACCGTGATCTGCCCGCATGCCGATGTGAAGATCTTTGTCGTTGCCGATCCGCGTGTGCGGGCGCGGCGGCGGACGCTGGAGGCCCGCGCGCGCGGCGAGGACGCTGACGAGGCCGCGGTGCTGGCCGATATTCTCAAGCGCGACGAGCGCGACAAGAACCGCCCGGTGGCCCCACTGAAGGCGGCGCCAGATGCGCATACGCTGGATAATTCCGATCTCGATATCGAGGCCGGCGTGCGCGCCGCGATCGACATTGTCGAAGCGGTACGCGCGGCGCGTGGACTGGTCTAGCGCGTCGAGGATTCCTGGTCAGCCAGGCCGGAGGAAGACTGTGCAGCCGAAAAGGTCCGCATCGATGCCGCCGCGCCAGGCATCGCGGCGATGGCATGGCCGAGTGCGAACGCAGCAACGACGGCCAGGGCGATCAGGCTTTTCATGGTTGTTCCCCTGTCTCTTGGGTGGGCCCCACTCTGCGCGGGCTCACTTAAGCCCGGGTTCCACCACAAGCCCTGCCAGATGCCTTTCGCGCGACACGGTCAACAATTGTTCAAATGCAGTCCGGCATTGTTAAGGCTTGTGTCAGCCTTAAAGCCCCGCAAATCGGGCATTTCTGGCTTGCCGAAAATAGCGGTGGATATTATATCAGCGGTGGCCGTGCCGCCATCGACTATGTCGGGGCCGCCCGAGCGGGCCGGCAGCGGGGTATGAGCCCCGGCCGATATTGGAGGAGCGCCCGCTCCATCGGTCTCTGACGTCGATCTTTCGTTTCCGGGCTCGGACGTCTACGTCACGCGCATTCTTTCGCAAAACAGGCTTCCACTTTGCGGAATGCGCGCCATCAACGTATCGAACATGTGGCTTGCTGCCGGCCCGCTTTTGCGCCCTCGCGCAAGGAGCGGTCGTCAGGATTTGCGGACCTGACACCACATGCGCGGTGCGCCCTTAACCCGAACGGCCGGCAAGACACCCGCATCTGGAGAACATATGGCTTCGAATACTGCTGCTTCCTATAGTCCTACCCGCGACGATTTCGCCGCGATGCTCGATGAATCCTTTGCCGGCGGCAATCTGCAGGAGAGCTCGGTCGTCAAGGGCAAGGTGGTTGCCATTGAAAAGGACATGGCCGTCATCGACGTCGGCCTGAAGACCGAAGGTCGTGTGGCCTTGCGCGAATTCGCCGGCCCCGGCCGCGAAAGCGATCTCAAGGTCGGCGACGAGGTCGAGGTGTTCCTCGACCGCATCGAGAATGCGCTGGGCGAAGCGGTGCTGTCGCGCGACAAGGCGCGGCGTGAGGAGAGCTGGGGCAAGCTCGAGAAGGCGTTCCAGAACAACGAGAAGGTCACCGGCGTCATCTTCAACCAGGTCAAGGGCGGCTTCACCGTCGATCTCGACGGTGCGGTGGCCTTCCTGCCGCGCTCGCAGGTCGATATCCGTCCGATCCGCGACGTCGCGCCGCTGATGAACAATTCGCAGCCGTTCCAGATCCTCAAGATGGATCGCCGCCGCGGCAACATCGTGGTGTCCCGCCGCACCGTGCTGGAAGAGACCCGCGCCGAGCAGCGCCAGGAACTGGTGCAGAACCTCGAAGAGGGTCAGGTGATCGACGGCGTGGTCAAGAACATCACCGATTACGGTGCGTTCGTGGACCTCGGCGGCATCGACGGCCTGCTGCACGTCACCGATATCGCATGGCGCCGCGTCAATCACCCGACCGAGGTGCTCTCCATCGGCCAGACCGTGAAGGTCAAGATCATCAAGATCAACCACGAGACGCACCGCATCTCGCTGGGCATGAAGCAGCTCCTGGACGATCCGTGGCAGGGCATCGAGGCGAAGTATCCGCTTGGCGCCCGCTTCACCGGCCGCGTCACCAACATCACCGACTACGGTGCGTTCGTCGAGCTCGAGCCTGGTATCGAAGGCCTGATCCACGTCTCCGAGATGTCGTGGACCAAGAAGAACATGCATCCCGGCAAGATCGTCTCCACCTCGCAGGAAGTCGAGGTGCAGGTGCTCGAAGTCGATTCGGTCAAGCGCCGCATCTCGCTCGGCCTCAAGCAGACCATGCGCAACCCCTGGGAAGTCTTCGTCGAGAAGCATCCGGTCGGCTCGGTGGTCGAGGGCGAGGTCAAGAACAAGACCGAGTTCGGCCTGTTCCTGGGTCTCGAAGGCGACGTCGACGGCATGGTGCACCTGTCCGACCTCGACTGGAAGCTTCCCGGCGAGCAGGTGATCGACAACTTCAAGAAGGGCGACCTGGTGAAGGCTGTCGTGCTCGACGTCGACGTCGAGAAGGAGCGCATCTCGCTTGGCGTCAAGCAGCTCGAGGGCGATCCCTTCGCCGAGCCGGGTGACGTCAAGAAGGGCGCGGTCGTGACCTGCGAAGTGCTCGAAGTGAAGGAGAGCGGCGTCGAGGTGAAGATCTCCGGTACCGACTTCACAACCTTCATCAAGCGCTCGGAACTCGCCCGCGACCGCAACGATCAGCGCGCCGAACGTTTCGCCGTCGGCGAGAAGGTCGATGCGCGGGTGATCCAGTTCGACAAGAAGGCCCGCAAGGTGCAGGTCTCGATCAAGGCGCTGGAAGTGGCCGAAGAGAAGGAAGCCATCGCGCAGTACGGCTCCTCGGATTCGGGCGCGACGCTCGGCGACATTCTCGGCACTGCACTCAAGAATCGTGCCAACGAGAAGTGAGCACTTGCTTTCTTCGTCGCATCATCAAGCCCCGGCTTCGGCCGGGGCTTTTTTGTTCAGGGGCTACGGCTGCGTATCTCGGCGTATTCCATCCGTGCTACGCTTGTAACTCTATGCCAGCCTTGTTTTCTTCATATTGCACCGCAATTGATGTATTTTGATAACCTCTCCGTCATCCTGTGATTGCAAGAACGCGTTGAGCTCTTTTGGAGATTTTCGATGTCGCTTGATTCAGACGTGATCGTCGATCGTCGTCGGATTCGCCGCAAGCTGACCTTCTGGCGCGTCGCGGCTGCGGTGGTTGCGGTCGCGGCCCTTGTCGGCGTCGGCGTGATCGTCGCGGGTGGGCGCGGCTCGCTGACGGCGGCGGGATCGATCGCGCGCATCAATATCGAGGGCCTGATCCGCAGCGACCAGGATCGTGTCGAGGCGCTGGAGCGGCTCGAGAAGTCGCAAGCTGCGGCCGTCATCGTCCATATCAATTCGCCCGGCGGCACCACCGCCGGTTCCGAGCAGCTTTACGACGCGCTGACGCGGCTGAAGGCGAAAAAGCCGTTGGTCGTCGTGGTCGAGGGATTGGCGGCGTCCGGCGGTTACATCACCGCGATTGCCGCGGACCACATCGTCGCGCAGCAGAGCTCGCTGGTCGGCTCGATCGGCGTGTTGTTCCAGTTTCCGAATGTCAGCGAGCTCCTGAAAACCGTGGGCGTGAAGGTCGAGGAGATAAAGTCCTCGCCGCTGAAAGCCGCGCCCAACGGCTTCGAGCCAACCAGCCCGGAAGCACGCGCCGCGATCGATGCGCTGGTGAAGGATTCCTATGCCTGGTTCCGCGGCCTCGTGAAGGAGCGACGCGGCATGGATGATGCCCTGCTTGAAAAGGTCGCGGACGGGCGTGTCTTCACCGGCCGGCAGGCGGTGGAATTGAAGCTCATCGATCAGCTCGGCGATGAGAGGGCTGCGGTCGCCTGGCTGGTTCAGGAGAAGAAGATCAAGAGCGAATTGCCGGTCCGCGACTACAAGCTCAATCCGCGCTTCGGTGATCTGACATTCCTGCGCACGGCCGCTTCGGTCACGCTTGATGCATTTGGTTTGAGCGCGATTGCGCGCCGCATTGAGCAGGCCGGCCTGGTCCAGGCAGTCGATCGGTTCGGCATGGATGGCTTGCTGGCGCTTTGGCAGCCGTCGGGGAGCAATTGAGATGCGCACAATCGGTCTCTGGCCGCACTCCCGTATTGCGGGAATCGCGAAAAGCCGGTCCCGGGCCATTTGTCACGGCTCTTCATCGGCGCCAAAAGTGATTTAGCGTCTTGACAGTTCAAGGCATTTTCACGGAAATGGATATCCGCAAGGTCCCGGGCCACACTCTCGATGATCAAATCCGAACTTGTTCAGCGTATCGCCGAGCACAACCCGCATCTCTACCAGCGGGATGTCGAGAACATCGTCAATGCGATCCTCGATGAGATCGTGGCTGCGCTGGCGCGCGGCGATCGGGTTGAGCTGCGTGGATTCGGCGCGTTCTCGGTGAAGCATCGTCCGGCGCGGGCCGGCCGCAATCCGCGAACGGGCGCGCATGTGCCGGTCGATCAGAAGAGCGTTCCGTTCTTCAAGACCGGCAAGGAAATGCGCGAGCGCCTGAACCGCGACACCGATGCCAGCGGCGGCAGCTCGCCGGAATCGAGCGCCTGATCTCGCGGAGATCGCTGGCGCATCCGCGTCTCCGGTTGCTATAGATCGGCACGCGATTGTCGGCCGATGCGAGGGATGGTGATGCGAAAGTTCTTCACGACGCTGCTCGTCATCCTGCTTGGCCTGTTCTTCATCATCTTCGCTGTTGCGAACCGTCACCTGGTGACGGTTTCATTCGATCCGTTCAATTCGACCACTCCGACGGTGGCGATAACGCTGCCGTTATTCCTCGTGCTCATTATCGTGGCGATCCTGGGCGTGCTCGCGGGCGGGGTGGCGACCTGGTTCCAGCAGCATCGCTGGCGCCGCGCGGCGCGACAGCATGAGGCTGACGCCCGGCAGGCCCGGGCGGAGCTGGCCGATCTGCGGGCGACCCTGGCCGCAGCCCAAGCCGAACGGCGTCGCCTCACAGCTCCATCAAATGGCGGTTCATCGGGGGTCGTCGGGCGAGACAAGCAGGGCGCGACGTTGTAGAACCCGCCCGTCCGTGCCGGAGCTGCCAGTTTCGGCCGTTGCAGCGCTCCTGAGAGACCATGTCCCTGCTCGTCAAAATCTGCGGCCTGTCTACGCGCGAGACGCTCGACGTCGCGCTCGAGGCCGGTGCCGACATGGTGGGCTTCGTGTTCTTTCCGCCCTCGCCGCGGCATCTCTCGCTCGAGACCGCGCGGGAGCTCGGCCGGCAGGCGAAAGGCCGCGCCGTGAAGGTGGCGCTCACCGTCGATGCGGATGACGCCACGCTCGAAAACATCGTCGAAACGCTGCAGCCCGACATCCTGCAACTGCACGGCAAGGAGACGGTGGCGCGCGTGCGCGACATCAAGCAGAGGCTCGGCCTGCAGGTGATGAAGGTGCTCGCCGTCGAAACGACGGCCGATCTCGCGCCGCTCGGAGGCTATGCCGCCGTCGCCGACCGCATCCTGTTCGACGCCCGCGCCCCGAAGGGCGCGACCCGGCCGGGCGGGCTCGGGGCGGTGTTCGATTGGCACGTGCTGGAACAGCTCGAGCTTGCATTGCCCTTCATGGTCTCAGGCGGGCTCAATGCCGACAATGTCGCTGAGGCCGTCCGTGTCACCCGTGCCGGCGGCGTCGATATTTCGTCCGGCGTCGAACGGTCGCCCGGCATCAAGGATCCCGAGCTGATCCGCGCTTTCATCCGCGCCGCGCGTGGCGTCCCTTCACCTCTCCCCGTTCACGGGGAGAGGTCGGATCGCGCTAGCGATCCGGGTGAGGGGGAGTCTCCGCGATCACAACTGCTAGCGAATTTGCGGCGAGAGCCCCTCACCCCGACCCTCTCCCCGCAAGAGCGGGGCGAGGGAGTAGAGACAGCGCGCCCGCGCGCGCCACAGAAGAATTGATGGTTCGATGAGTCCAGCACTACCCAACTCTTTCCGCAGCGGTCCCGACGAACGCGGGCATTTCGGCATTTTCGGCGGACGTTTCGTCGCGGAAACGCTGATGCCGCTGATCCTCGACCTCGAAAAAGCCTATGCCGAGGCCAAGGCCGATCCTGCCTTCCAGAAGGAGATGGACGGCCATCTGAAGCACTATGTCGGCCGGCCGTCGCCGCTCTATTTCGCCGAGCGGCTGACCGAGCATCTCGGCGGCGCAAAAATCTATTTCAAGCGCGAGGAGCTCAACCACACCGGCTCGCACAAGGTCAACAATGTGCTTGGCCAGATCATGCTGGCGCGCCGGATGGGCAAGAAGCGTATTATCGCCGAGACCGGCGCCGGCCAGCACGGCGTCGCCACCGCGACGCTGTGCGCGCGGTTCGGGCTCGAATGCGTGGTCTATATGGGCGCGGTCGATGTCGCGCGGCAGCAGCCCAACGTGATCCGCATGGAGATGCTGGGCGCCAAGGTGGTCCCGGTGCAGTCGGGCGCGCGCACCCTGAAGGATGCGATGAACGATGCGCTGCGCGATTGGGTCACCAATGTGCACGACACATTCTACTGCATCGGCACGGTGGCTGGCCCGCATCCCTATCCGATGATGGTGCGCGATTTCCAATCGATCATCGGCATCGAAACGCGCCAGCAATTGCAGGAGGTCGAGGGCCGCCTGCCGGATTCGCTCGTCGCCTGCATCGGCGGCGGCTCCAACGCGATGGGGCTGTTCCATCCGTTCCTCGATGATCCTTCGGTCGAGATCTTCGGCGTCGAGGCTGCCGGCCACGGTTTGACGCAATTGCATGCGGCGTCGATCGCGGGTGGCCGGCCCGGCGTGCTGCATGGCAACCGCACCTATCTGTTGATGGACGAAGACGGCCAGATCCAGGAGGCACATTCGATCTCGGCCGGGTTGGACTATCCCGGCATTGGGCCGGAGCACGCCTGGCTGCACGAGACCGGCCGCGTCAACTATCTCTCGGCGACCGATGAGGAAGCGCTGGAAGCCTTCCAGCTGCTGTCGCGGCTCGAAGGCATCATCCCGGCGCTCGAGCCCGCGCATGCCATCGCCAAGGTGATGGAGCTCGCACCGAAGCGGCCCAGGGATCACCTGATGGTGGTCAACCTCTCCGGCCGCGGCGACAAGGACGTGCCGCAAGTCGGCGACATCTTGAAGGGCCGAAACAAGTGACCTCTCGCCGCCGCTCCCTTTCTGACCTCTCCCCGCAGGGGAGAGGTCGGCTGCGCAGCAGCCGGGTGAGGGGTCTCTCCACTCACTCGAACCGAAGTGAGGTTTCGATCATCTCAAGCACCCCGTCGAGATTCTCATATACGTCCGTATTCTGGACGCGCACGACGAGGAAGCCGCAGGCTTCGAGAACCTTTGTTCGCGCCTCGTCGTACTTGATCTCTGAGTCCCTGGAATGGGTCGCTCCGTCGACCTCGACGATCAATTTCCCATCGAGCGTGACGAAATCGACGATGTACCGATCGATTGGATGCTGGCGGCGGAATTTCCATCGCGCCAGCTTCCTGTTGCGCAATGCCTGCCAAAGTTTGGCCTCGGCGCTGGTCTGCGACGCGCGGAGGCTTCGTGCTCTTGCCTTGAACCTCTCCATCCCCCTCACCCGGCTGCTGCGCAGCCGACCTCTCCCCGGAGGGGAGAGGTATAGCACAGCGAATGCCGCGCCATGACCACCCGTATCGATGCACGTTTTGCCGAGCTTGCGAAGCAGGGCCGCTCCGCTTTTGTCACCTTCGTGATGGCCGGCGATCCCGACCCTGCGACATCGCTCGACATCCTCAAGGCGCTGCCGAAGGCAGGCGCTGATATCATCGAGATCGGCATGCCCTTCACCGATCCGATGGCGGATGGGCCGTCGATCCAGGCAGCGGGGCTGCGCGCGCTCAAGGGCGGCATGACGCTGAAGAAGACGCTCGAGATGGTGCGCAGCTTCCGCAAGGATGATAACGCCACGCCGCTGGTGCTGATGGGCTATTACAATCCGATCTACATCTATGGCGTCGACAAGTTCCTCGCCGATGCCAAGGCCGCGGGCGTCGATGGCCTGATCATCGTCGACCTGCCGCCGGAGGAGGACACCGAGCTGTGCCTGCCGGCGATGAAGGCCGGGCTCAATTTCATCCGCCTGGCGACGCCGACCACTGACGACAAGCGCCTGCCGGCGGTGCTCGCGAACACCTCGGGCTTTGTCTATTATGTCTCGATCACCGGCATCACCGGCGCCGCGGCGGCAGACGCCACGGCGGTCGGCGAAGCGGTGGCACGCATCAAGCGGCATACCAAGCTGCCGGTCTGCGTCGGTTTCGGCATCCGCACGCCGGAAGCCGCTCGAGCCATTGCCGAGAGTAGCAGCGGGGCGGTGGTCGGCACCGCGCTGGTCGATGCCCTGCGCGGCAGTCTCGATGCGGAGGGGCGGGCTACCGCCAGGACCGTGCCGGCCGTTGCCGATCTTGCTGCCGCGCTGGCGCAGGGCGTGCGAGGCGCCAAACAAGCGGCCGAATAGGCCGCTACCGTCGTTGCAGGCGGCTTGCCGGGCGTTACCCGGCCCGCCATATATTCAGCCAATGCGGAACCGACCGCATTTCGGAGCGAAGCATGAACTGGCTCACCAATGTCGTCCGGCCGAAGATCCGCAGCATCCTGCGGCGCGAGACGCCGGAGAATCTTTGGATCAAGTGCCCGGATTCCGGGCAGCTCGTGTTCTACAAGGACGTCGAGGCCAACCAGTTCGTCATCCCCGGCTCGAATTACCACATGCGCATGGGCGCGGTGGCGCGGCTGAAGTCGATCTTCGACAACGAGACCTGGTTCGACGTGGCGCTGCCGGACGTAACACCCGATCCGCTGAAGTTCCGCGACGAGCGCAAATATGTCGACCGCATCAAGGATGCGCGGGCCAAGACCAGTCTCAATGACGCGATCAAGGTCGGATACGGCAAGCTCGAGGGCGCGGGCGTCGTGATCGCGGTGCAGGATTTCGACTTCATGGGCGGTTCGCTCGGCATGGCTGCCGGGGAGGCGATGGTGCGCGGGCTCGAGCTCGCGGTCGAGAAGAAGTCGCCCTTCATCGTGTTCGCCGCCTCGGGCGGCGCGCGGATGCAGGAAGGCATTCTGTCGCTGATGCAGATGCCGCGGACGACCGTGGGCGTGCAGATGTTGCGCGAAGCCAAGCAGCCCTACATCGTCGTACTGACCAATCCGACCACCGGCGGCGTCACCGCCTCCTATGCGATGCTGGGAGACGTGCATATCGCCGAGCCCGGCGCGCTGATCGGCTTTGCCGGCGCGCGCGTGATCGAGCAGACTATCCGCGAGAAACTGCCGGACGGATTCCAGCGCGCCGAATATCTGCGCGACCACGGCATGGTCGACATGGTCGTGCATCGCCACGACATGCGCGCGACGCTGGCACGGCTGTGCCGCCTGCTCACCAAATCGCCGGCGCTGCAGGTGCCCTCGAAACCTGCGCCGGAGGTCACGGCACCCACCCAGATCGTCTCGGCACCGGAAACCGTGCCGGCAGCGCCGCACGCGTGAGCGTACCGCCCGCCCAGCCATCGCCGCCGCTCGGCGAGCTGGTTGCGCGCCTGTCGGCGCTGCATCCGAAGACGATCGATCTCAGCCTCGATCGCATGCACGCCCTGCTCGCGCGGCTCGATCATCCCGAGCGCAAGCTGCCGCCGGTGATCCATGTTGCCGGCACCAACGGCAAGGGCTCCACGATCGCTTATTTGCGTGCGATCCTGGAAGCAGCCGGCTTGCGTGTGCATGTCTTCACCTCGCCCTATCTGGTGCGGCTGAATGAGTGCTATCGGCTCGGCCGCGTCGGTGGCGGCGTGCTTGTTAGCGATGATGAATTGCGCGCGGTGCTCGAGCATTGCGAACGGGTCAATGACGGCCAGCCGATCACGATCTTCGAGATCGAGACCGCGGCGGCGTTCTGCCTGTTCGCCCAGCATGCGGCCGACGTCACGCTGCTGGAGGTCGGTCTCGGCGGCAGGCTGGATTCGACCAATGTGGTCGAGACGCCGCTTGCCTCCGTCATCGCGCCGATCAGCATGGATCACACCGAATTCCTCGGCGACACACTGACCGCGATCGCAGGCGAGAAGGCCGCGATCATCAAGCGCGGCGTGCCGGTGATCTGTGCCGAGCAGTCGCCTGATGCGATGACCGTCGTCGAGGCTCAGGCGGCGCGCCGACGGGCCCCACTGCACGTGGCCGGACAGCAATGGCATGTCGGGGTCGAGCGCGGCCGGCTGGTCTATCAGGATGACCGCGGCCTGATGGATCTGGCAGCGCCAAAACTGTTCGGCCGTCACCAGTTCGACAATGCGGGGCTTGCGATCGCGACGCTGCGTGCGATCGATGCGTTCAAGATCGGGATCGCTTCGTTCGAGGCCGGCATCGTCAATGCCGAGTGGCCGGCGCGAATGCAGCGGCTGGCGTCGGGTGCGCTGGTCAATCTGGCGCCGCCGGGCTCCGAGATCTGGCTCGATGGCGGACACAATGCCGAAGGCGGTCGCGTGGCGGCCACTGCGGTCGGCGATCTCGAAGAGCGCGTGTCGCGTCCGCTGGTGGTGATCGCCGGCATGATGGCGAACAAGGATGCATCCGGCTTCCTGGCCAATTTCGCCGGTCTGACGCGCCACATCATCGCGGTCGAGATTCCGGGCCGTGCGGGCGCGATGCCGCCGGACCGGCTGGCGGATGCGGCGCGCGCGTTCGGCATGCGCGTCGAGATCGCAGCGAGCGTGGAGGCCGCGCTGCATGCGCTTTCGCAGCTTGCTTACGAGGTGCCGCCGCGCATCCTGATCACCGGCTCGCTCTATCTCGCCGGCCATGTGCTCGACGTGAACGGCACGCCGCCGACATGACGCTGCGCTTTGCCGCCATCGCCGACGTGCACGGCAACTATCTGGCGCTGGAAGCTGTGGTTGCTGATATCCGCGCGCAGGGGATCGCCGAGATCGTCAATCTCGGCGACATGGCGAGCGGTCCGCTGGACGCGCGGCGGACGATGGACACGCTGATGGCGCTCGGTGCCGTTCACGTAATTGGCAATCACGATCGCTATCTCATCGATCGGCCGCCGGAGAAGATGGGTTCGTGGGACCGGCCGGCGTACGCGCAACTCGATCAAAGCCATCTCGACTGGCTGCGTGCGGTGCCGGCAACGCGTGTGTTCCGCGATCAGGTCTTTCTCTGCCATGCGACGCCGGCAAGCGACGAGGTCTATTGGCTGGAAACGGTGCTGCCCGACGGCACCGTGCGGATGGCGGCACTGGAGGCGATCGAGCAGGCCGCGAGTGGCGTCACGCAGCCGCTGATCCTCTGCGGCCACAGTCATCTGGCACGCGCGGTGCGGCTGCGCGACGGGCGCCTGATCGTCAATCCCGGCAGCGTCGGCTCGCCCGGCTATCGGGACGTCCATCCGTACAAGCATGTCGTGGAGGCGGGCACGCCCGACGCGCGCTACGCGGTCCTGGAATTGGCCGATGGTGCCTGGCGGGTCACTTTCCGTCATGTGCCCTATGACCACGATGCGATGGCGGCGCTGGCGCGCGAGAATGGCCAGTTGGAACTGGCATCTGCGCTGGCGACGGGGTGGATTCGTTAACTCCGCTCTGTCCGGACTACGGCCGCTACGTCTTCAGCAATTTCATCGGATCGACGGCCTTCTGCTTCAACTGCTCGAAGGTGCATTGCCGCGGTGCCTTGTCCGGGCGCCAGCGCAGGATCGAGGTGCCGTGGCGGAAGCGCTCGCCGCTGAAATGATCGTAGCAGACCTCCATCACCAGTTTCGGCTTCAGCGGACACCATTGCGCGGAGCGTTCGGTAGACCAGCGGCTCGGGCCACCCGGCGCATTCCCGGTGAAGCCGGGCTTTGCGATCAGCGTCTCCAGCTTTGAGGTCAGCGCCGGCTTCTCCTCGCGCTTGATGGCGGAGGTGAAGCCGACATGGTGCAACAGGCCGTCATCGTCATAGAGGCCGAGCAGGAGCGAGCCGACGACGTTCCGGCCGCCTATCTTGTTGGTCGCGTAGCGAAAGCCGCCGACGACGCAATCGGCGCTGCGGAATTTCTTGATCTTCTGCATGCCCTCGCGCTTGCCCGCCTGATAGGGCAGGTCGATGCGCTTGGCGATCACGCCGTCGAAGCCGCCGCCCGATTGCTTCAGCCACTTCACAGCCGTGGCGTAGCTTGTGGTGACGGGCGATAGCCGAAATGTTGGAGTGGACTTGAAGTGCGCTTTGGCGAAGGTTTCGAGCGTTGGGCGTCGTTGGCTCAACGGCTCGGCGGAAAGCTTCTTCTCTGTGGCCGTCGCGAGCAGGTCGAAGGCGATGAACAGCGCCGGCGTTTCGTGCGCCAGCTTCTTGATGCGGCTGGCAGCGGGATGAATCCGCTGCAGCAGATCGTCGAACGAGAACGTCTTGCCATGCGGCACGACAATTTCGCCGTCGAGCAGGAACGAAGTCGCCTTCAACTCGAGCGCAGCGGCGATCAGCTCCGGGAAATAACGGCCGAGATCTTCGCCGGACTTGGAGCGCAGGTCGACGTTTTCGCCCTGACGCGCGAGCAGGCAGCGGAAGCCATCCCATTTCGGCTCATATTGCCATTCGTCCCCGCGCGGGATCGCATCGACCGAACGGGCCTCCATCGCGACCAGCGCGGCGGAATCGGAAGCGATCTTTCGACGAGGAGACGGCACGGGCGAGGGCCTTCAAACGCAACACACGCCCCCTCAACGCAAACGGCCGGCTATCCGCCGGCCGTTGTCGAAAATTATTCTAAGGAGACGGATCAGACCGCAGCGGAAATCCACTGCTGCAGCTTCGCCTTCGGTGCCGCGCCGACCTGGCGCGAGGCCATCTCGCCGCCCTTGAAAATCATCAGGGTCGGGATCGACATCACGCCATATTTAGAAGCCGTCTTCGGGCTCTCGTCGACGTTGAGCTTCACGATCTTGACCTTGTCGCCCATCGAACCCGCGATCTCGTCCAGCGCGGGCGCGATCATGCGGCAGGGGCCGCACCATTCGGCCCAGAAATCGACCACGACAGGTCCGGTCGCGTTGAGCACTTCGGCTTCGAAATTGGCGTCAGAAACCTTGCCAACGGCCATGGGGTACCTCGTTCGGTTGGAAGAAAAAGGCGGGATTTGAGTCGCGCCGGAATCGTACGACAAACCTATGAACGCACCCCTGCCGGGTCAAGCTCGGTCACGCCAGCATGATGGGATGCCAGCTCCCTGTCCAGCGCGGAGGAAGAAATCTCCATCATTTCAGTACTTTCGGTCCAGAGCAGGGCGGCACGGACAGGACGTCCGGGATAAAGCTTGCGCAGCACGGCCCGGTAGAGCGCGAGCTGCCGGATGTAGCCCCGCGGCGCCTCGGCCGCAGTTTTCGGCGGGGCGTGGTTGGTCTTGAAGTCGACGATCAGGATTTGGTCCGGCGTCACCACCAGCCGGTCGATCTGGCCGGATACCAGCGCCGGCGATCGCCCGGGCTGGTCCAGCCGGCCGACGATGGACACTTCCGCCCGGCTTCCGGCCGCGAACACCGGGGCAAAACGGGGATCGGCGATCAGGGCCAGCATGCTTTCGGCCAGCGCCGCGCGCTCCTGCTCTGTCCAATCCTCGGCATTGCGTTCGAGATAGGCGAGCGCTGCGCCGCGTCGGCGCTCGGGTGCGATATCCGGCAGCGACTGCAACAGCCGGTGCACCAGCGTGCCGCGCTGGATGGCGCGGGCACGCAGCACGAGCTGCTCGCCGCTGCGGACGCGGCGGCTGTCGTCGCTGGGGTCGGATGGCCGCAGCCGGCTGTCGGCGGCGAGTTCAGTCGGCGCCGGCCGCTGCAGCCAGGACGGCAGTTCGATCGGCTGCGGCGCCCCCGACACCGTGACGCCGGTCGTCGCATCGGCATCATCGGGCCGAAAATAACGCTTCACCAGGCCCGCCGGGGTCTCGATCTCCTGCAAGCTGAGGTCGGAATTGGCGAGGCCCTTGTCGATCAGGTCATACCAGGAGGAAGTCCGGACCTTTTTCATGTTGCCGGGCAGGCAGCCGCCAACGATCAATCGATCTGCAGCCCGGGTCATCGCGACGTAGAGCAGGCGGCGATATTCGTCCTCGGTCTCTTCCAGCATCGCCTCGCGCGCCTTGGCGACGGGGCCGGGGTCTTCGGCCTTGCGGCCGGCCCAGACCACGACGCCGGGCCCGTGCGGCGCGCCGTTGTCCTGTGGCAGATGGATCAGCCGCAGCCGCTGCGTGTCCGCGGGCGAGGTGGTGGTGTCCACCAGGAACACGACGGAGGCTTCCAGCCCCTTGGCGCCGTGCACGGTCATCACGCGCACCTCGTCGCGCGAAATCTCCATGTCGCGCTTCACCTCGGTGTCGGCGGCACGCAGCCAGGCCACGAAGCCCTGCAGCGAGCTGGGTGCCTTGCGCTCATAGGCCAGCGCAAGCTCAAGGAATTCGTCGAGCGCATCATTGGCCTCATGGCCGAGGCGACGCAGGATGCGCGCCCGCCCGCCTTCGCCGCCAAGCAGCCAAGCATAGAAGGCGAACGGCGTAGAGTCCGCAAAGCGCCGCTCGCATCGTTCGAGCCGTTTCAGCGCGGCCGCGAGGCGCTCATCGGTCGCCCCATGCAGCGCCAGCGCGTGGCGCAGCGATCCCTTGCGCTCCCAGGCCAGCTTGAACAGATCGTCGTCGTCGAGGCCGAACAGCGGGCTCTTCAGCGCGACCGCCAGCGCCAGATCGTCCTGTGGCAGCAGCAGCGCGTCGGCGAGGTTCATCAAATCGATGATCGCGATGTGCTCGGTCAATTTCAGCCGGTCGGCGCCGGCGACCGGGATATTGGCGTGCTTCAGCGCCTGGATCACGGCATCGAACGCGTTGCCGCGCCTGCGCACCAGCACCAGCACATCGCCGTAAGTGAGCGGCCGGCGGTTGCCGCGGCTGCCGGTCATGGTGCCGCTTTCCACCAGCCGCCTGACCTCGGCCTGGATGCGCTTTGCCAGTTTCACTTCCGGGCTGGTGACGGAGACGCCGTCGAACGGCGCGCGCCAGCCCTCGATGTCCTGCCTGTCGTCGGCTTCCGCGAGCTCCCAGAGTTCGATCATGCTGGGACCGGCGTCGGCGAGCGCATTGTGGAGCGGATAGCCATTCTCGACCGCATGGATGCTGCGATAAATCTCCTGCTCACGGAACACGTGGTCGACCGATTGCAGGATCGCGGGTCCCGAACGGAACGAATAGGTGAAGGAAACAGGATCGAATTTCAGCCCGGCATCCTCGAACTTCTTCTTCAGCTCCCGGCGGCGCAGATCGAATTCATGCGGGGCCGCGCCCTGGAAGGAGAAAATCGACTGCTTCTCGTCGCCGACCGCGAACACGGTGCGGACCACACCGTCGCGCGCGCCGGCGCCGGAGGTGAATTCGGAGATGATGTGCGCGACGATGTCCCATTGCTTGGGACTGGTATCCTGCGCCTCGTCGATCAGCACATGATCGACGCCGCGGTCGAGCTTGTAGTGCACCCAGCCCGAGGAGACGCGGTCGAGCATCTCGAGCGTCTTGTCGATGAGGTCGTCATAATCGAGCAGGCCGCGCTCCAGCTTTTCGCGGCGATAGTTCGCAGCCGCTGCAGTCGCGATATGCAGCAGCGCCTCGGTGCGGTCGCGGATCGTCACGGCGCGGCGGCGCTCGATCAGCGGATGGATGCGCTGGCTTTCTGCTTCGAACAGCCGACCGATGGCGGGATTGTTGTCGAAGAATTTCTTCGTCACCACCGACTTGCGCGGCGTGCGGTCGGCGTCGGTGAGGAAGACGCCGAGATAGGCATCGACCTGCGCGCTGCCGGTGAAGACCAGCGCCTCACGCAGGCGTGACGCCTGATCCTGGTCGGACTTGTTGCCGGTGTCGAGGACGAGCGCAATGTCCTCCCAGCGCGCGCGTGGCAGATAGGGACCATCCAGGATCGCGCGCTCGACGTCCTCGATCGAATCATCAGCGGCGACGCCAAGCGCTGCCGACATCTGGCCGGCGGCGGCCACCGCGCTGCCCGCGGCATCGGTCCAGGCCATGAAATGATCGCGGCTGAGGCAGGCTTCGCGCACCACGTCCTTGAAGGTGACGTCGGCCGCGCTCGCCATCGCCACCATCAACGCACGCCCGGTGGCGCTGTCGGGATTGCGCGAGGCTTCCAACAGCACCGCGAGATTGGCGCGCTCCATCATCTCGTTCTGGTCGCGCTCGTCGAGCACGGCGAACCGCGCCGGCACATTGGCCTCGAACGGGAACTGCTGCAGCAGGCGGGTGCATAGCGCATGGATGGTCTGCACCTTCAGCCCGCCCGGCGTCTCCAGCGCGCAGGCGAACAGCTTTCGCGCTTCCCGTCGGAGCCTCACATTGGGATGGGCAATGCCGGCTTCGCGGATCGCGGCGTCCAGCGCCGTATCGTCGAGGGTGACCCAATGGCCGAGCGTGGAAAACACCCGCTCGGCCATGTTGGCCGCGGCCGCCTTGGTGAAGGTGATGCAGAGGATCTTTTCCGGCGGTGTGCCCTCCAGCAGCAGCCGGATCACGCGCTGCACCAGCACATGGGTCTTGCCCGAACCGGCATTGGCGGACACGAAGGCGGACGCCTTGGGATCGGACGCGCGCGCCTGCGTGGCGCGCACCGCGTCGGGAATGGGGCGCGGCGCTTTCACCATTCTTCTACTCCGAGGCCGCCGGCCGCGGACCATTCCTTGATGCGGGCGAGGTCGTCATAGGTGCCGTAGCGGTTGGCCCACATCGAGAGATTCAGCGAGGTGTAGGCCTGGTTCTCGTCCTCGAACTGGCGGATCAGTTTTTCCAGCTCCTTCCGCGCGTGGTCGGCGGCATCGTCGGGCGATTGCGGCGTATCGCCCGGCCTGATTTTCAGTTCCAATGTTCGTTGCTCGCCCGGCGGGTTGTTGCCGCTGAGCCTGACATAGGTGAGCTCGCCGACAGACGCGGCAGCGGGAATGCCCTCAAAGCCGCCCTCGCGCAGGATCGCGGCTTCCAGCGTGAGCTGCGGCGACAGTCCCATGCGTACCTGCTTGCCTGTCGGCGGCTGTCCGGTCTTGTAGTCGAGGATGGCGAACGAGCCATCGCCGCGGCGCTCGATCCGGTCGGCGCGCGCCGAAAGTGTAAAGGTGCGCGCGTTGTCGAGGGGGATGCCGATCTCGCCACGGATCTCGGCGCTGATGGCGGCGATATTGCCGCGCCGCGCGGTCTCCCATTCGGCAAACCATGCCGCGATGCGCTGGAAGCGCGGCCACCACAGCGCCCGTGCTTCCGGCCGCTCCATCAACGGCGCAAAATGCTTGCCGCCAATCTCGCGCAGGGCGCGCAGCGGATCGTCCGGCAGCGCGGCGGCGAAGCTTTGCGTGAATTCGCCGAGCGCAGCGTGGATCGCCGAGCCGCGATCGGCCGCCGACAGCGGCATGTCGACGGGATCGAGCGGATCGAGCCGCAGGATATATCTTGCGTAGATCGTATAGGGATCGCGCAGCCAGTCCTCGATCGCGGTCACCGACATCTTGAGCGGCCTAGTCGCCAGCGGCGGCTTCGGCGCGGGCTGTGCGATCGGCTCGACCTTGTCCGGCCGGTCGAGCTCGGCGGCGTAATGGACGTATGTCTCGCCCGCTGCTTTCGCAGCCTTCCAGCGCGCCTCGCCCGCGACCGCTTCCAGTCTGTGCAGGAAGCGCGAGGCCACCGCCGGCGCGCCGCCGACCTTGGCCGAGTGGCTGAGGATCACATCGTCAGTGCCGAGCAGTTGCGCAAAGTCATGTGCGGAAAGGCCGATACGCCGTTCCGGCAGGTCGAGACCGAGCTCGTGCCGCATCGGCCGGCTGAGCCAGGGATCGATCCGCGGCGCCGGCGGCCAGACGCCTTCGACGAGCCCGCCAAGGATCACGCGATCGGTCTCCGTCAGTCGCGCTTCGAGCTGGCCGAAGATGTGCAGTTGCGCGCGCGGCGATTCCGGGCGACGCACCATGCGGTCGGCAAACGCAGTCTGGAAGACGTCGGGATAATCGGAGAGCGGGACCATCACGCCGCTCAGCTTCTTGGCGCCCACGAGATCATCGAATGCGGATGCGAGCACGGAACCGGCCTGCTCTTCGAAGGCGACGGCGATGCCGTGCTGATCGCAGGACAACGCAGTGAGAGCCTCGCGATGACGGAGCGCCAACTCGGCAAAATCGTACGGCTTGGATGCGCTGAGACTTTCAAGCGGTGCAAGCGCGGCCCTCAGCTTTGATATCAGCGACTGCGCCTGGTCGAGCTCGACGTCGCGGAGCCGGGTCCGTTGTTCGAGGGCATGAAGCGATGAGGTCTCGCCGCGGCGCAGCTTGGCGAGTTCGCTGCGGAAGCGTTCGAAGTCGCGGGCGAGGCCTTCGCTGCCGGCTTGCGGCCGCGTGCCGCGCAAGAGCGCCAGCTCCAAGACTTCGGTCGCGCGAAGGTAGGCGCCCGGCGCGGCGCCGAGCCGGAACAGCGGATGTTTCAAGAGCGCGAGCAGCGTCGGTGGCTCCAATCCTTTGGTCGCGGCTTCCGCGGTGAGGCGGGCGAAAACGCCCGATGGCGTGTCCATCAGCGCTTCACCGCCGGAATCGTCGAATTCGAGATTCCAGCGCGTCAGTGCTGCCATCACCCGCCGCGCCAAGGCGCGGTCCGGCGTGACCAGTGCGGCGGATTTATTGAGATGCCTCGCCTCGCGCATGGCAATGGCGATGGCGAGCGCTTCCATCTCCGGATTCGGCGCCTCCACCACGGCGATGCCGTTCATGCCGGCGGAAATCTTCTCCGCGATCTCGGGCTGCTCCAGCCGGTCGTGCCATTGCGCCGTGGCACTGGACGGCCGCATCGTTTCCGACATCAGCATCTCGCGCCCGCGTGGTGCCGGCGCGCCCAGAATCTCCACCTCGTCGCGCTTGATCGCGAAGCGATCGAGCAGCGCGTGCATGGCGAATTGCGGATGGTTCGATGCGGGCGGCGTGGTGAATTTGCCCTTGGCATCGCGCATGCCGCCGATCGTCTCCCAGGACTCTTCATCAAGATCGGTATCGAGCCCGGGAAGCACGACCGCGCCGTGCGGCAGCTTGGCTACCGCGTGGAGAAACTTGGCGGTCGTCGGCATCGAACCGGTCGAGCCCGCCGCGATCACGGGACCATCGGATTGTGCGGTCAGTCGCGCGGTTTCGGCCGAGATCAAGAGGTCGCGCCGCGCCGCCGGCTCGATACGGCCGACCTCGGCGAGATAGGCTGGCCAAGCCACGCGCGCGATCCGCAGGAAATCCAGCGAATGCTGCCAATATTGGTCAAGCTGATCGGGCACCAGCCTGTCGAGCGCGCTCCACTCGACGCCGCGCGTCACCATGTCGTCCATCAGCCGCGCGAGATCGCCGGCGAGCTGCAGCGTCGATGCGGGGCCGCCGACCACCTGCGGCGCGGTCACCGGGCTCTTGGCCCAGGCCGCGACCAGCCTCGCCAATGTCAGCCGCCGCTCGAGCTCGCCAAGCTTGGGCGGAATCTCCAGCGGCGCTGCGCCGCTGAATTGTTCCGCCTCTTCCGCGAAAGCGAGTTCATCCTCGTCGATGTCGCCAAGCGCAATGATGCGCGGCAGCACAGCGGCATCCGTGTCCAGGACATCGAGGAAGATCTCCCGCGCAAGCCGGCCCGCGCGCCGGGTCGGCAGATAGAGCGTCGCGTCAGCCAGCCGTTCGGGATTGCCGCGCGCGTCGAATCCCCTGACCAGGCGACCGTCAACCAGCGCGGCGATGACGGTACGCAGGAACGGGACGGAGAGGGGGACGCTGAAAACGCGCATGAGGAGCCTGATTCGGAATCAGGCGCCAATATAGGCATCTCTTTCCACGTCGTCCCGGCGAAGGCCGGGACCCATAACCACAAATGTGGGTATTGTGCAGGCTGGGGCCGCTATTTCGTCCACAACCAACACCGGTGGTTATGGGTCCCGGCCTTCGCCGGGACGACGAGTGTCCTACGCCACGCTTTCCAAAAATGCTTCTTCCGCGGCTTGCACGGCGTCGGGGGTTCCGACATGCATCCAGACACCGTCGAGTCTGAGGCCGAACAGCCGTTCCTGCTCGTTGGCACGGTCAAAAAGCCTGGTCAGCGAGAACTCGCCCGCGGGGGCGTCCGCAAAGATCGACGGCGACATGATGGCGGCGCCGGCATAGACGAACGGCACCACCTGCTGTTCCCGCCGCTTGCGCAAGGCGCCGTCCGGCAGCATGGAATAGTCGCCGCGGCCGCCATAGCCGATGCTGCTCGCGGTTGGCGCCATCAGCAGCAGAATATCCATTTTCGCAGGATCGAAGGTCTCCGCGAGCCGCGCCAGGTTCGGCCGCACGCCATCGATCCACATGGTGTCGGAGTTGACGTGGAAGAACGGCTCACGCCCGAGCAGCGGCAACGCCTTCACCACCGCGCCGCCAGTGCCCAGCACCTTGTCTCGCTCGTCCGAGATGATCACGCGCGGCTGCTTCCGCGTCTTGACGTGCTCGATGATCTGGTCGGGCAGATAGTGCACATTGACCACGGCCTCGCTCACGCCGGCAGCGGCAAGCTTGTCCAGGACATGATCGAGCAGCGGCTGCCCCGCCACGCTCACCAGCGGCTTCGGCATATGGTCGGTCAAAGGCCGCATGCGCAGGCCGAGACCAGCGGCGAGGACCATGGCTCTACGGGGGGTGACGGACATTCTTCCGGGCTCTCGAACCGTTCAAATCGTGACGCGCGCTATCCTATCACGCCGATTTGGGGCGCGCATAAGGTCGACGCGATAGTCGCCGGACATGACGCCCGTGCGACGGGAAAGAAAACGTCCTGAATCATGATCCGATTCGACAAAATCGGGATCATGATCTCATCTCTTTGTTTGAGCATGATCTTTTCGGAAAACCGGTCTCCACTTTTCCGGATCATGCTCTAAAACAGCAGTGTTCAGACCTCGGCGGGTTGCGAGCCGCGCTTGCCCGCCTTCTTCTTCTTGTCACCTTGCTTGAGGAAATTGACCCCGATCTGATCGCCGTTGACCCAGGACAATTCGCAGCGGCGATAGGCAAGCCCGGTCGATGACAGCAGCAGGAAGAACTCCTTCAGGTGCAGGCCCTCCACCGAGCCCTCGACCGTCAGTTTAGCGCCCGTCTCGGAAACGTCTTCCATGGTGCAGTCGCGCCGCCACGTGCCATCGATCCCCATCATGTGCGCGGGAATGCCGCGTTCGAAGGTGACACGCTCGCCGCGGCGCCGTTCTGCTTTCATGGCCGACTCAATCCTTAACCTCGATCATGATCCTGAACATGATCCAGCCGCTCTGCATCCCGAGCGTGTGTCACACTAGGGCGGCTCGGGCTAACAGGGGGTAAATCAGGAAACCGGCGGCGGAACGTGGGCCGCGTACCATTCGCGAAGGCCGGCCAGCGCCGGGTGGGCCAGTGAACGAGTAAGGTAAGTCCAGATCCGCGGCTGGTGCTTGAGATAATGCGGCTTGCCGTCCCGCCCGTTGAGCCGCGCAAACGTGCCCAGCAGACGCGTGTTACGCTGGGCCGACATGATCGCGTAGAGCTCGGCGAAGCTGGCCGCGTCGAAATGCTCCTCGGTGGCCCGCCGCGCCTTGATGTAACGGGAGAGCAGTGTGAGCTCGAGCTGCTCGGGCACGTCGATCCGCGCGTCCTGGAGCAGCGACACCAGGTCGTAAGTGGCAGGTCCCAGCACCGCGTCCTGGAAGTCGATCAGGCCGACCCGCAGGATGCCGGTGCGCTCGCCGAGCCAGATCAGGTTGGGCGAGTGGAAGTCGCGGAGCACCCAGGTCCGCGGCGCCGCGGCCGGCTTTTCCAGGAGCGTTCGCCACATCGCAAGAAATTCATTGCGTAAATCCGATGCGAGGGTGACGCCGCGCTGCGGCAAGTACCACTCGATCATCAAGCCCAGCTCGATCAGCCATGCATCGATGTCGAAGACGGGGATGTCGTAGGTGAGCTGCGGCGACAGTGGCAGCTCCTCTGGCAGCTTCTCGCGATGCAGGGCTGCCAGCATGTCGGTCGCGGCTTCATAGCGCTCGGTGATCGGCGCCGGCGGGTTGCCTTCGACGACGCCGTCCTTGCCGAAGTCCTCGGTGATCAGGAATCCCAGATCGATGTCGGAGTGGCGGATCGCGGGTGCGGAGAAGCCGCGCTCGCGCAGTCCGTTGTCGATGGCGACGAACGGCTTGACGTCCTCGGCGAGATGGACGGCGGCGCTGTAGGGCTTGCCGTCATAGATCGGCGGCCCGTCGGGGCGGCGCGGCGAGTTCATCAGGATGACGCTGCCATTGTCGTCGAACAGCCGGGCGTAGGAGCGGGTCGAGGCATCGCCCGGCATGCGCTCGCGCCGCGCGTCGATGTAGCCGGCATTGTCGAGGAATTGGCGCAGCGCCTTCAGCCGCGTGACGACGGCGGCGGCCTTGCCGTGGCCGGTGATCTCGGCCGCCCGCGCGTTCGATCCCAGCGCCGGCCGGTGGCTCAGCGCGATGTCGATACGATCCGGCGGCAAGGCATCCGGTGCGCGCTCCGGCCATTCGATCAGCGCTACCGCGCCGTCAGGCAAGGGCGACAGCCCGATCTCCTCGAGTTCGCTCGCGTCATTGATGCGGTAGAGATCGGCATGAACAAGCGGGAACGCCGGCAACTCGTAGGTTTGCGCCAGCGTGAAGGTCGGGCTCGGCACTTCCAGCGTATCATCGGTGGCGAGATAGCGGATCAACGCGCGGGCCGCGGCGGTCTTGCCAGCGCCGAGATCGCCGGAGAGCGCGATGACTTCGCCGGGGCCGATCAAGAGCGCGAGATCCGCCATCAGATGCGCGGTCGCCGCCTCATTGGCGAGTGCGACCGAGAATGTGCTGGTGACAATCATTCGGCGGCGTTGCGATGCGCGTTCTGGTCGACCGGGAAGATGCAGGTCACGGTCGTGCCGTTGCCGACAGTCGAATCGACGCGGACCTTGCCGCCATGCAACTCGACGAAGGAGCGCACCAGCGACAGGCCGAGGCCGGCGCCACGGTGCCGCGAGCCATGGGAATGGCTCTCGAACCAGTTGAATACCTTGTCCTTGACCTCAGGCGCGATGCCCGGGCCGGTGTCGGTCACCGCGAATACGACGCTGTGGTCGGCACGTCGCGCAGAGATCGTGACCGTCCCGTCATGCGGGGAGAAGCCGACGGCGTTGGCGAGCAGGTTATAGAGCACCTGCACCACGCGGCGTTCGTCGCCGATGAATTCACCGATATTGGGCTCGATGTCGACCTTGAGCGTGATGCGGTCGGTCGCGAGCCGGTCCTGGATGCCTTCGGCCGCGGCCTCGATCGTCTTGCCGATATCGACGGAGCCGAGCTCGAGCGTCATCGCGCCGGCATCGATGGTGGCGAGATCGAGGATGTTGTTGGTGAGCGCGAGCAACGCGTTGGTCGATTTGGTGACGTAGTCGAGATATTCGGCCTGCTTCGCGTTGAGCGGTCCGGTCGAGGGATCAGACAGGAAATGCGCAAAGCCGATGATGGTGGTGAGCGGCGCGCGCAATTCGTAGGACACGTGGTGGACGAAATCGACCTTCATCTGGTCGGCCGCTTCCAGCGCCTCGTTGCGCTCGCGTAGCGCGCGTTCGACATTCTCGGTGTCGGTGATGTCCTGGAACGTCAGCATGGTCGCGCCGTCGGGCAGCGGCATGGTCATGCAATGCAGCACGCTGCCGTCCTTGCGCTCGAGCTTCAGCGCAACCTGGGCCCGGTTCTCGATCGCAGTGATCGCCTCGCGCAGCGCGCGCCAGACGATCGGATCGTCGAACAGCGGCCTGCACAGCGCTTCCACGGTCTCGATATGCGGCTGCTCGCGCAGCGCATCCGCCGGCAGCCGCCACATCTTCTCAAATGCCGGGTTGAACAACTGCACCCGGCCATTGCTGCCGAACACCGCGACTGCTTCGTTGAGGTTGTCGAGGGTCTCGTGCTGGACCCGGATCAGGCCGTCGAAGCGACGCGCCAGGTCGAGACTTTCGGTGACGTTGTCGAAGAGATAGGTGACGCCGCCTTCGAGGTTCGGCGTGGTGACGACACTGACCGCGCGGCCGTCCGGCAGGAACCAGGTGTAGCTCTCCGATTCGACCGCGCGATAGGCTTCGTGCAGCTTGGCCTTCCAGGCGCGGAAGTCCGGCTGCTCCGGCAGCTTGCGCGCGGCGCGCAGCCGATCGAGGACGCTGGAATCGTCCGGGTTGCTATCGAGGAATGCCTGATCGAGATCCCAGAGGCGGCGATAGGATTCGTTGTAGAAGGCGAGCCGCCGGTCGGCGTCGAACACGGCGACGCCGGAAGAGAGCTGGTCGAGGGTGCGGCGATGCGCTTCCGCCATCCGGGTGAGCGCGGCGCGCAGGGCGGCGACCTCGCTGGCGTCGATGGCGATGCCGGCGCTGCCGCCGGCAAGCTTCATCGCCTGCACGTCGTAGATCCGCCGCTCGCCGCCGACCACGATCGGCAGTCGCGCGGCATAGGTTGCATATTCGTGCAGCGCCTTGGCCATCTCGACCCGCTGATCGTTCTCCAGGAGCTCGAGATTGCGCGTGATTGCATCCGCGATGCTCGCGCCCTCGGTCGCCCGCAGATAGGCCGTATTGGCATAGCGCAGATCGTCCTGCGCATTCTTGGCCCAGATCGGCCAGGGTGCGGCGGCGGCGAAATCGCGCAGCAGTTCGGTTTCCTCCTGCAGCATCTTGTAGCGCAGATTGGCCTCGGCCAATTCGCGGCGCAAGCCGCCGAGCTCGCGCATCCGCACGATCGCCTGGCCGCCGATGGCGCGACCCATGGCCTCGATCGCGCGGCCGTTCGCGGTCGTGAGGTTGAGCAGAAAGCCCTGGCCGGCCTCCCGCAGCGCGTCGACCGCGTGGTCCATCTGCAGCGCCGGTTCCGGCGGCAGCCAGGTTCCGAATGCCAGCACGCGCTGGGGCGAGGTCTGGGTCGCCTCCTGCGAGGTCAGCAATGCGATGTCGCCGCTGATCTCGGGGCGATTGTCGCCGGCCGCCCAGGAGATCAGGACCTGCGGCTCGGCAAACAGCAGCGCGCGCAGACGATCGGATTGGGCCTGCAGATCGGCGATCTCGGCGCGCAGGCGCCCCTCGCTCCGGCTGGCGCGAGCGCGCGTGCGCATCAAGAGGATCGCGGCGACCACGGAAAAGCCGAGCAACGCAACCGCGGCGGTGAAAAGAACGAATTCCTGGTGATCGAGGTCGAACCACGCCGAGATCGCCGGCTCGAACAGCCAGTCACCGGCGCGCGCCGATCCCGTGGGCAGCGCCAATGTAGCGGCGAGCCCCATCAGGCCGTCGCGCGCCAGCGAGGTGCACGACAGCAGGCTTCGACGCATTGCGGCGACCACGCCTGACATAATTTGCCCCAGAACGCACGACTTCAGCCCGGCGTTAGACCCCCGCCGTGCTCACGAATCGAGGAAGCATATCCTCAAGCTGACTCAGCGAGTAAGAGTCCAGATCGTGAACGCAAGACACGCTGTGAAAAATGCGGGGCTCAATTCATGCGCCAGCGCAAATTTTATCCGCATTCGAATGGCTTATCGCCCGGTCGAGCCGAAGCCGCCGCTGCCTCGTTCGGTACTGGACAGCACGGTCACGGGAACCAGTTCCGCCTGCACGACCGGTGCGATCACCATCTGCGCGATGCGCTCGCCGCGTCGGATCGAAAATGGCGCCTCGCCGTGATTGATCAGGAGCACGTTGATCTCGCCGCGATAGTCGGCGTCGATGGTACCAGGCGAATTCAACACGGTCACGCCGTGCTTGGCGGCAAGTCCCGAGCGTGGCCGCACCTGCGCCTCATAGCCCGGCGGCAGCGCGATCGTCAGCCCGGTCGGAACCATCGCATATTTGCCTGATGCGAGCACCAGCGGCGTTTCTTCGGGCACTGCGGCGAGCAGATCGAGCCCGGCGGCATCGGCGGTCTGGTAGGTCGGCAGCGGAAGGTCTTCGCCATGCGGCAATTGCCTGACATCGACCTTGATTGTCGCACTCACGATTTTGTCTCCACAGCCTTCGCGATCCGCGCCACCAGTTCGGTGGCGACCTGTTCCTTGGTCATGACCGGCCAGGAATCGACGCTGATATCCTCGCCCTCGCGCGTCAGCAGATGGACGGTGTTGCGGTCCCCGCCCATCACGCCGGTGGCCGGCGAAACATCATTGGCCACGATCCAGTCGCAGCCCTTGCGGGCGATCTTTGCCTTTGCATTGTCGATCAGATGCTCGGTCTCGGCCGCGAAACCGATCACCAGCGGCGGGCGCTTGTCCTGCAGCTTGGCGATGGTGGCGAGGATGTCGGGGTTCTCGATCAGTTGCAGCGACGGCACGCCGGCTGTCGTCTTCTTCAATTTCTGCTCGCCTTCATTGGCGACCCGCCAGTCGGCGACCGCGGCCGCGAAGATCGCGACATCCACCGGCAGCGCCGCTTCCACCCGGTGCAGCATGTCGCGCGCGGATTCCACAGAGATTACCGACACGCCGGGGGGATCGGCGAGATCGACCGGCCCCGAGACCAGGACGACCTCGGCGCCGGCATCTCGCGCGGCGGCGGCGATGGCAAAGCCCTGCTTGCCAGAGGAGCGGTTGGCGATATAGCGCACCGGATCGATCGCCTCATGCGTTGGCCCTGCGGTGATCAGCACGCGCTTGCCCTGAAGCGGGCGCCGATGCGGCGGGCGCAGGATATGTTCGGCAGCGGCGGCGATTTCCGTCGGCTCGGCCATCCGCCCGACGCCGGCTTCGCCCGCCTCCGCCATCTCGCCGGCGTTGGGGCCGACGGTCAGGATGCCGTCGCGGCGGAGCTGCAGCACGTTGCGGCGGGTGGCGGCGTTGTTCCACATCAGCGGATTCATTGCCGGCGCCAGCAGGATCGGGCGGTTGGCGGCGAGCAGGATCGCGGAGGCGAGATCGTCGGCATGGCCATGCGCCATTTTGGCGATCAGGTCCGCGGTCGCCGGCGCCACCACGATCAGGTCGCACTCGCGCGCCAGGCGGATGTGGCCGGCATCGAATTCGCTCTCGGGATCGAACAGGTCGGTATAGACGCGCTCATGCGACAGGGCGCTGGCCGCAAGCGGCGTGACGAACTGCTGCGCCGCCTCGGTCAGCACGCAGCGGACGTGAATCTGGCGCTCCTTGAGCCGCCGAATCAGGTCCAGCGCCTTGTAGGCGGCGATGCCGCCGCCGATAATCAGGGTGACGCGGGCCAGGCCGTTGGCCGATGCTACAGCGGCCTGCGGGCGCGACGCGGGAGCTGCCGGCGGGACCTCGGAGGGCTGCCCCGCAACCACCTCGCCCAGGATGACCCGGACCTCGTCCTCCACCGAGCGCCCGTTACGGGCTGCGCGTAGGCGCAATTCATCTCGGACGGCGTCATCGAGCTTGCGAATAGTCAGATTGGCCATGGCCGCACCATCGATTTGACAGCAATGCTAGCGTCATACGCTATCATTGCAATCAAAGATTCCGAACTGCAATCAGGATTCCGATGAAAGTGGCCGCGATGATCCAGAGCGCGATCGTTCGCCAGCGGTTCTTGCGGCCCTCGGTCTGTCCCATCGCCGCGATCGTTTCCGGCGACAGCGTGACGCCCTCGCGCGTCATCCTCTCCAGATTGCTCAACACCGCGACCGCGCGCGAGGCGATATCGGGCAGATGCGCCAGCACGCGGGCGAGCTCGCCCGCCCCCGACATCGCGCCCTGGATGCGCCCCATGGGGCCGAGATTGCGCTCGATCCATTCGCGCACCACGGGGTCAGCAATTTTCCAGATGTCGAGCTTGGGGTCGAAGCCGCGCGCCACGCCTTCGACCACCACCATGGTCTTCTGCAGCAGGATCAATTCAGGACGCGTCTGCATGTCAAACAGGCCGGTGACCTCGAGCAGCAGCGTGAGCAGCCGCGCCATCGAGATCTCCTCGGCGGTGCGATTGTGGATCGGCTCGCCGATGGCGCGGATGGCCTGCGCGAAATTCTCCACCGAGTGATGCCCCGGCACATAGCCGGCCTCGAAATGCACTTCAGCGACGCGGCGATAGTCGCGGGTGATGAAGCCGAGCAGGATCTCGGCGAGGAAGCGCCGCTCCTTCTGTCCGAGCCGGCCCATGATGCCGAAATCGACCGCCACCAGCCGGCCGTTATCGTCGAGGAAGAGATTGCCGGGATGCATGTCGGCATGGAAGAAGCCGTCGCGCAGCGCGTGACGCAGGAAGCTCTGGATCACCTTGCGGCCGAGATCGGGCAGATCGACCTCGGCTTGCTCCAGCCTGGTACGGTCGTTCAGCGGGATGCCGTCGACCCATTCCATCGTCAGCACGTTGTGGGTGGTGCGGTCCCAGTCCACCGCCGGCACGCGGAAATCCGGATCGTCCTTGATGTTTTCCGCCATCTCGGAGAGGGCGGCAGCCTCCAGGCGGAGGTCCATCTCCATCGCGACCGAGCGCGACATCGTGTTGATGACCTCGACCAGCCGCAAGCGCCGCGCTTCGGCCGAATGGGCTTCCGCCTTGTGCGCGACAAAGAAGAAATCGGAGAGATCGCGGCGGAAGCGGGAGGCGACGTTCGGCCGCAGCACCTTCACGGCCACCTGCTGGCGCACGCCGTTGCGCTCGATCTCGCCGCGATGCACCTGCGCGATCGAGGCGGCGGCGACTGCGGGGCCGAGCCGTACGAAACTCTGCGCCAGCGGGCGTTCCAGCGACTGCACGATCACAGCTTCGGCTTCGGCCTGCGGGAATGGCGGCAGCCGGTCCTGCAGGCTCTCCAGATCCTTGGCCAGCACTACGCCGACCACGTCGGGCCGTGTGGCCAGGAACTGGCCGAGCTTGAGATAGGCCGGCCCGAGCCGCGTCAGCGCCCGCGACAGCCGCGGGCCGGACTTGGCGCCGCGCCGTTCGACCAGGCGGGCGAGCTTCACCAGAAGTTGCGCCGGCGGCGGCACCAGGGCCGGATCGACGACGCCGAACACGCCCTCGCGCGCGAAGACGTAGGCGGCGCGGGCGAGGCGCGCGATGTGTGTTGTTGCGGAGATCACAAACGCCAGCCCGAATGCAGCGCCACGATGCCGCCCGAGAGGATTTCCCATTTCACCCGCGCAAAGCCGGCGGCAGTGATCATCTCGGCAAAGGCGCTGGGCCGTGGAAACTTGCGGATCGATTCGACGAGATACTGATAGGACTCGGCGTCGCCGGTGACGGCGCGGCCGAGCGGCGGGATCACCCTGAACGAGAACATGTCGTAGAGCCGGTCGAGGCCGGGCACGTCGACAGTGGAAAATTCAAGACAGAGGAAGCGGCTGCCGGGTCGCAGCACGCGATAGGCCTCGCGCAGCGCGACATCGATCCGCGGCACGTTGCGGATGCCGAACGCGATCGTGTAGGCGTCGAACGAACGGTCCGGAAAGCTGAGCGCCTCGGCATTGCCGGCGACGAACAAGACCCGGTCATCGAGATGCTGGGCGCGAGCACGGTTGCGGCCGACCTCGAGCATGTCGGCATTGATGTCGCAGACAGTGGCGCGGAAACCGGGACCGCCCGCCTTCGCCGCCCGGAAAGAGATATCGCCGGTGCCGCCCGCGACGTCGAGCAGCGCGAACGGCGCTTCGCTCTTCGGCGGATTGAGCTGAGTGATCATGATGTCCTTCCAGACCCGGTGCAGGCCGATCGACATCAGATCGTTCATCAAGTCATAACGCGACGCCACGCTGTGGAACACCTCGTTCACCAGCGTCTGTTTCTCGCCCAGGGGAACGTCCCTGTAGCCGAAATGGGTGGTTTGGTCCCGCCGATCCATCAACGCATTACCTTAAGGAGCGCGACCATAGCGCGCCCGCCGCAATGGCGCTATCACGTCAGCACCTCCGCGCACAATCCGCCAAACCGGCTGTGATCTGGCGGATTGTTGGCAAATTGTTAATTTGGCGGGCGAAGGGGCGCAAAACCGCTTACACTTTTGCCGATCCCGCCCCGTGTGAATGACATTTCCATGCCCGAGCTTCCCGAAGTCGAGACCGTCCGCCGCGGCCTGCAGCCGTCCATGGAGGGTGCGAAAATCCTGAAAGCGGAAGCCCGCCGCAAGGACCTGCGGTTTCCCTTTCAAAAAGACTTTGTCGCGCGGCTGGAAGGGCAAACTGTCGCGGGTCTCGGCCGTCGCGCGAAATATCTGATGGCGGACCTGACCTCGGGCGACGTGCTCTTGATGCATCTGGGCATGTCCGGCTCGTTCCGCGTGCTCAAGGACGATGACAAGGCGGCACCGGGACATTTCCATTACGAGCGCAATCAGGACCGCGCGCACGATCATGTGATCTTCCACATGTCGTCGGGGGCTGCGATCATCTTCAACGACCCGCGCCGCTTCGGCTACATGAAAGTGATCGCGCGCAACGCGATCGAGGACGAGCCGCTGTTGAAGGGCCTCGGCCCCGAACCGCTCGGCAATGAATTCGATGCCGAGATGCTGGCGCACTCCTGCGCCAACAAGAAAACCAGCCTGAAGGCGGCGCTGCTCGACCAGCGCGTGGTCGCAGGGCTTGGCAATATCTACGTCTGCGAAGCGCTGTTTCGCGCACGCCTGTCGCCGCGCCGGCTGGCGGCAACGCTTGCCAGGAAGAAGACGGAGGAGCCGACGGAGCACGCAGAACGACTGGTCACTGCGATCCACGATGTGTTGAACCAGGCGATCAAGGCCGGCGGCTCATCGTTGCGCGACCATCGCCAGACCAATGGCGAACTCGGTTATTTCCAGCATTCGTTCCAGGTCTACGACCGCGAGGGCGAGAAGTGCCCGACTCCGGGCTGCGACGGCACCGTGAAACGCTTCACCCAGAATGGTCGTTCGACCTTCTGGTGCCCGAAATGCCAAAAATAACCGACAATAATGGGAGCGACGTCATGAGCGAGAATTGGCGAGATCGCGCGGCGACACATTTCGAGTGCGAGAAGCAACCAGCCATCTCCAGCCGCGGTATGGTCGTCAGCAATCATCCGTTGGCCTCAAGCGCGGGCGCCGAGATGCTGGCCGCCGGCGGCAACGCGATCGATGCGGCGATCGCGACATTGTTCACGCTGACCGTCGTCGAGCCGATGATGGTCGGCATCATCGGCGGCGGCATGGCGCATATCCGTCTCGCTGACGGCACGCATCGCTTCATCGACGGCCAGAGCACCGTGCCGCTCGCGGTCCGTCCCGACACCTACAGTTCGAAGCCGGGTTCGGCGCATGACGTGTTCGACACAGTCGGCGACGAGAATTGCGTCGGCCCGAAGGCGGTTGCAGTGCCCGGTTCGCTGATGGCCTGGTGCGAGACGCTGCGGCGATTCGGCACCATGAGCCTTGCCGACGTCATGCAGCCCGCGATCAAGCATGCCGCCCGCGGCTATGCGGTGACGCCTTACTTGCACGAATGCATCCGCGAGAGCGCGGCCGACATGTTGAAGGACAAGCCGATTTCGGCGATCTATCTTCCGAACGGCGAACCGCTGAAGATCGGCGAACGCGTGGTGCAGGCCGAATATGCCGAGACGTTGCGGTATATCGCCGAGCATGGCGAGGCCGCGCTGTATCAGGGATCGCTCGGCGATATCCTCGTCCACTACATGGAGCAGAACGGCGGATATATTCGCCGCGCCGATCTCGCAGCCTACAAGACCGTCGAGCGCCAGCCGATCCGCGCCGATTATCGCGGCTGGGTTATCCTGGGACCACCGCCGCCGGCGGCATCCGGCGTGCATATCGCGGAGATGTTGAACATCCTCGAAGGCTACGACATCGCGAGCCTCGGTTTCGGCAGCGCCGAGACGATTCATTATCTCGCCGAAGTGCTGAAGATCGCCTTTGCCGACCGTGCAGCGGCGAGTGGCGATCCCGCCTATGTCAACGTACCCGTCGAGCGGCTGACGTCGAAAGCCTATGCCGAAGAGCGCCGCCGTGCGATCGATCCTGATCGGGCGCAGGCCTGGGGCGCGGGCGTTGCGCAGCTCGAAGGCGCGCATACCACGCATCTGACGGCGGCGGATGCGTTCGGCAATGTGGTTGCGACCACGCAAACCATCAACAATCTGTTCGGCGCCAAGATCCTGATCCCCGGCCTTGGTGCCATCGCGAACAATTACATGCATCTGTTCGATCCGCGTCCCGGCCACGCGCTGTCGCTGGCGGCCGGCAAGCGCGTCACCACCTCGATGTCGCCGATGATGGCGCTGCGCGATGGCAAACTGAAATATGCGCTCGGCCTGCCCGGAGGAAAACGCATCTTCCCCAGCGCAATGCAGGCGCTGATCAACCTGATCGATCACGGCATGAGCCTGCAGGAAGCGGTCGAGGCGCCGCGGGTATGGACCGAGGGCAATGCGCTCGAAGTCGAACTCGCCGTTCCCGAGAGGGTGCGCGAGAAACTTGCCGTGATGGGTCATACCGTCGCGCCGGTATCCTCCGTCGCCGGCGGCATGAACGCGATCGAGTTTGATGAGGATGGCCGCATGCTGGGCGCCGCCTGCTGGCGCGCCGACGGCACGCCGATCGGGATCGCCGGTGGGCTGGCGCGTGCGGGGGTAAGGTTCAGATTGGCGTGACGTCGGCTCCCTCTCCCCGCTCTTGCGGAGGCGGGACGAGCAGAACTCGCCCTGAGAGGGTTGGGGTGAGGGGCTGTCTCCGCAAATTCAGTAGGAGATGAGTTCGCGGAGGCAGCCCCTTACCCGGATTGCATCTGCCGATGCATCCGGCCTCTTCCCGCAAGCGGGGCGAGGCGAGGAGCGAGCGCTATTTCCGCACGCAGATCACGCGCACCACGGCGGCCTTTGCGTCGGTCGATGTGCCATTCGCGGTCACACCATGGGCTTTCAGGAAGCCGCGCACCGTCTCGGCCGGCGCCAGCATCGCCTGCGACGCGGATGCCGCATTCGCCGGACCGGCGACGACCACCGGCTTCAGCAAAGCGAGACCGGCGAACTTGCCGTCGGTATCGAGCGTCGCCGCGCCGGAGAAGCCGATCGCAGGTGCCGGCGTCAGCGTGACATCGTTGCCGACAGCCATCGCTGTCGCCTTGGCACTGCTCACGGCGTTGCCGCCGCCCTGATTCTGCGGATCGGCGATTCCGGTAAGGTCGAGCGCCGGCTTTGCGCCAGTGGCGCCGATATTCAGCGGCTTCAATCCGCGCGCGCCATAGATGTGCAGCAGCGCGAGATCGTGTTCCTTGTCTTCGGCGATCCGGTCGGCATTGCCGTGACCGGCAATCGTGATCGCGATGCATTCGTCGGTGGCCAAGCGGTCGGTCACGATCGCGCCGTCGTCGCTGACGACAACGCCAGTGCCATATTCCACCGTCTTGCGCGGCGGGGGGCCTGCAACCTGGGGACCTGATGGGAACGGGTTGAACGCGCTCGACATCGCGATCACCACCGGCTCGACGGTATTTTCAGTCGCCTGGTCGTAGAGGATGGTGAGGATACGAACTTCGTCGCCCTTGAACGTGCCGCGGATGTAGAATTTCTTCAGCCCCTGCAGGCCCGACAGCACGAAGAAATCCGGCTTGACGACGGTATAGTCGACAGTCCGCCCCGGCTCCTTCTTCTCGCGCTCGGCAAGTTTTGCGGTGGTCGGGCTCGCCTCCTTGCGGCGCGCCAGCACGACCTGGATCGTCCCCGTCGGTGACGTCCATTTGGCGCCGTCGACACCGCTTGCGAGTTGCGGAACCAGTTTTGAGGGAATGCCGAGCCGCGCTCCGGTGCCGGGCTCGGTGACAATCCGCCAGCCGACGCTCTCCTGTTTGCGCCGCGCGGTCTCGGCCAGCACGCCACGCTCCTGCGGGTTGAGCACGCCGGTCGGCTTGCCGCCGCGCGATTTCTGGAATTCCTTGATCGCGTTGACCATGCGCTCGCTGACATCGCCCGTGATCGCGCCATTATACTGGCCGACCCAGGCGAGATCGGATTGCAGCGCGAGCCGCTCGGCCTGCGCCATCCCGTTGGCCGTCTCCTCGGGCTTCTGCAGCGCGGGGCGGACCGGCACGGTCGCGACTGTCTTTGGTTTGGCGCCGGCGGTGGACGGCGGGGTCATCTGCGCCTGTGCGCTCCCCATTGTCACGACCATCAATGTTGCCGAAAGCACCGATCTCATGACAAATCCGGGAGGTTATTGCGCGGTGGGTCGATTATGCACATCTGCTTGGTCGGCAACAACCACACCTGGGTTCACGACTCCGACCTCATCCTGAGGAGGACGCGAAGCGGCCGTCTCGAAGGATGGGCCACGGGCGAGGTCCGGGCCTCATGGTTCGCCCGGCGATGCGATAGCATCGTCAGGAGACGCCGCTTCGCGGCTCCTCACCATGAGGGTTTGGCGGTGGCGATAAGGATGTAAGCGACAATGCTGACTGCTGACGAACTCGAACGCTACGCCCGCCACATCGTGTTGCGCGAAGTCGGTGGCCCCGGGCAGGCGGCGCTGAAGGAGGCTTCGGTGCTGGTGATCGGCGCCGGCGGCCTTGGCGCGCCGGCGCTGATGTATCTGGCGGCGGCCGGCGTCGGCACGCTCGGGGTCGTCGATGACGATATCGTGTCACTCTCCAATCTGCAGCGCCAGATCATCCATGCGACGCCGGACATCGGCAAGCGCAAGGTCGACAGCGCCGCCGAGCAGATCCATGCGCTCAACCCGCACGTCAATTTCGAGGCGCATGCGGTGCGGCTCGGTGCTGATAACGTGATGTCGCTGATCGGCGGCTATGACCTCGTGCTCGACGGCTCCGACAATTTCGAGACGCGGTATCTCGTCTCCGATGCCTGCTTCCTCGCCGGCAAGCCGCTGATCACGGCCGCGCTCGGCGTGTTCGACGGCTCGCTGACCACGATCCGCGCGCATGAGAAGAATGCCGCCGGCGAGTTCAATCCGACCTATCGCTGCCTGTTTCCCGAACCTCCGCCGCCCGGCACGGTGCCGGCCTGCGCCGAGGCCGGCGTGATGGGCGCGCTCGCCGGCATGCTGGGCTCTATGATGGCGCTGGAGGCGATCCGCGAGATCGTCGGCTTCGGCGAAGGCCTGGTCGGGCGCCTCTTGATGGTGGATGCGCGCGCGATGCGCTTCGAGACCCTGCGTTACGCGCGCGATCCGGCGAATCCGCTCAACGGTGACAACCCTGTCATCACCGATCTGAGCGGGCATCTTTGAGTGTCACGAAGCACGCTTCTCGCTGTCCATGTGCCTGAGGTGCTCCTCCGGATAGCGGCCGCCGGCGGCGATGCCGGGCGGGAAGGCTTTTGCCAGCGCGGCAAGATGGGCATCCGTCAGTTTCACCTCGAGCGCGCCGAGCGCCTCGGTGAGACGGTCGCGGCGGCGCGCGCCGACCAGCGGCACGATATCCTTGCCCTGCGCGGCGACCCAGGCGATCGCGACCTGCGCCGGAGATGCGCCGACGTCCTTGGCGATGGCGCGAAGTGAACCCACCAACGCCAGGTTGGTGTCGATATTGCCGGCCTGGAAACGCGGGCTCAGCAGGCGGAAATCCTGCGGGCCGGAATGCGCTTTCGACCAGTGGCCGCTGATCAAGCCGCGCGCCAGGACGCCGTAAGCCGTAACGCTGATGCCAAGCTCGCGGCAGGTCTTCAGGATGTCGTCCTCGATGCCGCGCGCTACAAGCGAATATTCGATCTGCAGATCGGCGATCGGATGCACGGCGTGCGCGCGGCGGATGGTCTCCGAGCCGACTTCCGAAAGGCCGATATGCCTGACGTGCCCGGCCTTGATCAGGTCAGCGATCGCGCCGACGGTCTCTTCGATCGGCACGCTGGGATCGAGCCGCGCCGGCCGATAGATGTCGATATGGTCGGTGCGGAGCCGCTGCAGCGAATAGGCGGCAAAGTTCTTCACCGCGACTGGCCGGCTATCGTAGCCGAGAAAACCTCTGTTGGGATCGCGCAGCGCGCCGAACTTGACCGAGATCTGCAGATTGTCGCGGCTGCGGCCGGCAAGCGCTTCGGCGATCAGCATCTCATTGTGGCCTATGCCATAGAAGTCGCCGGTGTCGAGCAGCGTGATTCCGGCATCGAGCGCCGCATGGATCGTGGCGATGCTCTCGTTGCGGTCGGCGGGGCCGTAGAAATCCGACATGCCCATGCAGCCGAGGCCGATGGCCGAGACCTCCGGGCCAGTTGAGCCGAGTTTGCGTTTTTCCATGGCAGCTTCTCCTCGAAATGGGCGGCGGATGGATGCCGCGCGTGACGAGGCGGATATGCGCCGCGTTGATTATTTCGATAAGCTGGACAATTGAGAATAGCTTGTTCACTATAACGAACAATGCAGGATTTCGACCTTCGCGACCTCAAAGCCTTCCTCGCTGTGGCCCGCACGCAGAATTTTCGGCGCGCGGCGCTGGAGCAGCGCGTCTCGGTCTCCAGTCTCAGCCAGCGGCTGCGCGACATGGAGGAGCGGCTCGGCGTGCGCCTGATGAACCGCACCACGCGCAGCGTGGCGCTGACCGAGGCCGGCGAATTGTTGCTTGCGCGCGTGGGCCCTGCGATGCGCGACGTCGGCGCGGCGCTCGATCAGGTGCGCGGCTTACGCGGTGTGCCGTCAGGTCGCCTGCGCATCAATGCGCCGCCGCCGGCCATCGACCTGGTGCTGGCGCCGATGGTGGCGCCGTTCCTGGCAAAACATCCGCAAGTCGATCTGGAGATCATCGCCGAGAGCGCGTTCGTCGACATCGTCGCGGAAGGGTTCGATGCCGGCGTGCGCTATGGCGAGCATCTCGCGCAGGACATGATCGCGGTATCGCTTGGGCCGCCGCAACGCTACGCAGTCGTGGCCTCGCGCGACTATGTCGCGCAGCATGGCCGGCCGACGCAGCCAAAGGATCTGCTCGACCATCCCTGTATCCGCACCCGCTTCGGCAGCGGCGCGATGTACGATTGGGAGTTCGAAAAAGCAGGACGCGTCGTCAAGGTGTCGCCGCCGGCCAAGCTGATCGCAACCTATCTCGGGCTTGCGCTGCGCGCCGTCCATGACGGCGTCGGATATTGGGCCACGTTCGAGGGATATGTGCGCTACGGCGTCAAATCCGGCGCGCTGGTCAGCGTGCTCGACGATTGGTGCGCGCCGTTCCCGGGCCCGTTTCTCTATTATCCGAGCCGCCGCCAAACGCCGCCCGCGCTCGCCGCCTTCGTGGCGTTCGTTGCGGAGTGGCGCAAGCGGGAACGGCGGAGGAAGGTCCCGTAGCCCGGATGGAGCCAGCGGGTCGCGCGAAGGCGCGCCCGATGGCTCCATCCGGGCTACAGGTCCGCTTCGCGGGTACGACACCGAGGTGGTGGCTACAACATGCTCGGCAGCACGCGATCCGGCGGCTTGTGGTTGTCGAGGAAGGTGCGGATGTTGATGATCACCTTCTCGCCCATCTCGACGCGGCCCTCGATGGTGGCCGAGCCCATATGCGGCAGCAGCGTCACCTTGCCCGCCTTGGCGAGCCGCACCAGCTTCGGATTGACCGCAGGCTCGTGCTCATAGACGTCGAGGCCGGCGCCGCCGATCTCTCCGGCTTCGATCAGCTTGACCAGCGTGTCCTCGTCGATCACCTCGCCGCGCGCGGTGTTGACGATATAGGCCTCCTTGCGGATCAGCTTCAGCCGCCGCGCGGAAAGCAGGTGGAAGGTCGCAGGCGTATGCGGACAGTTCACCGAGAGGATGTCCATCCGCGCCAGCATCTGGTCGAGGCTTTCCCAATAGGTGGCGCCAAGCTCGTCGGCGATGCGCGGCGCCACCGGACGACGGTTGTGATAATGGATCTGCAGGCCAAAGGCGCGGGCGCGGCGCGCGACCGCCTGGCCGATGCGGCCCATGCCGATGATGCCGAGCCGTTTTCCGCCGATGCGATGGCCGAGCATCCAGGTCGGCGACCAGCCCGGCCAGTGCTTGCCTTCGGTCAGGATCGAGGCGCCTTCGATCATCCGTCGCGGCACCGCGAGGATCAGCGCCATGGTCATGTCGGCGGTATCTTCGGTCAGCACCTTCGGCGTGTTGGTCACGGTGATGCCGCGCGCGTGCGCCGCCGTGACGTCGATATTGTCGACGCCATTGCCGAAATTGGCGATCAGCCGCAGCTTGGTTTCGTTCTGGTTGAGAACGTCCTCGCGGATCAGGTCGGTGACGGTCGGTACCAGCACGTCAGCGGTGCGCACGGCCTCCGCGAGCTGCTCCGACGTCATCGGCGTGTCGTCGAGATTGAGCCTGGCGTCGAACAATTCGCGCATCCGGGTCTCGATCGAATCCGGCAGCTTGCGGGTGACGACGACGAGAGGCTTCTTCTTAACCGACATGTCCTGCTCTCATGAGGCTTCAGCCCGTCAAAGGCTTCGCCGTTCAGGCCTCATTAACCCGGTTGTTCGAAACTGCGGTTGCTGCGCGGTCCCGGCGTTTCCTTCACGTTTCCCTGGGTTCCCCGATGATTGCCTCGGGTTTCCAAGGAAAAGTCGGGCGTTCTGGTTCTCAACGTTCCGTCCTCTCTAGCAGAAGACCGGGCCAACACAAGAACCCCTCGGCAAGACGGGCTGGGGCATCGACGCGCGGCGCAAGGGTCTGGGGTTCTGGGCGTTCACCGGTTCAACTCGCAGAACTTGAGTTGGCGTTCTCAGTAGGAGACGAGTTGATGGCGTTGGGGCGGTTGAGTTGGTTGGCGATGCTGGTGGGGTGCATGCTCGGCACCTCGGTATCTCCAGGACATTCGGCCAAGGATGCAAGTCCGACCACCAGCGGCCTGCCGATACCCCGTTACGTCAGCCTCAAGTCCGATCATGTGAACGTCCGCGCCGGCCCGACCAAGGACAATGACGTCGCCTGGGTCTATACCCGCTCCGGCCTGCCGGTCGAAATCACCGCCGAGTTCGAGAACTGGCGCCGGGTACGCGATTCCGAAGGCGCCGAAGGCTGGGTCTATCATTCGCTGCTGTCGGGCCGCCGCACTGCGGTCGTCACGATGAAGCACAAGGACGACCTGGCGTCGCTCTACGATCGTCCGGATGCGACGAGCGCGGTCGCTGCGCGGCTGCAGGCCGGCGTCATCGCGCAGGTGAGGAAATGCGCCAATAGCTGGTGCCGCGTCACCGGCAACGGCTTCGACGGCTGGATCGAGCAGCAGCGCCTGTGGGGCGTCTACGCCGACGAGAAGGTGGATTAGCCGAGACAGGTTAGCGGTGTCGTCCCGGCCTTGAGCCGGGACCCGTATCGCGTGATCTCGCGATAGGGCGCTGCGGGAAACAACGAAGATTTGTGGTTATGGGCCCCTGCTTTCGCAGGGGCGACAAGGATCAGCGCCTCTTGCGCAGCCGCACGACCATGTCGATGCGCGCGATCTCGTAGCCTTCAGGGATATCCGGCATCTTGGAGAGCACCAGATGCGGGTCGGGAATGTCGACCAGCTCGTGGTTGTTCTCGAGGTAGAAATGGTGATGCGCGGTGACGTTGGTGTCGAAATAGGTCTTGGTGCCGTCGACGCTGACCTGGCGCAGCAGGCCCGCATCGGTGAGCTGGTTCAGCGTGTTGTAGACGGTGGCCAGCGACACCGGAACCTTCGCGAGCGTCGCCTCCTCGTAAAGCATTTCTGCGGTCAGATGGCGGGCGCCCTTGCCGAACAGGAGCCAGCCCAGCGCCATGCGCTGACGGGTCGGCCGAAGGCCTGCCGCCTGCAGCATTTCATTGACGTCATGCCATGGGCAACCGGTCAGCGCCGGCTGATGACCGGGGCCGCGGGCGATCTGACTAGCGTCATCGCTCACATGCGGAACTTCGTCGCTCATATGCACTCTAGACACCTAACTCGGGCAATATTTCAAAGACTATAAGAAGGAAATCCTTCAGATGCAAGTTTCTCGCAACTGGGGCCGGCCAAGTCGGTCCGATCGGAACCCTCTGGGGATGCAGCAATTTAACCCATTCCGACACTTTGCCGCGCCTTCATGCCTATGTTACAGAGCGCGCGGACCACATATGCGAATTCGGTAGAGACGCCGTTCGCACCCAAGGTAGCGCCGCGTTGCGGGGAATCTTGTCCCGCCGGGGAAACGGTCCGGTTCGTTCGAGAGCGCTTCACCGGGACATTGAGGAGAGTGGAAAGAGGATGCTGGAACGGCGCAGCGGTTATGAGTACGAGGATTTGCTGGCGTGCGGCAGGGGCGAGATGTTCGGTCCCGGTAATGCCCAGTTGCCGTTGCCGCCGATGCTGATGTTCGACCGCATCAGCGAGATCTCCGAGACCGGTGGCGAGTTCGGCAAGGGACTGGTGCGCGCCGAGCTCGATGTGAAACCGGATCTCTGGTTCTTCGGCTGCCACTTCAAGAACGATCCCGTCATGCCCGGCTGTCTCGGCCTGGATGCGATGTGGCAGATGGTCGGCTTTTACCTCGGCTGGATCGGCGGCGAAGGACGCGGGCGGGCGCTCGGTCTTGGCGAGCTGAAGTTCGGCGGCCAAGTTCTGCCGAATGTGCGCAAGGTTGTGTACAACGTAGATATTAAGCGCGTGATGCGCTCGAGGCTGGTGCTCGGCATTGCCGATGGCTGGCTTTCCATGGATGGCGAGATTATTTATCGCGCGAAGGATTTGAAGGTTGGGCTGTTCAAGCAGGGCACGGCCCCGGCGTGACCGAAACCATCGCACAGAAAACTAACGGCAGGGCGAGGCGATCATGAGGCGGGTTGTCATCACCGGGATGGGCATTGTCTCGTCCATCGGAAACAACACCCAGGAAGTGCTTGCGAGCCTTCACGAGGCGAAGTCCGGGATTTCCCGAGCGGAGAAATACGCCGACCTCGGCTTCCGTTCGCAGGTGCAAGGCGCGCCGACGCTCAAGCCGGCTGAGGTGATCGATCGCCGCGCGATGCGGTTTCTGGCCGACGGTGCGGCATGGAATCACGTGGCGATGGAGCAGGCGATCCGCGATGCCGGGCTCGAGGCGGACGAAGTCTCCAACGAGCGCACCGGAATCATCATGGGTTCGGGCGGGCCGTCGACGCGGACCCTCGTCGAGGCCGCCGACATCGCGCGCACCAAGGGCCCGAAGCGGGTCGGTCCGTTCGCGGTTCCCAAGGGCATGTCGTCGACCGCTTCCGCAACGCTTGCGACCTGGTTCAAGATCAAGGGCGTGAACTATTCGATCTCCTCGGCCTGCGCGACGTCTAACCACTGCATCGGCAATGCCTCCGAGATCATCCAGATGGGCAAGCAGGACGTGATCTTCGCCGGCGGCTGCGAGGAACTCGACTGGACGCTGTCGGTGCTGTTTGACGCCATGGGCGCCATGTCGTCGAAATATAACGATACGCCGGCCACCGCCTCTCGCCCCTACGACATCAACCGCGACGGTTTCGTCATCGCCGGCGGCGCCGGCGTCGTGGTGCTGGAAGAGCTGGAGCACGCCAAGGCGCGCGGTGCACGCATCTATGCCGAGATCGTCGGCTATGGCGCGACCTCCGATGGCTACGACATGGTGGCGCCCTCGGGCGAAGGCGCCGAGCGCTGCATGCGCATGGCGCTGTCGACGGTGAATACTCCGATCGATTACATCAATCCGCACGCGACCTCGACGCCTGCCGGCGATCCGCCGGAAATCGAGGCGATCCGCAAGGTGTTCGGCACCGGCGAGAAATGCCCGCCAATCTCGGCGACCAAGGCGCTGACCGGCCACTCACTGGGCGCCACCGGCGTGCAGGAGGCGATCTATTCGCTTCTGATGATGAACAACGGCTTCATCTGCGAGAGCGCGCATATCACCGAGCTCGACCCTGTGTTCGCCGACATGCCGATCGTGCGCAAGCGCATCGACAATGCGAAGCTCGGCACCGTGTTGTCGAATTCGTTCGGCTTCGGCGGCACCAACGCGACGCTGGTGTTCAAGCGGCTGGATGCGTGAGATTGTTAGCCAGTTGACTGGCTGATTCACCGTCATGGCCGGGCTTCGTCCCGGCCATCCACGTCTTTGCCATAGGCGCCGAAAGCGCGTGGACGCCCGGGACAGGCCCGGGCATGACGAAGAAAGAGAGTGGTGAGCACGATGCAGGACCTGATGAAAGGCAAGCGCGGACTGATCATGGGCGTCGCCAATGATCATTCGATCGCCTGGGGCATTGCCAGGACGCTCCATGCGCAGGGCGCCGAGCTCGCCTTCACCTATCAGGGCGAGGCGCTCGGCAAGCGCGTCAAGCCGCTGGCGCAGTCGCTCGGCGTCGACACGGTGCTGCCCTGCGATGTCGAGGATCTCGCCAGCGTCGATGCGGTGTTCGCAGCCTTGCGCGAGCAATGGGGTCAGCTCGATTTCCTCGTCCATGCCGTCGCCTTCTCCGACAAGAACGAGCTGAAGGGCCGCTATGCGGACACTACGCGCGAGAACTTCTCGCGCACCATGCTGATCTCCTGCTTCTCCTTCACCGAACTGGCCAAGCGCGCAGCCGAGCTGATGCCGGAAACCGGCGGCGCCATGATTACGCTGACCTTCGGCGGCTCGATGCGCGTGATGCCCAATTACAACGTGATGGGGGTCGCGAAGGCGGCGCTGGAAGCCTCGGTGCGCTATCTCGCCGCCGATTTCGGCTCCCGCGCCATCCGCATCAACGCGATTTCAGCGGGTCCGGTGCGCACGCTCGCCGGCTCGGGCATCGGCGATGCGCGTGCGATGTTCGCGTTCCAGCAGAAGCATTCGCCGCTCGGCCGCGGCGTCACGCTTGATGAGCTCGGCGGTTCCGCGCTCTATCTGCTGTCCGATCTCTCCGGCGGCGTCACCGGCGAAATCCATTACGTCGATTCCGGCTACAACGTGATCTCGATGCCGCGGCCGGAAGACCTGAAGGCGGAGTAGCTCGAAATCGTAGAGCCTGAGAACCAATTCGGTTTTCGGGTAGACGGCATCCGAAGTAGCGGATGTTGAAGACCTCGACGGTGGAGCGGGGCGGGATTTGCGCGCCGCTATGGTTTGGCGCAGCTATGGGTTGGCGAGGCGATGTCCCTGCAGGATGTTGTTGGTGAGGGCGTACCAGAGCACGACGGCTCGGACCTTTTCGATGCCGCGCACCGTCAATTGCCTGAGGTCCCAGTTGCGCCAGCGGGCATGGATGCATTCGCAGATCGAGCGGGCCTGGTACTGTGCCTTGCCGGC
>NZ_AXAP01000059.1 GCF_000472865.1 Bradyrhizobium elkanii WSM2783 | reverse complement strand
CCGCTGGATCAAGCAGCACCTCGATATTCGCAAGTTCCTCGGCACCAACGACAATGCTATCCGCCTGCAGGTGCTCGCTGCGATGATTGCCTACCTGTTGTTGCGCATCGCCGCGCGCGCCAACTGCGTCAAGATGCTCCCTCTCAGGCTGGCCGAACTGATCCGCCAGTTTCTGTTCACCCGTCGATCCCTGGCCGCGATCAACGAGCCGCCACCTATCAATCCCAGTAAGCCCAAATCGCGAACTTCCCCGAACCAATTGGCATTTTGCTATGGCTGATTTTCCCCGGACAGCCCTGCGTAAGAACGGGGCGGGGAGAGGGAGAAGTCCGTGCCTAGCGCAATACCAGCCCGGTTGCCGCCTCAAGCTCGGAAATCGCCTGGTCCGCGCTGACCACCTTGATTGTGGTCATGCCCATTTCGCGCGCGGGCTTCAGGTTGACGCCGAGATCGTCGAGATAGACGCAATTGCTTGGATCGACCTTCAGCGTTTCTACCATCAGCTTGTAGATGCGCGGATCGGGCTTGCGCAGGCCGATCTTGGCGGATTCGATCACGTGATCGAACAGCGCCATCACCTCGGCGACATAGAGTGTGCGGCCGCTTCTGCTTCCGATTGCGTTCGCCGGCAGATTGTTGGTGATGCAGCCGGTCTTGAATTTGGCATTGATGCGCTTCAGCGCTTCTACCATTTCAGGGCGTAGGTCGCCCTGCAGCAGCGGCAGCACGTCCCTGCCGCGCACCTCGGCGCCGAGCGCCAGCGATTCGGCGGCGAACAGCATATCGAAGGTTTCGATATCGATCTCGGCGCGCTCGAATTTCGCCCAGGCGTTTTCGAGGTGGTTGGCGGCGTTGGTGCGGCGGACGATGTCGGCGGGCAGGCCGCGTTCGGTCTCGAACCGGGTGAATGCCTCGAACGGCGAGGTGGTCAAGACGCCGCCGAAATCCCAGATCACTGCCTCGATCATTTCCTGCTGCCTGTCGTTATGTGTGTTGACCGAGCCGCTAACACGGATCGATTTGCGGAGCCAGCCTGAATCCGCCGGCTTGGCGATGCGCGCGGCGCAAGCTATTGCTGTGCCCATGAAAGCCTTGCTCGCGATATCGGCAGCGCTCGCGCTGCTCTCCTCCATGCCGGCCTCCGCCATTGTCGGCGGCGGCGTGCCGTCCGCCGAAGGTGTCGGTCGTTCCATCATCACCATCGTCGGCTCGCGCGGCAACTTCTGCACCGGCGCGCTGATCGCGCCGAAAGTGGTGCTGACGGCGGCGCATTGCGTGCAGCCCGGCGCGGACTACAAGATCGTCGAATATGGCCCGGACCGGCAGCCGCAATTGAAGGACGTCAAGAGCATCGCGATCCATCCCGCATTCAGGATGGACGCCATGACGTCCCATCGTGCCACGGCCGACGTGGCGCTGCTGCAGCTTGCCGCGCCGGCCGCCGGCAAGGCGCCCGCGGCACTCGGTGCGCCGAACATTCCGGTTGTCGTCGGCAGCCGCTTCACCATCGCAGGGATCGGCGTCACCGTGCGCGGCGATGGCAAAAGCGGCGGCATGGTGCGCGTCGCCGGCCTGATCGCGACCGGCCAGCCCGGCACGCTGCAGATCCGCCTCGTCGATCCGCTCGCCAAGGGCGCGCGCGACGGGCTGGGGGCCTGCACCGGCGATTCCGGCGGCCCGGTATTCGAGGACAAGCAGACCGGGCCTGCGATAATCGGCGTCATCAGCTGGTCGACCGGACCGAACAATGCCGCCGGCTGCGGCGGCATCACCGGCGTCACGCCACTGACGCTGTATCGCGACTGGATCTTGCAGACCGCAAGGCAGTGGGGCGCGGGGTTTTGACGTCCACTCGCAATGGGTGGGCACGCGACGCTTTGCCCAGCCTACGGATTTCACGAATTTTCCGCTGTCATTCCGGGGCGCGCGAAGCGCGAACCCGGAATCCATTTCTCCGCCTGCGCCCGTGGCCCGATGGATTCCGGGCCTGCGTGCTTTGCACGCATCCCGGAATGACGACAGAGAATTCGCTCACAGCCTGCAGGATCAATGCCCCGCCGCTTTATTTGCCGCGGCGTTGTTCAGCACGATCAACGCATCCACTGCAATGCCCAGCTTCGTGTTGATCAGGAACGGATTGATATCGATCGAGGCGATGCGGTTGCCGGCATCCGCGATCAGGTTGGAGAGCCCGACCAGCGCCTTCACGGCGGAGGCTTCGTGCAGTGCCGGCCTGCCGCGATAGCCCTTCAGCTTGATGCCGGCTTTTGTCCTCGCGATGAGCTGTTTTGCCTCTTCCGCATCAAGCGGCGCGCCGGCCAGCGCGACGTCCTTCATTAGTTCGATATCGACGCCGCCGGTGCCGAACAGCACCACGGGGCCCATCTCGGCGTCGAGTGAGGCGCCGACCACGAGTTCCAGATCGGCCTTGACCTGCTGCGCGATCAGGATGCCCTCGAGCTTCGGCTTGTTCTTCAGCTTCCTGACCCGCGCCGTGATGTCGTTGAACGCCTTCTTCACCTCGGTCGCGCTGTTGAGGTTCAGCACCACGCCGCCGATATCGGACTTGTGCAGGATATCAGGGCTGACCACCTTGGCGACCACGGGGAAGCCGATCTTCCTGGCGATCGTCGCAGCTTCAGTTGCCGTCTGCGCGATCTCCTCCTTCGAGATCGGAATGCCGTACGCCTTGAGCAGCTTCTTCGACGCGACCTCGTCGAGCGCAGCCGTGCCGTTGGCGCCGTTCAGCGCCTTCTCCAGCATCGCGCGCGCGGATGCCGTCGAGCTCGAGACGATATCAGGTACTTCCTTGCGAAGCTGCGCGTATTCGATCAGCGACTTGATTGCGCCGACCGCGCGGTCGAGCCCCTGCAGCACGGCGACGCTCTGCAGCGTCTTGCGCAGAGCCTTGGTATGTTCGGTGAAGCCGATCGACATCGCGCTGATATAGATCACGGGCTTGCCCGCCTTGGCAGCCATCTCGTTGACGATGCGAAGATTGCGTTCACGCAATTCATGCGGCGCCTTCGGCAGTTCGGCGTCGATGATGACGATGTCGGTATCAGGGTCATCGATCATGATCTTGATCGACTTCATGTAGACGGAGGGATCGACCACGGCGGCAAAGCCGGCGTCCAGCGGATTGCCGACAATGCTGCCGGGACCGAGCATCTTGGCGAGTTGCTCGGTAGCGTTCGGGCTGAGCGGCGCGAAGTTCAATCCGGCCGCATAGAACGCATCGATCAGGAGCCCGCGCTTGCCGCCGGACAGCGATACCGCGGCGAGCCGGCTGCCCTTCGGCAGGTCGGCATGCACGAAGCATTCGGTGGTCTCGATCAATTCATCGAGGCCACGGACGCGGATCACGCCTTCGCGGGTCGAGATCGCGTCAAAGGTTTCGATCGAGCCGGCGAGCGCGCCGGTATGCGCCATCGCCGCGGCGCGGCCGCCCTCGGAGGCGCCGAGCTTGAGCGCGATCACCGGCTTGCCGGCGGCACGCGCGGCCTTGCAGGCATCGCGGAACGCCTTCGTGTTACGCACGCCCTCCAGGTACACCACGATGACGCGGATGCTCGGGTCAGTGGCGAAATAGGTCATCAGGTCGGGCGTGGTCAGCCCGCTCTCGTTGCCGGTCGTCACCATGTAGCCGACACCGACGCCGCGATCCTCCAGCGTCTGTCGGATCGCCATCACGATCGCGCCGGATTGGCCGGCGATCGCCACCGGCCCGGCTTCCATCGTGACGATGCGGTCGTCGATATTGGTGAAGAGGTTTTCGCCGGCGCTCAAATTGCCGAGGCAGTTAGGTCCGGTCACCGCAAGCCCGGTCTCCTGCACCGCCTGCTTCAATTCCACCGCGAGGCGTTGACTTTCTTCGTCCTGCAACTCGCTGAAGCCGGAGGTGACGATGGTCGCCGAGCGCGCGCCGGCGGCAGCCGCATCGCGGATCACCTGCACCGCAAAGCGCGCCGGCACAAGCACCAGAACATGATCTGGCTTGTCGGGGAGGCTCGCAAAATCCTTGTAGCAGGTGACGCCCCAGATCGTCTCGCGCTTGGCGTTAACCGGATAGAGCCCGCCACGGTATCCGTATTTGATCAGGTTGTTCCAGATCCGCTCGGCGTAGTTGCCGGGCTTGTCGGTGGCGCCGACCAGCACGATGTTGCGCGGGTGCAGCATCGCATGGATCTGCTTGACCACGTCGCTGGCATCACGCGACGGCGACCATTTCTCAGTCGGAGCAGACGCGGGGCTGAATTGAGCTTCCATGGACTCTGCCTTGTCGTTTCCTGTGGCGCTGCAGCGAACACTGTGCGCCATGTTTTTTGCTATTTCTATTGAGCCCTGCGCGGCGTGGCAACTCACCTTGGCTGCATGCCGCTACGCTTTGATGCGATATCCCACCGCGCGGACAATATTCACGGTGTTGTCATCCGCGAGGAGCCGGATTCGATCATCGTCGCGTGCAGGAGATAGCGTTCCGGCCCCGATGTCAGCGCGTCGAATGGCCAACAGGTCGAGAGCACCAGCTCGTATCCGTTCGAGAGCGGATCGATGCCGGAGGCATCGAAGCGCACCACGGAGCTTCTGTCGGCGCGATAGCGGAAGGTCTTGCCGTCGCTGCGGGTGATATCGATCGCGTCCTCGATGACGACATCTTTCAGGAAGCGAAAATGGGTGTCGCGATGCGCGGAGTAGACGGCAACGCCGCGTTCGCCGGCGTCGGGTGTGAGTTCGAGATGGCCCGGGCCGAAGGCGAGCGCCTGACCGCTGGAGCCCGCGAGCACGATGGTGCTGGCATCGAGCCGCTTCACCTCGATGCGTGCGACCGGCCAGGTGTCGGCCCATGACCATGGCTTTGTCGGATGCCCGGTTGCGATGGTTTTGCTGAAGGCGCGTTCGAGCAGGACCTGAGCGAGGAGGGCTTTGGCGTGGATGTAGGCGCCCTGGCCGAACAGGATCAAGCCGAGAAGGGCGAGGAGGAGAGGGGCAAGGAAACGCGGCATTTGACCGATACTCCGCCGTCATTGCGAGGAGCGCAGCGACGAAGCAATCCATCTCTCCGCAAGTGGTGGCATGGATTGCTTCGCTGCGCTCGCAATGACGCGTGTGGAAAGAGACGCGCGCGCCCTGGGGGACGGGAGGCCGCGCGCGCCAAGAGGAGGTGGGGACGCCTCCTCTGTTCATTCGGCATCAGTGGGCGAAGTTCTGACGCCGGATGAATGCGAACAGGAGCAGGCTGAGCACGAGCAGGATCGCGCCCGCGATCATCTTCAGTTCGGCGTCGGTCGCGGTCTTCGGCAGCTTGACCGTGTCGGGCGCCTGCACCACTGCCGGGCGTTTCAGGGCGGCGAGCTGCGTCCGGCCATCGCCTTCCGCGCGCCGCTCGATCGGTGCCACCGGCAATTGCGGGCCATCGCCGAAGACCTTTGCGAAATCCCAGCCGGCGGGCAGGTTGAGCGGCAATTCGCTCACTTTCAGCGGCTCGCCATCGGGCCGGCTCGGAGTCTTGTCGATCGCAACCAGGCTGGTGAGCCGGGTCACGAGCTGATGCTCGAGCGCCAGTGCCAGGATGGTCTTGTTGGCATCGTCAGGACTCGCCTGCCGCGTGGTGCGCGCAACCTCGGCATCGTCGATCTTGCGCCGCGCCCACAGCTTCGACAGGCCCTTGCCTTCGGCGGCGTTCGCCAGTGGCAGCGTCACGAGCCAGGGGCGATCGCCGATGCGGCCCTTGATCTCGACCGAGCCTGCGAGCTTGTCGAGCCTGGCTGCTAGCACCAGCGGCTCGCCGCGATAGAGGTCGGGAAGGATCGCCGGCGTGACCTCGGCATGCGCCTCGGAGAATTTGGCCGAAAGATTGGTCACCGCGGGATTCTCGAGCTTGGCGAACAGCGCGCGCATGCGCTCCTCGACCTGGTCGGTGGAGCCGATATGGGTAAAAGCGCCGCGGCCAAGCTCGGCGGCGCGCGTCATCAGATAGGTGTTGGGCGCCGAGCCGATGCCAACCATGAAGATACGCGAGCGGCCGCGCATCGCCGTGATCGTCTCGAACAATTGCTGCTCGTTGCCAACAGCGCCGTCGGTCAGGAACACGACCTGGCGGACATGATCGGAATCACCATCCGAACGGTCTGTCAGCGCCGCCCGCATCGCCGGCACCATTTCCGTGCCACCATTGGCCCGCAGCGCGCTTACGAAGGCGGTGGCGCGGCCGAGGTGCTCGCTGTCGGCCGGCACCGCTGATGGAAACAGCGCGTCCATGGTGTCGTCGAAACGGATCACGTTGAAGCGGTCGTTCGGCTGCAGCCGTCCGAGCGCGTAAATCAGGCTCGCTTTTGCCTGCACGATCGAGGTACCGCCCATCGAGCCGGAATTGTCGATCACGAAGATCACTTCGCGCGGTCGTGGCTTCTGCTCGGCCTCAACGACGGCAGGCGGGGTGACGAAAGCGAGCAGATAGTCGGCGTCGCCGACATGCTCGCGGAACAGGCCGACTGATGGCGCCTTTTCGGCGGCAGGCTTCCAGGTCAGTTCGAAATCGCGGTCCGCCGGCACGAGCCCTTCGGCGAGCTTGATGAGCCGCGTCGCATCGTCGACGTCTTCGATCTTCACGATGTGATGATGGCTTTTCACCTCGCCGAGCGGAAAGCCAGCCTGCAGGCGAACGGTGATGTTGGTCGGATTGACCGGCGCATGCTTGGCCGGGTCGAGCACCGTCGGCGTGATGCGGTCGCGATCGGGAACGGGATCGGACTTCGTTGCACCCCAGCCGCCGCCATCGGGGCGAAGGTCGACGCTCTGCACGATCGGCGCGGGATTGTAGCGTGGTGCCACCACCATCGGAACGCGCAGCGAGAATTCGTTGCCGGACTGCTGCACCGGCTCCTGATATTCGATCTGCACCAGCACGGTCTCGCCCGGGCCGATATTGGCGACCGAGTTGGTGAAGATGTTCGGCCGCTCCTGTTCGGTCAGCGCGGCCTTCTGGCCGTTCCGTTTGGCCTGCTCATAGATCACGCGCGCTTGGCGGCGCTCCTTGATGTCGCCGACCACGATGCGATCGCCGACCACCATCTTCAGCGTGTCGACTGCGCCGCCCGTCGGTAGCGGATAGACGTAGACCGCTTCGACCCAGTCCTTGGTTGGGTTGCGGAAAATTTGCGTGACGCGGGCGCGGATGGTCGGGCCCGACACCGTGAGGTCGACATCCGTGCCGAGCCTGACGGCGTCGTCATAACCCTCGTCGGTCTTCAGCAGCAGCGACCCGGAACGGGCATCGCCCGGCTTGATGTACGCTGCCGGTGGCTTGATCTCTGCCGACCATGCCGGCGCGAAGTTCACAAAGAGTGTCGCGAACCCGATCATGAGCGCGGCAATGCCTTCCGCCAGAAAGAACAGCGCTATTCGCATCCTGCGCGACAGGCGCGGGCGGCCGGTCGCGATACAATCGCACGTCGTCATTTCCTTCTCCCGAGGGACGTCTTGGATACGCAAAATCTTCGGGAAAGTGCGTCGAGGCGCGAGCAGAATGATCGGCATTGTTCAGCCGCGGGCAGGCGCCGTACGCCGCGCCGTCGGCGGCTTTGTGCGGTTTTGTGCTGAAATGTACGGTCTGGTAGAGTTGGCGTGAATCAGCATGGGGTGACGATGCCGACGCCGGACAAGCAGCTTTCCGAGGAACAAAGTCGGCAGATCGCGGAGCTGATCCGCGAGGAATTGGCGCGCCGGCGCATCTCGCGGCAGGCGCTGGCCGAGCAGGCCAAGCTCAGCCTGTCGACGCTGGAAAAGGTGCTGGGCGGGCGCCGCCCGTTCACGCTGCAGACCACGGTGCGGCTCGAACAGGCACTCGGCGTCTCCTTGCGCAAGGTCCAGCCGGCGCCGGCGATGCCGGTGGCCAATGGCGAAGTCGCGCCCGACGGGCTGGGGGCCTATTCGCGGCGGGCGGTGCAGTGGATCGAGGGCACCTATCTCACGGTCCGGCCCTCATTCGGGGACAAGGACGCGGTCTACGCCTATCGCACCGAGATCGCCTGGGATGACGCCGTCTCATCGCTGATTTTTCGCGAGGGTGAACGGGCTGATGCCGCCTACACCCAGTTCGGCGAAGTCGCCGTTCCGAACCAGTCCGGCTTCGTCTATCTCGTCACCAACCGGCACGGCCAGCATCGCCTGATCACGGTGTCCAGGCCGCGTAACACCGGCGAGATGTACGGCATCATCACGACACTGCTCGCCGGCCGCGGCTCACTGCTGACGCCGATTGCTGCACCCATCGCATTCGTACCGATCAAGAACATCGCCAATCCCTCGGTCGGTCGGGTATCGCCCGATGACGAGAACTACGCGCTCTATCGCGAGCATCTGCGCCGCACCGTCGACGAACCGTTTGCGATTTTCCTGCCGGGTTAGCGACGCGCTACGAGGCGCGGTGCAGGGGCGAGGGTGAAACGATGGCGGCGAGCAACACCGCGAGGATGCCGGTCAGGAACACGCCATCAAACGTGCCGGCGCCGCCAATCGAGGCGATGGGCGCGCCCAGGCTGCCGATCTTGTCCAGGTTGAGAATATCGGCGCCGATCAGTGTTCCGACTGAACCTGCGATATAGGCGAGCGGCGCGGCATAGATACGCGAGAGCAGGAGCGCGATGATCGCGACGCTGACAACGGGCACGAACACCGGCACCGCGATGCCGATGCCCGGCACCGGCGTCGCCAGCCAATGGACGATGAAGGCGATGATGGCGGTACCGATCGCGGCCCTGACCCAGAGCTCGTATCTGACGACCAGGTAGATCGACACGAATGTCGGAATCACCGCGCCGCCGACATTTACGGCCAGGATCGTGCTGGGCGCGGTCACCAGCGGCACGACATAACGCATGCCGAAGAAGTCGACGATCTCGCCGGATCTCACCGGCGGTCCCGACAATTCCGTGATCGGAATATTGACATAGCTGCCGATCAGCGAGCCGAACAGCAAAAGGAACGCAGCTCCTGGACTGACACCGAGGCTCAGATAGGCATAGCGGAGAATGCGGAGCTGGATCAGGATCACCAGCGCCAGTGCCAGGAACACCAGGATCGAGAACGATCCCGGTGTCATCGGCAGATAATGCATCTGGCTTTCCACGATCGGCGGCTCGCTTTGTTGGGCCACTCGTTCAAGTGGGGAGCCGTCCGCACGATCTCAAGGATACACAAAGATGAACCGTCATTCCGGGGCGCTCGCGACAGCGAGCGAACCCGGAATCCAGAGATTGTGGGGCGAGATTCCGGGTTCGCGCTTCGCGCGCCCCGGAATGACGGCAGACGATTAGCCGCCCGTCTCGGCGCTGATGATGTCGCCGAACAATTCCCACTGCCCCTTGGTGAACCGCATCATCTTGAGCTGCTCGATGGGGGCGAAATCATTCGGGCCGGTGTTGATCTTGATGCCGGGGATCAGCGTATCCGGTGCGAAATCCTTCAGGCTGGCGGCCTGCTTCATCACATTTTCGCGGGTGAGATTGTCGCCGCACTGTTTCAGCACCTGCACCAGCGTTTGCGCCGCGGCGTAGCCATAAACGGTGTTGGTGTCGGTGACGTTGGCGCCCGGCATGTATTTATCGATGAACGCCATGAACTTCTTCATGCCCTCATCGTCCTTCCATTGCGGGTCGGACGCATCCTTGAGATAGCCCGCCGACAGCACGCCTTCGGATGCATCGAGACCGGCCGGCTTCATGACGGCGCCGATCGAGATCGAGACGTCGGTCATCAGGTGCATCGGCTTCCAGTCCAGTTCGGCGATCTTCTTGATCGCTTGTGCTGCGAATTTCGGCGTCGCGATGTTGACGAAGACGTCGGCGCCGGTGCCCTTCAGCTTGACAATGTGGGAATCGATCGAGGGCTCGGTGGTCTCGTAGCTCTCCTCGGCGACGATCAGGCTGGAGGCCTTTTCGCCGAAGATTTCCTTGAAGCCTGCGACGTAATCCTTGCCGAAATCGTCGTTGGCGTAGAAGATCGCGACCTTGGCATTGGGCTTGTTCTTGAGAATGTATTTCGCGAAGATCCTGGCCTCGACGCGGTAGCTCGGCTGGAAGCCCATGGTCCAGGGAAAATCCTTTGGATCGTTCCACTTGCTGGCACCGGTGGCGAGGAAGAGCTGCGGCACCTTCTTGGCGTTGTGATATTTCTGCACCGCGGTCTGGGTCGGCGTGCCCAGCGCGTTGAACACCAAAAACACCTCGTCGCCCTCGATCAGCTTGCGGACCTGCTCCACCGTCTTCGGTGGCGAGTAGCCGTCGTCGTAGGAGATCCAGTTGATCTTGCGACCGTTCACGCCGCCCTGGTCGTTGATCATCTTGAAATAGGCTTCCTCGGTCTTGCCGATGATGCCGTAGGCGGAAGCCGGGCCGCTATAGGCCTCGACATTGCCGATCTTGATCTCAGTGTCGGACGCGCCGGTGTCGTATTTCTTCTGCGCAAATGCGCCTTGGGTCGAGAGCAGGGAGAACGCCGCGACGGCGGCAAGCAAAGCGATTTTCTTGTTCTGCATAAAGCAATTCCCTCGGGCTTTTTGTGGTTGGGGACGAACGCACGAAAATCGCCGCCGGTCCCGGCAGGCGGCGGCGAAACCTGTCAGCGTGTCATGTCACGAGGCTTGCGCCAGATCGGTCGGCTTCTGCTCGGCGAATTGCTTGCGCAGCGTCGGCTTGTGGATCTTGCCGGTCGCATTGCGCGGCAGCGCATCGACGAATTCGATTGTGCGCGGGCATTTGAAGCGTGCCAGATTGGCCGCGCAATGGGCGTGGATCTGTTCCGGCGTCAGAGTCTGTCCCGGCTTCACCGCGACGATCGCCATGCCGACCTCGCCCCATTGCTCATCAGGGATGCCGATCACGGCCGCTTCGGCGACCGCCGGAATCTGGTGCAGCACGTTCTCGACCTCGGCCGGATAGACGTTCTCGCCGCCGGAGATGTACATGTCCTTCCAGCGGTCGACGATATAGTAGAAGCCTTCCCCGTCGATGCGCGTTGCATCGCCCGTGTGCAGCCAGCCGTCGGTGAAGGAGGAGGCGTTGGCGTCAGGCCGGTTCCAGTAGCCCGGCGTGATGTTCGGTCCCCTGACCCAGAGCTCGCCGAGTTCGCCTACGGCGGCGTCGGTGCCGTCGGGGCGTACGATCCGCACTTCGGTGTGCAGCACCGGCTTGCCGGCCGATCCCGCCTTGCGCGCGGCATCCTCGCGATCGAGCGCCATCACCGCGGGCGAGGTCTCGGTCATGCCGTAGCCCTGCTGCAGCGCCACGCCGCGTGCTTCCCACACCTTCAAGAGCGGCACCGGCATCGGTGCGCCGCCGACGCCGCCGATGATCAGCCGGCCGAAATCGGCGCTCGCAAACGACGGATGCTGCGCCATGAACTGGTAGATCGCGGGCACGCCGAAGAAGGCGTTGATGCGCTCAGCGGGATCGCTGATCAGCCGCAAGGCTTCGCCAGGATCGAAGGCGCGCATGATCAAGACGGTGCCGCCGGCATGCAGCACCGGGTTGGTGTAGCAATTGAGCCCGCCGGTGTGGAACAGCGGCAGCACGCAGAGGAACACCGAGGATGGCGAGATGTAGGCGAGGCCGCCGAGATTGACGCAATTGAAGAACGTCATGCCGTGGGTGATGATGGCGCCCTTCGGCTGGCCTGTTGTGCCCGAGGTGTACATGATGGTCGAGATGTCATCGAGCGTGACGGGCTCGAATGTCTCGATCGGCTTTGCTGCTGCGATGCCGGCTTCATAGGAGCCATCGGGGCCGAGCCGCAGCGCCGTTGGCACGTTGCAGAGCCTGGCGACGCTGAGCGCGGTCTCGGCGAGGTCGCCATCATGGATCATGACTTTCGGCGAGGCGTCGCCGACGATGAACTGCAGTTCCGGTACCGTGAGGCGGGTGTTAAGCGGCACGAACACGGCGCCCAGGCGTCCGCAGGCGAACTGCACTTCCAGCGTGTCAGTGGTGTTCAGCGCCAGCACCGCGACTCGGTCGCCGCGCGCTACCTTGTGGGTATCCCGCAGATGCGCAGCCAGGCTCGAGATCCGCGCGTCGGATTGCGCATAGGTGAAGCGGCGGCCGCTGCCGAGGTCGACCATCGCGACCTTGTCAGGTGTCCGCCGGCCATGATGAGCGATCCAGTCGTAGTAACGAACCGGCAAATGTCCCTCCCACGGTGGGCGGTCTGGCGCCGCCTGATCATGATCCGCAGGGGTACCAGTGGACGGGCCGAGGCTGGAATCTGTCTTGCGTTTAGTGGCTGGACCGAGGGTAGGATCGGGGTCCATTCGCCGCCGGCAGCCACTTGACGCAAGTTGGCGCGGCGATTTCCGGACATCGTTCCGGACACAGGAATCGACGGAGCAAAGGGATGGCGAGCCCATTCTACAGCAGCGAGCACGAGGCCTTTCGCGAGGCGGTGCGCCGTTTCGTGCAGAAGGAGATCGAGCCTTACGCCCACGAGTGGGACGAAGTGGGCGAGTTTCCGCGCGAGCTGTATCGCAAGGCTTCCGAGATCGGTCTGCTCGGGCTGGGCTTCCCGGAGGAATATGGCGGCGTTCCCGCCGACCAGTTCATGAAGATCGTGGCCTCGCAGGAACTGGCGCGGGCCGGCGCCGGCGGCATCAGTGCGAGTCTGATGAGCCACACCATCGGCTCGCCGCCGATCGCGCGCGCTGCCCGTCCCGAGGTCAGGGCGCGTGTGCTGCCGGAAGTGCTGCGGGGCGAGAAGATTTCCGCGCTCGCGATCACCGAGCCGAGCGGCGGCTCCGATGTCGCGAACTTGCGCACCAAGGCGCGCCGCGACGGCGATCATTATGTCGTCAGCGGCGAAAAGACGTTCATCACCTCGGGCGTGCGCGCCGATTATATCACGGTCGCCGTGCGTACCGGCGGCGAGGGGCCCAGTGGCGTCAGCCTGCTGCTGATCGAGGGTGATACGCCCGGCCTGTCGCGGACCAAATTGAAGAAGATGGGTTGGTGGGCCTCCGATACGGCGACGCTGCATTTCGACGAGTGCCGGGTGCCGGCTGAAAACCTGATCGGCGAGGAAGGCCAGGGCTTCAAGATCATCATGCAGAATTTCAACAGCGAGCGCATGGGCATGGCGGCAAGCTGCACGGCCTACGCCCGTGTCTGCCTCGAGGAGGCGATCGCCTACGCCAAGGAGCGCAAGACCTTCGGCAAGCCGATCGCCCAGCACCAGGTGATCCGGCACAAGATCGTCGACATGGCGCAGAAGGTCGCAGCGTCGCAAGCGATGCTGGAGATGCTGGCCTGGCGGCTGGGGCAAGGCGAAAGCCCGGTCGCCGAGATCTGCATGATGAAGAACCAGGCGACCCAGACCATGGCGTTCTGCGCCTCCGAGGCGGTGCAGATCTTCGGCGGCGCCGGTTTCATGCGCGGCGTCAAGGTCGAGCGCATCTACCGGGAGGTCAAGGTCAACGCCATCGGGGGCGGCACCGAGGAAATCATGAAGGACCTCGCCAGCCGCCAGATGGGATTGTGACTAGCGATACACCACCGTCATGCCCGGGCTTGTCCCGGGCATCCACGTCTTTGGTCCCGCGTGATCGGACAGACGTGGATGGCCGGGACAAGCCCGGCCATGACGGCTGACCAAGAACGCCGATTGGAGCTTAGCAAAAAAATGATCTTCACCGCCGACCACGACGAACCCCGCCGTATCTTGCAGAAATTCATCGCGGCCGAGATCAACCCCTATGTTGACGACTGGGAAGACGCCGGCATCTTCCCCGCGCATGAGCTGTTCAAGAAGCTCGGCAGTCTCGGCTTCCTCGGCCTCAACAAGCCCATCGAATTCGGCGGCCAGGGGCTCGACTACAGCTTTGCGCTGATGATGGCAGAAGAGTTAGGGGCCATCAGATGCGGCGGCGTGCCGATGGCGATCGGGGTGCAGACGGATATGGCCACGCCCGCGCTGGCGCGGTTCGGCTCCGACGACGTGAGGCGCGAATTCCTCAGTCCCGCAATTTCGGGCGATCAGGTTGCCTGCATCGGCGTCTCCGAACCGGGCGCAGGCTCCGATGTCGCCTCGATCAAGACGAGTGCGCGCTCTGACGGCGACGATTACGTCATCAATGGCGGCAAGATGTGGATCACCAATGGCACGCAGGCCGATTGGATCTGCCTGCTCGCCAACACCAGCGACGGCCAGGTCCATCGCAACAAGTCGCTGATCTGCGTGCCGATGAAGAGCAAGGGCGTCACCATCGCGCGAAAGCTCGACAAGATGGGCATGCGCTCCTCCGACACCGCGCAGATATTCTTCGACAATGTCCGGGTGCCCAAGCGCAACCGGATCGGCGAGGAGGGCAAGGGTTTCACCTACCAGATGATCCAGTTCCAGGAGGAGCGTCTGTGGGGCGCCGCCGCCTGCCTGAAGGCGCATGAATTCATCATCAACGAGACCATCGAATATACCCGGGGCCGCAAGGCGTTCGGCGGCTCGATCCTCGACAACCAGGTGGTGCACTTCAAGCTCGCGGAGATGCAGACCGAGGTCGAGCTGTTGCGCTCGCTGATCTATCGTGCCGGCGAGGCGCTGGTCGCGGGCGAGGACGTCACCCGTCTCGCCACCATGGCGAAGCTGAAAGCCGGCCGGCTCGGCCGTGAACTCACCGACGCCTGTCTGCAATATTGGGGCGGGATGGGTTTCATGAACGAGACCCCGGTCAGCCGCGCCTATCGCGATAGCCGCCTGACCTCGATCGGCGGTGGCGCTGACGAAGTCATGCTGATGGTGTTATGCAAGATGATGGGTATGTTGCCCAGCATGAAGGGAAGCGCCTGAGATGGTCACGCTTTATCACTGCGAAGCCGCGCGTTCGTTCCGGCCGCTCTGGATGCTCGAGGAAATGGGACTGCCCTATGAACTCAAGATGCTGCCGTTTCCGCCGCGCGTGTTCGCGAAGGACTATCTGGCGCTGAACCCGCTCGGCACGATTCCCTTGCTGATCGATGGCGAGACGCGGATGACGGAGTCCTCAGGCATCTGCCATTACCTTGGTACTAAATATGGCCCGACACCACTGATCGTCGGACCCGACGAGCCGGCCTATGGCGCCTTCCTGAACTGGATGTACTTTTCCGACGCCACGCTGACCTTCCCGCAGACCCTGGTGCTTCGCTACGGCCAGCTCGAGCCGGAGGAGCGGCGCAATCCGCAGGTGGTCGGCGATTACGCCAAGTGGTTCTTCGGCCGCCTGCGCGCGGTGGAGGCCGCGACCGGCAAGGCCGAGACGCTGTGTGCCGGCCGTTTCACCGCCGCCGACATCGCCATCGGCTACGCACTCCGGCTCGCCGACAATATCGGGCTCGCCAAGGATTTCGGTCCCAATGTCGCAGCCTATTGGGCGCGGCTGCAGCAGCGCGAGGCATACCAGCGGGCCGTCGCGGCGGAACGCAAGGCTGGCGTGGAGCAAAACGTCGCGCCGCGGGTGCGTGGGTAAAGCGCCCGCCCCGGCCGTCATTGCGAGGAGCGACAGCGACGAAGCAATCCATTTCTCCACTCGTGGTGGCATGGATTGCTTCGCTTCGCTCGCAATGACGGAGAGAGCCGTTTCCTCGCCCCAATTGTAACGGTGACTTCAGCCAGATTTCGGCTATGGTTGGCGCCGCAACGGCCGGGAAGAGCCGTGCGAGGAGGAACCACCATGGACCACCAGGCCCGCGAAGTAGGCCATCTGATGCTGATCACGCCGGAGCGCGTGTTTTACGCCGGACTGCTCGGCCGCCCGCGCGAGCGCTGTCCGGGCGCATTCCATGTCTATGTCGCGATCAAAGGCGGCCTGCACCTTGCGACCAGCGATGGCCGCGAGTCCTATGGTGATCTCGTCGTGACCATGCCGAACCTGCGCCACACGATCGCGAGCGACTATCGCTCGGCGATCTGCGTCGCCATCGAGCCTGAGAGCGTTCGCGTCGGCGCGCTCGAGTCGTTCTCAAGGCTGTTGACGGGCTCGGAAAGCCAAATCTTCGCCGACCGCATCCGCGCCGCCTATGCCGCACTCGGACGTCGGCAATATAGCGACAACCTCTCGAACGCCGAGTTCGACATCATGTGCTTCGGAGAGGGGCTGCCGCAGCGTGTGCTCGATCCGCGCGTGGTGCGGGCCATCATGCGCATCGGCAAATTCTCCGGCGAGCCGGTGACGGCGGCGGATTGCGCGGCGGATGCCGCGCTGTCGCCCTCGCGCTTCCTGCATCTGTTCAAGGAGGAGACCGGGATCTCGTTCCGCTCCTTCCGTGCCTGGAAGCGGGCGCGGCATCTGTTGCATTTCGCCAACCAGGACATCAATCTGGCGCATCTGGCGCAGGACATCGGCTATCCCGACTCGACCCATTTCAGCCACTCGATCCGCCGCTTCTACGGCCTGAAGCCGCGCGCGATCTTCTCCGGCTCGCGCGATCTCGCGATCTATCGCAGCAGCGGATCGTTCACGGAAGCGGCCGCGTCCTAATCGTCATGCCCGAGCTTGTCCCGGGCATCCACGTCTTCCTTTGGTGTCGCCGGCACGTGGATGGCCGGGACAAGCCCGGCCATGACCGAGAGAGCGTCTACAATTCACTCCTGGGTCCAGCCGGTCGCTGGCCGCCTTCCGTCATCAGTGCGACAGCAGCACGGGCAGCGGCGGGTGTGACATCATGCTGAGCGTGGCGCCGCCGAGCACGAATTGGCGGAAGCGGGAATGGCCGAACGCGCCCATGACCAAAAAGTCGCTGTCATGGCTCGTCAACGCAGCCTCCAGCGCGTGCGCGACCGAGCGGCCCGCGGCATCGACGGTGTCGAGGATCACCTCGACGCCGTGACGGGCGAGATGCTTGGCAAGTTCCGGCCCGGACCGCTTGGTGTCGATGCGCTTCTCATTGGTCACTGTCACGATGTGGACGCGCTTGGCCTGCTTGAGCAGCGGCAGCGCATCCGCGACTGCGCGTGCGGCCGGACGGCTGAAATCCCAGGCCACCGTTGCCGTATTCAGGATGAACGGCTTGCGGCTGGTTTGCGGCAGCAGCAGGACGGGGCGACCGGATTCGAAAATGATCGGTTCGGCATTCCAGGCGCCGAACAGGGCATTGTCCTGGACCGGAATGATGGTGAGGTCGCGAAGCCGCGCATACTCGACCAATAGCTCGCGCTGCTCGGAGGTCAGGCAGCGTTCCAGGATGCGTTCCTCGAAGACGCCGCGCTTTTCCGCGGCGGCCTGGAACGCTGCGAGCGCGGCCTCGGCCTGAAAGCGTGATTTCTTTTCATCGGTCGCGGCGATTCCGGGAACGTCGAGCAGCGCCGGGCTCAGGAAGCTGCCGGGCACGGCGACGCGGATCTCGCAGGCGATCGCGGAAATCTTGGCACCGACGGCGGCGGCGAAATCGGTCGCAAGATCGATCGCCGCCGGCGGCGTCGTTTCGGGGTAGCTCGCGAGCGTCAAGAGGAGGTCTTTGTAGGCCATGTCGTGTCTCCCAGAATCTAGGGAAACTCATAGTCCCGTCGCAGCGTCCGGGTTTGATTCAGAGCAAACCTCCATGCGCGCTATTGCCACGGCGACCGGCCTGCCGCCGCGGCAATAGCCAGTCAACGCAAGAGGGCCCCGGCCAAATCCCGCATCATGCAAAAAACCGAGCCATTCAAACACTTTGGACTGGATGCATGAGCGACAAGGCCGTTATCACCTGCGCGCTGAACGGCGTGCTGACCGATCCAAAACAGCACAACGTGCCGGTGACGCCGGAACAGATGGCGCGCGAAGCCAAGGCGGCCTTCAACGCAGGCGCCAGCATCATGCATATCCATCTGCGCCAGCAGACCCCGGGCAAGGGGCATCTGCCGTCCTGGGAGGTCGGCGTCAGCAAGGAGATCCAGCAGGCGATCCGCGAGGCCTGCCCCGGTGTCATCATCAATCACACCACGGGCACCTCCGGCCCGAACTATCAGGGCGCGCTCGATTGCGTCCGCGAAACCAGGCCCGAGATCGCCGCCTGCAATGCCGGCTCGCTGAATTATCTGAAGGTCAAGGCCGACAACACCTGGGCCTGGCCGCCGATGCTGTTCGATAACGCGGTTGAGAAGGTGCAGGATTATCTCGACGTGATGAAGGATGCCGGCACGATTCCTGAGTTCGAATGTTTCGACGTCGGCATCGTGCGCTGCGTCGGCATGTACCGGCAGACCGGCATGTATTCCGGCCCGCTCGAATATAATTTCGTGATGGGCGTTGCCTCGGGCATGCCGGCCGATCCGGAATTGCTGCCGATCCTGCTCAAGCTGAAGGCGCCGGACGCGCATTGGCAGGTCACCGCGATCGGCCGCGCCGAGATCTGGCCGCTGCACCAGCGCGCCGCCGATCTCGGCGGGCACTTGCGCACTGGGTTGGAGGACACGTTCTATCTCGGCGACGGCACCAAGGTGACGTCCAATGGCCAGTTGATCGAAGCGATCGCCGCCTGCGCGCGCAAGGCCGGGCGCGAGATCGCGAGCCCCGCCGAGGCGCGGCAGATTTTCGGGGTGAGGCACTAGGGCTGCTCCGCTGTCATTCCGGGGCATCGCGAAGCGATGAGCCCGGAATCCATCGGGCCGCATGGACCTGTGGCGAAATGGATTCCGGGCTCGCGCTACGCGCGCCCCGGAACGACGACGGCGGGTGGAGGGGAGGGAATCAAATCAATGGATAGTCTCGCAGCAACCGGCGGCGTGCCGGGTCCGGGGCAGATCGGCCGGGTGGCAATCGGCGATCTGCTCAAGCGTGCCGCACGGCGCTTTCCTGATCGCGTCGCGCTCACCGACGGCGCGCGTCGCGTCACCTTCACCGAGCTCGAACGCGACGCCAATCGCTTCGCCAACTACCTAGTGCAGCGCGGCCTGAAGCCGGGCGAAAAAATCTCGACCATCTGCAACAACTCGGTCGAATTCGTCAAAGCGCTGTTCGGCATTCACCGCGCGGGCCTGGTCTGGGTCCCGATCAACACCATGCTCGGGCCTGCCGATATGGATTACATCCTCGGCCATGCCGAGGTCCGCTTCGCGCTGATCGACGACAATCTGCATGCGCAAGCGGAGCGGCGCGCGACGCTGGAACAGCGCGGCGTCGGGATGGTCGCGATCGATCTTGCCGGAAAAGTCGCGGCGACCGGCCTCGAGAATTTCAACGATCTCATTAAGGGTCAATCCGACATCGAACCCGAGATCGAGATCAACGACCGCGATCTCGCCATGATCATCTACACCTCCGGCACGACGTCGCGGCCGAAGGGCGCGATGCACTGCCACCTCGCCGTGGTAATGGCGGTGATGAGCAATTGCATCGAGATGCAGCTCTCCCGCGATGACGGCATCACCGGCCAGTTTCCGCTGTTCCACTGTGCCGGCCATGTGCTGCTGCTCAGCTATCTCTCGGTCGGCGGCCGCATGGCGCTGATGCGTGGCTTCGATCCCGTGGTCTGCATGGAGGCGATCGTCCGCGACAAGCTCACCGTCTTTGTCGGGCTGTCGCTGATGTATCAGGCGATCCTCGACCATCCGCGGCGGCGGGAATTCGATCTTTCGGGCTTGCGCTGCTGCATCTACACCATGGCCCCGATGGGCAAGCCGCTGCTCGAACGCGCCATCGCCGACCTGTGTCCAAACTTCGTGCTCTCCAGCGGTCAGACCGAGATGTATCCGGCGACCACGATGTCGCGGCCCGAAGTGCAGCTCAATCGCTTCGGCAATTACTGGGGCGAGTCGCTTGTTGTTAACGAGACCGCGATCATGGACGACAACGGCAATCTCTTGCCGCGCGGCGAGATCGGCGAGCTCGTGCATCGCGGGCCGAATGTAATGATGGGCTATTACAAGGACCCGAAGGCGACCGAAGAGGCGCGCAAGTTCGGCTGGCATCACACCGGCGACCTCGCGCTGATCGACGAGAACGGCGAGGTGCTGTTCCTCGATCGCAAGAAGGACATGATCAAGTCCGGCGGCGAGAACGTCGCGTCCGTGAAGATCGAGGAGACGCTGCTCGCACACCCCGCGGTGCAGAACGCCGCGGTGGTCGGCCTGCCGCACCCGCAATGGGGCGAGGCCGTCTCCGCCTTCGTCAAGCTGAAGCCGAATGCTGCGGCTGGCGAAGCTGACATCATCGAGCATTGCCGAAAGCATCTCGGTGGCTTCCAGGTGCCGAAACTGGTGCGTATCCTCGACGAAATGCCGATGACGGCAACCGGCAAGCTGCGCAAGGTCGAACTGCGGCAGGCGTATAGTGAGTATTTCTCGGAGAAGAGCTCGTGATGCTTGCCCAAAACACCACCGTCATTCCGGGGCGCGCCACTTGGCGCGAGCCCGGAATCCATCGGGCCGCGGGCGCCGCAGGAGAAATGGATTCCGGGCTCGCGCTTCGCGCGCCCCGGAATGACGGAGAGGGCTGAACCATGGCCATCATCGAAAACACCGTCTCCGCCGGCAGCGCCGCGTTCCAGGCCAACCGCGACGGCATGCTGGCGCTGATTTCCCGGATGCGCGCGCTGGAGGAACGCACCCGCGCGGCGTCTGCCGCCGCAAAGGACCGCTTCCACAAACGCGGCCAGCTCCTGCCGCGCGAACGGGTGGCGCTGGTGCTCGATCCCGGCTCGCCCTTCCTCGAATTGTCGACGCTCGCAGGCTACATGTTCGACGTCGCGGATGCGGAGAAAAGCGTGCCTGGCGGCGGGCTGATCGCCGGCATCGGCTTCGTCTCCGGCATCCGCTGCATGGTCAGCGCCAATGATGCCGGCATCGATGCCGGTGCGCTGCAGCCTTATGGTCTCGACAAGACGCTGCGGGTGCAGGAACTGGCACTCGAGAACAAGCTGCCTTATGTGCAGCTCGTCGAGAGCGCCGGCGCCAATCTGTTGCGCTACCGCGTCGAGGATTTTGTCAGGGGCGGCAACATCTTTCGCAATCTCGCGCGGCTGTCGGCAGCTGGCCTGCCGGTGGTCACGGTGACACATGGCTCGTCCACCGCCGGCGGTGCCTATCAGACGGGATTATCCGATTACATCGTGATGGTGCGCGGCCGCACCCGCGCCTTCCTCGCCGGGCCGCCGCTGCTCAAAGCCGCGACCGGCGAGATCGCAACCGAAGAAGAACTCGGCGGCGCCGAGATGCACACCTCGATCTCCGGTCTCGGCGATTACCTCGCCGAGGACGACCGCGACGCCATCCGGATCGCGCGGGACATCATGGCCAGCCTCGAATGGGACCGGGGCAAGCCCGCGAGCGCGTCGTTCAAGCCGCCGCGCTATGATGCGGAAGAGCTGCTCGGCATCATGCCGATGGACCACAAGCGTCCCGTCGACATGCGTCAGGCGATCGCGCGCTTCATCGACGATTCCGATTTTACCGAGTTCGGCGCCAATTATGGTTCGGCCACGATCTGCGGCCATGCCCGCATCGAAGGGCAGGCGATCGGCATCATCACTAATAACGGCCCGCTCGATGTGCCTGGTGCTAACAAGGCGACGCATTTCATCCAGGCCTGCTGCCAGTCGCGCACGCCGCTGCTCTATCTGAACAACACCACCGGCTACATGGTCGGCAAGGCCTATGAGGAAGCTGGCATGATCAAGCACGGCTCCAAGATGATCCAGGCGGTGACCTCGGCGACGGTACCGCAGATCACGATCTACTGCGGCGCCTCGTTCGGCGCCGGCAATTACGGCATGTGCGGCCGCGGCTTCCATCCGCGTTTCTGCTTCTCATGGCCCAATGCCAAGACCGCCGTGATGGGCGGCGAGCAGGCCGCCGAGACTATGGCGATCGTCACCGAAGCCGCCGCCGCCCGCCGCGGCAAGCCGGTCCCGAAGGAGAAGCTGGACGCGATGAAAGCCGAGATCATCGGCGTGTTCGACGGCCAGATGGACGTGTTCTCCACCAGCGCGCGCGTGCTCGACGACGGCGTGATCGATCCGCGCGACACCCGCAGCGTCCTCAGCGAGGTGCTTGCGATATGTCGCGAGGCGGAAGCCCGCAATCCTCAGCGCATGCAGTTCTCGGTGGCGCGGCCATGATTGGAGCATGATCCGGAAAAGTGGAAACCGGTTTTCCGAAAAGATCATGCTCAAACAAAGAGATGAGATCATGATCCGATTTTCGTCTAATCGGATCATGATCGAATGAAGGGGGCGGGATGTTCTACAGGATCCTGATTGCCAATCGCGGCGAGATCGCGCTGCGGATCATGCGCACCGCGCGGCGGCTCGGCTACGGCGTCGTCGCCGTTTATTCCGATGCCGACCGTGATGCCCTGCACGTACGCGAGGCCGATCACGCGGTGCGCATTGGCGAGGCGCTGCCGTCGCAATCCTATCTCAACATCGATGTGATCATCGCCGCCGCCAAGGCCAGCGGCGCCGGCGCCGTGCATCCCGGCTACGGCTTCCTCGCCGAGAACGAGGATTTTGCGCAAGCCTGTCGCGACGCCGGCCTCGTCTTCATCGGCCCGTCGCCGGAAGCGATCCGGGCGATGGGCAACAAGGCGGCCGCCAAGGAGATCATGCAAAAGGCCGGTGTGCCCTGCGTGCCTGGCTACCAAGGTGCCGACCAGAGCGACGAGGTCATGCTGGCGGAAGCGCGAAGGATCGGCTTTCCCGTGATGATCAAGGCGGTCGCCGGCGGCGGCGGGCGCGGCATGCGGCTGGTCACAGACGCCGCGTCGTTCCCGGATGCGCTGCGCAGCGCGCGCTCGGAGGCGCAGGGCGCCTTCGGCGATGCGACGGTCATCCTGGAGCGCGCGATCGTCGATCCCCGCCACATCGAGATCCAGGTGTTCGGCGATCGCCATGGCAACGCGATCCATCTCGGCGAGCGTGATTGCTCGGTGCAGCGCCGCCACCAGAAGCTGATCGAGGAGGCGCCGTCGCTGGCAGTGTCGCCCGGGCTGCGGGCGCGGATGGGCGCGGTCGCGGTCCAGGCGGTGAAGGCGCTTCGCTACGAGGGCGCCGGCACGCTGGAATTTTTGCTCGACGGCAACGGCGACTTCTATTTCATGGAAATGAACACGCGCCTGCAGGTCGAGCATCCCGTCACCGAGGCGATCACCGGGCTCGATCTGGTCGAGCTGCAGTTGCGTGTCGCCCGCGGCGAGCCGCTCGGCGTGAAGCAGGAGGACATCACATTCTCCGGCCACGCGATCGAGGTGCGGCTGTGCTCGGAGGACGCGGACCATGACTTCATGCCGCAATCGGGTACGATGGCGCGCTGGCAGATGCCGGACGGCGTCCGCGTCGAACATGCGTTGCAATCGGGTTCGGAAATTCCGCCATTCTATGATACCATGATCGCCAAGATCATCAGCCACGGCACTGATCGCCGCGAAGCCCGCAGCAAACTGATCGTCGCGCTGGAGCAGGTCGAAGCCTTCGGCGTCACCACCAACCAGGGCTTTCTGATCTCCTGCCTGCGCAATCCGGCCTTCGCCAGGGGCGAGGCAACGACGTCGTTCATCTCAGCGCATCGGAGCGAACTGCTGGCGCCGCGCGCCGACGAGAGCGCGGATGCGGCGCTCGCGGCGCTGCTGCTCTACGTCACCAATCCGCACGCGCCGTCGTGGCGGAGCGGCCGCTCGCTCGCTGCGACGTTCCCGCTCGGATTGCGCATTGATCTCGGCCGCTGCCTCCGCGAGGTCGAGATCGTGCGCGAGCGCGACGGCTTTTATGTCGCCGATGTCGCGGGACACAGGCATCGCTTCGAGATCGATGAACTCGGCCTGGACGCGATCCGCTATCGCACCAACGGCCTCATGGCGCGCGCAAAATTCCTGCGCGACGGCGATCGTCTCTACATCCTCAATCACGACGTCACGCTCTCGGTCCGCGATCTGACGCTGGCGCCGCCCGAGGCCGCCTCGGGGGCCAATGGCGACGGCAAGGTCCGCGCCGCCATGAACGGCCGCGTCGTCGCGGTGCTGGTCAAGCCGGGCGAGCAGGTTGCCGCCGGCCAGCCCGTGATGACTTTGGAAGCGATGAAGATGGAGCACGTGCACACCGCCGGCGTCGCGGGCACGGTGTCGGCCATCGATGTTGCCGAGGGCGAACAGGTGACGACGGGCAGGATTGTCGTCGAGATCGAGGCGGCGGCTTAGCCTCAACACGTAGGGTGGGCAAAGCGCAGCGTGCCCACCATCACGAGCACGACACTTGATGGTGGGCACGCTGCGCTTTGCCCACCCTACGGCGCGTTGGCGCGCCCCGTTCCCTCATTCAGCCAGCATGCCACCTGATGTCTTGCGCCCGCGTCCACCAGCGGCGGGCGCTCCAGCTTGCAGCGATCCATCGCGTAGCGGCACCTTGTATGAAACGCGCAGCCGCTAGGCGGGTTGATCGGGCTCGGCACGTCGCCTTCAACCAGAGGCGTCAGCCGCTTGATCCGGGGATTGGCGACCGGAACGGACGCCAGCAGCGCCTGGGTGTAGGGATGGCGCGGGTTGGCGAACAGTTCGGCCTTGTCTGCGATCTCGACGATGCGGCCGAGATACATCACGGCGACGCGGTGGCTGATATGAGCGACGACGGCGAGATCGTGCGCGATGAACAGATATGAGAAGTTGCGCTGGCGCTGCAGGTCGATCAGCAGATTGATCACCTGCGCCTGGATCGAGACGTCGAGCGCGGAGACCGGCTCGTCGCAGACGATCAGGCTTGGCCCGAGCGACAGCGCGCGGGCGATGCAGATGCGCTGGCGCTGGCCGCCGGAGAATTGGTGCGGATAGTTCTTCATCTGGTCGGGCCGCAGGCCGACCTGCTGGAACAGTTCGGCGACGCGTTCCTGCTTCCGCTCGCCCGAAGCCAGCCCGTGCACGCTTAGCGGTTCGCCGACGATGTCGCCCGCGGTCATGCGCGGGTTGAGCGAGGCAAACGGATCCTGGAACACGATCTGCATCGAGCGCCGGTAGGGACGCAACTCCGCTTTGCTCAAGCGTGTGATAGCCTCGCCGTTCAGCCGGATCTCGCCGCTCGATGGCTCGACCAATCGCAGCACGCTGCGCGCCACCGTTGACTTGCCGCAGCCGGATTCGCCGACCAGTCCCAGCGTCTCGCCGGGAGCCAGTGAAAAGCTGACACCATCGACCGCATGCACGGTGCCGACTTGCCGGCGCAGCACGCCGCCGCGCACCGGATAGTGCTTCACGAGGTCGGTGACCTCCAGCAGCGGGTGCGCTTCGGTCATGAGGCCTCCGCCATCTCGCCCGCGCGCCAGCAGGCGGCAAGGTGCCTGCCGCCGAAATCGCCGAGCGGCGGATATTCTTCCCGGCAGCGCGGGATCGCGAACCGGCAGCGCGGCGCGAACGCGCAGCCCGTCGGCAGTTTCGTCAGCGACGGCACCATGCCCGGGATTTCGACCAGCCGCACATCGGCCTTCGCGTCGAGCGAGGGGACCGCGGGGATCGAGGCCATCAGGCCGCGCGTATACGGGTGCAGCGGATTCTCGAACAGCGCCTCGACGCTGGCTTCCTCGACCTTCCTGCCGGCATACATCACGATCACGCGCTGCGCCGTCTGCGCGACCACGCCGAGATCATGCGTGATCAGGATCAGCCCGGTGCCGAGCTTCTTCTGCAGATCGACCATCAGTGCCAGGATTTGCGCCTGGATCGTGACGTCGAGCGCCGTAGTCGGCTCGTCCGCGATCAACAGCGCCGGCCGGCAGGCAAGCGCCATCGCGATCATTGCGCGCTGGCGCATGCCGCCCGAAAGCTGGTGCGGATATTCCTGCGCGCGCCGCTCCGGCTCGGGGATGCGAACGAGGCGCAGCATGTCGACCGCCTGCCGCCAGGCCTCCTTGCCGCTGATCTCCTGGTGCAGGCGCAAAGCTTCCGTGATCTGGTCGCCGATCCGCATCACCGGATTGAGCGAGGTCATCGGCTCCTGGAAGATCATCGAGATGCGGTTGCCGCGGATCTTGCGCATCGCCTCGTCATCGAGCGCGAGCAGGTTCTTGCCTTCGAGCACGATCTCGCCGCCAACGATCTTGCCGGGCGGGTCCGGCACCAGCCGCATCACCGAGAGCGCAGTCACGCTCTTGCCGCAGCCGGATTCGCCGACGATCGCCAGCGTCTCGCCGCGGCGGACGCTGAAGGAGACATCGTCAACCGCCTTGAACAATCCCGAATTGGTGAAGAACACCGTTTTCAGGTTCTTCACCTCGAGCACCGCTTCTGCCTTGCCTGCTTCGCTCATCAGCCGCGCTGCCTTGGATCGAGGATGTCGCGCAAGGCGTCGCCGAACAGATTGGTGCCGAACACCGCGAGGCTGATCGCGATCCCCGGGAAGATCACGAGCCACGGCGCGACGCGCACATATTCTGCGGCCGATTCCGAGAGCATGCGGCCCCAGGACGGATAGGGTTCGGGAATGCCAAGGCCGAGAAACGACAAGGATGCCTCCGTCAGGATGGTGGAGCCGAGCTGCGCGGTCGCGAGCACGATCAGGGGGGCCAGCGTGTTCGGCAGCACGTGGCGGAATGCGATCCGCATCTCGCTCATGCCGATCGATTTGGCTGCCTCCACGAACGGCAGTTCGCGCAGTGCCAGCGTGTTGGCGCGGATCACGCGCGCCACCGTCGGAATTAACGGGATCGCGATCGCGATGATGACGTTCGGCAGCGACGGGCCGAGCGCGGCCGTCATCACCAGCGCCAGCACCAACAGCGGCAGCGACTGCAGGATGTCGGTGATGCGCTGGAACAGAAGATCGACCCAGCCGGAGAGATAGCCGGAGGCGAGCCCGACGATGACGCCGATCGAGGCGCCGAGCGCGGTCGAGCCGAGACCGACCGCGAGCGAGATGCGCGCGCCATGGATGATGCGGCTCCAGACGTCGCGGCCGAACGAATCGGTTCCGAACCAGTGCAGCGCATTGGGCGCGGCCAGGCGGTGCGCCGAATCGACGGCAAGCGGATCGTAACGGCTGATCAGGTCAGCCGAGAGCGCCATCGCGACGAACAGCACCATGATGACGAGGCCGATCGTGCCGAGCAGGTAACGCTGCGCAAGGAACGTCAGCCGTCGCCAGCCGTGGGTGGCGTCAGCACCGGCGCGTTTCAGTTCGGCATCAAAGTTGATGACCGCCAAGAGCTAGTCTCCGTAGCGAATGCGCGGGTCGATCGCGGCGTAGAGCATGTCGACCGTGAAGTTGACGACGACCACGACGACGGCGATGAACATCACGAGGTTCTGCACGATCGGATAATCGCGCCAGCGCAGCGCCTCGACCAGGAAACGCGCGACGCCGGGGATGTTGAACACCGTCTCGGTGACGATCAATCCGCCGATCAAAAACGCCGCCTCGATGCCGATTACGGTGATCACAGGCAGCACCGCGTTCTTCAGCGCGTGGTGATAGTTGACGGAGGCGTCCGATGCGCCCTTGGCGCGGGCGGTGCGGATATAGTCCTGCCGCAGGATCTCCAGCATCGAGGAGCGGGTGATGCGCATGGTCAGTGCCGCGCTGCGGAAGCCGACCGCCATCGCCGGAATGCAGTAGATCGCGAACGCCTCGGCCCAGGTCTGCGGGTTCGGGTTGTAGATCGGCATCCAGCCGAGCATCGACACTGACGCCATCAGGATCAGCAGTCCGAGCCAGAATGACGGCAGCGACAACCCGCTCAGGCTGACCACGCGCAAGGCATAGTCCAGCCGCGTGCCCTGATGCACCGCGCTCAGTACACCCAAGGGAATGCCGATCGAGGCCGAGAACAACAGCGCCAGGCCGGCGAGCCTCGCGGTGATCGGGATCCGCGGCAGGATTTCCTGTAGCGCCGGTTTTTCGGAGACGTAGGAATAGCCGAGATCACCGTGCAGGAGGCCGCCGATCCACTTGAGATACTGGATCACGATCGGGTCGCTGAGACCGAGTTCTTTCTCCAGATTGGCCTTGTCGGCGGGATCGACATAGCCGGCGGCGTCGAACAGGATATCGACGATGTTGCCGGGCACGATGCGCAGCAGCACGAAGATGATGACCGATATCCCGAACAGGGTCACGAGCATCAGGAAGAGGCGCCGGACGATATAGGCTAGCACCTGGCCACTCTCCTCTTGTCGTCTGCGCCGCTACAGCAGGACGGTCGCGGTTACCACCTCTCCCCCGTGGGGAGAGGTCGGCGCAACGCGCCGGGTGAGGGGCCGCGGCGCCCTCGATAGAGCGTAACCCCTCACCCGCGCCTTCAGCGCGACCTCTCCCGATGGGAGAGGTGGGGATTCCCGACGCGGAGGCTGACCCGATCTCATCTCGTCACCTCGCGGACGCTACTTATCCATCCAGACGTCTTCGTAACGGTAGCCGTTGTAGGAGCTGTTGGACATCACCGTCACGTTCTTGACGTAAGGCTGCCAGCAGGTTCCGGTGCGGCTGTGCAGGATGATCGGCCGCGCCACGTCTTCCTGCAGTTTCTTGTCGATCTCCCACACCAGCTTCTTGCGCTTCTCGGGGTCGGTCTCGGACGACTGCAGGTCGAACAGCTTTTCGATCTCGCGATTGCAGTAGTTGGTGTAGTTCCGCTCGGAGTCGCAGGAATAGTTCTCGTAGAACGACTGGTCGGGCTCGTCGACCGCATTGCCGGTGAGGTTCAAGCCCAGCGAATAGTCTTTGCGCGCGACCTTCGGGAACCATTGCGCGGTGTCGACGACATCGAGCTCGGCGTCGATATAGATGGTCTTGAGCTGGTCGATCAGGATGATGGCAGGGTCGCGGTAGATCGGGATGTTGCGAGTCGACACCTTGATCTGCAGATGCTTGTCGGGGCCGTAGCCCGCCTTCTGCATCAACTTGCGCGCCTGCTCGCGGTTGGCGTTGACGTCGGGCCCATAGCCCGGGATCGTCTCCAGCATCTCCTTCGGCATCGCCCACAATCCCGCCTGCGCGGGCTGCATGGTGCCGCCGATGTCGGCCTGTCCCTCGAACAGGATCGAGATGAACGCCTTGCGGTCAAGGGCGAGCGCCAGCGCGCGGCGGACGTCGAGATTGTCGAACGGCGGCGCCGACGAATTGATGATGATGTTGGTGGCAACGTTGCTCGGTTCCACCACGCAGATCGCATTGGGCGCCTGCGATTTGACATCCTTCAAGAGCGGGATCGATACTTCAGTCGGGAACGTCATGTCGAACTTGCCGGAGACGAAGCCAAGGATCGCCGTCGAGCGGTTCGGCACAATGGTGAATTCAATGCCGTCGAGATAGGGCAGGCCCTTCCTGAAGTAGTCCGGGTTCTTCGTCAGCTTGATCGACTCGTTGGCCTTGAACTCGACGAACTTGAACGGACCCGTGCCGATCGGCTTGGTGCGCATTTCCGCCGGCGAGACATGGCAGGGATAGATCGGGCTATAGCCGGAGGCGAGCAGCGACAATAGCGCGGGCTGCGGCCGCTTCAGGTTGAATGAGGCCTCGTAATCGCCATTGATGGTGACGTCATTGACCTGATCGTACCAGGATTTCCGCGGGTTCTGGCGGAACTTCTGTTGCGACTTGCCCATCAACAGGTCGAAGGTGCATTTGACGTCGGCCGAGGTGAACGACTTGCCGTCATGCCATTTGACGCCGTTGCGAAGCTTGAATGTCAATTTCTTCTTGTCATCGCTCCAGGCCCAGCTCTCCGCGAGTTCCGGCACGATCGTATCGACGCTGTTCTGCGGAATATGCTGGTTGAAGATCACCAGGTTGTTGAAGATCGGCATGAAGGGAACGTTGAACGAATAGCTTGCGCCCTCGTGGATCGAGGCGCTGCCCGGACTGTCGCGGTGATACATCCTGAGAATGCCGCCGGACTTCGGTGTTTCCGCCAGCGAAACATCGTAAGCCGAAAGCCAACATAGCGCTGCCACGGCCAGCGCTCGCACGCTCCGCATCATTTCCTCCCGACATTCGGTCTCTATGGCCCGATTTGGTACCGAGGATACCATGGTGGGACGTCTGAGCAACCAGCGTCGCGCGCATGACGATCGGCAATTCGGATGAACGCCGAGCCTGCGACAATTAGCGCTGCAGTGCGGACGTGCTATTCCGCGGCCTGTGGCGACGGCAGGCCCATGCTGGCGAGACCGTCGGCCTCGGTCGCCGAGATCGTGGTGCGGATCATCAGTCGCGGCTCGTGCGCCGGCCACGGCCGCCCGCGATGCATGGTGGCGCGGTTGTCCCACATGACGACATCGCCCTGCCGCCATTTGTGCAAGTAAGCTGTCCCCGGCGCGGTGGCTGCCGCCATCAATTCATCGATCAGCTTCTTGCCTGCCGCAGGCGCCATGCCTTCGATCGCATAGGCGTGCGATGCAAGATAGAGTGCGCCGCGGCCGTTGGTGGGGTTGCGCCACACCATCCGCCAGCACACCGGAGGCAACACCGCCATCTCCTCAGGCGTTGCAAGGCCGGGCGCGATCTGGTCGCGCGAATGCGCGTAGGAATGCCAGGCGAAGGAATTTTCGAGCTGCTTTGCGAGTCCCTCGTCCAGCAGTTCGAACGCACGGCGGGTGGAGACGAATTCGGTCTCGCCGCCATGATCGGGAATCACTCGTGCCGACAGGATCGAGGTCAGCGCCGGCACGCGCTTGAAGGAGGAATCGGTGTGCCAGAGCTGGTTGGCCTTGCTGCGCAGCGCCTGGCGATGATCGGGTGGCACCATGTTGCCGTCGGGACCGATGGTCGTGAGGATCACGAAATGCGATCCCGTTCCCATGGAACCGATTTTTGTCACTTCCGGCGGGCCGAAGCGGCGCGAGAACGCCAATTGCTTTTCGTCTGACACGTCCTGGTCGCGAAACACCAGGACCGAGTGCGCTTCAAATGCTGCACGCACTGCAGCATAAGCGGCCTTGCTTCTGGCGACATCGCCCAGCGTCACACCGCGAATTTCCGCAGCGAATCCCGGACCCACCCGGACCACGTCCATCGGCCATCCTCCCTAGTCTTTTTGTTGCTCAAGACTTAGGGCAAAAGCTGCAGTCGGGCAACGCGATGATGCATCAACCCATCGCGATGAGGCTCTGCCGCTCGCGTCGGTTGGCGATTTCGACGCGATATGTGACAAAAGCAAAAATCCCCCAGCTTGCATGGAAGAGAACTCCCGCAAGAACGACCAGGCCGCCCGGAATGGGACCGATCGCGGCGCGCTCCCAAACCTCGCCAAGCGTGGTCAGCGGCACCGGATGGATCGCGAGCTTGCCGTAATAGGCGATCGCCTGGATCGCGAAGATCCAGCCATAGGTGCGGCGCAGCCTTCGCCCGATCGCGCGCGCATAGCTGATGTGATAGCTCGGATTGCGGTAGTCATTGGCGAGCAGTTCGGTCCAGGCCGAATCCGGGTTAAGCCGTTCGCCACGGATCATCGGTGCGAAGAAATCGGTTTCGAACAGCCGCGCGCGGGCGCGCCAGACATTGAAATAGCGGTAGCGGCGGGCCTCGAACAGCAGGAACACGGTGACAAGCAGGCCGACGAGGACCATCGGCAAAGGCGACGCGTCGGCGCTGCTGTAGGTGGCCGACAAGGCAATGCCCGTTGTGACCACCGCCCAGTTCGTGGAGCTGTCGAGGCGCGTGCGCCAGACCGTGCTTCGGTAAACTTCGCCCCGGTAGAGGTGGGCGAGGGCGCCAATCTCTGCGGCGGTGAATTCGAGCCTTGGGGCCGATAGCGGCGTTGGCTCGCGTGGCTCGGGCAATGCCATGGCGTGCCTCCCGACGAAGCTGGCAGACGGGCAGGCACTATAGCGCAGACACGCCCCAGCGAGCGAGTCCGGTCTCGGCGCACACGTCCACGCCTTCGTCGCAGCGCGAGCGCAGATAGGCCAGCTCACACGATACGCGAGGTCTTGTTGCCCCAATAGCGGTCGCGCAACAGGCGTTTGTAGAGCTTGCCGGTCGGCAGCCGCGGCAGTTCCGCCTCGAAATCGATCGAGCGCGGCACTTTCTGGCGCGACAGCGATTGCGCGCAGAACGCGATCAATTCCTCGGCAAGATCGGGTCCCGGCACCACGTCATGCATCGGCTGCACCACCGCTTTCACCTCCTCGCCGAGATCGGCGTCGGGCACGCCGAACACGGCGGCGTCCGCGACCTTGGGATGGGTGATCAGGAGGTTCTCGCACTCCTGCGGATAGATGTTCACTCCGCCGGAGATGATCATGAAGGTCGAACGGTCGGTGAGATAGAGATAGCCGTCATCGTCGACATAGCCGACGTCGCCGACCGTGCTCATGCTGCCGTCCGCCGAGCGTGCCTCGCGCGTCCTGGCGGGATCGTTGAAATATTCGAAGGCCGAGGCGGTCTTGAACCACACCGTGCCCGGCGTTCCCTTTGGGCTCGGCTGCATGTTCTCGTCGAGGATATGCAGGTCGCCGAGCAGCACCTTGCCGACGGTGCCGCGATGCGAAAGCCACTCCTCGGTGTTGCAGGCGGTGAAGCCGAGACCCTCGGTCGCGCCGTAATATTCGTGGATGATCGGCCCCCACCAGTTGATGATGTCCTCCTTGACGAGGGCAGGGCAGGGAGCGGCGGCGTGGATCGCGATCTCCAGCGACGACAGGTCGTAGCGTTTGCGCACCTCCTCCGGCAGCTTCAGCATCCGCGAGAACATCGTCGGCACGAGCTGGCTGTGCGTGATACCCCATTGCTCGACGAGCTGCAGATAACGCTCAGGATCGAAGCTCTCCATGATAACGACGGTGCCGCCGACGCGGATGGTGAGATTGACGGCCGCCTGCGGCGCCGAATGATAGAGCGGCGCGGGCGACAGATAGATCATTCCCTCGCGGTAGTGCCAGAGTTTCTGCAGGAAATCGAACAGCGGCAGTTGCTGTGACGGCGCTTGCTCCGGCAGCGGCCGCAGGATGCCTTTGGGCCGACCTGTGGTGCCGGACGAATAGAGCATCGCGGTGCCGATCGCTTCATCCTCGATCGGCGTCGCAGGAAGGCCCGCAGTCACCTGCTGTAGCCCGACGATGCGATCGCTTTCGCCGTCGCCGTCGGCGACGATGCAGAGCTCGACCTGCGGACATTCCTTCAGCGCCTCGCGCGCGACGTCGAGTTTTGCCCTCGACGTGATCAGGATGCGCGACTGGCTGTTGGTGAGGATGTAGGCGAGCTCGCTTGGGGTCAGATAGGAATTCACGCAGGTGAAATAGAGGCCGGAGCGCTCGCCGGCGCCGCAGGCCTCCAGATAGCGATTGTTGTTCTCCATGAAGATCGCATAGTGCTCCAGCCGCTTCAGGCCGCATTTTCGAAACAGGTGCGCCAGGCGGTTGCTGCGCACCTCGAGCTCGCGATAGGTGACGGTCTCGCCCGTCGCAGCCATGATGAAGGCCGGTTGCAACGGGCGCAGATAAGCGTGCTTTCCGGTATACATCGGTGGAAAATGTCCCTCATGCTGCCAACACAAGAATCTCGCGGACCTGCTCGGGGCCCGCGATGGTGCGCGGATTGCGTGGAACCCATGGCGTCTTCATCGCCTGCGCCGCGATATGGTCGAAATGTTCGGGGCCGATCCGCACGTCCTGAAGGCTGCGCGGCAGGCCCAGTCCGCGGATGAAGTTGTCGAGCACGTCGCCGGCGTCCTGACCGGGATGGCCCATGGCGGCGGCGACCTGCGCCTGCCGCTCGGCATTGGCGGACTTATTCCAGCGCATCATCGCCGGCAGCATCACGCACGAAGTATAGCCGTGCGGCACGTCGAATTCGGCACCGAGCACATAGCCGATGCCATGGCTCGCGCCCATCGGCACGCCAGCGGCGAGCGGCCCGGTCGACAGCCAGGTGCCGATCTGGCAGTCCAGCCGCGCGTCGATATCGGTTGCGTCGGCTTTGACCCGCGGCAGGGCTTGCGCCAGCATCGACAGTCCCTTCAGCGCCTGTGCATCGGCATAAGGGTGCGATTCATTCGAGCAGATGCCCTCGACGCAATGATCGACCGCGCGGATGCCGGTCGAAAGCCACAGCCATTCCGGCGTATGCAGCGAAAGCCAGGGATCGAGGATGACGGCGCGCGGCATCACCAGGGGATGGGTCAGCAGCTCCTTGACCCGTTTCTTCTCGTTGGTGACACCGGCGATCGCGGTGAACTCGCCGCCTGCGATCGTCGTCGGCACGCTGATCTGTCGTACGATGGGTGCATTGATTTGAGGCGTTACGCCGTGGCTGGTGCGGACTTTGTCGATGTCGTCGGCCTTGCGGATACCATTGGCGAGGCATAGCTGCACCGCCTTGGCGCCGTCGGTGATCGAGCCGCCGCCGATCGTGACGATAAGGTCGGCTTTCGCGGCGCGCGCCTGCTCGGCTGCCGCGACCACGGCGGAGCGCGGCGTATGCGGCGGCATCGCATCGAAGGTGCCGGCGCAGGCTGTGCCCAGTGCGGCGCGGATTCGCTCGATTTCGTCGGTCGTGCGGTTGAGCGTTCCGCTGACCATCAGGAAGGCGCGCTGCGCGGCCACACGCGCCACCTGCTCGACGATCGCCTCAGCCGCCTGGCGGCCGAACACGACCTCCTCCATTGCGCCAAATACGACACGTCCTCGGTGCACGAGCCGACCCTCCCTGAAAGATTTATTTTCTTTGACGACAATCTAACGGAGCCGGAACGGCTCGTCATGCCCTTAGATGCGCCATCGGCGTCCGCGGGTGGGCTTTGCGGAGGTGATTGCCGCCTGCGTTGGCGTGCGGCCACGAAAAATGGACAGCGATTTTGCTTGATCCCGTCCCTCTCTTGAACAGACTGTCCTCCGGTCACATCTGTGACCTCCGCTGCGCGTAAGCTGCGGATCCGAGCGGCGTTACCCGCGCCGCCTGTGCTGTTCAGGGGGAGATCGACTTGGGCGCGAACGACAGGACGGGGAACCTCACGGCCAACTCACGGCGCGGCGTCAGCGCGCTTGGCCTGCTCATTGCCTTGGCAACGTCTGCCTTGGCATTGTCGGGCTGTGGCGACAAGCAGCAGCCACAGGCGGCGGCGCCGGCCCCTGCGGTCACGGTGGCGCAGCCGACCAAGCGCACGGTCACGGATTGGGACGAATTCACCGGGCGGTTCGAAGCGATCGAGGAGGTCCAGGTTCGCGCCCGCGTCGGCGGCTTCGTCACCAGCGTCGAGTTTCGCGATGGCGCCATCGTCCGCGCCGGCGACCTGCTTTACGTGATCGATCCACGCCCGTTCGAGGCCGTCGCCAAGCAGGCCGAGGGACAACTTGCGGACGCGCGCGCCAAGGCGGAGCTCGCCAAGCGCGAGCTCGACCGCGGCCTGAACCTGGTTCAGACCAGTGCAGTCTCCGAACAGGTCGTCGACCAGCGCCGTCAGGCCTTGCAGGCAGCCCATGCCGCCGAGACGCAGGCCGAGGGCGCGCTCAAGGCGGCCCAGCTCAACATCGAATTCACCCATGTGCTGGCGCCGCTCACCGGCCGCGTCAGCCGCCATCTCGTCAGCGTCGGCAATCTTGTGCAGGGCAGCGAGGGCGGCGCGACCCTGCTCACCTCGATCGTGTCGCTCGACCCGATCTACATCTATTTCGACGTCGACGAGGCGACCTATCTGCGGAACAACCGGCTCTGGTTCGAGGGCAAACGGCCGAGTTCGCGCGATACGCCCAATCCGGTCCAGGTGACGCTGACCGGCGAAACCAGGCCCTCGCACGAAGGCAAGATGGATTTCCTCGACAACCGGCTGGATGTCTCGACCGCCACCCTGCGGAGCCGCGCGGTGATTCCGAACAAGGATCTCTCGATCCTGCCCGGACAGTTCGGCCGCGTGCGGATCATCGGCAGCTCGCCTTATGAGGCGCTGCTCGTGCCCGACACGGCTATCGCCACCGACCAGTCGCGCAAGATCGTGTTCGTGGTCAAGGACGACGACACGGTGGAGGCAAAGCCCGTGACGCTCGGCCCGCTCGACGAAGGTCTGCGCGTGGTCCGCGAAGGCCTCAAGGCGGACGACCGCGTGATCGTCGATGGTCTGCAGCGCGCCCGCGTCGGCGCCAAGGTGAGCCCGCATCCCGCACAAGCCGCGAGCGGTGGCAAATCATGAACCTCGGGCGGCTTTCCATCAACCAGCCCATCCTGGCGATGGTGCTGTCGATCGTGCTCCTGATCGTCGGCGCGATCGCCTACACCACGCTGCCGGTCTCGGAATATCCGCAAGTGGTGCCGCCGACGGTGGTAGTCACCACCAACTATCCCGGCGCCTCCGCGCAGACCGTCTCCGACACCGTCGCTGCCCCGATCGAGCAGGAGATCAACGGCGTCGAGGACATGCTGTATCTCTACAGCCAGGCCACCTCGAACGGCCAGCTCACCATCACCGTCACCTTCAAGCTTGGCACCAACCTCGACACCGCCCAGGTGCTGGTGCAGAACCGCGTCGCGATCGCGCAGCCGCGGCTGCCCGAAGAGGTGCAGCGCAACGGCGTGACCACGCGCAAGAATAGCCCTGATATCCTGATGGTCGTGTTCATGCTGTCGCCCGATGACAGCTTCGACCAGCTCTACATCTCCAACTATGCGCTGCTGCAGGTTCGCGACCAGTTGCTCCGGCTCGACGGCGTCGGCGACATCCAGATCTTCGGCGCGCGCGATTACTCGATGCGGCTGTGGCTGGATCCCGACCGCCTCGCCAATCTCGGCTTGACCTCAACCGAGGTGCTGGCGGCGATCCGCGCGCAGAACCTGCAGATCGCGGGCGGACAGATCGCGGAGCCGCCGATTGCGGATCGCGCGTTCCAGCCCAACCTTGTCTTTACCGGCCGTCTCAAGGATCCCAGGCAGTTCGAGGATATCGTGGTCAGGGCCGGCGCCGACGGCCGCACCGTGCGCCTGCGCGACGTTGCCCGCGTCGAACTTGGCGCGCTGTCCTATAGCACCAACAGCTTCCTGCTCAAGAAATCGGCGGTCGGCATGCTGGTGACGCAGCGGCCCGGCTCGAACGCGCTCGCCACCGCCAAGGAAATCTCCGATACGATGGTCAAGCTCAAGGCGAGCTTCCCGAAAGGGCTCGACTACAATATCGGCTACAACCCGACCGAATTCATCGCACAATCCATCCACGAGCTGATCAAGACCATCTACGAGGCGATGCTGCTCGTCGTCATCGTGGTGCTGGTGTTCCTGCAGGGCTGGCGGCCGGCGATCATTCCGATCATCGCGATCCCGGTGTCGCTGGTCGGCACCTTCGCGGTGATGGCTGCGCTCGGCTTCTCGATCAACAATCTGACGCTGTTCGGCCTGGTGCTGGCGGTCGGCATCGTGGTCGACGACGCCATCGTGGTGGTCGAGAATGTCGAGCGGCATCTCGAGCACGGAATGAGCCGGCGCGATGCCGCGCTCAAGACGATGGAGGAGGTCGGCGGAGCGCTGGTCTCGATCGCGCTGGTGCTGTGTGCGGTGTTCGTGCCGACCGCATTCCTCGGCGGCATCTCGGGCCAGTTCTTCCAGCAATTCGCCGTCACCATCGCGGTCGCAACCGCGATCTCCTGCTTCTGCTCGCTGACGCTGTCGCCGGCGCTGGCCTCGCTGATCCTGGTGCCGCATGAGGAGAAGCGGCCGGCGGCGCGCTGGAATATCATTGCCCGTGGCTGGGAGAAGTTCACGGGCGTCTTCAACCGCCTGTTCGACCGCCTGTCGCATGGCTATGCCGCAGCGGCCGACTTCGTGATCCGCCATACGGCGGTGATGCTGCTGATCTATGTCGCGCTGATCGGAAGCGCCGGCTGGTTGCTCGCGACCACGGCACAGGGCTTCATTCCGGCGCAGGATCGGGGCTACATCATTGTGTCGGTGCAATTGCCGGGGGCGGCATCGCTGGCTCGCACCACGGCGGTGGTGCGCGAGATCGAGCGGATCGCGCTCGATACGCCGGGCATCGTGCGCGTTGCGGCCTTTGCCGGCTTCTCGGGCGCAACGCGCACGCAGTCGGGCAATGCCGCGGCGCTGTTCCCCGTGTTCGATGAGCCGGAGGCGCGCCAGAAGAAGGGGTTGTCGGCGACCGCGATCACGGCCGAGCTGCGCAAGCGCCTGTCTGTGATCCAGGGGGCCTTCATCATCGTGATCCCCCCGCCTGCGGTGCCGGGTATCGGCACCGGCGGCGGCTTCACCATCCGTATCCAGGATCGGCAGGGCCGCGGCCCCGAGCTGCTGGCTGCCGCGACCGACGAACTTGTCGCTGCCGCGCGCAAGTCGCCATATCTCACCTCGGTGTTCTCGCCGTTCACCGCGAATACGCCGCAAGTGTTCGTCGACATCGACCGCATCAAGGCGCAGAAGCTCGGCGTGCCGATCGCAAGCATCAACGACACCATCCAGACCTATTTCGGCTCGACCTACGTCAACGACTTCAACCTGTTCGGCCGCACCTATCACGTCACCGCGCAGGCTGACCTGCCGTTCCGCAAGGAAACCTCCGATCTCGCGCGGCTGCGGACACGCAATGCCGCGGGCGACATGGTGCTGCTCGGCAGCGTGGTCGAATTCCGCGACGTCTCCGGGCCCGACCGCGTCGCGCGCTACAACCTCTATTCGGCATCCGAGCTGCAGGGCGAGCCGGCGCCCGGCACGAGTTCGCAGACCGCACTCGACACCATCAAACAGCTCGCCGATGCAACGCTGCCGAGCGGTTTTGCGTTCGAGTGGACCGACCTGTCGTATCAGCAAATCACCGGCGGCAATGCCGGGCTCTACGTGTTCCCGATCTGCGTGCTGTTCGTCTATCTCGTGCTCGCCGCGCAATATGGCAGTTGGAGCCTGCCGTTCGCGGTGATCCTGATCGTGCCGATGTGCCTGCTGGCCGCGACCATCGGCGTGCGCATCATGGGACAGGACGTCAACATCCTGACCCAGATCGGTTTCGTCGTGCTGGTCGGCCTCGCCGCCAAGAACGCGATCCTGATCGTCGAGTTCGCGCGCGACATCGAGGCCGAGGGCAAGCCGCGGCTGGAGGCGGTGATCGAGGCCTGCCGCCTGCGGCTGCGGCCGATCCTGATGACGTCGTTCGCCTTCATCCTCGGCGTGCTGCCATTGGTGGTCTCGACCGGCTCGGGCTCGGAGATGCGCCAGGCGGTCGGGGTCGCCGTGTTCTTCGGCATGCTCGGCGTCACCCTGTTCGGCCTGATCTTCACGCCGATCTTCTACATGGTGGTGCGCGGACTCGCCGATCCCAGGCATCCGAAGAAGCCGGTGGAAGCTTGAGGGACCGGCCCGCTTACCGTCGCCGTCATTCCGGGGCATCGCGAAGCGATGAGCCCGGAATCCATTTCTCCGCCAGCGTATGCCGGCCGATGGATTCCGGGTTCGCGCTTCTCGCGCCCCGGAATGACGAGAAGAGAGGTCGGCGCAAGCCCCACTAATGGCTGAGCCGAAAGTGATGGGCAGCCGCAGGGTTATAAAATATCATTCGCTTATATTCCGAACAGAAACTGCAGGGAGATCATTTATGAAATCGGGATTGCTCGCCGCCGTCGCCCTTGGCGGCCTTTTGCTGTCAACTCCGAGTTTTGCCCAGGGCGTCAAGATCGGCATCCTGAACGACCAGTCCGGCGTCTATGCCGATTACGGCGGCAAGTATTCGCTCGAGGCCGCCAGGATGGCGATCGAAGATTTCGGCGGCGAGGTGCTGGGGCACAAGATCGAGCTCGTCACCGCCGATCACCAGAACAAGCCCGATCTCGCCTCTGCGATCGCGCGGCGCTGGTACGATACCGAAGGCGTCGACATGATCACCGAGCTGACCACCTCTTCGGTGGCGCTCGCGGTCCAGGAACTCTCCAACGAGAAGAAGAAGATCGACATCGTCGTGGGCGCGGCGACCTCCCGCATCACAGGCGATGCCTGCACGCCCTACGGTTTCCACTGGGCCTATGACACCCGCGCCCTGGCGGTGGGCACCGGCGGCGCGCTGGTGCAGGCGGGCGGCGATACCTGGTTTTTCCTGACCGCCGACTACGCCTTCGGCTACGCGCTGGAAAAGGACACCAGCGACATCGTCAAGGAAAAGGGCGGCAAGGTGCTGGGCTCGGTGCGCGTGCCCCTGAACTCGTCGGATTTCTCGTCCTTCCTGCTGCAGGCGCAGAGCTCGAAGGCGAAGATCGTCGGCCTTGCCAATGCCGGCCTCGACACCACCAACTCGATCAAGCAGGCGGCCGAGTTCGGCATCGTCAAGAGCGGGCAGAAGCTTGCTGGCCTGCTGATGACGCTGTCCGAGGTCCACGGTCTCGGGCTGGAAGCCGCGCAGGGTCTTGTGCTCACGGAAGGGTTTTACTGGGACCACGACGACGCCTCGCGCGCCTTCAGCGAACGCTTCATCAAGCGCACCGGCCACATGCCGAGCATGATCCACGCCGGCACCTATTCGGCGACGCTGTCCTATCTGAAGGCCGTGAAGGCCGCCGGAACCAAGGACAGCGATAAGGTGGCGAAAAAGCTGAAGGAGCTGCCGGTCGACGACGCCTTCGCGAAGGGCAAGGTGCAGGAGAACGGCCGCATGGTGCACGACCTCTACCTGTTCGAGGTCAAGAAGCCCTCGGAATCGAAGAAGCCGTGGGACTATTACAAGCAGCTCGCCGTGGTGCCCGGCGACAAGGCCTTCTTCACCGCCAAGGAAAGCGGCTGCCCGCTGACGAAGTGATGCTTTAGCAACCACTCGGTCGTCATCCCCGCGAAAGCGGGGATCCATAACCACAGTCGGTCGTTGGGTGCGCGCGAGCGGTTGCGGCGGAGCACACCACGAGCGCTTGCGGTTATGGGTCCCGGGTCAAGCCCGGGACGACATGGGAGTTTGAAGAGCCGTCAATCTCAAATAACCCTCTCAGGAAATCACCTTCCACGTCGCGGCCCCCAACGCGCCACCCCACAGCACGATGCACACCAGCGCCTGGATGCCGAAGCCGGGGCCGCGCTTTTCGACGGCTTGGCGATAGCCGATGAAATAGACGATGCGGCCGATGATCCAGACCACGCCGAGCGCGGCTGCGATCGCGTCGCTGATGTAGATCGCAAACAGCCACAGCGAGGGCAGGAAGATCGGCATCCATTCCAGCGTGTTCATCTGCACCCGGAAGATGCGCTCGAAATCTGGATCCCCCGAGATCGCCGGCAGCTTGACGGCGAATGTGTAACGCGCCCGCGCAACGGTCGCCGAGGTGAAGAAATAGAACGCGATCGCAAGGCAGGTGACGATCGCCGTGTCGTGATACATGGAGAGCCTCCCTTGAAGTCGCCGCTCAATAGCCGGTCAGTTCGAGATAGCCGACGCCGGCATGGCTGCCGGCAAAGCTGATCGGGCCCTCCCAGTAGGAAAAGCCCGTTCCCATCCAGCTTCGCGCGTTGAGCGGCCTGGTTTCGATTTTGACCCCGCGCGCAGGAATTTCGACCCGCCACGCCGTCGGCACCTTGCGGTCGCCGATCTCGGTGAAGGCGGTGGGCCTGATGCTGTTATCGCTTGCAGCGATCTCGCTTGATCTGCCGTCCGGTTCGATCCAGTTGCCGAACAGGTTGCTCTTGCCGTCCTTCTGGCGCAGCCGGTAGAGCATCAGCTTTTCATCATTGGGCAGATGCAGCGAGAACCAGTCCCAGCCGGTCTGGTCGGACGCGAGCGGCTGGCTGCTCCATTCGCGGTCCATCCAGGCCTGCCCGGTGACGTTGACAGGCTTGCCGTCGATGACGATGCGGCCGGCCGCCTTGAAGAAGGGCTGGCTGTAGTAATAGGACGCCTGTCCGCGATCGGACTTCATGCTGTAGCCGCGGTCGCCCTGCAGCACCAGCGCCCGCTCCGCATCGAGCCGGAGCTCGTAACTGAAATCCGCGCCCGTCGCGCTGAGTTTCAGCGGCGCCACTTTGTCCGCATTGAAGCCGTCGAGCCCACGCATCTCCCAGGCATCGATCCAGCCGACAAACGGACTCGTCTCGACGCCGGCCTGCCCGACGCCGCCGCGCGCAAATGTCTCGGCATAGCGATGGATGTCGGCGCGGGTGACCGCGGCGTGTCCCATCCAGATTTGCTGGTTGGCCCAGCCTTCAAGCTGCGCGCCGGCGCGCATCGCCTGCCGGAACAGCGTCCATTGCACGCCATGGGCCGTGCCAGCCGGATCAACGAGGTTCGCGGTCACATACCACCATTCGATGCGGAATTCCGGATGCGGGCCGTGATCGAGCGGAAAGACGAAACGCTTGCCAGGCGTGACAGGCGCAAACCCGTCGGCGGTCTCGCCAAGCCCGGCGAAGCCTTGCGCATGCGCCTGGCTTACGACGCCAACTGCAAGCGCGCCGCCCATGAACGCGCGGCGCGAGATCGGGTTAGCGTTCATTGACAAAGATCCGTATCAGGCTCGCCGGCTGCATCCGCGCCAGCCGGATGACAGGCAATAGCGCAGCCAACAGCGCCGCCGCCAGGGCAACGCCGAGCAGCTCCACCAGTTGCAACGGGAACACCTGGAACGGCAACCGCCAGCCGAAAGCTTTCACATTCACGACCGCGAGCAGGCACCACGCCACCAGAAGGCCGAGCGGCAGCGCGAACAGCGACGTGATCAGCGCCACCGCCATCGTCTTCAACAGTTCGATCCTCGCGAGCCGCTGGCGCGTCAGCCCGATCGCCCACAGCGGCGCAAGTTGCGGCAGGCGGGAATTCGCCAGCGTCAGGAGGCTCGTGAGCAGCGCGACGCCGGCGACGCCGAGCGTGAAGGTGTTGAGTGCTGACGTAACCGAGAAGGTGCGGTTGAAGATGCGTTTCGACTCCGCCTTCACCGTCGTCTGATCGGCGACGCTGCGGTCATCAAGGCCGAACTTCTGCTGCAGCTCGGCAATCAGCGCGGGCACGGCGGGCGGTGGGACGCGGAGGCCGAACCGTGTCTGCGGCACTTCCGGAAAGTGCCGCGTCAGCGCGGCAAAGTTCACCGCCACCTGGCCCTTGGGATTGCCGTAGTCGGCATAGATGCCGACGATCTCGAGCGGCCAGTTGCCGCCGGGCGCGGGCACCTCGATCCGGTCGCCGATCGCAAGCTTCAGCCGCCGCGACAATTGCTCGCTGGCAAAGCAGGTGTCGCCGGCGCGCAGGCGGTCCCATCCATCCGATCGCGATTCCAGCAGCGGCCAGTTGTCGCGAAAAGTCGCCTGATCGGGCAGGCCGAGCACCTCGATCGGCATGCCCGCAAGCTGCGCATCCGCGCGGCCGCCGGGCAGGATCGCCTGCACCTCGCTCCGCCCGCGCAGCCAGGTCTTGATCCCACTTGCCTGCGCATCACTGGCCGCGTTGACATAGACATCGGCAGCGAGCCGTCCGTCGAGCCAGACCAGGAAAGTGCGGCTGAAACTCTCCACCATGGTACCGACGCCGACATTGACTGCGAGCGCTAGCAACAGCGCCATCAGCGCCAGTGACAATCCCGGAAGCTGCTGGCGGCTGTCGGCCCAGAACCAGATACTGACCGGCCGCCCGGCGTTGCGTTGGCCGAGCGCAAGTGCGATCTCCAGAATCATCGGCAGGATCAGCGCGGCGCCGAGCATCAGCGCGGCGAGCACGGCAAAGCCCGAAAGCAGGGAATCGCCAAACCAGAGAAAGCCGCCGGCCACGGCAAAGGCGGCAAGCGCGGCAGCGCTCTGAAACACCAGCCAGCGCCGCTGCGCCTGCTGCCAGGCCTGCGGCTGCGCTGATGAGAGCACCGGCATGCGGATCGCCTTGGCAAGGCTCGCGGCGGCGGCCGCCAGCGCGCCGAGGATGCTGATCGCGATGCCGGCGAGCCACCACTCGCCCTTCAATGTCAGTTGTCCCGGAATCTGCGCGCCATACAGCCCGCGCAACGAGGCCGCGACGTCGGGTAGCAGCGCCGCGGCGATGACATACCCGCACATCAGTCCCACCAGGCCCGCGACCAGCGCGAGCGACACCAGCTCGGCTACCAGCACGCTGTTCAGCATCCGCGCCGACACGCCGCAGGCGCGCAAGGTGCGCAGCATCGGCAGCCGCTGCTCGAAGGCAAGCCCGATCGCGGAGTTGACGATGAAGAGGCCAACGAAGAACGACAACAGCCCGAACGCGGTCAGGTTGAGATGGAAGCTGTCGGTGAGGCGCTCGAGATCGGTTTCCGCGTTGGGCTCGACCAGGCGCAGCCGGTCGCCTGCGATGCTTTCGAGCGGCGCGCGCCTGGCGCTGGATTTGCCGATCAACACGCGCGAGATTTGATCCGGCATCTTCAGGATCTGCTGCGCCATCCCGATATCGACGACGAGCACGCCGGGCACGAGCTGCGCCTGCACGCGGAGTGGCGGCAGCAGCACGCCGCCATTCGACGATGGCCGCTCGCCCTCTTTGAGGCCAAGGTCTGCCAGCGTCTCCGGCGCCACCAGCATTTCACCGGGCGGCGTGACAAAGGACTGCAGATCGGTCCGGCCGATCACGGGCGCAGTGCTGACTTCGCCCGGCAGCGTCACCGGCTCGATGCCGAGCAGCCGGAATGGTCGTCCGCCGATCTGCAGGCGCCCCTCGACTACGGGCGAGACCGGCCAGCCGGCGCGGCGCAGATCGACGAAGAGGTGTTGCGGAAAACTGGTGCTGTCGCGACTGACGAGCATCGCGGTGCGGGTGCCGCCGAAGGTCGCCGCCGCCCGATCATAGGCGTTGCGCGCCTGCTGGTTCAGCGCCTGCACGCCGCTCCACAGCGCGGTCGCGGAGATCAATCCGATCAGCAGCGTCGCAAGCTGCATCGGATGCCGACGCCAATGGCTGAGCAGAACTGCCAGCGTCCACAGCGCCCGGCTCATGCGATCACCCCCGCATGCAAATTGACCTGGCGGTCGAGCAATGCTGCGAGCCGCGCGCTATGTGTCACCATCAGGAAGCCGCACCCGGTCCGCGCCACCAGATCGCGCGCCAGCGCCAGCACCTCGTCGGCGGTCTCTTCGTCGAGATTGCCGGTCGGCTCGTCTGCGAGCAGCAGCAGCGGCTTGGGCGCCAGCGCGCGGCCGATCGCGACGCGCTGCTGCTGGCCGCCGGACAATTGCTCCGGATATCGCTTCAAGAGCTGCGCCAGTCCAAGCCGCTGCACCAGTTCGTCGTGCCATTTCGGATCATGCCGTCCGGCGATCCGCGACTGAAAGGTAAGATTGTCTGAAACCATCAGGCTCGGGATCAGGTTGAATTGCTGGAACACCAATCCCAGCCGGTCGCGACGCAGTGCAGCACGACCGGCCTCGCCGAGGTTGGAAAGGCTGACGCCGTCGAGAACGATCTCGCCGCCATCGGCGGCATCGAGCCCGGCGATCAGGTGCAACAGCGTGCTCTTGCCGCTGCCGGATTCGCCGGTCAGCGCCACGCTTTCGCCCGCGGCAACCGCAAGGTTGACGCCGCGCAGCACCGCGATGTCCTCGCCGGCCGAACGATAGCTTTTCCTCAGGCCGGTGACCTCGAGCACGGGACGATTTCCACTTGGCATGCGCTGTCGATGCCACGGCAGGGCCTGCAGGTCAAAATCCGCGGTTGCCTTGTCAGGAAACCCAAGGCTAGCATCGGGCACAACCTGGCCGACAGAGCCGAACAACCGAGCCGAGCAAGCGAGAAAACCACGGGGAGAACCAAGCATGACCGCACAGCCGACGCCGAAAGGCGCCTGGAAGATCACCTTCCTCCTGTTCCTGTTCATGCTGGTGAACTTCGCGGATAAGATCGTGGTCGGCCTCGCCGGCGTGCCGATCATGACCGAACTGAAACTCGATCCGGAGCAGTTCGGCCTGCTCGGCTCCTCCTTCTTCTTCCTGTTCTCGATCTCGGCCATCGTGGTCGGCTTCATCGTCAACCGCGTCGAGACCCGCTGGGTGCTGCTGGTGCTGGCGCTGATCTGGGCGCTGGCGCAGTTCCCGATGGTCGGCACCGTCGGCTTCGCCACGCTTCTGATCTGCCGCATCATCCTCGGTGCGGGCGAGGGGCCCGCGGCGTCGGTGGCGGCGCATGCCATCTTCAAATGGTTCCCCGACGAGAAGCGAACCTTGCCGATTGCGATCCTGTCGCAGGGCTCGGCGTTCGGCGTGATCCTGGCGGTCCCGGCGCTGAACTGGATCATCGTCAATCACGACTGGCACTATGCGTTCGGCGCCCTCGGGATCGTTGGGCTGATGTGGGTGGTGGCGTGGGCGATCCTCGGCAAGGAAGGCCCGCTGGTGGAGAGCGCGGCGACGGCGGCCAGCGAGCAGCGCATTCCCTATTCGCGGCTTCTCACCTCGCGGACCTTCGTCGGCTGCGTTGCCGCCACCTTCGGCGCGTACTGGGCGCTATCGCTTGGGCTCACCTGGTTCACGCCCTTCATCGTCAAGGGACTAGGCTATTCGCAGCATCAGGCCGGCTTCGTTTCGATCCTGCCATGGGTGTTCGGCGCCGTCGTCGTCATGCTCACGGGCTGGGTTTCGCAGTCGTTGCTGGCGCGCGGTTTCACCACCCGCGGCGCGCGCGGCGTGCTCGGCTCGGTGCCGCTGATCGTCGGCGGCATCATCATGGCCATCATGCCCCATGTCGCGCCGGGCGGAATGACGATCGCGCTGCTCGTCTTCGGCTCCGGTCTCTGCGGATCGATCTATGTGGTCTGTGCACCGATGATCGGCGAGTTCACCCCGGTGTCGCAGCGCGGCGCCGTGATCTCGATCTATGGCGCGCTCTACACGCTTGCCGGCGTCCTGGCGCCGGCGGTCATGGGCAGCGTGATCCAGCACGCGGGGAATCTGTTCGACGGCTACATGACCGGCTTCACCATCAACGCCGCGATCATGATCACATCCGGATTGTTCGGCCTGCTCTTGCTCTGGCCCAACACCGAACGCGCAAGGCTGCGCGGCGAAGTGGTGCCCTCAAGCGAATTGAAGAGCGCGGTATCCCCGACATAGTTTCGGTGTAGTGAGGCTAACACAGCATCCGCGCACTCGAACCGCCTCTCCCCTTGTGGGAGAGGCCGGATTTCGCGCGTAAGCGGGAAATCCGGGTGAGGGGTATGCCTCCACGAGTCGTGGTCCCTCGATAGGCCGCACCCCTCACCCGCATCGCATTCCGCTTCGCTGCATGCGGTACGGCCTCTCCCACAAGGGGAGAGGCGGGAGCGCGCAGCGCCGTTCTCGCGCTTTCTTCGCGCCGTTTTCGTGGGGCAGGCAAAGCGACTTGTCCGCCGTAACTCGAACAGCGAAGGCAAAGTCAGCATCATCACCCGATTGTGGATGTCTGCCGAGGTTTCCCCGAGTTACAAGCGAGCGTTGAAATGTCAGATGGAGTGTCGCAGTGAACAAGAAAGTGATATTCAGAACGCTGAATGGCCTTGCAATCGGGGGAGCCTTGGCACTGGGGTTGGGAGCCGTTCCGGCTACGGCTCAGCAGCCGGGGCGAGTGAGGGTCGGAACGCTTTCCTGCAATATCGCCCCCAGCGTCGGCATGGTTATCGGGGGACAGCAGCAACTGAGCTGCATCTATGCATCTGCACGAGGCAGGACGCGTGACGCCTATCAGGGCACTATCAGCACGTTTGGGCTGGACATCGGTGCAACGTCCGGCGGTCAACTCGCGTGGGCCGTTTTTGCGCCGACCACGCTGCGCCGCGGAGCGCTGGCAGGAAGCTATGGTGGCGCCACCGTCGACGGTACGATTGGCGTCGGACTCGGGGCCAACGTCCTGGTTGGAGGCTCAGACCGCACGGTCAGCTTGCAGCCGGTGTCGGTCGAGGCCCAGACCGGCCTGAACGTCGCGGCAGGTATATCCAACATGGAGCTACGGCCGGCCGCGCCGCCCGCACGTCGTAGACCCTCATGAGCCAACCATAATCGGCGCTGCCAAAGTTCTGCGGCAGTGTGCCTGATCGGGTAAGCAACATTTCGTCCTTGCAGGGTGGGCAAAGCGACTTGTCCGCCGTAGCTCGAACAGCGAAAGCGTGCCCACCATCGCGAGCACAGCGCGTGATGGTGGACACGTCGCTGCGCTCTTTGCCCACTCTACGCCGCTACGCGCCTAATGCATCGCCTGCGTACCGCGAATAAGCCGGCCTGGCCTTGCGCCGGTGGCCGCGCCGCCGCGCTGCGTCACTACGCCCGAGACGATCGTCGCGTCATAGCCGTCGACCTGCTGCAACAATCGGCGGCCGCCGACGGGGAGATCGTAATGCACCTTTGGCGGATGCAGATGCAGCCGGTCGTAATCGATCACGTTGACGTCGGCTTTGTAGCCGGGCGCGATCAGGCCGCGATCGGAGAGGCCGACCGAGAGCGCGGTCTTGCGTGATTGCACCGCGATCACGAAGGGGATCGAGAGCTTCTCGCCGCGGGTGCGGTCGCGGGTCCAGTGCGTCAGCAGATAAGTCGGGAAAGAGGCGTCGCAGATGATGCCGCAATGTGCGCCGCCGTCGGAGAGGCCGGGCACCGAATTCGGGTCCAGCAGCATCTCGCGGGTCGCGTCGAGATTGCCGTCGGAATAGTTGAGGAACGGCACGTAGAGCATGCCGCGGCCCTCGTCGGTCAGCATCGCGTCATAGGCGAGTTCTTCCGGGCGTTTGCCGAGCCGGCGCGCCTGCGCGCCCAGCGTGTTCTCCGGCGGCTGCTCGTAGTCAGGCGGATTTCCGAGCAGATACATCTTGTCGTAGTTCGGCCGGAAGAACAGCGGATCGTCGGTGTCGCTGGCATTCTCGGCGAGGATCGCGGCGCGCACGTCAGGTTGGCGCAACCGCGCCACCCGCTCCTTGAGCGGCAGGTGCGCGATCGCCTTGTAGCTCGCATGGGTCTGGAACGGGTTGCGCGACAATTCAAGCCCGAGCATCAGCCCGACCGGACGCGCGGCGATCTGCGCGGTGATCGAGAGGCCGCGGCGGCTTGCCTCGTTGATGGTGTCGAGCGTCTGGCGCCAGCGTCGCGGCGACTTGTCGTTCTGGGTGATCGAGAACGAGATCGGGCATTTCGTGTTCTCCGCCACCCGCAGCATCATCGGCAGGTCTTCGTGGACGGTGGAGAGATCGAGCACGAATTGCAGCACGCTGCGGCCGACGCCATGCATCGCGCCCGCGATCGCGGTCAATTCGTCCTCGCCCGCCTTCAAGGTCGGCGTGAAGTCGCCGGTCGAGGTGCGGTGGTTGAGGGTGCGCGAGGTGGAGAAGCCGAGTGCGCCGGCGCGTACCGCATCGCCCGCCAGCGCCGCCATCTGCCTGTTATCCTCCACCGTGGAAGGATCGCGCCGCGCGCCGCGTTCGCCCATCACATAGACACGCAGCGCCGCATGCGGCAGTTGCGCGCCGATGTCGACGTCGAAGCTGCGCTTCGACAGCCAGTTCATGTAGTCGGGAAAGCTCTCCCATTCCCAGGGAATGCCGGCGCTCAGGACCGGCTCGGGAATGTCCTCGACGCCTTCCATGAGCTGGATCAGTCTGGTGTGGTCGCTGGGCCGGCACGGCGCAAAGCCGACGCCGCAATTGCCCATGATCGCCGTGGTGACGCCGTTCTGCGAGGAGGGCGTGATGTCCTGGCTCCAGGTCACCTGGCCATCATAGTGGGTGTGAACATCGACGAAGCCTGGCGCCACCAGCTTGCCGCGGGCGTCGATCTCCTCCTTGCCTTTGCCCGCGACCTTGCCGACCTCGGTGATCTTGCCGTCCGCGATCGCCACATCGGCTTCATAGAGGTCCCCGCCGCTGCCGTCCGCAAGGGTGCCGCCGCGGATCACGATGTCAGGCGCTGAGGTCATGGCGCTTCATCCCGATTTGTTGTTGTTGCCGCGCATCATGGATCGCCCTCCGAGGCTGTCAACCGGCAGTGGTGGGGCTCTGCAATGCGCTATGGCGCCGCAACCTGGAAATATGCGGTGACGTCAAAGCCTAGTCCATGTCGCGGAAAGCGTGACCGTTGGTTTCGATCCTTTTCACAAGGTCTGGCGGCAATTCGGCTTGTGCCGCCGTGCCGTCAAATGCCCATTGCTTGGGATCGGCCAGATCAGGAAGACCGGCCCCTTTGCGCACATAGAGGCCTAACGTCGGCTTCTGCGGATTAATGTAAAGATCGTACTCCTGCATTGAGATGTCTCCTCTTCTGTTGCCAGCTCGGGATCGCATCAAGCCGCGTTGGCTCGTCTCCCTGTCAGATTATCGCGATCGGTTACAGCCGTAAGCATTTAGTTCGAGGCAGTGATCGGACCGTAACAGGCGCACCGCAGAGTCCCCTGGATCACTGCGGAGATCTCTCGTGACCGCGACCACCATAGCCAACGAGCGCGCGCTTTCCATGCAGCCAGCCGAGGCCGGCGATCACGCTATCGGCGCCACGCGCGTGCCGACACGTCGAGACCGGAGCGTTCGCGCGCTTCAGACCATCTATCTCGGTATCGCCTGTTATGTCGGCCTGAACGATTGCGCGGATCGTCTGGAAGCAATCGCTCGCGAGGACACCTGAAAAATAGGTCGTCAGGCCGCGGCGCGCGCTTCCGATCCCTGCGGCTTGCGGTCGGTGACGAGGGCGAGCAGCACCGTCGCCACCATGAACGCGGCGGACGCGCCGAACACCCAATGCGGCAGGTTGTGGTCCATGATCCAGCCGAACAGCAGCGGGCTTGCGATGCCGCCGAAGTTGAAACCGGTGGAGACGATGCCGAAGGCGCGGCCGGCCGCGCCCGGAGGCGCCGCGTTGCGCACCAGCATGTCCCGCGAGGGCGTGATCACGCCGCCGAGGAAGCCGGCCAGGCCAAGCGCTGCGGTCAGCACTGCCGATGGCAGGTTGACCAGCGCTATCAGCAGCACGATCGCGGCATTGACCACAAAGCAGGCCGCCGCCACCTGGCTATGACGGTGGGTGCGGTCGGCGAGATAGCCTCCGGCGAGCACGCCCGCCGCGCTGGCGCCGAGGAACGCGGTCAGCGCGATATTGGCCGACGAGAACGACACGCCATAGCCGCCCATCAGCGCCACCACGCCGAAATTATTGATCCCCGCGCTCGACAGGCTGAGCAGCGTGAAGAACACGGTCAGCACCATGATCGCCGGCGTCATCACGCTGGTTTTCACCTTCTCACTGCCCTCGGGCCTGTCCTTCGCGGCGCCCGCGTCGGGGATGCCCATGATGACGAGCAATAGCGCCACCAGCGGGCCGACGGCGCCGGCCACCATCAGCGCGCCGAGCCCGCCGATTGCCGCGACCAGCGCCGCCATGATCGCCGGCGCCACCGCGCCGCCGAGGAAGCCGGCAAAGGTATGGACCGAGAACGCCCGGCCCATCCGCGCCTCGTCCATATGCGCCGACAGGATCGCGTAGTTGGCAGGGTGATAGACGCTGTTGGCGAGCCCGAGCGCGATCGCGCATGCGATCAGCGCGGGATAGCTCAAATGCGTACCGAGCCCGATCAGGGCAAAGCCGCCCAGGCAGAGCCCGATCAGGAGGATTTTTCGCGCGCCGATATGGTCAGCGAGATAGCCGATCGGCGCCTGCGTCAGGCCGGAGACCAGCGCGAATACGGTCAGCGCGAAGCCGAGCTCGATATAGCCGACGCCGAGCCGGTCCTTCAGGAACGGGAACAGCATCGGCAGCACGAACATATGGAAATGGCTGACCCAATGGGCGATCGAAATCCCCGTCAGCGTGCGCACCGCGCTGTCGGTCTTCAATTGCTGCGGTGCGGCGAGAACATCAGCCATATCAGTGAGAAGCCCCTAAATGTGACGCCCGGCGGGGCTGCCACGAAAATATCCATCGCGAGTTATTTGTCCATGAAGGCCACTGCATGGCTGCCCCGGCGAACCGCGACCGAGCGACATGCGGCATTAAAGCGGCAAGACAAGCAACTCGCATTGCAGCAATGATCTGGCATGACCGATCCGGCGACAAAGCTGCGAGTCCTGATCCCCGAGGGGGCGAGCACCTCGGCGCGCGAGGCGATCACGATCCTCGGCCTTGCCGGGCACCATGTCGAAGTCTGCGATCCCTCGCCCTGGTGCCTGTCGCGCTATTCGCGCTTCGTGCGCAAATTCCATCGCTGCCCGGGGTTGCGGCACGATCCCGAGGGATTCCTCGGCTTCATCGAGCGGCTGCTGGAGGCGCCGTTCGACGTGCTGCTGCCGACCCATGAGCAGGGCTTTCTGTTCGCGCGCGCCGAGCCGCGGCTGAAGGGCCGCGTCGGCCTGGCGCTGCCGCGGTTTGGCAGCTACCGGATGGTGCACGGCAAGGCCGGCTTCAGCCGTCTGCTTGGCCAATTGGGCCTGCCGCAGCCGCCGACTCGGATCGCGACGTCGGAGAGCGAGCTGCGCGACGCCATCCGCTTTCCTTCCGTGATCAAGACCTCGGTCGGCACCGCGAGTCGCGGCATCTGGTTCGTGCGCGACGAAGCCGATTTCAACATCGCGCTGTACGAGCTCGGCGCCAGCGACGCCTTTGCCGATGAGGTTCTGATGCAGGATCTCGTCACCGGCACGACGGAGAAGGCGCAGTCGGTGTTTTGCTTTGGGAAGCTGGTCGGCTTCCACGCCTATCGGCAGATCGCGCCCGGCGTCGGCGGCGGCGAGGCGATCAAGGAAAGCATCAGCCGTCCGCAGGTGCGCGCCTATCTGGAAGCGATCGGGGGAGCGCTGGCCTGGCACGGCGCGCTGTCGGTCGATTATGTCGCGCCGATCGACAGCGCCGTACCGCTATTGATCGACTGCAATCCGCGTTTGGTCGAGCCGCTCAATGCCTTCCGCGCCGGCACCGACCTCGTCGATCTGCTGCTGCGCCTGTCGCTCGGCGAGACGCCACAACCCTTGCCTGAGAGTCGCGCCGGCGTGCGGACGCATTTGGCGATGCAGGCGCTGCTCGGCCACGCCTCCCGCGGCGGCACCAGGCGCGACATTCTGGTCGAGTGCGGCGATCTGTTGAAGACCTCGGGGCCCTACAACGCCAGCACCGAGGAGCTGACGCCGGTGCGGCTCGACTGGCTCAGCGCCGTGCCGCTGATGATGACGGTCGGCCTCACTCTGGTCTCGCCGAAACTGGCAAAGACGGTCGCCCGCGGCGGCTTCGGCGCGCATCTGCTCGATGTGAAGAGCATCCGCAAGATCGAGCGCGACGATTTCGCGGGACTGCATCAGCCGTCGTAGAGCCTGAGAACCAATTCGGTTTTCGGGTAGACGGCATCCGAAGTAGCGGATGTTGAAGACCTCGACGGTGGAGCGGGGCGGGATTTGCGCGCCGCTATGGTTTGGCGCAGCTATGGGTTGGCGAGGCGATGTCCCTGCAGGATGTTGTTGGTGAGGGCGTACCAGAGCACGACGGCTCGGACCTTTTCGATGCCGCGCACCGTCAATTGCCTGAGGTCCCAGTTGCGCCAGCGGGCATGGATGCATTCGCAGATCGAGCGGGCCTGGTACTGTGCCTT
>NZ_AXAP01000058.1 GCF_000472865.1 Bradyrhizobium elkanii WSM2783 | reverse complement strand
GACGCAAGCCTCCATCCCGATCAAGCACGGCGGCAGGTTGGCGAGCCGCGTTTCCACCTGGCCGCGTGACCACTTCTGTCGCAGCACGATGGCACCGCGGTGATCATGACCCACGAGGTGGAACGAGTTCTTGCCGATATCGATGCCGATCACGGCGATCGCTGCGTTGAGCTTCTGAGACATGGTGTGCTCCTTGTCTTGAGCGCCCCTTGCCAGCTTCTCGCACTGGCAGGGCCGGAGCACGGCCGGACCATTCCATTAGCGGACACTGGGCTTGCTGCCGCAAGAGAATGGTCACCCCCTGAACGCCTCCAGCGGCATCCTTAGTTTGCGGAAACAAGTTTCAATCCGATCACGCCTGCCACAATCAAAGCAATGCAAAGCATCCGCGCCGGCGACGCAGAGTCGCCCAGCACTGCGATACCCAGAACCGCGGTACCGGCGGCGCCGATACCGGTCCAGACGGCGTACCCCGTTCCTACGGGAAGTGTGCGGAGCGCCTGCGAGAGAAGAAAGACACTCGATAAACCGGTGGCAGCCGTAAACACCGCGGGTATCAGCAACGTGAATCCTGCGGACCACTTCATACCGAAGGCGAATCCGATCTCGAGAAGGCCGGCGGAGACCAATATCATCCATGCCATGTGGGTCAATCCATTCGCTAGTCGCCGGGGTTACGGCCTGGCGGCGCTCGTGAGGGGCCCGGATGCGCATGGACGAATCTCCGTGCGCGACGCGTTGCTGATGGCGCCTCAAGCCTTACTGGCGGCGGCAGGGATCGAGCGGAACGAAATTCCCAATCGATTGAACGCGCTCATCAAGCCGATCGCATAGGTGAGGTCAGCGAGTTCCTTGTCGCTGAATTCGCGAGCGGCGGCCTCATAGTCGGCATCGGGAACGCCGGTTTCGGCGACCCGCGTCACAGCTTCGGTCCAAGCCAGCGCAGCGCGTTCGCGCTCACTAAAGACATCCCCTGCGTCGCGCCATACAGGCACCAGCACGAGCTTGTCTGCGGCGACGCCACACTTGAGCAGATCGCGGGAGTGCATATCGATACAGTAGGCACAGCCGTTGATCTCCGACACCCGCAGGTACACGAGATTGACCAGTTGCTTTGGAAGGCCGCTTTTTTGAAGATAAACGTAGACACCTCCGAAAGCCTTGAAGCCTTCCGGTGAAGCCTTGGCGTAATCGATGCGCTTGTTCATGATTGAAATCCTCATCTGGTTGAAGGATTCCATCGTCTCGTATCTTGGCCTATTCAAGAAGGTCCAAGATTGGCCTTTGTAGCTGGGCCATGATTCCAGGCTCCAGAAGATCGGGCCCAAACTGCCGTCACATCAGTTTTAAGATGCGCCGTCCGAAATTTTCGGCCGTGCGCCGAGAGTCAATATTCGTAAAATTCAGAAGAAGGGCCGAAACTCCGTCGTTACGCGTCGTCCAGTCCGTGAGCGCCTCCGCGTACAGATTCTGTTCCCGCATGCTTGCAACGAGCCGGCGGTCTGAACGGTTGCCTCGCAGACGCAAGATCAGGTGCATGCCCCCGGGCTGCAAATCTATGCGCACATATTTTCCCAGCACGCTTTCCAGGCCTGCCGCAGTCGCTTCCCGACGCTCCGCATAGAGTTTTCGCATCCGCTGGATATGGCGTGCAAAATGTCCCTCACCGATGAATGCAGTGACGATGGTTTGCGTCAGCCCGGGACAGCCCGCCGAAAGGCTTTCAGTGACCTGCTCAAACTGCTCGACCTGCCCTTCCGGCACCACGAGATAGGCGAGGCGGATGCCTGGAAATAGCACCTTGCTGAATGTGCCAGCATAGAGCACCCGCCCATCACGATCGAGGCTCTTCAACGCAGGGAGCGGGCGGCTGACATAGCGGTATTCGCCGTCGTAATCGTCTTCGATGATCCATGCCTTGTTTCGCGCGGACCAGTCCAACAACGCGAGGCGCCGGGGTAACGACAAGGACATGCCGAGCGGGCTCTGATGTGCAGGTGTGACCACCGCCGCGTGCGCCCGGGGCGCCAGCTTGACGGCATCGGAAACAACCATGCCCTCCCCGTCGACCGGCACCGAGACGCCTTCAATGTGCATACGGTTAAATATTTCCCGTGTGGGCGGGTATCCGGGGTCTTCGAGCCAGACGCGATTACCCGCTTTCAATAGGGCATGACCAATCAGTTCAACAGTTTGACGATATCCCGAGGTAACGAACACCTGTGAGGGCGAGCAGCTGAGTCCCCGCGAAACCTGGAGGTATCTGGCGATTTCCGCACGCAGCAGCGGCAAGCCGTACATAGGAGGATGGATCATATCAGAAGGCTGCATGGCTCGCACACTGCGCGCGCCAAGGCGCGCCCAGATCTTGCGGGGGAACGCATCCAAGGCCGGCAAGCCCATCTGGAACGGCAGGATGGAATCCGGGCGAAAACTGACAGTGTCGACGTTGGGATTCGGCAGCGGCACCGGGCCAGTAATGGCCGTTCGCGGCTTGAGCTCCGGGCTGACAACGGTCCCCGCTTGCCCCCGTGCCTCGATATACCCCTCCGCGGCCAGCAAGGAATAAGCAGTTTCAATGGTACCTCTGGCCAGCCCCAATTCCTTGGTCAGCGACCGCGCCGAGGGAATGCGGTCACCAGGCTTCAGCATTCCAGTAGCGATAGCGTCGCGAAACCGATCGTAAATTTGCCGGTAGAACGGTGCGGCCGCCGTTGGATCAAGCGGGGAGATTTTTTCAGGTTTCACGGCAGGCATGGCCCGATCCGACCTGTGGAGGAACGAAACCTACTATGCCACAACGGCTCGGATCGGTCTCCACCTCTCGCGGGCTGCAACGCCGAGACTATCGCACGGGCAATCATGGACCACTCGCAAAGCTCATTTATGGCCCTTGGATGCAGGCTGCAATTGCTTATCGTTGATGAACAGAGTTAGACCGCAGCGATTGGAAAGCAGATGATGAAAATACTGCATTTGATTTGCAGCCCCCGCGGACAGGCATCGGAGAGCTACAGATTATCTCAAAAAATCATCGACTATTTGCTGGATAGCGAGCCCACGGCAACCGTCATCATTCGACCGATCGGCCGCGCCATCGCCGATCTCGATGAAAGCTACGCGACTGCTCTTGGGAGCACCGAGCGATCGTCCGCGGAACTGTTTGCCGAGGGCTCCATGTCCCGGTCAGAAGAACTGATTCAGGAGCTGGAGAGCGCCGATTTCGTGGTCATCGCAACTCCAATGCATAACTTTACGGTGCCCGTCGCTCTGAAGGCGTGGATCGATCACGTCGTTCGAGTCCGTCGAACTTTCAACGTGACTTCCGAAGGAAAACTGGGCGCACTGCGCGACCGTCCAGTCTTTGTCGCGGTGTCCTCGGGCGGAAGATTTTCTGGCGAGCGCACGCATCAGCCGGATTTTCTCACGCCGTATCTGAAAGCTATCCTGAGCACCATCGGCCTGCATGACCTGACGTTCTTCTCCGTTGAAGGCTCGGCCCTTGGTCCCGATGCGTTCGCCAAAGCCCGCACCAGAGCCGATCAAGCGATGCAGGGGCTCTTTCTCCGTTTTGCGCGTAATTCAAAGGCGTCGTTTCAGCAAGTGGTATGAGCAGCGGTCGCATCGATTCAATTTGCATTCGTGGAGAACAGCATGACTATCGTCAAAGCCGCTGCCGTACAGATCAGCCCCGTGCTCTACAGCCGGGAAGGAACGGTGCAAAAAGTAATTCAGAAGATCGGGGAACTCGCCAAGCTGGGGGCTCAGTTCGCCACGTTCCCCGAAACGGTGGTGCCGTATTATCCCTATTTCTCATTCGTGCAGACCCCTTTCGAAATCAGAACCGGCAAGGAGCACCTCAGGCTGCTCGATCAGGCGGTAACGGTACCCTCGGCCACTACAAAGGCTATCGCCGAGGCTGCGAGGCGGGCCAGGATGGTCGTGTCGATAGGCGTCAATGAGCGGGACGGCGGCACGCTCTACAACACGCAATTGTTGTTCGACGCAGACGGCGACCTAATCCAGCGCCGTCGCAAGATCAGTCCCACTTTCCATGAGCGCATGATTTGGGGCCAGGGCGACGGCTCCGGGTTGCGCGCGGTGGACAGCGCCGTCGGTCGTATCGGCCAGTTGGCATGCTGGGAGCATTACAATCCGCTGGCGCGCTACGCTTTGATGGCGGACGGCGAGCAGATCCATTCGGCGATGTATCCGGGTTCATTCGCAGGTGACCGATTTGCCGAGCAGACACAAGTCAATATCCGTCAACACGCCCTTGAAGCCGGCTGTTTCGTCGTCAACGCAACAGCGTGGTTGGATAGCGAACAGCAAGCGCAGATCATGAAGGACACCGGGTGCAGCATGGGACCAATCTCCGGCGGCTGCTTCACAGCAATCATTTCGCCCGAAGGTGAATTGATCGGCGAAGCCCTCCGTTCCGGTGAAGGTCAGGTGATTGCCGATCTCGATTTCGCGTTGATCGATCGGCGCAAGCAGCTCATGGACTCGCGCGGCCACTACAGTCGACCTGAAGTTCTCAGCCTGGCCATAGACCGCACAGCGGCGGCGCACATCCATGAACGCGGTACGCATCCTTTGCCGATCGTCGTTGAGCCAATTGATGAAGATAAGGTCGAGGCAGCTTAGTGCGGGCGCAATTGCGCGAGGGTGTGTTCTTTGGAGGTCCGGGCTGCAAATCCATTGTGCTCGTATTGAATGGCGGACTCCCGGCGCTCAGTTCGGTCGCCGACACGTCCGTTCCTGGCCCATGGCCGAAACCCGGATTGAAGATTGCCACGTCAGCTCACTGGGGTAGACCGATCGAGCTTGTGGGGCCTTCGATCGCCCGCCCTTGACCCGGAACAGACGTTTGATCTGAACGGCTGATGGGCAATAACCCCTTACGCTCTCGATGATGCCTGATCGTTCCTATTCACCAATCAGTCTGGCGGAACGACTAGCCGCTCTCCGCTTGATGCAATCGGGAAAGCATGTTGCTTAAGCGAGGCGCCACAACGTCGCGGGTGCCGAGGCGTTGCACGGGCTCGCGCGCTGAACCGCTGCGCGAAATCGTCAGACCGGAAGACGAAAATCGGGAGTCCAACCCAGCTCTGCGCGTGCCTTTTCTGTCGCCACGCTTCTGTTGGACTGTGCGATGTTATAGATGCCCGGGCCGCCGTGATCGATGGCCAGCAGAGCGGCATAGGCAGCCGCATCCACATGAATGGGCGCAGAATTTGACGGCTCGTCCGAAGCAGTTCCGGGGCCATAAAGCTGGCCGTAGCGGAGGACGACGCCCTCGAGCGGCGGCGATTTCAAAGTGAGATCTTCGAGCGCAATCAGTCCCTGCACGTTAATACCGCTCTCTCCCTCGGCCCCGGTATCCAGCGGGTCCGTCTCCGCGTGCGGCTCGGCCCCCGGTGCGTAGGCCCACGCGTTGCTTTGCGCCACCAACCGGTGCGCACCCGCGGCAATTGCGGCCCCGACAAGGTTCCGCGTTCCTTCGCTACGGATGCGAGCGGTGCGAACGATCGCTGCTCCCATCTCACGTGGGTTAAGATCTTTCGGGAGGTCGGTGAGCTGATGTATCACGACATCCGGTCGTGCCGATGCGACGGCGCGCAACAACGCCGGCGCGTCGAAGACGTCGACCACGACCGGGTCCGCCCCGAGCGAGCGCAGCACGTCGGCATTCGCTTGCGACCTGGTGCTGCCACAGACGTAATGGCCAGCGCCGTGTAGGAGCGGCGTCAGGCGTCTGCCGATGGCCCCGGACGCACCTGCAAGGAAGATCCTGTAACCCATCACCGTTACTCCTTTGTCATCCTGCGCCCCGACGCCAAGGGCGAGACCGGAAGCAGGTGCGGACATTCAGATTTCCACCCGGCCGCAGCCAGCGCATCCAGTGGAATTTCGCTTTCACGATCGCTTGACAAAAAGGTTTTTGTTGGAGGCCAGTTCGATCGCACCACACTAGGTCGGGATACGAATGCGAGGTCGGCTTGTGGCCCATCACGTCGATCCTGCGATTGATCGAAAGGGCCGCTATCGAGGGGTAACCGGACCACCAGCGGAATCGGGAAGACAGCCGCTCATGAGGCGTAGCGCAAGATCGTAGTCCGTCGCTGGTTATCCGGCCGGATCGCGTTGGCGGCCGCTGCATCATAGGGGTATAGCGAAGCAGTAGTGCCCATCTTCATCGGCCGTGGCGCGCCATTTCGGTGCCGGGACGCACGTTGTCGGCGCCGGACCATGGATGACGTAGGCGTAGCACGCTCTGTTCGGTGCTTGGCAACGATAGGCGCAATCCGCGTCGCGCCGCCACGCACCGGCTACTGTGCATGGGGTTGTTTTCGACTTTTTTGTTTTGGGGCATGAAAGCGGCAGGCTGAACCGGGTCTCATCCGGCTCCTGCCCGCTACTTCATCAACCGCACGCCCTTGGTCGTGAAGCGCTGCGTCTTGCCGCCCGGGCGCATGGGACGCTTCGCCGTTATTCGATACAAAACCGCAAGCACTCGATTCCCTGCATGACCGCTGTCGGTACGAGGTGTTGTGCGATCATGCAGCCTCACGAAACGAGTGTGGCACTAAAATAAATCTCGACCTTCATCAGCTTGGAGACGGGGCAGCCGGCTTTTGCGCTTGCGGCGATCGACTGGAACGTGTCGTGGTCGACGCCCGGTATCTTCGCCGTGGTGGTGAGATGCGCCGAGGTGATCGAAAAGCCGTCGCCGTCCTTCTCGATGGTGATTTCTGATTTGCTGTCGACCTGCTCCGGCACGAAATTCGCCTGACCGAGCTGTCTGACGAATGACATGGTGAAGCACGCGGCATGCGCTGCACCTAACAGCTCCTCCGGATTGGTGCCCGGCTTCTCGCCGTAGCGGCTGAAGAAGGTGTAGGGATGATTGTCCAGCGCGTGGCTCTCGGTCGAGACTGAACCCTTGCCTTCGCGCAGGCTGCCATTCCAGGCGGCGGATCCGAAACGTTTCATCGGTCTTTACTCCTTCCTGTTGTGCATGCCCCGCAGCTTACGAGCGCGCCAGCGCCGCCGCTCGTCTCTTCCCGGTCTCGATCATGTCGAGAGCACGGCGGTCCCAACTATGTTCACCTCATCCGCGTTGGCCGGCAGCCTCCAGGATCAGTTGCGTGATTTCATCAGGTTGAGAGATCAGCGACAGGTGACTCGCCTTGACCTCGATGGTCTTGGCTCCCATGCGCTTGGCCATGAATCGTTCGAGGTCCGGATTGATCGTGCGGTCCTCGGTCGAGACGGCGTAGTAGCTCGGCTTTGATCGCCAGGCCGCGTTCGTGGTCTTGCCGGAGAGCAACGCCTTGTGGAACGGCTGCTGGACCGCATAGAGCACCTTGGCCTTCGCCTCCGGCAGGTCGCCCGCGAAGTCGCGCAGGAAAGCCTCCTCGGAAAGCCGTCCTTCATCGCCGTCGAACACGATGCCGGCCGTCGCCGGCGGGGTCGGATAGGTCTTGGCGAGCGCAGTGTAGTCCTCGCCGGCATCCGGCGCGCGCGCCGCCACATAGACGAGCGCAGAGACGTTCGGATGCACACCGGCCTCGGTGACGATCATGCCGGAGAAGGAATGGCCGACCAGAACCGTCGGGCCGTCCTGCCGAGCGAGCACGCGCTCGGCTGATGCGACCGCTTCGGGCAGCGTGGTCAGCGGATTCTGCACGGAGGTCGCGTTGAGGCCGGCCGTCTGCAATCGCGCGATCACCTCGGACCAGCACGAGCCGTCGGCGAACAGCCCATGCACCAGCACGACGTTGCGCGCCTTCGGCGGGGTTGCGTTTGCGGCCATGCCGCGTGTGGAGATCAGCGAGGCGGCTGCGCCGGCAAGCAGAGCAGTCGAAAAAGCTCGTCTGTTCATCATCGTGATGTCGCTTCCTTTGATCACGAGAGGGATCGTCTTGATGGCGCGGAATGGCCGCGCGGTCTCAAGCAGGTCCCTGCATCAACGCGTCGATGCCGGGCCAATGCGCGGCGAAGATGCCGCGCACGAACGCCTCGCGGTTGTTCTCGATGCTTTAGTGGTCGGGAGGATAGTTGACCATGATGCAGAAGGATTTCGGGATCGCACGGAGCTTGGTGTTGCCGAGTCAGTGATCAGCTCGAGCCGCGCCGTTGCCGAGGTGAAAACGCGCTACTGGGTCGATGCGATGGCCGGTCAAGCGCACGAATCTTAAGCATCCGCGGATCGCGGCGCGCTTCGATCGCTTTTGTCCTCGACTGCGATCGCCAGCAGCCATATGGCAAACCCCGCCAAAGCCAGCCCGCAGCCGACCCAGCCGGTCGATGTCCATCCGTAGCCGGCAGAGATGGCGAGGCCGCCGAGCCACGGGCCGAGCGCATTTGCGGTGTTGAAAGCCGAATGGTTGAGGGCGGCCGGAAGGGCCTGGGCTTCGCCCGACACATCCATCAGCCGGGTCTGCAGCACAGTTCCGAGCGCTCCGCCCAAACCGATGAGAAATGCGTCGATCGTCATGGTCCAGATGTTCAACGCTGCCCAGGGGAATACAGCCAACGCGGCGGAACTCCAGATCAGTAGGCCGCCCGCCGTCGGCATGATTGCGCGGTCGGCGACCCGTGGCACCACAATATTGCCGATGGTCAGGACGAGCCCGAACGCTGACAGCACCAACGGCACGAGGGCGGGCGAAACGTGCGTCACTTCCATCAGCGTCGTCGCGGTGTAGGTGTAAACCGCAAACAGGCCGCCAAAGCCGATGGCGCCGATTGCGAGCGTGAGCCAGACTTGGCCGCGCCTCAATGCGTCAAGCTCACGCAACGCGCTTGCCTTCGGGGCCGGGTGATCGACGGGCGCGAACCATGCAACCATTGAAAGGGCCGCGATGGCGAGCGCAGCGACGACGCCAAAGCTCCAGCGCCAGCCGGCCGCCTGACCCAGCCAGTTCGCGAGCGGGACACCGATCACGGTCGCAACCGTCAGGCCAAGGAACATCTTTCCGACGGCCTGTGTCCGCTTGTGGAATGGCACCAGCGAGGCTGCCACCATGGCCGCCGTGCCAAAGTAGGCCCCATGCGGGACGCCGCTCAGGAAACGGAACGCCAGCATCCAGTGATAGCTGGGCGCGAACGCGCTCAGCGCGTTGCCGACAGCGAACATGGCCATCAGCAACAAAAGGACGTTGCGACGCGCCAAGCGAGCCGTCAGTACAGCAAGCACGGGCGCACCGATCACCACGCCCAACGCATACATGCTGATGACGTTTCCGGCTGTCGGCTCATCAATCCGCAGATCCGGCGCGAAATAGGGCAACAGGCTCATGGTTGCGAATTCAGTGGTGCCGATCGCAAAGCCGCCCATGGCTAACGCGAACAGGACAAGGCCGGTCCCTCCAGGGGCGGCATTCTGCTTTTCCATATCTTTCCCGAGTTTTTGGAATGCCGATCCAAGCGCCCTAAGGCTTGATCGGATGAATGGCTCGATCAGATGGCGGTGGCTCGATCATTGACGGTTACCGCCTGCGATCGAATCCCATAACGGATGTGGGGAGATGTTCAGAGGGTGTGCAACGCATGTATTCCATGCGTCCGGCACGGCTGGAGCGCGCGTCATTCATCGGAGGTTGAGACCTGAGGGATAGAGGCACCTGAGCAAGAGCAGGCACACTGAATTACATGACATCGATCAAATAGACATGCATCCCATCAGATTCAAATAATGCCTGTGTGATGTCGGTCAGGTCCCGGCCAAGCCATTGCTATCGGGCACGCAGCCCTTCGTCCTGGATCGCTCGCGAGCAGAGGTGTCGCCGGCGTGAAATCAACCTGCTTCTCATGGCGCCACGCCAGACCGACAGAGCAAGCGGCGGTGTCAGGGCAGCCGAGCGCCCTGGGGAGTCATCTCAGGATTTTCGAAGGTGTAGATATCTGGCACGCCATTCCGAATGGCACGCCAATCGCGAACCGCGATCGCAGCACATCACTGCGCGCTGGATCCGCCCTCCACGATCTTCTCGTTCAGCTTCTGATCCACGATCTGCACGGTTCGGTCGATCTCGGCATTGGGCGCGCCAAGCTGATGCGAAATCAGCTTCACCAGCAGGTCGACCCGCTCGATGAAGGGCGCTCCGCTCGCCACCGCGCGCGCCGCCGATGAAGGCTTGAGAAGGCTTTCCGCCGCCTTGGCGTATTTCTCGAACGGCACCTGGTCCTTCGGGTCGGCTCCCAGTCGGCGAGCGATCCCATCGACGTGCTCATAGATCGACTGCGAGCGCTTCAGATCGGCGTGCACCGCGTCGCGGATCGATTGCGGCTCCTGTGGCGTGATGCAGCGGTAATTGCCGGTCAATAGCATCGACCATTTGGCCAGCGGGACGAACAGCGAGTCGAACACTTTGAGCTTCACCGGAACGTCCTGGCCATCCAGCTTCACCGCGTCGATGTCAGCCTCCAGCTCGCGAAGCAGCCGGTTATGTGCCTCATCCGCAAATGCCGCTGCCTTGAAATTTGTCGGCAGGCCGACATGAAGGACATTCGCCGCCTCGTCCGGTGGGCGGAAGGCCTGCGGATCAGGCGAGCACAGCGAAACCAGTCCCGGCTTGAACCGTTCCCATACCTGCGCATTGGTATAGGCCTCTTCGAGGTCCATCTCCGCCAGCGCCGGAATCCGTTTGAGATAGGGCAAGGGCGGCATGTTCATGATCGAAAGGCAAGGCAGCTTCGCCTCGGCGATCTTGATCATCAGAACCCGGATCGTGTGGTTGGTGTATTGCGGCTCCTGCATGGCAAGGCCAACCAGATCGTAACGGGAGAGGTCGACGTCTGCAGGCGGTGACGCGTCCAGGGTCCCGGGCAGATCACGCGAAAAGATCGAGCGGTGCGTCGGCTCGTCACGCAGCTTGATGCGAACTTCGGTGCCGTCGCGATTGATGAGCTCTGCGGTCTTCTTGCGACAAACCAAGGTCACGTTGTGACCGGCCATCAGCAGCTTCGTCGCGAGCAATGAGCCATACGAGGCTCCAAGGATCAGAACGTTGCGCGCCATGCTCCCTCTCCCAAAGGTTTTCCTCCAACGCCCCCAACCCAAGCCAGTCTCGAATCTTCGTCGGGTATCCGCTTGGGCGAAGGAACGGCGCGGGCCGAACCTTTACATCAGACGGGGACGGCCTCTTCGGGCAAGGAGCATACCTGTCTATCGCCAATTGACGAGCATTACAATCACACAGCGCTTCGCGCTTTCAGTCCGCAGAAGAAGTCTCTCCTTCAGCTTGCATCATTCGCACCGATAGTGGTGGCCGTCACGGCCAAGGAATGTGCCGGTCGCGGGACTGTACGAGCGGTGGCGCTGTGCGCAGGTGCCGATGCCGCTGTCCTCTTCGTTATAATATTGCAGAACAGAAGGTGGTCCCGATTCCAGCCTGGCCGCGGGCGTGGGCGCGCCGCCGTTCAGGATGTCTGCATTGGGATGATAGAACGCGTACAGTCCGGGCTCCTGGATGGCGGCCTGAGCAAATACTGGTGTTGCGGCTGCTACCGATAGCATCGCCGCGGCCGCGAGGATCTTGAGTGAGGTCATCGAAATTCTCCATCGGTCGATACGAAAACCCGATCGACGCGCGCGACTCCGCGTGACGCACCGTCAGGCGGTGCGCGGTCAAACGCGAGTTTTTCGTATTGGGTTGTCCGAATGCTCGGATCTTTCGATTCAAGATCTAAGTGGCCTGCGCGCGCATCCCACTAAATTCTGCTTTACGATTCTCAACTCGAGTTGACGGCGGGAGCGCTGCCGAGCGCCGACCGAATCCGCGGCGTGACCATCATCACGAAGCAGCGAAACGCGAGCCAAGTGCTTTCACGCTATGTCGGTAGCCAGCACTTCTTTGTGCTGGCTGCGCAGCGTCCCTAAACGCGAATTTAGTGGGAGCGACGAGAAAGAACCCTACCTTTCCTTGTGTAACGTTCTTTATGTCACCACTCGAAAGGACAAAGCCATGAAAGTCGCAATGGTAGCATTGGTCGCCGCGTCCATGCTCTCAAGCACGTACGCTTTTGCCAATACGGCGCGTCATGAATCGATGGTCAGGAGCTATCCTGTATACAGAGAGGCTACCCCGCCGGTCATGCTGCATCCGAACTACGGCAATCCGAACGGCGATCCGGATGGTCCGACCACGTTGAGCGGTACCGGCGATTCTCAATTCGGCGGTTCGTCAGCCGGCACCAGCGGTTACAACTGAGTGAAAGCTGCAGTTGAGCCGGCTTTGCTTGAAAGCCACTGTGCCCGCTCCAATGTAACGACGCGCGAACCTCGCGCGTCGTTGAAGTGACGCGAGACGGCGTTACCTCGACCGCCGAGGTGACGTCACTTCTTCGGGGCCGATCGTCTGTTCCGGCGAACGGTGCCGAACACGACTTGCGATGGATAGGGAGAAGCTGAGCGCTGAGGCATGCTCCCGAGGAAGCCTGCGGCGCCGATCCATGCGACGGTGGGTTGTGCGGCAAAATCGCCGGGAAATACGCCATTGGTCGGGAAGTCGCGATTGTCGTTGCGGTTGTCATAGAACCAGCCGCTCGTCTGGCCGTATCGGATGGCGCGATACCCAAACTCGGTCGCTGATCCCCGCGAGATAGCTGGCGCTGCCAGGATCGTCGCGCAAATTATGATCTTCAATCTACCCATTGGCTTTCCTATGGCCGGATCGTGCCCCAGTCGCCCTTCCAACCCGCAAGCTTTCCGCGACGAAACTGCAGATAGAGCCCGTCGCTTCGGCTCGACAGCGCACTTCCCTTGACGTTGGGCAGCGCCAGATAGAGTTCGTTGCCGGGGCGTCCTCGCATAAAGGTCAAGTGCACGCCGAGCGTGCGCGCGACCTCATCGGGCTTCATCCCGAACCGAAGCGAGGGTGCGCTCTGCTGTGCAGCCGCAGACGTTGCTTCGAGTGCTGCCAGAGCGAGCGCCATCACGAGCAAGCCGGTGTTCTTCATCCGAGACACCCATTTGAGGCAGGGCAAACGCAAGCCAATGCGGCGAAGGCGGACATCATTGTAGCGAGACCAGCGTCCCGGCCGGCGTCCAACCGCCGCCGAGCGCCTGAAACAGACTGGTCGCTGCCAATAATTTCGAGAGCCGCACCTGAACCAGCGTGGTCTCCGCGGTGAAGAGCGTCTGTTCGGCCTGCAGGACCGTAATCAGATTGATCGTGCCGCCCCGCAACTGCTTTTCCGCCACATCGAATGCCGTTCGCGAACTCGCAACGACCTGCGCTTGCAGCCGCTCCTGGAGCGTGAACTTCTGCAACGCGATGAGCGCCTTCTCGACGTCGGAGAATGCCGACAGAACCGCCTTGCGATAGGCCTGCAGGTCCTGAAGCTGCACGCCTTTGGCCTGCTTCAACTGGCTCTCGAGCAGGAAGCCATCGAAGATCGGCTGGGTGAGGCTGGCCGCGAGGGTGGAGAACGCCGCCCCGGGCGTGAACAGCGAGGCCAGCGCGCTGCTCTGGAATCCGCCGGTGCCGGTGAGTTGGATCTGCGGAAAGAAGGCCGCGCGAGCCTGCTCGACGCTGAAGTTCGATGCCGCAAGCAGCGCCTCCGCCTGGCGGATATCCGGCCGTTGGTAAAGCAGTTCAGATGGCAGGCCGGGGGTCACCCGAGGCACTTTGATGCGGCTGGTCGATCCGCCCCGCACCGAGAAGTTCGCCGGCGCTCGTCCAACAAGGACGGCGAGCGCGGCAATGTTCTGACCGATGGTGACTTCGAGAGGAGGAATCGCCGCCCGCTGCGTTCCTGTCAGCGCCTCCTGTTGCGAAACGTCGAGCTGCGAGGCTGTTCCGCCGGCAAACTGCGTCTTGATCAGCGCTAGGATTCGCTCGGCCGCTGCGAGGTTCGCGTGCGTCACCCGCAACTGGTCCTGCGCCGCCAGAATCTGGAAATACGTGTTGGCCACCGTGACGATCGCGGTCAGCGTGACCACCTCGCGATTATATCTGGAGGCTGTCGCGCTCTCTTCCGCTGCATGGAGCGCTGCCTGGTTCTTGCCCCAGAAGTCGAGCATGTAGCTCGCAGTGAGGCTGGTGCTGAATTGTGAGAAGTTCGAACTTCCGCCGCCGCGTCCGCCTCCGGTCCCGGTGACGCCCCCGCCAAGGTTGCTGCCGCTGCTGATGGCGCTGCTTGTGGAGCCGAAATGCGCGCGCTCGGCGCTGGCTGCTCCCGTCAGGGACGGCAATAGCGGCGAGCCAGCCACGCCGACCTGGGCGTCGGCCTGCACGACCTGGGCGATCGCGACTGCAATGTCGAGATTGTTGATCTGCGTCGCGTCCATCAGTGACGTCAGTTCGCCGGAGCCGAAGCCGCGCCACCAGTCCAGGACCGGGAGCGCGGCGTCAGGACCCGCCGAACTTGCCGCGCGATATTTCTCCGGCACTTCGAGATTGAGCTCGGGCCGTTCGGATCCCAGGATGCAGCCGGACAGGCCTGGGCCGAACGCCAGTACGATTAACGCGGAAATCGCGCGGGTGCGACCGTCTCCCCACGGCAAGATCGCCCGGGCCAGACTTCGGTGTCGGACTCGTAGTACCGAGGATTTCGACATCTCACTCGCCTGGCTGCAGTGAGGGCTTGGGCAGGTTGGGAGGCGTGTTGCCCCTTCGACGTTGGCCCCAGAGCCGGAACCTGTCCAGATACAAATAGATCACAGGTGTCGAATAAAGTGTCAGCATCTGGCTGAGGATAAGGCCGCCGACGATGGCGATGCCGAGCGGTTGGCGCAGTTCGCCGCCTTCCCCCATTCCGACGGCAAGCGGCAGAGCGCCGAGCAGTGCGGCCATGGTCGTCATCATGATCGGGCGGAACCGGAGCAGGCAGGCCTCGCGGATGGCATCGAGCGGATCGAGGCCGCGCTTGCGCTCAGCGTCAAGCGCAAAGTCGATCATCATGATCGCGTTCTTCTTCACGATGCCGATCAGCAGGATCACGCCGATCAGCGCCATGATGCTGAACTCGGTGCGGAACGCGATCAGCGCCAGCAGCGCGCCCACGCCGGCCGACGGCAGCGTCGAGAGGATGGTCAGGGGATGGATGTAGCTCTCATAGAGCACGCCGAGCACGATGTAGATGGTCACCAAGGCGGCCAGGATGAGCAGCGGCTGATTGCTGAGCGAATCCTGGAAGACCTTTGCCGTGCCCTGGAAGGTGCCGCGGATTGTCGCGGGCACGCCGATCCGGTTCATGGTGGCCTCGATGGTGCTGACGGCGTTGCCGAGCGACACGTTGGGAGGCAGGTTGAAGGAGATCGTGTTGGCGACGAGAAGTCCCTGATGATTGACGGAGAGCGGTGTTGCGCCCCGACCGAAATGCGCGACCGCCGAAAGCGGAATCATCGTTTCGCTGCTGGTGCTGACCGCCGCGCCGGTCGAGGCCACGCCTTTGCCGGTCGACCCGATCGAATTGGTCGCAAGATTGCGCGCGGCCTGTGCGTTGGCCGAGTTGGCGGTAACAGATGTTCCCGGCGTCACTACTGTTCCCGCCACCGCGTTGGTTGCCTGCGAGCCGCCGACCGATCCGCCGGAGGTGCTGATGTAGACATCCTTGAGCGTCTCCGGATTCTGCCAGTAGCGCGGTGCTACCTCCATGATCACGTGATACTGGTTGCGCGAGACATAGATGGTCGAGACCTGGCGCTGGCCGAACGCGTCATAGAGCGTGTTGTCGATCTGGCTGACGGTGATCCCGAGCCGCGCCGCGGCGTCGCGATCGATGACCAGATTGGATTCGAGCCCCTTGTCCTGCTGATCGCTGTTGACGTCTGCGAGATTGGACTCGCGCTGCAGCGCCGCCGTGATCTTCGGTGTCCATTCGTTGAGCTCTTCCAGCGCCGGGCTCTGCAGCGTGTACTGGTACTGTGCGCTGGATAGCCGCCCGCCGACGCGGATGTCCTGCACCGACTGCAGAAACAGGGTTGCCCCGGGCACGGTGGCGAGCTCGCGCCGCAACCGCGCGATCACCTGGTCGGCGCCGACTTTGCGCTGCTCGAGCGGGCGCAGCGAGACGAAAACGAAGCCGGAATTGGTCTGGTTGCTGCCGGTGAAGCCGACGACGGCGTCCACCGCGGGATCGTGCTTGATGATGGTGACGAACTGCGTCAGCTTCTGCTGCATCAACTGGAACGAAATGCTCTGGTCCGCCTGGATCGAGCCGACCAGCCGTCCGGTGTCCTGCTGAGGGAAGAAGCCCTTGGGGATCACGCCGTAGAGATAGAAGTTGAGCCCCAGCACCGCGGCGAGGATCAGCATTACGGATCTCGGGTGCGCGAGCGCGGCCGAGAGCGTCCGCCGATAGAAGCCGAGCATCGCTTCGAAGAAGCGCTCGCTGGCGCGATAGAGCCAGCCGTGGACCTGGTTGCTTTCCCGGCGCAGCAGCACCGAGCACATCATCGGCGTGGTCGCGAGCGAGACCGCAAGCGAGATCAGGATCGAGATCGAGATCGTCATCGCGAATTCGCGGAACAGCCGGCCGACGATGCCGCCCATCAAGAGGATCGGGATGAACACCGCGATCAGCGAGATGCTCATCGAAAGCACGGTGAAGCCGACCTCGCCCGAGCCCTTCAGCGCCGCCTCAAACGGCGACATCCCGTGCTCGATATAGCGGGTGATGTTTTCGAGCACGACGATGGCGTCGTCGACGACAAAGCCGGTCGCCACCGTCAGCGCCATCAGCGACAAATTATCGAGGCTGTAGCCGACCAGATACATGACGCCGAAGGTCGCGACCAGCGACACCGAGACCGCGACCACAGGGATCAACGTCGCGCGGGCGTTGCGGAGGAACGAGAACACCACGAGGATCACCAGCAGCACGGCTAGCACCAGGGTCCGCTCGACGTCATGCAGCGAGGTGCGGATGGTGGTCGAGCGGTCGACCGCCAGATCGATGTCGATCGCGGGCGAGACCGAAGCCTTGAGCTGGGGCATCAGCGCCTTGACCAGATCGACCGTGCTGATGATGTTGGCATTCGGCTGCCGGTACAGGATGATCAGGACGGCGGGCTTGCCGTTGGCGAGGCCGGCGTTGCGCAGGTTCTCCACGGAATCGGTGACCTCTCCGACATCGGAGAGATGCACGGCCGCGCCATTGCGATAGGCGACGACCATTGACTTGTAGTCGTCGGCCTTGTTGGCCTGGTCGTTGGCATAGATCTGGTAGCGCCGCTCGCCGACGTCGATCCCGCCCTTGGGGCTGTGCGCATTGGCGCTGGCGAGCGCGGCGCGCACGTCCTCGAGCCCGATGCCGTATTTGTAGAGCGCCTGCGGAACCAGGTCGACGCGCACCGCCGGCAGCGAGCTGCCGCCGACAATGACCTCGCCGATCCCCTCGACCTGCGAGAGCTTTTGCGCCAGCACGGTGGAGGCGGCGTCGTAGAGGTCGCCGCGAGTCAGCGTATCGGAGGTCAGCGTCAGGATCAGGATCGGCGCGTCGGCGGGATTGACCTTGCGGTAGGTCGGATTGCTGCGCAGGCTGGTCGGAAGGTCGGCGCGGGCGGCGTTGATCGCGGCTTGCACGTCGCGCGCCGCGCCGTTGATGTCGCGGTTCAGACCGAACTGCAGGGTGATGCGCGTCGAGCCCACTGTGCTTTGCGAGGTCATCTCGGTGACGTCGGCGATCTGGCCGAGATGGCGCTCGAGCGGGCTTGCGACCGTGGTCGCGACGTCCTCGGGGCTCGCGCCCGGCAGCGTCGCCTGCACCGAGATGGTCGGGAAGTCGACCTGCGGCAGCGGCGAGACCGGCAGCTTGAAGAACGCCACCACGCCCGCCGCCGCAAGCCCGAAGGTCAGCAGTGTGGTCGCAACCGGCCGGCGGATGAAGGGCGTTGACGGGTCCATGGCTCAGTGGGCTCCGCGTGTTTCGCGGGCACCGCCGGGCCCTCCGGCAAGCCGCACGGCGAGGCGGTCGAACCACAGATAGATCACGGGCGTCGTGAACAAGGTGAGCAACTGGCTGACCAGAAGGCCGCCGACGATGGAAATGCCGAGCGGGTGCCGCAGCTCCGATCCGGCACCGGTTCCGAGCATCAGCGGCAGCGCGCCGAGCACTGCGGCCATGGTCGTCATGATGATCGGCCGGAACCGCAGCAGGCACGCCTGGTAGATCGCCTCGCGCGGCGACCGGCCTTCGTTGCGTTCGGCATCGAGCGCGAAGTCGATCATCATGATCGCGTTCTTCTTGACGATGCCGATTAATAGAATGATGCCGATGATCGCGACGATCGTGAGGTCCTGCCCCGCCATCATCAGCGCGAGCAATGCGCCGATCCCGGCCGAAGGCAGGGTCGAGAGAATCGTGAGCGGGTGGATGAAGCTCTCATAGAGCACGCCCAGCACGATATAGACCGTGACGATCGCGGCCAGGATCAGGAACAGTTGGTTCGAGAGCGAGGCTTGAAAGGCGAGCGCTGCGCCCTGGAAACTCGTGATGATGCCGAGCGGCTGGCCGATGTCGATCTGCGCCTGCTTGACGGCGGCGACCGCCTCTCCCAGCGACGCATCGGGCGCCAGGTTGAACGATATGGTGGCCGAGGGGAACTGGCCGAGATGCGAAACCTGCAACGGCGCGATGTCCTCGTGCATCTTGGCCAGCACCGGCAACGGCACCGGCGCGCCTCCGACCGAGGAGGGCAGGTAGATCGACGACAGCGATTGCAAGGAGTTCTGCAGCGTCGGATCGGCTTCCAGGATCACCCGGTACTGGTTTGAGTTGGTGAACACCGTCGAGACGATGCGCTGGCCGAAGGAGTCGTAGAGCGCATTGTCGACGGTCGCGGGCGTGATTCCGAACCGCGCCGCCTGCTCGCGGTCGATGTCGACGAAGACCGCAAGTCCCTTGGCGGACATATCGGTCGAGACGTCGGTGAACGCGGGAAGCTGCCGCAATCTGTCGACGAGCTTCGGGGCCCATTCGGCGAGCTGGGCCGGGTCGGCGTCCTGCAGGATGAACTGATATTGCGCCTTGCTGACGGTGCCTTCGATGGTCAAATCCTGCACCGGCTGCATGTAGAGCGCGACGCCGATCAGCGATGCCGTGCTGTCCTTGAGACGGCGCATGACGCTCGCGATATCGGATTTTCGCTGATCGTGCGGCTTCAGGTTGATCAGGATGCGGCCGCTGTTGAGCGTGGTGTTGGTGCCGTCGACGCCGATGAAGGAGGAAAGGCTCTCGACGTCGGGATCCCGGAGGATGACGTCGGCCAGTTGCTGCTGCCGCTCGGCCATCGCGGCGTATGAGACCGATTGCGGCGCCTCCGAAATCGCCTGAATGACGCCGGTGTCCTGCAGCGGGAAGAACCCCTTGGGGATCGCGACATAGAGCAGGGCGGTCAAGCCGAAGGTGGCGAGCGCCACCAGCAGCACCAGGGTCTGGCGGTCCAGCACCCAGTTCAGCATCCGGGCATAGATCGCGATGACATGATCGAAGCCTTCGCGGCTCAGACGCTGGAGCACGTTCTCATGCGTCTCGCCTTCCGCCTTGAGCAGTTTGGCGCAGGCCATCGGAACCAGCGTCAGTGACACCACGGCGGATACCAGGATGGTGACGGACAGCGTGATGGCGAATTCGCGGAACAGGCGGCCGACCACGTCACCCATGAACAGCAGCGGAATCAGCACCGCGATCAGCGACACCGTCAGCGAGATGATCGTGAAGCCGATCTGCTCGGAGCCACGGAGCGCGGCCGCTAGCGGCGCTTCGCCGTCCTCGATGTAGCGGGAGATGTTCTCGATGACGACGATCGCGTCATCGACCACGAAGCCGGTCGCGATCGTGAGCGCCATCAGGGAGAGGTTGTTGAGGCTGAAGCCGAACAGATACATCGCCCCCAGGGTGCCGACCAGCGAGAGCGGCACGGAGAGGCTTGGGATCAGCGTCGCGCGCGGACTGCGCAGGAATACGAAGATCACCAGCACGACCAGCACGACTGCGAGCGAGAGCTCGTATTCCACGTCCCTGACCGAGGCGCGGATGGTCACGGTGCGGTCGGTCAGGATGTTCAGGTCGATGGCGGCGGGCAATGCCGCCTGTAGCTGCGGCAACACCGCCTTGATCCCCTCGACCACCGAGATGACGTTGGCCCCGGGCTGGCGCTGGATGTTGAGGATGATCGCCGGCGTCGTATTCATCCAGGCGCCGAGCTTGTCGTTCTCGGCGCCGTCAATGACGTCGCCGATGTCGCTGAGACGGACCGGAGAGCCGTTCTTGTAGGCCACGATCAGGGATTTGTAGCCACCGGCACCGCGGATCTGGTCGTTGGCGTTGATGGTGTAGGAGCGCATCGCGCCGTCAAAATTGCCCTTGGGCGTGTTGACATTGGCATTGCCGAGGGTGGTGCGCAGGTCGTCGATATTGAGGCCATAGGCGGCAAGCTTGCGGATGTCGGCGCGGACGCGGACCGCCGGCCGCTGGCCGCCGCTGATGCTGACGAGGCCTACTCCCGGAAACTGCGAGATCTTCTGCGCCAGGCGGGTGTAGACGAAATCCTGGACCTGCGTCAGCGGCATGGTCTTCGACGTCAGGCCAAGGGTCAGGATCGGGGCATCGGCCGGATTGACCTTGGCATAGATCGGCGGCGCCGGAAGATCTGATGGCAGCAGATTGCCGGCGGCATTGATCGCGGCCTGCACCTCCTGCTCGGCGACATCGAGCGAGATCGTCAATCCGAACTGCAGCGTGATGACCGAAGCGCCGGCCGAGCTGACTGAACTCATCTGGCTCAGGTTCGGCATCTGGCCGAACTGCACCTCCAGCGGGGCCGTGACGGACGACGTCATCACGTCAGGACTGGCGCCGGGATAGAAGGTCTGGACCTGGATCGTCGGGTAATCGACCTCGGGCAGGGCGGCGACGGGCAGGAAGCGGAATGCCAGCATTCCCGACAGCATGATGGCGATCATCAAGAGCGTTGTCGCCACCGGTCTGTGGATGAATGGCCGCGAGGGGTTCATTCGTGTCCACCCCCGGAGCGCCGCCCCTTGCCGTCCACCGCTTTCGAATCCGGCGGCTTGGCTGCAGCGGCCGACTCGCCCGCCCCCGTTGGAGGTCGAATGACGATCCTGGCGCCTTCCCGCAGCTTGTCGGCGCCATCGATCACGATGCGGTCGCCGGGGGAAAGTCCGGACTGAACCTCGACCCGGTCTCCTTCAGTGACGCCAAGCTTGACCGGGCGCACCGAGACCGTGCTGTCACCGTTGACGAGATAGACGAAGGTGCCGGGCGTGCCGCGCTGGATGCCGGCCGTCGATATCGTCGTCACGTCCTTGTGGGTGTCCAGCAGGAGACGCACGTTGACGAACTGATTGGGATACAGCGTCCGCGCTTCGTTCGAGAATTGCGCGCGCAGCTTGATCGTGCCGGTGGTCGGATCGATCTGGCTGTCGAAGGTCTGCAGCGCCCCGCTGGCCAGCTTGTTGGTGCCGCTGCGATCGTAGGCCGCGGCCGGCAGCACCGCTCCCTCGCGGAGCCGCGTAGCGATCGCCTGAAGCTGGTCCTCCGGAAGTGTGAACAGGACGCTGATCGGCTGCAGTTGCGTGATCACCACGATGCCGGTGGCATCACCGGGGGTGACGTAGTTGCCCTGATCGACCTGCCGCAATCCGACGCGCCCATCCAGCGGCGACAGGATGTGGCAATAGCGCAGGTTCACTTCAGCAGCCTGCACCGAGGCGCGGTCCGCTTCAACCGTGCCTTCGTTCTGGGCGACCAGGGCTATTTGCGTGTCGAGCTGTTGGTGCGGCACGGCGTTCTGCTTCGCCAGGCCCTGGTAGCGGGCAAGATCGACCTGGGCGCCCTTCAGCATGGCTTGGTCGCGCGCAAGCTGTCCCTTGGCCTGGGCTAGCGCCGCTTCGAAGGGGCGGGAGTCGATCTCCGCGATCAGATCACCCTTCTTGACTTCATCGCCTTCCTTGAACGCGATGCGGGTCAAATATCCGCTGATCTGGCTTCTGATCGTGACGGTGGCGAGTGAAGAGACCGTGCCGAGCCCATTGAGGTTGATCCCGATATCGCCCTTGCCGACAGTCTCGGCGACAACGGACATCGGCGGGGCGGTTCGCTTGCCGGCTGTTTCCTGTGGCGTGCCTGCGGGCTTCGTCCACCAGACGATGCCGGCAGCCAGCAGGAGAATAACGGCGATCGCGAACCCAATGCGCCCGCGAGCCGGGCGCACGACTTTTTTCCCAGGCGCAATCGAAGGGGGGTCCGTCGACTTCCTCAGCTGCTGATCCATGGGTCACCTGCGAAAGCGCATGAAGAACCCGCGTGGGGCGCGTGTCGCCGCAGCCCGGTTCCTGCAACATTCCAGGTCGACATATTGAACGATTAAGGGCCGGAAAGCCCATTAACATTCGGTAGGGAGGCTCAACAAAGGCTGATGGTTCCGCGCGTTTGGCGGCAATCGGCGGCTTCAGTCTAATTCTTGGCCAGATCGGCCTGCGAAGCCATTTCGGCCCGCCGCTCATAGCTCTCGGCAAGAACCTTGAGACGATCGGCAACTGCCTGGTCGCTCACGCTTTCCGCGACCCGGCGCAAGGTCTGCGCTGGGCTCGAATATTCTCTGCTCGGCATACTCAACTCCGCAACTCATGGTTTCAAACACTTATGTAGGTGCGCGGTGCATGATGCCGAATTCACAAAGTCGGGAGTGAGCGATCTGTATGAAGCGACGCAATTTGCATAGTGGCGGCCGGCGCCGTCTCATTCGGCCGGCGTTGCCTGGGGCTGGACGGACGAGGTTGCCGCCTCCTTCTCGCCGAACAGCCAGATCTGCAGCCGGTCGAGATAGAGATAGACCACCGGCGTCGTGTACAGCGTGAGGATCTGCGACACGGCGAGGCCGCCGACAATGGCATAGCCGAGCGGCTGCCTGATCTCCGAGCCCGCGCCGGTGCCCACCATCATCGGCACGGCGCCGAGCATTGCCGCCATCGTGGTCATCAGGATCGGCCTGAACCGCTTGATGCAGGCCTGGTAGATCGCCTCTTCCGTGCTGAGTCCTTCATTGTGTTCGGCGTGGATCGCGAAGTCGACCAGCATGATGCCGTTCTTCTTGACGATGCCGATCAGCAGGATGAGGCCGACAATCGCGATCACGGTCAGATCGAAATGGGCCGCCATCAGCAACAGCAGCGCGCCGACGCCGGCCGATGGCAGGGTCGAGATGATGGTGATCGGATGGATCGTGCTTTCATAGAGGATGCCGAGGATCAGGTAGATCACGAACAGCGAGGCGAGGATCAGGATCGGCGTGCTCGACAGCGAGGCGCCGAAGGCCTGGGCGTTGCCCTGGAAGCTGGTCTGCAGCGAGAGCGGCGGATTCAGCTCCTTCTTCACTGCATCAATGGTGCTCACGGCCTGGCCGATGGCGGCACCCGGCGCAAGGTTGAACGAGATCGTCACCGACGGGAACTGCCCCTGGTGATTGACGACGAGCGGCGAGACCTTCACGACCGAATCGACCAGCGTCGACAACGGCACCTGCTGCCCGCTCGAAGATTTCACATAGATGCCGTTAAGCGCATCGGGCGAATACTGGAACTTCGGATTGACCTCCATGACGACATGGTACTGCTGCAGCGTGGTGTAGATCGTCGAGACGATGCGCTGACCGAACGCATCGTCCAGCGTGTTATCGATGGTAAAGGGCAGGATGCCGTAGCTCGAGGCGACTTCACGCTTGATGGTGATGTCGAGCAGCGGCCCGGCATTGAGCTGGTCGGTGGTGACATCGGTGATCGAGGGGATCGTTCTGATCTTGTCGAGGAACAGGCCCGCCCAACGGGTGAGCTCGCCCGGATCGGCATCGTTCATCGTGTACTGGAATTGCGTCTTGTTCAGCCGGGCTCCGATCGTGATGTCCTGAGCGGGCTGCATGTACAGCGTGACGCCCTGGATTTTGGCGAGGTTGGTCCGCAATCGCGCGGTCACTTTGTCGATCGGATCACGCCGGTCGGCTGGCTTGAGCTGGATGTAGACGCGCCCGTCATTGACCGTGTAGACGCCGCCGCCGGCGCCCACCGCGGCCCCGACGGAAGCGACGGCGGGATCGCGCATGATGACGTCGAGCAGGGCTTGCTGGCGCTGGGCCATCGCCTTGAACGAGATATCCTGCGACGCCTCCGACTGACCGAGGATCAACCCAGTATCCTGCTCCGGGAAGAAGCCCTTGGGAATGACGACGTAGAGATAACCAGTCAGCACGATGGTGCCGAGCATCACCATCAGCGTGATGAAGCGATGACGCAGCACGATCCTGAGGCCGGCCTCATAGAGATTGAGCAGCGCGTCGAATCCGCGTTCGGACAATCGATAGAGCCGGCCGTGCGAGTTGTTTTCGGGCTTGAGCAGATATGCGCACATCATCGGCGTCAGCGTGCGCGAGATCACCAGTGAGAGAACGAGCGCCACGCTCACCGTCATCGCGAACTCGCGGAACAGCAGCCCGACATAGCCGCTCATCAGGAACAGCGGGATGAAGACGGCGATGAGCGAGAACGTGATCGCCATGACGGTGAAGCCGATCTCGCCGGACCCCTTCATCGCCGCGTCATAGGGCGAGAGGCCTTCCTCGATGTGACGCGTGATATTCTCGATCTCGACGACGGCGTCGTCGACCACGAAGCCGACCGCAATCGACAGCGCCATCAGCGACAAATTGTCGAGGCTGTAGCCCATTTCGTAGAGGATCGCGAAAGTGCCGACCAGCGACAGCGGCACGGTGACGGCCGGGATGATGGTCGCCCAGAAGCTGCGCAGGAAGATGAAGATCACCATGACGACGAGCCCGATCGTCAGGAGCAGCGTGAACTGCACGTCGGCGATCGATGCGCGGATGGTATCGGTGCGGTCGGAAATGACGTTGATCTTGATGCCCGCGGGAATCGAGGCTTGCAGCACCGGCATCATCGCCTTGATGCGCGCGACCGTGTCGATGACATTGGCGCCGGGCTGACGCTGGATCGCCAGGAGGATCGCCCTCTGATTGTTGTACCAGCCGGCGATCAGGTCGTTTTCCGGCGCGCTGATCGCGCGTCCGATGTCGCGGATGCGGACCGGAGATCCATTGCGATAGGCGACGACGAGATCGGCGTATTGGTCGGGCTTGAACAGTTGATCATTGGTGTTGAGCGTGTAGGTCTGGCGCGGGCTGTTGAGCGTGCCCTTCGCCAGATCGACATTGGCCTGGCCCAGCACCGTCCGCAGGTCCTCGAGATTGATGCCCCGGGCGGCCAATGCCTCGGGGTCAACCTGGATGCGGACGGAGGGCTTCTGCTGACCGCCGACCCCGACGAGGCCGACGCCGGAGATCTGCGAAATCTTCTGCAGCAGGATGTTTTCGGAATAGGCGTCCACCGTGGTCAGCGGCAGGCTGTCCGAGGTGATGCCGAGCACCAGGATCGGCGTGTCGGCCGGATTGACCTTGCGGATCGTCGGCGGATACGGCAGGCCCGTCGGCAAGTAAGGGGAAGCGGCGTTGATGGCCGACAGCGTGTCGCTCACCGCGCCGTCGATCTGGCGGCTGAGATCGAACTGCAGCGTGATCTGGGTGTAGCCGAGCGCACTCGCCGACGTCATCTGGGTGAGGCCTGGAATTTCGCCGAACTGCAGCTCGAGCGGCGATGCCACCGAGGACGCCATGGTCTGCGGATCGGCGCCCGGCAACTGCGCGGTCACCGTCAGCGTGGGGTAGTTGACGTTCGGCAGTGCCGCCACCGGCATCAGCGGATAGGCGACCAGTCCAGCTACGAACAAGCCCACCATGAGCAGGGCGGTCGCGATCGGCCGTCGGATGAACGGTGCGGAAATATTCATGGGATTGGCGTCTGCATTGCGTCCTGCGCGGCGGCTTCCTCGGCCGCCTTGCCATGGAGCGCGATCACATGTGTGCCGGGCTGCAGCTTGTATTGGCCGTCGACCACCACCCGCTCATTTGCCGAGAGTCCGGAATCGATCAGCGCCTGTCCGTCGCTGATTTGCGCCACCTTGACCTGGCGGATCGCAACGGTGTTGTCGGGATTGACGACCCACGCATAGGCTCCGTTCGGACCTTGCTGGATCACCGCCGCAGGCACGGTGAGGCCGTTGTGTCTCGTGTCGAGCAGCAATCGCGCGTTGACCAGCTCACCCGGCCAGAGCTTGTTCTCCTTGTTGGAGAAATTGGCCTTGAGCTGAATCGAGCCCGTGGTCTGCAGAATCTCGTTGTTGACGAGGCCAAGCTGGCCCTGGCCGAGCTCGATCGTGTCGTCCTGGTTATAGGCGAGGACGGTGAGCGGCGCCTTGGTGATCTGCTGCTGCTTCTGGATTTGCGGCAGGACCGTCTCCGGAAGTGTGAAGATCAGCGAAATCGGATCGAGCTGGGTCACCACGCAGAGGCCGTTCGTGCTTGACGGGCTGATGATATTGCCGACGTCGATCTGGCGGATCCCGACCACGCCGTCGATCGGTGAGGTCAGACGCGTGAAGCTGAGCTGCACTTTCGCGGCCTCGATCAGCGCCTTGTCGGTTGTGATCGCGCCGTCCAACTGCCCGACTTGCGCTTTCTGGGTTTCGATCAGTTGCGGTGTCGCCCAGCCTTTGGCCCCCAACTGGGTGTAACGGACGAGGTTGGCATTGGCGTTGGCGAGCTGTGCCTGATCGCGTTCCAGTGCTCCGGTGTACTGATCGATCAGTGCCTGATAGGGGCGCGGATCGATCTGCGCCAGCAGGTCGCCGGCATGCACATGCTGGCCTTCGGTGAAGTTGATGGTGAAGATCTGCCCCTGGATCTGGGCGCGCACCACGTCGGTGTTGTAGGCGATCACGGTGCCGACGCCGGTCAGATAGATCGGCACGTCGTGCTGGCTGACCGTTCCGGCGACGATCGGCACCGGGGACGGCCGGGCCGGCGCTGCGGCGGCCGTCTCGAACGGGAAGTCATGCATAGCGTGGAGCAGAGCGCCGGTCGCCACTGCGGCGGTCAGCATGACGGCACCGACAACGATCTTCTTTTTCATGGTCTGGGCTTCGCTGAGAGATTTGTTAGCAACCCGGAATAGCTGCCGATGACGTGACACTGCCCGCAGTGAGGATTGAGCAGGCACTGCCTGCCATCGTGGAGGTGGAGGCGGTTGGAGCGGGAGTAAGAACCGTCGGCACGGTCGGGAGGGCCGCAACCGGTCCAACGACGCCTGGAAGGAGCGATACGCCGGGTGTCGGCACCGGCGCCGCCGAGCTGACGCCGAGGTTGCCGATCTCGGTCGAGTCGAGGGGAATGCCGGTTCGATTGACACCGCCCATTGTCGTGGGTGAGGTCGACGACGGTGTCGATGATGCAATGACGCTGGTCGAGCCCGAACCGCACATCCCGGACGTTCCCGACGTGTCGATGATGCCGGATGCTGTCGCCATGCCGGAGCTCTCAAGCGTGCCTGACGTTGTCGACACGCCCGATGTCGGTGAAATCAATGGCGATAGGCCCGGTGTCGCGGCTGTATTGCCCGCCATGGCCGCGGTTGCAGGCGCGGTCGATCCGACCGCCATTCCGGCACCGTCGAAGGTGGCGGTCGATCCGAACATTTGGGTCGGCGCTGTCCCAACCGTCGAGCAAACTGTGCCGCTGCTTGGAATGGCGATCGTGCCCGTCGCGGGAGCCGCGAGCGGACTGACTCCCGCGGATGAGAGCTCGGTCGCGCCCAGCGGAATTCCCGTTGGCGAGACCGGCGAGCCCGCGTTGCCTAGCGGAGAGGTTGCGTCAAGCGTCGGAGTCGGGGTCGCCGCACCGGTCACTTGCGCGACAGCGGCGTTCGCTGTGAATAATGCAGAAAGAAGGGCGGTCGCCAGGATCGCTGTCAATCGTCTCATCATGACACTTCCTCTCCGTGAATGAAGCGCCTCGCCTCGAATGCACCAGCCGAACCAGCCGGCCGGGTTTCTCCGACGCGTTGAACGTAGGCGCGTTCGGCGGCGCATCCACTAAATTCGTCTTTAGGAATGCAGTGAGATATCGCTTAGGATTTTCTTTGCGCTGCGCGGTGCGCAGCAATAGCGCAGCGCTAATCCACGGATGCGCGCATGCGCAGGACAGCGGGATTTGAATCTACGATACTACCAATAAAAAAGCGGCCGGGACCGCACAAGCGGTCCGGCCTCTTCAGTTTCGACCGTCAGCTCGACTGACAGGATACTCGTTCAACGGTGGTCCGAAGCGACCGGATCAATAATAGCCGTAGCTGTAATAGCCATAGCCGGTGCCGGGTTCACAGGGAACGTTGCCGTCGGTCCAGGGCTGCGAGGCAAACGCGCCTACCCGTGGGGCGGGAACGCAGCCCGGTCCGCCGACATAGACCTGCTCCGGCGCCGCAACGGCAGCGGCATTGGCACGCAGAGCGTGGCGCGTGTGTTCGCGAGCCATCGCGGGAGTTGCAAGCGTCGCCGCAGCGACCAGCGCGATCGACAAGAGCTTGATTGCAGACATGGGTGTTCTCCATCAGGAAGCGGAGCCAATGGAGCGTGGCTCCCCTTTCGAAGTGCGGATCGCGACACCCTGTTTAAAGAGCGCGTCTTCTCACGTTCTCTCAATGCCGCGTGAGCACATTCGTGCGCAGGTTGCAGGCGGAAGCTGCCGGCTCACAACGACGTTACACAACTCAGAGCATGATCCGGACCCGGAGGGCCGCGTTAGCGCAAAACGGGATACAGGTTCTCCGAAAAGATCATGCTCAAACAAGAAGATAGAGCGCGATGATGGTTCGAGGAAAAATCATCCCGCGCCAGCAGCTTGGTTTCAGTTGAAGCTAGACGGCCGTCGAAAGCGTGCGCATTTCGGCCTGCCACGGTGCTATCGTATGTTGCGCGGTGGCGATCGCCACGACTTCGTTCCAGCGCGAAAGAAAGGCGTCGACGCAGGCGGGATCGAATTGGCGCGCCTTGTTGTCCTCGAGGTAACGACGCGCGTCCGCAGGCGGCATCGGGTCCTTGTAGGGACGCTTCATCGTCAGCGCATCGAAGACGTCGGCGACTGCGACGACGCGGGCCGCGATCGGAATGTCGGTTTCCCTGAGCCCGTTGGGATAGCCGCTGCCGTCCCAGCGTTCGTGATGAGCTGCAGCGATCTCGGCTCCAAGCTGGATCAGCTCGCAATGGCTGTCGGCGAGGATGCGTCCGCCGATCACGGCGTGGGTGCGTATGATCGCGATCTCCTCCGCGTTCAGCCGGCCCGGCTTGAGCAGGATGCTGTCGGGTATCGCGACTTTGCCGACGTCATGCAGGGGGGCCGCAAGATAGATATCGCGGATGAGCCGGGACGGCAGGCCGAGTTCTTCGGCGATGATGCGGCTGTATTTCGCTACCCGAAGTGTGTGCTCGCCGGTGTCGTTGTCGCGGTATTCGACGGCGAGCGCCAGACGAAGGATGATCTCCTCCTCGCGCTCCTGCAGCTTCTGCGTGGCACTGGCAACTTCCCGGACGAGATCGGCTGCGCGGTCGTTCAGTTGCCGAACGGCAATGCCGAGCCGGATGAGATTTCTCAGCCGGACCCTGGTCTCCAGAGTTTGCGGATGTTTCGGCAGGAAATCGGTGGCGCCGGCCTCGAGCGCCTGCATGCGCACGTCGTCCGTCTGTACCGAGGTGATCATCACGATCGGAATATTGCCGAAGTTCTCGATCGCACGGAGTTCGCGGATGAATGTGACGCCGTCCATTCTCGGCATCTCGTAGTCAACGAGGACGATGTCATATTGGCGCTGCATCGCCGATGTCATCGCCTGCAGCGGACAGGTGTACGCCGTGACCTGCACGGTACCGTCGGCTTCCAGGAGCCGCGTGAGGAAGTCGAGGACAGAACGACTGTCGTCAACGAGAAGCGCTTGTGTAAGCATCTGACGTCCTGGTACGCACGGTCGGTTGTACGAGACCAAGAGCTACTGTGCAGGCTCTTAACGTCGACCTAAGCCTGACAATCGCCGATTGCACCGCCTGTTCGATGCGCGTGAATGCAGGCGCGAATCCTACCAGGCTACCCGTCGAATCCCGCGCACCGTAATCCTACGGTCATCTTGCATGGAATCGCGGTTGATTAACATCTTAATCACCATCTCTGCCGATACTTCGGCCGAAAGAGATTCGCATTCCGGCTAAAGCGAATCTCTGGGAATGCGGGGGCGGTGAATGGCTGACGTGACAGAGTCCAAACGGTGGCTGCAGTTGCCACCGGACTGCAGCATCGCGTCGATCCGCCAGGTCTACGACACGATCCGCGAGGCCTTCAGCCGCAATGATCGGCTCGAGATCGACTGCTCCGCTGTCGACAAGGCCGACGTCACCTCGATCCAGCTTTTGCTTTCTACCGCGGAGACCGGCAAGGCGCAGGGCCGCCCGGTCGTCCTGACTGCATTCTCGCAAAGCCTCCGTAATACTCTTCGCCGCGCAGGCTTCTCCAGCGATGCGATGATCGACCAACATTTTCACAACAAGGATGGCGCGTGATGGCTACGGTCCTGACGGTCGATGATTCCCCCAGCATCCGCCAGATGATCAAGGTCGTGCTCGAGCCGGCCGGTCACAACGTGATCGAGGCGGGCGACGGGGCGCAGGGCCTGGCGAAGGCGCAGGCGGGCAAGCTTGATCTCGTGATCACCGACCTCAACATGCCCGTCATGAACGGCCTCGAACTGATAAGGGCCCTGCGCAAGCTGCCGTCGCAGGTCGGCCTGCCGATCGTTTTCCTCACCACCGAGTCCAACGACGCGGTGAAGCAGGAAGCCAAGAGCGCCGGCGCCACCGGATGGATCACCAAGCCCTTCAAGCCTGAGCAATTGCTCGCGGTGGTCAACAAGCTGGTGCGGTCATGAGCAGCATGGACCCGACGGAGATATTCCGTCAGGAGGCGAGCGAGCTTTTCGAAACCCTCGAAGGGGCCTTGCTGGATCTTGGCCTGCGTCCCGACGATCGCGAGCTGGTCGACTCGGCGTTTCGCGCCCTGCACACCATCAAAGGCTCCGGCGCCATGTTCGGCTTCGACAAGGTCGCCGCGTTCACCCACGAATTCGAGACCGCCTTCGAGCTGGTCCGCAAGGGCGAGATCAAGCCGACGCAAGAGCTGATAGCGGTCGCGCTGGCGGCGAAGGACTATATCCGTGCCCTGATCGAAGCGCCCGATGACGCTGATTCGATCATCGGCGACGCCATCCTGGATGATCTGAAGCGTTTCGTTTCACCTGTCGAGCAGGTCCTGCCGGTCGAGTCTGAGATCGACACCCCGCCGGCAAGCGAGAGCCGACCGGCGGGCTGGCAACTGCGCCTCGAATTCGAGTCACATATTCTCCGCAACGGCTCCAATCCGCTCGACCTCCTGGATGATCTCTGCAAGCTCGGTCCCTGCTTCGTCGTGCCGGTCACCGATGGCGTGCCGCTATTGGACGAGCTGGAGCCCGAGGACTGCTACCTGAAATGGGACGTCACGCTGCATAGCGGTTGCGACAAGGACGCTATCGACGACGTCTTCATGTTCGTGCAGGACGAGATGAAGCTGACGCTGGTGCCGCTGGCGCAGGTCGAGCGCGCGGCGCCGACGTTCGCAATGGCGGAAGCCGAGCCGGTGGCTCCTCCGGCCCCGGCGCCGACCGCTTCCTCGGCCCCCGCTGCGGCGGAGCCGGCGACGCCGCCGGAACGGAAGCGCGACGAGCCGAAGCGCGCGGAAGAGCGTGGCATCGCCACGGTCCGCGTCCAGGCCGAACGGCTCGATGAGTTGATGGACCGGGTCGGAGAGCTCGTCATCGCCCAGGCGCGGCTCAGCCAGTTGGCCGCGGCCGGCTCCGATCTCTCGATCAAGATGATCGCCGAGGAGATCGAGCGGCTGGCGGCAAGCCTGCGCGACACCACCATGGGCGCACGGATGGTCCCGATCGGCTCGCTGTTCGGACGCTTCCGAAGGTTGGTCCACGATCTGTCCCGCGACCTCGGCAAGCCGGTCGAATTCGTCACCTCGGGCGAGGATACCGAGCTCGACAAGACCATGATCGAATGTCTTGCCGATCCGCTCGTGCACCTGATCCGCAATGCGATCGATCACGGCATCGAGGATTCCGAGACGCGCGCGGCGGCCGGCAAGACCGAGAACGGGCGGATCGAGCTCTATGCGATCCATTCCGGCGCACAGGTTCTCGTCACCGTCAAGGACAATGGCGGCGGGCTCAACACCGCGCGCATCCGCGCCAAGGCGGAAGAGCAGGGGCTGATCGCGCCCGGTGCCGCGATGTCGGATCATGAGATTCATCAGTTCCTGTTCCATCCGGGGTTCTCGACCGCCCAGACCATCTCCGCGCTGTCCGGCCGCGGTGTCGGCATGGACGTGGTCAAGCGCACCATCGAGAACATGCGCGGCTCGATCGATCTGTCGACGAAACCCGGCGCGGGAACGTGCGTCACGCTGCGCCTGCCGCTGACGCTTGCGATCATCGAGGGATTGCTGATCCGCGTCGGCGAGGGCCGCTACATCATTCCGCTCCCGGCGGTCGAGGAGTGCGTCGAGCTCACGGCGGACGACGAGCGTTCGCGTGGGCGCAATTTCCTCAACGTGCGCGGGAATCTCGTGCCCTTCCTGCGGCTCCGTGACATTCTCGATGTGCCCGGATCACCCGGACTGCATCAGAAGACGATCATCATCTCGACCGGCGAGACGCGCGTCGGGCTGGTTGCCGACCAGATCATCGGGAATCATCAGACCGTCATCAAGTCGCTTTCGAAACTGCATTCCGACGTCACGATCTTTTCCGGCGCGACCATCCTTGGTGACGGCACCGCGGCGCTTATTCTCGACGTGGCGCAACTCGTCGCGCTGGCGCAGTCGCGTGCGGAGAAGCAGCAGATGAGCGAGGCGGCATAGATGGCGACAGATCGGCAGCAGGACGCCGGGACCGTCCAGGACGGTTCGATGCAGGTGGTCATGATCGGGCTCGGTGACGAGAAATTCGCGCTCGATGCCGGCCTGGTGCGCGAGATCATCGATCCGGTTCCCGCGACGAAAGTGGCCGGCTCGCGGTCGTTCGTGCCCAGCGTGATCAATGTGCGCGGCAATGTCATTCCGCTGGCCGACCTGCGCATCCGGTTCGGGATGCCGCAGACCGAAGATTCCGCCGATACCCGGATCGTGGTGATCGAGGTCGGCATCGACAATGAGCCGGTCCTGGTCGGCGTCACCGCCGACAAGGTCTACGAGGTCACCGAGATCTCGCGGACCGACGTGCAGCAGACGCCGCGCGTCGGCATGCATTGGAAGCCGGAGTTCATCCGCTTCATCACCAAGTGGCGTGAAGAGTTCGTCATCGTACCGAATATGGAACGTATCCTGAATTGAGGACGTCTCGGGGGCGAGACTTGAGGGGCTGAAAATGAGATTTACTGTCAAGGCGAAGTTGGCCTGTGCCTTCGGCGCGATCATCCTGCTGTCCGCGGTGAGCGGCGCAGTGGCCTATATGAAGCTCAACGACATGGTGGAGACGACGGACAGCCTTGTCGCCCGCGCCGGCCGGATGGAAAAGGCAGCCGAGCTCGAGAAGGATGTCCTGTTTCAGGTCCGGGCCGAGAAGAACGCGATCCTGGTGCCCGAAGGCGACATGGACCGGTTCTTGTCCGAGATCGACAGGACTCGTGGATCTACCTTGAAGCTCAAGGACGAGATTCAGTCCGGCGCGAGCGAACAGGGCAAGCGGCTGATCGAGAACTTCAGCACCGCCTACGCCAAGATGAATTCGGTGCAGGACGAGACGCTCAAACTCGCAAGAACCGACAAGGCCAAGGCCGCCGAGCGATCGATGACCGTTGTCCGCCAGGCGGTTGTTGAGTCCATGGAGGCGGCCGATGCCTATATCGGCTACGCGAAGAAAGCCATGGCTATGCAGGCCGAGCAGGCCAAGGAAGAAGGCCGCCGCGCGACTGTCATGCTGGCAAGCCTGGTTATCGCGTCGCTCGTTGTCGGGCTCGGTGCGGCGCTCTGGATCGCATTCAGCATCGGCCGCTCGCTGGGACGTGCAGTCGGTCTGGCAGGCGCAGTCGCCGACGGCGATCTCAGCCAGAAAATCGACGTAGTCAGCAACGACGAGATCGGAGATCTCGTCAAGTCGCTGAACGTGATGGTCGAGAAACTGCGGCAGATCGTGTCGGAAGCCCTGACCGCGGCGCAGAACGTCTCGGCCGGCAGCCAGGAGCTTTCGGCCAGCGCCGAGCAGCTCTCGCAGGGCGCGACTGAGCAGGCGTCCTCGGCTGAAGAAGCCTCCTCCTCGATGGAGGAGATGGCCTCCAATGTGAAGCAGAACGCCGACAACGCCAACCAGACCGAGAAGATCGCCACGCAATCGGCCAAGGATGCCGAAGCCAGCGGCGCCGCCGTCGGCCGCGCCGTCGAAGCGATGCAGACGATCGCCGAAAAGATCACGATCGTGCAGGAGATCGCGCGGCAGACCGACCTCCTGGCGCTCAATGCCGCGGTCGAAGCGGCGCGCGCCGGCGAGCATGGCAAGGGCTTTGCCGTGGTCGCCTCCGAAGTGCGCAAGCTCGCCGAACGCAGCCAGGCGGCCGCCGCCGAGATCGGCACGCTGTCAACGGAGAGCGTGAAGGTCGCGCAAGAGGCGGGCAGCATGCTTGCCAAGCTCGTGCCCGATATCAAGAAAACCGCGGACCTGGTCCAGGAAATCACGGCGGCCTGCCGCGAGCAGGATGTCGGTTCGGCGCAGATCAACCAGGCGATCCAGCAGCTCGACAAGGTCGGCCAGCAGAACGCCAGCGCATCCGAACAGGTTTCCTCGACCTCGGAAGAACTGGCCTCCCAGGCCGAGCAGTTGCAGTCGACGATCGCCTTCTTCCGCATCGACCAGGGGCGCAAGGCCGCCGCCGCGCCCATCGACAAGGCGGTCAGCCAACTGCGCGCGAAGGCTGCGACAATGGCGGCCGTCGATCGCGGCGCCAGGAAGCCGTCGGCCGCCGCGGCGAAGCCGCAGGGCCGTCGCGCCCTCAAGGTTGCCAATGGCGGCGGCTTCGCTTTCGAGCTGGATGAAGACGGGGACGACCGCGACGCTGATTTTCAGCGCTGAGGAGTGAAGCGTTGGTGGGCTGGCAGGTTGGATTGATTGCGGTCCGACCAACAATTCGAGCATTCTCTTGGGGGCTGAAATGAGACTTACCGTAAAAGCAAAATTGGCCGGCGCCTTTGGCCTCGTCATCCTGTTGTCCATGGTCGCGGGCGCGGTGGGCTACGTGAAGCTCAGCGACATGGTCGGCACGGCCGAGAGTCTCGTTTCGCGGGCCGGACGCATGGACAAGGCCGCCGAACTCGAAAAGGGCATCCTGCTTCAGCTGCGGGCCGAGAAGAACTCCATCATCGCTTCGGAAAAGAACTATGACCAGTTCGTTGCCGACCTGGCGAAGATTCGCGAGCCGCTGCTCAAGACCAGGGACGAGATCTATGCCGGAGCGACCGACCGGGGCAAAAGGCTGATCGATGCTTTCTCGGCCGCCTACGTCAAGATGAATGCCTATCAGGATGAGACGGTCCGCCTCGCCAAGGTCGACAAGGCGGCGGCGACTGATCGTTCGATGAACGAAGGTCGCAAGGTAGTGGCCGATGCGCTGGAAGCCGCAAACGCCTACATCTCGCTCGTCAAGTCGGCGATGGCCGAGCAGACCGAGCAGGCAAGGCAGGACGGGGCGCGCGCCGAGATGCTGTTGGTCATCCTGGTGCTCACCTCGCTCGTGATCGCGGTGGTGGCGGCGACCTGGATTGCGCTCAATATCAGCCGCGGACTCAGCCGTGCCGTAAACCTCGCCGATGCGGTTGCGATCGGTGATCTCAGCCAGAAGATCGACGTTGTCAGCAACGACGAGATCGGCGACCTCGTCAAGTCGCTGAATGCGATGACCGTGAACCTGAACGGAACGGCGGCCGTCGCCAACGAGATCGCGCAGGGCAACCTCACTGTCGACGCCAAGCGCCTGTCGGACAAGGATACGCTCGGCATGGCCCTGGAGCGCATGGTCGAGAAGCTCCGCACGATCGTCGCGGAAGCGCTGACGGCGGCGCAGAACGTCTCGGCCGGCAGCCAGGAGCTCTCGGCCAGCGCCGAACAGCTCTCGCAAGGCGCGACCGAGCAGGCCTCCTCGGCCGAAGAAGCCTCCTCCTCGATGGAGGAAATGGCGGCCAATGTGAAGCAGAACGCCGAGAACGCCAACCAGACCGAGAAGATCGCAGGGCAGTCGGCGAAGGATGCCGAAGCCAGCGGCGCCGCGGTCGGCCGCGCCGTCGAGGCAATGCAGACGATCGCCGAGAAGATCACCATTGTGCAGGAGATCGCGCGCCAGACCGACCTGCTCGCCCTGAACGCGGCGGTCGAGGCCGCGCGCGCCGGCGAGCATGGCAAGGGCTTTGCGGTGGTCGCCTCCGAAGTCCGCAAGCTCGCCGAGCGCAGCCAGGCGGCCGCAGCCGAGATCGGCACGCTGTCGGCGGAGAGCGTGAAGGTGGCACAGGAAGCGGGCAGCATGCTGGCCAAGCTGGTGCCTGACATCAAGCGGACGGCGGAGCTGGTGGAAGAGATCACGGCGGCCTGCCGCGATCAGGATGTCGGTTCCGCGCAGATCAACCAGGCGATCCAGCAGCTCGACAAGGTCGGCCAGCAGAACGCCAGCGCATCCGAGCAGGTCTCCTCGACCTCGGAAGAGCTCGCCTCCCAGGCCGAACAGTTGCAGTCGACGATCGCCTATTTCCGTATCGACCAGGCAAAGGACAGGCCCGCGGCTGCGATGCCGATCGACCGGGCCGTCGGCCAGCTCCGCGCGAAAGCCGCGAGCATGGCGGCCGCCGACCGCAAGCCCGTCGCCAAGCCGGCACGCGCGCTCAAGGCCGCCGCCGGCGGTGGCTTCGCCTTCGCGATGGAAGACAGCGACGATCGCGACGCCGATTTTCAGCGCTAGAGCATGATCCGGAAAAGTGGGGAACCGGTTTTCCGAAAAGATCATGCTCAGAAAAGAAACACGCGGGGGCCGGCCTTCGAGGCAAGTCCCCGCGATCTCTGACCGGAAGGATGCAACATGGCCGGCACCGCTCAATATCTGACGCTTGGTCTCGCCGGGGAGACCTTCGGCATCAGCATCTGCAATGTCCGCGAAATCCTCGACATGCGGCCGATTTCGCGTCTGCCGCACGCGCCGCATTTCATGCTCGGCATGATCGACGTGCGCGGCAGCGGTTATCCGATCGTCGACCTCCGCCTGAAGCTCGATCTGCCGAGCGTGCCGGCGACGGAGGCGACGCGCATCATCATCCTGGACGTGCCGATGAACGACCGCCTGGTTGGCGTCGGCTTCGTGGCGGACTGCGTGTTCGAGGTCACCGACATCGACGAGGACTCGATCGGTCCCGTGCCCTCGGTCGGCGGACGCTGGCAATCCGACTACATCGCGGGCATCGGACGCAAGGGAGAAAAGTTCGTCATCATCTTCGATCTCGCACGACTGATGGCCGACGCGGAAGTGTCCGCCGACGAGGCCCGCGTCGACGCATCAGCCGCAGCCTAGACTTGCGACATCGGCGATGCTGGGAGCCGGGGTACATTTATCCGATCGTCAATTCCGCACGATCGCTGAATTGATCGAGGGGCAGGTCGGCATCAAGCTGCCTGCTGGCAAGCGCCTGATGCTGGAAGGGCGGCTGCACAAGCGCGTCCGCGCGCTCAACTATTCCGGGCTCAACGAATATGTCGAGCATCTGTTCGACAATGGCCTGCCCGACAACGAGCTGACCCATCTGATCGATGTGGTCACGACCAACAAGACGGATTTCTTCCGCGAGCCGGCGCATTTCACCTTCTTGAAGGAGGTCGCGGTGCCGGCGCTCCTGAAGCCCCGCGGTCGCGGCTCGCACGGGTTGAAGATATGGAGCGCGGCCTGCTCGACCGGCATGGAAGCCTATACGACCGCGATGGTTCTCGACGACATGACGAGGTCTGGCACAAGGTTCCAGTTTCGCATCCTCGGAACGGACATCTCGACTGCGGTGCTGCGGCTTGCCAAAGCCGCCATCTACACGCGCGACGTCATCGCGCCGGTCCCTTCCGAGTTCGTGAAGCGCTACTTCCTGTCGTCGAAGGACCGATCGAGCAACGAAGTCCGCATGGTGCCGGAATTGCGGCGACTGACGAATTTCATGCGGATGAATTTAATGGATTCCAGCTATCCTGTGGACCGTGACGTCGACATCATCTTCTGCCGGAACGTCCTGATCTATTTCGACAGGAAGACGCAGCGCAAGGTCGTCGATCAGCTTTGCTCGCACTTACGGCCGGGAGGCTATCTGCTGGTGGGGCATTCCGAATCGATGATCCACAACACGGTGCCGACGTTGAAGCAGGTTCAGCCGACAGTTTTTAGAGTCTAGCGACGTGGAGCGCACGGCAATGCCAAAGCAGAAACTTCGCGTGCTGATCGTGGATGATTCGGCGTCGGTACGCCAAATTCTCACGACCATCCTGAGCGAGGATCCGGATATCGAGGTGATGGCGACCGCGTCCGATCCGTTCGCTGCGGCGCGGCGGCTGCAGAACGAATTGCCCGACGTGATCATCCTCGACATCGAGATGCCGCGCATGGATGGGATCACGTTCCTGCGCAAGATCATGGCGCAGCGCCCGATCCCGGTGATCATCTGCTCCTCGCTCACCGAAGAGGGCTCCGATCAGATGTTCGAAGCCTTCGAGGCCGGCGCGGTCGATATCGTTCCCAAGCCACGGATCGATACCCGGCAGGCGCTGCTGGAATGTTCAAACCGGCTGCGCGAAGCCGTGAAGTCGGCCGCGCGTGCACGCGTGCGTCCACGTCAGCAGCGGCGCAGTATCGAAAAGAAGCTGACGGCGGATGCCATCATGCCGCCGCCGATCCAGGGGCGCTCGCGCCCCACCACCGAACGGATCGTCTGCATCGGCGTCTCGACCGGCGGCACCGAGGCGCTGCTCGACGTGCTGGAGGCGCTGCCGCCGAGTTGCCCGGGGATCCTGATCGTTCAGCACATGCCGCAGGGCTTCACCGCGGCGTTCGCGCGGCGTCTCAACGCCGCCTGTCAGATTGCGGTGAAAGAGGCGGAGGATGGCGAGCCGGTGCAGCCGGGCTGCGCCTATATCGCGCCCGGCGCGCGCCACATGCTGCTGCAACGAACCGGCCTGCGTTACAGCATCGCCATCAAGGACGGCCCGCCGGTGTCGCGGCATCGGCCCTCGGCCGACGTCCTGTTCCGTTCGGCGGCCCAATATGCCGGCCGCAATGCGCTCGGCATCATCATGACGGGAATGGGCGACGACGGCGCGAGGGGCCTTTTGGAGATGCGCAAGCTTGGCGCGGCGACGCGCGCGCAGGACGAAGAGAGCTGCGTGGTGTTCGGCATGCCGAAAGAGGCGATCGCGCACGGCGCCGTGGAGAAGGTGGTTTCGCTCAACCACATCGCGCGCGAGATCATGCTCTGGCACCAGGCCGGACAACCTGCCCTGACGGAATGATGCAATGATCTCTCCCGACGTCCAGACCGACACGGTTACTGCGGCGGTTGCCTCCATCGAGGAGGTGTCGTCCCGCATCGAGGATAGTTTTGCCAAGGTCGGCAATCATCTCGGTCGCGGTCACGCCCTGTTCAAGGAGCTCGAGGGCGCGCTCACTGGCCTCTCGCGCGAAATGTCGGGCGCGGAGATCGAAGGCGCCTCGACGGCGCTTCAGGATATCGCCGGCTGCTTGAACGCGCTGGCCGAGGCACTGCCGGCGGAAAGCGCGCTTCTCGGCCGGATCGGCGAGGATGCCGAGGCGGCATCCGCGCAGATCGCGCCGCTCTTCAAGCATATCCAGATGATCTCCATCATCGCGCGGAGCGCGCGCATCGAGGCGGCGTCGCTGGACGGCGAGCGCGACAGCTTCCTTGATTTCACAAAGGAGGTATTCGAGCTCGGGCAATCGGTGCAGCATTCGATCGAAGGCTGCGCGCGCGATCAGAAGCTGCTGTCGGTAGCGGTCGAAACTGCGCTCAACAGGCAGAAGGAATTCGAGAAGCTCTATCGGGGGCAGCTTCTCTCGGCGAGCGCCGGTCTGATCTCGGCTTATGCAGGGATGCGCGAGCAGCAGGACAAGAGCGTCCATCTTGTCGAGCTCGCGGGCAGGAGCACCAAGAAGATCGCCGATGCCGTCGGCAGCGCGATCATCTCGCTGCAGTCGGGCGACAGCACGCGGCAACGTCTGGAGCATGTCTGCGGCGGCTTGCGGCGCGTCGCTGTCGCAGCGGTAAGCACCGTTCCGGCGCTCGAAGCGGATGCCAGTGCGCGAAGAGCCCAGATCATCTGCCAGCTCCAGGCCGCGCAACTCAAGGATTCGGATCGCGAGTTCGGCGATGATATCGGCGCGATCGTCCGTTCGCTGAATGCCATCCTTGCCGATGCGACCGGCGTGGTTGCGCAAGGTCGCTCGGTATATGGCGGCCATGACGGCGAGGCCCCGTCATTCCTTGCCGTCATCAAGCAAACGCTGGCGCAGGCCTCGGAGCTGATTGCGACCTGCGAGAATTCGGGCAGATCGGTCGATGCTGCCCTCTCCGTCGTCGAGGATACGCTCGGCAAGTTTCGTCTGGCGATCGCGGGCCTTGGCGAGGCCGTCGTCGACATCATCCTGATCGGCATGAATGCCAGCCTCAAGGCCGGCCATCTGGGCGTGAAGGGCAATGCGTTCGTCGTGATCGCCAACGAGCTCAAGATGACCGCGGATCAGGTCTCCGCCGGCGCTTCCAGGCTGAAGCCGATCCTCGACCGCATCGAGCGCGCTGCCGGCGATCTCAAGGAGTTGCGCGCTCATGGAAATCCAGCGCAATTGACCAGGCTCGAGCCGTCGATTCTGCAAACGCTGCAGGAGATCGAGGCCGGCAACGCGCGGCTCGATCGGTTGATGGACCGGCTCGTCCACGAGGGTGCCGAATTCGAGGCCTTGATGGGTGGTGCCCACGATCTGATGACCACGCTCGGCGAGGCATCCGCGTCCCTCCCGGCTGCTGCCTCGCGCCTCGAGGCGTCGAGCGCAACGATCGGAAAGCTGTCGCTGACTTCGAGCGATGAGGCGGTGCTGGACGATCTGTTCGCGCAGTACACGATGGAACGGGAGCGGCAGGTCCATCGGGACGTCCTGCAGCGCCTCGGCGTGATGTCAAAATCCACGCCGCACCGGCCCGAGCCGGAGGTGCACGACGACGGCGTGCTGCTGTTCTAGAGCATGATCCGGAAAAGCGTGAAGCGGTTTTCCGGATCATGCTCTAGCCATCTCATCACGCTCGAACAGGCCTCGCCGGGAGTTTGGCAGGAATAGATTTCTGTCACAAAGAGACTATATGAGCTAGTTTCCGGCCGAAGCCGCGCCCGCTTGCGAGCCGCTTTGCGGGCCGGATGATTCCACGGAAGACAGGCACGAACGAGATGACCGGATGCTGGCGCGGGGTTCGCTATTGGGCGCGCATGTCGGCGCTGAAGCCCCTCAGCCCGTGCGCGCGATCGTCACGGTAAGCACTGCGCGATGAAATCCTTCGTGACCGATGACGATCCGGATGCCTCGCTGTTCGGGCAGGGCTTTCGGCTGATGCTGTTTCCGGCGATCGTCGGGTTACTTTTCGTGGGCGGCGTGTATTGGCTTCACCTTCAGCTCCACAGGGCTGGCGGGCAGGCCGAGCCGACGGCAGTCGTCGAGGTCCGGCTGTTGCCGCGTCCGGATCCGCTGCCGATCCCGGTGAACCAAGCTTCGCAGTCAACGGCCGTGAACGCAGCAAACCCGGGCAAGGCTCCGACTGAGACGCCGGCCGAGATGTCGCGCAACACGCTCGCGGCACTCCCGGTCGAAGAGACGTCGTCTTCCGAAGCAGCCGTTTCGAGCAGGATCCCGCTGCGTTCCGCGGACGCCGTGCCAACCCCCGCGAAGCTGCAGTTCAGGGACATCCTGGTGCGTCATATCGACAAATTCCAGCGCTATCCGCGGGCCGCCAAGCGGCAGCATCTGCAGGGAACGGTGCTTGCGGTCTTCTCGGTCGGCCGCGATGGGAAATTGCTCGGCGCCTGGGTCAAGACCAGCTCCGGTCAAGCCGTGCTCGATCAGGCCGCAATCGATACCATTCGCCGCGCCCAGCCGCTGCCGCAGATACCGCCGGCTCTTCCCGATTCCATGACAGTGGAAGTCGCGCTCGGCTTCGATCCGTCGTGAGATCCGGGGCTGCCTAGCCCCGTGACGCTTCCGCCGCGTCGAACGCCGATCTCGCCATCGCGATCTTGGTCTGGCTTGTCTCCGCCCAAGTGACGAGTTGGGCCACGGGTTCGAGCAGGGATTCGCCGAGTTCTGTCAATCCGTACTCCACGCTCGGCGGCTTGGTCGGGAACACGCGGCGCGTGATCATGCCGTCGCGCTCGAGGTCGCGAAGCGTTTGCGTCAGCATGCGCTTGGAGATGTCGGGGATCGACCGCCGGATCTCGCTGAAGCGATGCGGCCGCTGCGCGAGCACGATCAAGATCAGCGTGGTCCACTTGTCGCCGAGACGATCCAGGATGCCGCGGACCGGGCAAAGCGCGAGGTCGAACTCGCCGCCGCGCCAGGTCTGGAAGCGCTGCCCCAGGCACTCCTGGGCCGACCCAAGGTTATTTTCGCGTAACCCTGTCACCAAAACCTGCCTCCTTCCGCGATCTCCGGTGGCCTCGTATCTAGGCTTGGTCTCTATTTTAGACCAGGAAGAGGAACATGACAATTTCCGAACGTATCGCCATCACCGGGGTAACCGGCCAGTTGGGCCGCCTCGTCATCGCCGAGCTCTTGCGGATCGCCCCCGGTGCGCATCTGGTTGGTATCGTCCGTGACCCCGTCGCCGCCAAAGACCTGGCGGAGCGCGGCGTCGAGCTTCGCACAGCAAATTATGAAGACCCCGCCGCCCTTAAGGCTGCCCTCACAGGTGCGGACAAGGTGCTTCTGATCTCTTCGAGCGAGATCGGGCAGCGCGTCCGCCAGCACGGCCATGTCATCGATGCGGCGAAAGCGACGGGTGTGAAGCTGCTCGCCTACACCAGCATCCTCCATGCCGACACTAGCCCGCTGGCGCTGGCGGAGGAGCACCGCAAGACGGAAGCGCTGATCCGCGCATCCGGCGTGCCCTTCGTGTTCCTCCGCAACGGCTGGTACACCGAGAACTACACCGGCAATATTGCCGCTGCCGTCGAGCATGGGGCCGTACTGGGCGCCGCAGGACAGGGCCGCATCTCCCTCGCCGCGCGCGCCGATTACGCCGCGGCTGCGACAGCCGTGCTCGCAAGCCGCGATAATCAGGCGGGCCAGATCTACGAGCTTGCCGGCGATAATGGCTATACGCTCGCCGACTATGCCGCCGAGATCGCCAGGCAGTCCGGCAAGCCCGTCGTCTACAAGGATTTGCCGGAGGCCGATTACAAGGCTGCGCTGGTGTCGATCGGCCTGCCGGAAGCCTTCGCGGTGCTCCTGGCGGACAGCGACGCCAAAGCGGCCAATGGCGCACTCTATGACGCCTCCAGGCAATTGAACGCGCTCATCGGTCGCCCGACGACGCCGCTGGCCGAATCGGTGTCAGCAGCGCTCGCGCGATAGAGGGTCTGTAGCCCGGGTGGAGCGCCAGCGTAACCCGGGGCCGCTCTCGAGCTCAGCAATAACGGCCCGTCATTCCGGGGCGCGCGTAGCGCGAGCCCGGAATCCATCAGGCCGCAAGGGGCGGCGGAGAAATGGATTCCGGGCTCGATGCTGCGCATCGCCCCGGAATGACGGCAGTGGGCGTGGCGGAACCGGAATCAACTAACTCCGGCCGCTGATCGAACGGGCTACGATGCTGCCGCATAGCCCTGCGGCAGCGTCACGCCCCCAAGGTTCTGGACCGCCTGGGTATCTATTGCGCTGTGTCAAACGATTGCCCGCCGGCCCGGCTAGGGTCGCCTCCGGACTTCTGGAGGTATCATCTTGAACAGTGCCCCTGACCTGACCATGGATGACGGCGCGGTCCGCTCGCTCCATCCGCGTGGCGCGTGGACGGTTGCCAATGTCGAGATTCTGGAGCGGCTGTGCGCGGGCATCCAGCCGCGGCTTGCGCAGGGCATCCGCAAGATCGACCTGAGCGGGATCACCGCGCTGGACACGGTGGGCGCCTGGCTGATCGAGAAACTGGCGCGCGGCGGAACGACGCAAGCGAGCGAAGCCGAGATAACCGGCCTTTCCGCCAGCTATTCCGGATTGATCGGCGAAGTTCGGAAATTGAACCGCAGGCCGCCGGCGCCCGCGCGGCGCACCAACGCGCTCGCCGACCTGCTCGAGCGGGTCGGACGTGGCGTGATCGCCGAGACCATGGTCTTCCTCGACATGCTCGGCAGTGTCGGCATCGCGCTGTTCCGGACGATGCGCCATCCGCGATCGTTTCGCTTCACCTCCACCGTCTATCAACTCGGCCAGGTCGGCTGGCGTGCGATCCCGATCATGGTGCTGATCACGTTCCTGATCGGTGCCATCATCGCCCAGCAGGGCATTTTCCATTTCCGCAAGTTCGGCGCAGATTCCTATGTCGTCGACATGGTCGGCATCCTGGTGCTGCGCGAACTCGGCGTCCTGATCGTCGCGATCATGGTGGCCGGACGTTCCGGCAGCGCCTACACCGCCGAGATCGGCTCGATGAAGATGCGCGAGGAGATCGACGCGCTCACGACCATGGGCCTCGATCCCGTCGAGGTGCTGATCCTGCCGCGCGTGCTGGCGCTGGTGATTGCGCTGCCGATCCTCACCTTCCTGGGGTCGATGGCCGCGCTCTATGGCGGCGGGCTCGTCACCTGGCTCTATGGCGGCATGGGCCCGGCGATCTTCATCGCGCGGCTGCATGAGGCGGTCTCGATCAACAGTTTCGAGGTCGGCATGATCAAGGCGCCGTTCATGGCGCTGGTCATCGGCCTGATCGCGGCGAGCGAAGGGCTTCGCGTCAAGGGCAGCGCGGAATCGCTCGGGCAGCAGACGACGTCCTCCGTCGTCAAGTCGATCTTCCTGGTCATCGTGCTCGACGGCCTGTTCGCCGTGTTCTTCGCCTCGATCGGAATGTAGCCGTGACCGAAGAACGTATCGCCATCCACGTGCAGGATCTGGTCGTCGGCTTCGGCCGCAAGATCGTGCTCGACCATCTCAATCTCGATGTCCGTCAGGGCGAAATCCTGGGTCTCGTCGGCGCGTCCGGCGGCGGCAAATCCGTGCTGATGCGCACAATCATCGGATTGCTGCCGAAACGCGGCGGCATCATCGAGCTTGCCGAAAACGGCGGCAGGAGCGGTGTGCTGTTCCAGCAGGGCGCGCTGTTCTCGGCGCTGAACGCGCGGCAGAACGTGCAATTTCCGCTGCGCGAGGCCGCGCATCTGTCGCCGTCGCTGCTGGACGAGATCGCCAATGCGAAGCTCGAGATGGTCGGCCTCACCGTCGATGATGGCGACAAGTTTCCTTCCGAACTTTCCGGCGGCATGGTCAAGCGCGTGGCGCTGGCGCGTGCGCTCGCGCTCGATCCTGCGCTCCTGTTCCTGGACGAGCCGACGTCCGGATTGGACCCGATCGCCGCCGGCGAATTCGATTCCCTGATCAAGACGCTGCAGCGGACGCTCGGCTTCACCGTCTTCATGGTCACCCACGACCTCAACACGCTCTACGCGGTCTGCGACCGCGTCGCGGCGCTGGCCGACGGCAAGATCGCCGCGCTCGGTCCGCTGAAATCGGTGCTGGAATCCGACCATCCCTGGGTGCGAGCCTATTTCCACGGCGCGCGAGCGCAAATGCTTCATCTCAACGCTTAACGGAACGACATCAATGGAAACGCGCGCACCCTTTATCGTTGTCGGCGCCTTCGTCCTGGCGGCGATCGTCGCCGTGTTCGGCTTCGTCTACTGGCTCAACAACACCGGCGGCATCGGCAAGCGCGAGACCTACCAGGTCGTGTTCAATGGTCCCGTTCCCGGCCTGCTCGTGGGTGCCCCGGTGTTGTTCAACGGCATCCGTGTCGGCGAAGTCACTTCGCTCGAATTCGTGCCCGACCGGCCGCGTGACGTTCATGCCACCATCGCCGTGCTCGAGCACACGCCGGTGCGCGCCGATACCAAAGTCGGCCTCGATTTCCAGGGCCTCACTGGCGTGCCTGTGGTGGCGCTGGAAGGCGGCGAGCGCATCGACGCGCCGCGCGTGCAAGGGCCGCTGATCGCCGAGAAAGGGGCAGGGCAGAGCATGACGCAGGCCGCGCGCGATGCGCTGCGCAAGGTCGATACGGTGCTCAGCGAAAATTCCGCAACCCTGCATGACGCGATCGGCAACATCGGCACCTTTGCGGACGGGCTGGCGCGCAACACCCCGCGCCTGGACAATATCATCGCCGGTCTCGATCGGACCATGGGCGGCGGTGGCGCCCCAGCGCGCAAGACGACTTTTGACCTCAGCCCCGCCAGCCGGTTCGATGCGCCGGTCCGCCCCTTCAAGGGAACGCTTTCCATTGCCGAGCCGACGGCGATCACTGCGCTGCAGACCCAGCGCTTCCTGTTCGCGGGCGGCGAGGACAAGGATTTTGCCGACGCGCAATGGAGCGACGCCCTGCCGCAGCTCGTGCAGGCGAAACTGCTGCAGAGTTTCGAGAACTACGACATTGCCCATCCGCCGTTCCGTCCCGACGCCGCGCCGGAAGGCTCGTCCCGCCTGCTGCTCGACCTGCGCCAGTTCGAGATCGTCACGGCGCCACAGCCGCACGCCGTGATCGCGCTGTCCGCCAAGCTCCTCGATGCGTCAGGACATCTGCGCGCTGCGCGCGTCTTCCAGCAGGAAGCGCCGATCGAGACGCTCGCCCCCGCCCCGGCCGCAAAGGCCTTCAACGCCGCCTGCGATGCACTGGCGCGCGAGTTGATCCCATGGACGGCGGCCCACGAAGCCGAAGCATCCAGGTAGGTCCTGCGAAGCCGATGTGACCGCTATCCGTTGCAACAAACAGCGGATCAGGCGGCTGTTGGTGCGGCGGGCGGTTCCCTGATCATCAGGACGTCGCATGGCAGTTCGGCCATGAGATGTTTGCCGACGCTTGCAATCAGCATTTCGGAGAGTGCGCCGCGCCCCTCGGTGCCGAGCACGACAAGGTCGACGTCCATATCGCGCACGCCTCGGCGCAGCACTTCATCCGGCGTCCCAAGTTCGATGAACGAACGTGCACGCCGCCTGATCGTCTCGCCGCATGTCATTGTCGTGAGGAAGGCCTTGTAGTCCCGCTCGACAGCCTGCTGACATTGCCGTCGATAGGCAGCGGAATCGTGGGCCAACCCACTCATCGGTATCTCGTAGGCGTGGAATATCATGAGCGCCTGGTCGGGGAAGCAGCGGACCGCGGCCTCGAGTGCATGGCGTGATGAATCTGAAAAGTCGATCGCCGCGGCGATGCGGCCGTAAGCCCGCTGTCCCCTTTTCTTCACGATCAGGATCGGTGTGTGCGAACTGCGAAGCAGGCGATCGACCGTCGTGCCAAGGAAAAGTCGCCCGAACGGCTCATCCCTTGCAACCCCGGTGATGATGAGATCGCATCCTTTCTTTTCGGCGGTGCGCACGATCGACTCGGCCGGGTCGCCTTCATCGATCACGATGTCGGCCATCTTCGCCAGCGGGCCGATATCGGCCAGCAACTGCTTTGCCGCCACGCTGACGGGATCGGGAGGGCGTCGCCAGGATGGAACGTTCGGATCGAAATCCGCATCCCGAAGTTTTTCGAGAACGTGCAGGATCACGAGCTTCGCCTGCCACGACTGCGACAGCAGCACGGCGCGATCGAGCGCGCGGTCGCAGCGGGGGCTGAGATCGGTGGCGAGCAGAATTGATCTCGGCGGTTCTTTCGTCGCGCTTGCTTCGCTCATGTGACTCTACCTTTCAGCCATGCGGCCGTTTCGATCGCCGGGTTCCGGCGCGAGACCGCAACGATCTTGGCTGCGACATTTCGTTCACCTGCATTCTGCAGCGCCGATCGCGTCGTGTCGATTGACATGGATCATCCCGACAAGCGCGGTTCCCGGTACCAGGAAACGTCGTCGCAACGTATCATTGCAGCATGCACAGAAAATCCTCCGATCCGACGATGCACGAGGCGCACCGGCAGACGGCGGCGGAGACGGTGGCCGCCCTGCATACCGATGCCGAGCGGGGCCTGAGCAGTGCGGAGGCCGCCCAGCGCCTCGCGCGCGATGGCCGAAACGAATTGGACACAGTGCCACCGCGTCCCGAATGGCTGAAATTCCTCGATCAGTTCACCGACGTGCTGGTGCTCCTGTTGATCGCGGCGGCGGTGATCTCGATCGCGATCTGGCTGAATGAGCACGAAACCGCGCTGCCCTACGAGGCCATCGCGATCCTTGCCATCGTGCTGCTCAACGCGCTCATGGGCTACATTCAGGAGGCCCGGGCGGAGCGCGCCGCAGCCGCGTTGCGTGAGATGTCCGCTGCGCACTCCAACGTAGTCCGCGATGGCGAGCGGCGCAACATCCCGGCGGCGGAACTGGTGCCGGGCGATATCATCGTCATCGCAGAAGGCGACACCATTCCGGCCGACGCCCGGCTGATCGTGTCAGCCGCGCTGCAGACGGCCGAAGCCGCGCTCACCGGCGAAAGCCTGCCGGTGAGCAAGCACGTCGCGCCGGTGGCTGACAAGGCCGAGCTCGGCGACCGGCACAACATGATCTTCAGCGGGACCACCGCGGTCAACGGGCATGGCCGTGCGGTGGTCACCGCGACCGGGATGAAGACGCAGATGGGCCGGATCGCCGGCATGCTGCGGGAGGCGCCGCGGGAGACCACGCCGCTGCAGCGCGAGCTCGCGCGCGTCGGCAAGGTGCTTGCGATCACGGTCGTGCTGATTGCAGTGGCCATGATCGGCACGATCTTTCTCGTCAGCGACATCAACGGCTTCTCCGAGATTTTCGCGGTGCTGCTGCTCGGCGTGGCGCTGGCCGTCGCCGCGGTTCCGGAAGGATTGCCGGCAGTGGTCACCGCCGTGCTGTCCATCGGCATGCAGCGGATGGCGAAGAAGAATGCCATCATCCGCCGTCTCGCCGCCGTGGAAGCGCTCGGTTCGGCGACCGTCATCGCATCCGACAAGACCGGCACCTTGACCAGGAACGAGATGACGGTGCGCCGGGTCGTGACGGCGAGCGGCTGCACCAATGTCTCTGGCACCGGCTATGCGCCGGAGGGCGACGTGCATCTTGCCAGTGATGCGTCGGACAAAGGCGCGCTGCAGTTCGAGCTCGAGCGCACGCTGACGGCGGCCGAACGCGCGAACAACGCGCTGCTGGAGGAACGTGATGGCGCCTGGATCGTGCAGGGCGATCCGACCGAAGGCGCATTGATCGTGGCCGCATGCAAGGCAGGCCTGCTCCCTGCCGCGCTCGATCAGCGCTTCGAGCGGATCGGCGAGATTCCGTTCTCGTCCGAGCGCAAATTGATGAGCACGGTGCATACGGATGCCGAGCGGCGCGACCGCCTGATCGCGGTGACCAAGGGCGCGCCCGATGTCCTGCTCGCGCGCTGCACCCACGAACTCGTCGGGCGAGACGCCGTCGCACTCACCGACGCGCGCAAGGCCGAGATCATGGCGAGCAATGATGCGCTGGCCGAGGAAGCATTGCGGACGCTTGGAGTTGCGTTCCGATCGCTACCGGCAGAAAGGTCGCAGTATGATTCATTCGATGAGAATGTGGAGCAGGACCTCGTCTTTCTCGGCCTGATCGGCATGATCGATCCGCCGCGCCGGGAAGCGCGCGATGCGGTCGCCCTTAGCCGGGCGGCAGGCATCCGCCCCATCATGATCACCGGCGATCATCCCAAGACCGCGGCGATTATCGCCGCCGAGCTCGGCATCATCACGTCAGGCCAGCGCGCGGTGTCCGGCGCCGAGCTGGAGGCTATGACGGAGCAAGAACTCGACCGCGATGTGCAAGAGGTCTCGGTCTATGCCCGCGTCAATCCCAGTCACAAGCTGCGCATCGTGCGGGCACTGCAGCGGGCAGGGGAAACTGTGGCGATGACCGGGGACGGCGTCAACGATGCCCCGGCGCTGAAGGCGGCCGACATTGGCGTCGCCATGGGGGTTACGGGCACGGACGTCTCCAAGGAGGCGGCCGACATGGTGCTCGCCGACGACAACTTTGCCACCATCGTCGCCGCGGTCGAGGAGGGCCGCGCGATCTTCGACAACATCCGGAAATTCCTGCGCTACCTGCTGTCGTCGAATATCGGCGAGGTCTTGACGATGTTCTTCGGCGTTGTGCTGGCCGATACAATCGGACTTTCCGCCGCCAGCGGTGTGGTCGTGCTTCCACTGCTGGCGACGCAGATTCTCTGGATCAACCTTGTGACCGACGGCGCGCCCGCGCTCGCCGTCGCCGTCGACCCGGCGGACCCCGCGATCATGCAGCGCCCGCCGCGCCCGCGTGATGAGGGCGTCATGACGTGGCCGATGTGGGGCGGGATTTTCCTGGTCGGGATCATCATGGCGGTTGGCACATTGCTGGTGCTGGACGCCTCGCTTCCGGGCGGCCTGATCGAAGGTTCAGGCACGATTGCCTATGGGCGCACCATGGCCTTCACGACGCTGGTGCTGTTCCAGCTTTTCAACGTCTTCAACGCCCGCTCCGACGAGCTCAGCGCATTCCATGGCCTCTTCACCAATGGCTGGCTCTGGGCGGCAGTCGCGCTTTCGCTCCTGCTGCACGCGCTGGTTGTCTACGTGCCTTTCCTCCAGGAGGCGTTCTCGACCGTCAGCCTGAGCGCCGGCGACTGGCTGTTCTGTGCGGCGGTTGCAAGCTCGGTGCTGTGGTTGCGCGAACTGAGCAAGCTCGCGATCCGCGGGTTCGGCGGCCGTTCGAGCCGCCATTTGGCGCCCCGGTGACCAGCAAACACGCAATGTAGCCGCAATCCAGCGGCTCTATGGAACCAGGTCAACTTGAATTGCCTGGGTCAGGGTGGTGCGAATACTTCTGGTTGAGGACGAAGACGAGATGGCGTCGGCCTTGTCTGCGGTCCTGAAAAGCTACGACATGCTGGCCGACCGGGTGACCTCGCTGATGGAGGCCGCGGAAATCATGGTGGCGGGCGCCTATGACGCGATCCTGCTCGACCGCAACCTGCCTGATGGCGACGGCATCAGCCTGATCCCGAAGCTCCGCGCCAAGGCGATCCCGACCCCCGTCATCGTGCTGACGGCGCGGGGCGAATTGTCGGACCGCGTCACCGGCCTCGACACCGGCGCCGACGACTATCTGGCCAAGCCGTTCGCGGCCGAGGAATTGCTGGCGCGGCTGCGGGCGGTGTGGCGGCGGTCCGCCGACCTGCAGCCCGATATCGTCAGGCTCGGGCGGCTGAGCTTCAACCTGAACCATTGCGAGGCCGAGGTCGACGGCCGCCTCCTGGAATTGCCGCGCCGCGAACTGCTGGTGCTGCAAACCCTGATGCGGCGGATGGGGCGCACGGTCGTGCGCTCGTCACTCGAGGCTGCCGTCTATTCGCTCGACGAAGAGGTGCAGTCGAATGCGCTGGACACGCATGTCTCGCGCCTGCGCCGCAAGCTCAGCGAGGCCGGCGCCGGCGTCGAGATCCACGGCATCCGCGGCGTCGGCTATCTCCTGCGGGCGGCATCATGAAGTCGATGAACACGGCGTCGCTGCGCTCGCGCCTGATCCGCCGATTGATCCCGCTGCACGCGGTGCTGCTCGTCGCTTTTGTTGTTTTGCTCATTGCAACTCTGTGGGCGTCCGGTTGCGTATATCGGCGCGACGATGGTCGCGGCATCGATGTGCTGCGCGACGCGGTAACGCGCAGCGCCGACGGAACGCTTGTCCTGCGCGAGACCCCGGCGCTGAAGGAGCTGCGCGGCGATACGCGGAATTTGTGGTTCGTGATCCACGACAAGTCCGGCCATTCCCTCTCCGAGGGAGACGTGCCGCCGGAGTTTGCCCGTCTCGGCGGCGGGCTCGGCGATATCGACGGCGAAATTCGCAGTTGGGATCGCGCCAGTGACGATTCGCGTCATATCAGCGGACAGATGAAAGTGGTCGAGACCGCGGCAGGCCCGGTGCAGATCATCGTCACCAGCGAGATCAGGATCTCGGATGCGCAGTCGCTGCTGCAGATCACGCTGGCTTTCTTCGGGCTGATGTTGCCCGGCTTTGCCCTGATGGCGCTGACGACGCTGGTGGCGACTCCGCTCGTGGTGCGCAACGCGCTCGCGGGTCTTGACGAAGCCGCGCATCAGGCCGGCGAGATCGATATCGACAAGCGCGGCGCCCGGCTGCCGGTTGGCGCCGTCCCCACCGAGATCGCGCCGCTGGTGAGCGCCGTCAATGACGCCTTGGGACGGCTCGATGAAGGCTATGAACGGCATCGACGCTTCCTCGCCGATGCCGCGCACGAATTACGAACGCCGATCGCGATCCTCACCACGCGCCTGGAAGGCCTGCCGCAAAGCGCCGAGAAGGCGCGCCTGATCGAGGACGTCTCGCGGCTTGCGACGCTGACCGAGCAGTTGCTCGATCTGCAGCGGCTCGAGCAGCGGCTGGCGCAATCGTCCGCCATCGATCTTGCAGGTCTCTGCGCACAGGTGATCGCCGATCTCGCGCCGCTCGCGATCGCGGCCGGCTATGAGATCTCGTTGCAGCATGAGGGTGCGCGGATCGACGTGTGGGGCGATCGGGGCGCGCTCGAACGTGCCGTCGTCAATCTGGTGCAGAATGCGATCCAGCATGGCGGTCATCGCGGCGCCATCGTCGTTGCCGTCAGCGCACCGGCGACGGTCGAAGTCCGCGACCAGGGCCCCGGCATTCCGGCTTCAGAGCGCGAGCGCATCTTCGAGCCGTTCCACCGCCTGCAGCCGCGGCACCGCGGCGCGGGCCTCGGCCTCAACCTCGTGCGCGAGATCATCCATCTGCATCGCGGCGAGGTGAGCGTCACCGAACGAAGCGGTCACGGCGCCTGCTTCCGCATCTCCCTCCCACCGATCGCGCTCCCCGCCTTGGCCGTGAGTTGAGAGCCAGTAGCCCGGGTGAAGCGAAGCGCAACCCGGGATATCTCTATCAAAATCGACGACCGGTCCCGGGTGACACTGACGCTCCACCCGGGCTACGGCACCGAAGGTTTCGCTCGGCGGCCGGAGCTAATTTACTCCGGCTTCGCCACGCCCACCGCCGTCATTCCGGGACGATGCGCAGCATCGGGCCCGGAATCCATTTCTCCGCCGTTGCCCGCGGCCTGATGGATTCCGGGCTCGCGCTGCGCGCGCCCCGGAATGACAACCGGTTATTGCTGAGGTCGAGAGCGGACCCCAGGGTACGCTG
>NZ_AXAP01000057.1 GCF_000472865.1 Bradyrhizobium elkanii WSM2783 | reverse complement strand
CCCGCGCAGACTGTCGTGACCGCTCAGTTGCGCATAGATCAGCGCCACCAGGTGATCCCAGCTCTTGAAGGACTTGTCGTAGCCATCCCCGTCCAGACCATCCACAACTGTCTGAAACCGCCGTCGACTGATCGGTTCAAGGAGCTTCCCAAAAATGCTACCGCGAAATCGCATGCTCGGCCTTCTGTGTCTCGACAACCAGAAAAGACCGGTTTGCCTCGGTTTTGCCGAGCATGCACTGCGACATAGCGATTCATTCCCCGGACAGCCCTGCTCTTCGCGGGGAGAGGGTAGGGTGAGGGGCTTCTATCCGCGAGCACTGAACTAGCAGTTGAGCGCGTGGCTTGCCCCTCACCCGGATCGCATCTGCGATGCGATCCGACCTCTCCCCGTAAGAACGGGGAGAGGTGAATACGAAACAAGGAGAATCCCATGGCCCCGGCACCCGTGATCCGCCTGCATCCCGATGACAGCGTGCTGATCGCGCGCGCGAGCCTGCCGCCCGGGCTTGAGGTCGCGAGCGGCGTCACCACCACCGACCGCATTCCGGCCGGCCACAAGGTCGCGATCAAGCCGATCGCCGAAGGCGAGCCGATCAAGCGCTATGGCCAGATCATTGGCTTTGCCACCCTGCCGATCGCGCCGGGGCAGCATGTGCACACCCAGAATTGCGCCATGGGCGATTTCGCCAAGGACTATGCCTATGGCGTCGACGTGAAGCCGGTGCCCAATTTCGATCTGCCGGCGACCTTCGACGGCATCCGCCGTCCAGATGGCCGCGTGGCTACGCGCAACTATATCGGCATCCTCACCTCGGTGAATTGCAGCGCCCATGTCGCTAGCCTCGTCGCCGACGTCTTCAAGAAGAATCCGTTCACCGGCGACAATCCGCTGGCCGATTTCCCGAATGTCGACGGCGTCGTCGCGCTGACTCACAAGACCGGCTGCGGCATGACCCAGGACGAGCCGCTTGCGCTGCTTCGCCGCACGCTCGGCGGCTATGCGCGGCATGCGAATTTCTCCGCCGTGATCGTGCTCGGCCTCGGTTGCGAAGTGAACCAGATCGGCGGCCTGATGCAGGAGCAGAAGCTTGCCGGCCGCCTGCGCGCGATGGACATCCAGGAAGTCGGCGGCACCCGCAAGACCGTGGAAGCCGGCGTCGCCTTCGTGCGCGAAGCACTCGCCGACGCCAACAAGGTCAAGCGCGAGAAGGTCGCAGCGAGCGAGCTCACGGTGGCGCTGCAATGCGGCGGCTCCGACGGCTATTCCGGCGTCTCCGCCAATCCCGCACTCGGCGCTGCCAGCGATCTCCTCGTGCGGCACGGCGGCACCGTGATCTTGTCCGAGACTCCGGAGACCTATGGCGCCGAACATCTTTTGACGCGCCGCGCCGTCAGCCGCGAGGTCGGCGAGAAGCTGGTCGGCCTGATGCGCTGGTGGGAAGAATATACGCAGCGCGAAGGCGCCGAGATGAACGCCAATCCGAGCCCCGGCAACAAGGCCGGCGGCCTCACCACGATCCTCGAAAAGTCGCTCGGCGCGATGGCCAAGGCCGGCAGCACCAATCTGGTCGACGTGCTGCATTACGCCGAACCGGTGACCAAGCGTGGTTTCGTGTTCATGGATACGCCCGGCTACGACCCGGTCGCGGCGACCGGGCAGGTGGCGGGTGGCGCGAATCTGGTCTGCTTCACCACCGGCCGCGGCAGCGTGTTCGGCTGCAAGCCCGCGCCTTCGATCAAGCTCGCCACCAACACGCCCATGTACAAGCGCATGGAAGACGACATGGACGTCAATTGCGGCACCATCCTCGACGGCGAGGAGAGCGTGCAGGAATGCGGCCAGCGCATTTTTGATCTCATGCTGAAGACGGCATCCGGCCAGCCCACCAAGAGCGAAAGTTTTGATTTCGGCGGCGCCGAGTTCGCGCCATGGGTTTTGGGCGCGACGATGTAGCCTCCGTCGTCCCGGGCTTGACCCGGGACTCATACCGCGTGATCTCCGTTGTGGCGCGAGCAAGCGGTTACAGCTTCGTGCATCACTAAACCCTGTGGTTATGGGTCCCCGGTCAAGCCCGGGACGATTCGGGGTTAGAGCGCGCCGAGACGATAGGCACCCGTGCCCGTTGTTAGTGCTTGCTGTCGGCCGGAACCAGTGTTCTGCTCAAAAAAGCTGCTGGAGTCCGCCATCCGTGTCGATCTTCGTCGCACTGCATCACGTCACGCATTACAAGTACGACCGACCGATCGACCTCGGGCCTCAGACCATTCGCCTGCGTCCGGTGCCGCATACGCGCACGCCGATCCTGAGCTATTCGCTCAAGGTCACGCCAGCCAATCACTTCGTGAACTGGCAGCAGGACCCGCAGGGCAATTGGCTGGCGCGGCTGGTGTTTCCGGAGAAGGCCAGTGAGCTGAAGATCGAGGTTGATTTCACGGCGCAGATGACCGTGATCAATCCGTTTGACTTCTTCGTCGAGTCCTACGCCACCTCCTATCCGTTCCAATACACCAATGATCTCAAGAACGAGCTCGCGCCCTATCTTGCAACGATCGAGCCCGGGCCGCTGCTCGCAGCTTACCTGAAGGAGATTCCACGCGAGGCCGACAGCACCGTCAATTTCCTGGTCGACCTCAACGCGAAGCTGCGAGAGAAAATCAGCTATCTCATCCGCATGGAGCCGGGCGTGCAGACGCCGGAGGAGACGCTGGCCGCCGGCGCGGGCTCCTGCCGTGACTCGGCATGGCTGCTGATCCAGATTCTGCGCCATCTCGGTTTCGCCGCGCGCTTCGTCTCCGGCTATCTGATCCAGCTTCGTCCCGACATCGATCCGGTCGAGGGACCGCGCGAGGTCGAGAACGATTTCACGGACCTACATGCCTGGGCCGAAGTCTATCTGCCCGGCGCTGGGTGGATCGGCTTCGACGTCACCTCGGGTATGCTGACGGGCGAGGGGCACATTCCCGTTGCGGCCACGCCGCACTACCGCTCGGCGGCGCCGATCTCCGGCACCGCAGGCTTCGCCAATGTCGATTTCGCATTCGAGATGAGCGTCAAGCGCATCCGCGAAGCGCCACGGATCACACGTCCGTTCTCGGATGAATCCTGGGCGCGGCTCGATGCGCTCGGCGAACAGGTCGATATCGACTTGAGGACGGAAGACGTGCGGCTCACCATGGGCGGCGAGCCGACCTTCGTTTCCGTCGATGATCTCGAAGCGCCGGAATGGAACATCGCCGCGGTCGGTCCGACCAAGCGTGCACTCGCCGATGATCTGATCCGCCGTCTGCGCGATCGTTTCGCACCGGGCGGTCTGCTGCACTACGGCCAGGGCAAATGGTATCCGGGCGAAAGCCTGCCGCGCTGGGCCTTCGGCCTCTACTGGCGCAAGGACGGCGTGCCGATCTGGAAGAATGCCGATCTGATCGCGAAGATCGAAAACCCGTACAAGGCCGAGATCAAAGACGCCGAGCGCTTCGCTGTGACCATGGCGCAGAAGCTCGCGCTGGCGACCGACTACGTCATGCCCGCCTTCGAGGATCCCGCCTTTTGGCTTCAGCGCGAGGCCGCGCTTCCCGCCAATGTCAGCCCTGCGAACTCGAAGCTGTCCGATCCGGAAGAGCGCTCGCGTCTGGCGCGCGTGTTCGATCAGGGATTGACGGCGCCGAAAGGATATGTGCTCCCGATCCAGCGCTTCAGTCCGCTTGCCGGCGTACGCGCCCGCTGGCGCAGCGAGCACTGGAAGCTCCGGCGCAGCCATCTGTTTCTGTCGCCGGGCGATTCCCCGCTCGGCCTGCGGCTGCCGATCTCTTCGCTCGAATACATCCCGCCGGAAGATTATCCCTACATCATCGAGATCGATCCGATGGCGCCGCGTGGCGGCCTCCCGGATTTCGACGAAGAATTGAAGCGCCTGCTCGAAGACCTCCCGGAGCCGCCGCCGGTGCGCACCGCGATGTCGATCGAAATCCGCGACGGCACCCTGTGCGCCTTCATGCCGCCGGTCGAGAAGGTCGAGGACTATCTCGAACTGGTGACGGCGATCGAGGCGACCGCCGAAGAATTGCAGATGCACGTGCATATCGAGGGTTACGCGCCGCCGTTCGATCCCCGCATCGAGGTCATCAAGGTCACGCCCGATCCCGGCGTGATCGAGATCAACATCCAGCCGGCGCAGAACTGGCGCGAGGCGGTCGATATCACCTTCGGCCTCTACGAGGACGCCGCGAAAGTGCGGCTCGGTGCCAACCGTTTCCTGATCGATGGGCGCCACACCGGCACCGGTGGCGGCAACCACATTGTGGTCGGTGGCAGCAACCCGGAGGATTCGCCGTTCCTGCGCCGGCCAGATCTGCTCAAGAGCCTCGTGCTGTATTGGCAGCGGCATCCGTCGCTGTCCTATCTGTTCTCAGGCATGTTCATCGGCCCGACCAGCCAGGCGCCGCGCGTCGATGAAGCGCGCCATGACGGGCTCTATGAACTCGAGATCGCGCTCGCCCATGTGCCGCCGGCGGGCGTGGAAGCGCCGCTGTGGCTGGCGGACCGGCTGTTCCGGCACATCCTGGTCGACATCACCGGCAACACGCATCGCGCCGAGATCTGCATAGACAAGCTCTATTCGCCCGATGGCCCGACCGGCCGGCTCGGCCTGGTCGAATTCCGCGCGCTCGAAATGCCGCCTGATCCCAGGATGTCGCTGGCGCAGCAGCTCCTGGTCCGCGCGCTGATCGCAAAACTCTGGCGCGAGCCGCAGCAGGGCAAATTCGTGCGCTGGGGCACCACGCTGCATGACCGCTTCATGCTGCCGCATTTCCTTTGGGAAGATTTTTTGGACGTGCTCGCCGATCTCGGGCGCTCCGGCTACGAGTTCTCGCCGGAATGGTACGCCGCGCAACTTGAGTTCCGCTTTCCCGCGTTCGGCCGCGTCCATCATGGCGGCGTCGCGCTGGAACTGCGGCAGGCGCTCGAGCCTTGGCATGTGCTGGGCGAGGAGGGGTCCGCAGGCGGCACCGTCCGCTATGTCGATTCCTCGGTCGAGCGGCTGCAGGTCAAGGCATCTGGCTTTGTCGAGGGCCGTCACGTCGTCACCTGCAACGGCAGGCGGATGCCGATGACGGCGACCGGACGTTCAGGCGAGGCGGTCGCCGGCGTCCGCTTCAAGGCTTGGCAGCCGGCCTCCGGCCTGCATCCGACCGTCCCGGTGCATGCGCCGCTGACCTTTGACCTGATCGACACCTGGAACGGCCGCTCGCTCGGCGGCTGCGTCTACCATGTCGCCCATCCCGGCGGCCGCAATTACGAGACCAAGCCGGTCAATTCCTACGAGGCCGAGGCGCGGCGGCTGGCCCGCTTCCAGGACCACGGCCACACCCCCGGCAGGATCGAGCCGCCGCCGGAAGAACGCACAATTGAATTCCCGCTGACCCTCGACTTGCGGACGCCGCTCCTGCATTGATTGCACCATAGCGTTTTCGAGCGAAGTGGGTACCGGTTCGCGTGAAGAAAACGCGTCAAACGCAGAGCGTCGGGAATGACCGGATCGGTCGGCAACAATCAGGAGAACAAGGCCCGCCCGGCCCAGCGCCGCATGGCGCAGTGGTCGCGCGATTATGCGCGGCTGCCTGGCATTCCCGATGAATATATCGGCCCGGACGGCACCCCGCGCCCGGTTTGGACCCGTTTCTTCGACGCCTTTGCCGCGCTTTCGCCGGCCGAGATCGAGCGCCGCTTCGCCGCCGCCGACCGGCATTTGCGCGACGCCGGCGTCACCTATCGCGCACCCGGCGAAACGTCTGACCGGCTGTGGCCGCTCAGCCACCTGCCGCTGATCATCGATGATGCCGACTGGCAACAACTCGTTGCCGGCATCACGCAGCGCGCGCAACTGCTGGAAATGATCCTGCGCGATATCTATGGCGATGGCCGCCTTGTCACCGATGGCGCGATCCCCGCCGCCGCGATTGCGGGCAGCAGCGAATATCTGCGCGCCGTCAGCGGCATCAAGCCGGCGGGCGGGCGCTACCTCCATCTTTATGCCGCCGATGTCGGTCGCGGCCCTGACGGCCGCTGGTGGGTGCTCGGCGACCGTACGCAGGCGCCGTCGGGCGCGGGTTACGCGCTGGAAAACCGCCTGGTGCTCTCTCGCGCTTTCTCCGGCCTTTACAAGTCGATGAATGTCGAGCGCGTCGCGCCGTTCTTCGAAGCGTTTCGCGATGGCCTGCGCGCCAGCGCCGACCGCGACGAGCCGCGCATCGGCCTGTTGACGCCGGGCTCGTTCAACGAGACCTATTTCGAGCATGCGACGCTGGCGCGCTATCTCGGTTTCCTGCTGGTCGAAGGCGACGATCTCGCCGTCAGCGGCGACCGCGTCCATATCCGCACCGTGGCGGGGCTGAAGCGGCTCGACGTGCTGTTGCGGCGGGTCGATTCCAACTGGCTCGATCCGCTCGAGCTCAACGCCTCCTCGCATCTCGGCGTGCCCGGCCTGATCGAGGTGCTGCGCAAGGGCGGTGTGGTGATCGCCAACATGCCCGGTTCGGGTGTGCTTGAAGCACGGGCGCTGCTCGGTTTCCTGCCGAGCCTCTGCCGCCGCCTGCTCGGCGAAGAACTGGAAATGCCGCATATCGCGACCTGGTGGTGCGGCCAGAAGGCGGCGCGCGAACAGGTGCTGTCGCGGCTCGATGATTTCGCCATCGAAAGCGCCTATGGCCGGGGTGTGCCGGGTTTCGCCAGCCATGGCCCCGTGCTCGCGGGCGAACTGTCGCCGAGCGAACGCGAGCGGCTGCGGAATGCGATCGTCGAACGCGGCATCGACTATGTCGGCCAGGAACTGGTGCGGCTGTCGACCACGCCGGTGTGGGAGAACGGCCAGCTCACGCCGCGCCCCTTTGTGCTGCGCGTCTTCGCTGCGGCCACGCCGCACGGCTGGACGATCCTGCCCGGCGGCTTCTGCCGGATCGCCGAACAGCCTGACGCCCGCGCGGTGTCGATGGGCGACGGCGCGCGCGCCGCGGATGTCTGGGTGGTGTCGGAAAAAGCGGTCTCGACCGCGAGCCTGTTGCCTGCCGGCGATACGGTGCGCATCCGCCGCATCGCCGGCGTGTTGCCGAGCCGTGCCGCCGACAATCTGTTCTGGCTCGGCCGCTATCTCGAACGCGCCGAAGCGACGCTGCGCTTGATTCGCGCGCTCGGCTCGCCGATGCGCGATCCCGCGAGGTCGAATCCGAGCAGCACGTCCAACCTGCATTCGGTCGAGCGCATCCAGCGCATGCTGGTGGCCTGGGGCGCGAGCTCGCAGACGGCGCGCGCGAACTTGGCCAAGGTCGCCTCCGAGGCCTTGCAGAGCGAGGAGCGCTTTGGTTCGGCATTGTCGCTGGTCCGCTCGGCGCAGCGCACCGCCACCTCGCTGCGCGAGCGTCTGTCGCCGGACGCCTGGCAGGTCATCACCGAGATGGTGGACCGGCTCGGCGAGGAGGTCGAGGATGACGATGGCGTCATCAGCGCGGCCGAGTTGACGCTGCAGGAACTGGCGAGCTTTGCGGGACTTGCGCAGGAGAACATGAACCGCGCCGCAGGCTGGCGCTTCCTCGACATGGGCCGCCGTGCCGAGCGCGCCATCAACACCACCCGTTTCGCGCGGCAGTTCGCCTATGACGAGGCTGGTGACGAAGACCTCGACATCCTGCTGACGCTCGTCGATTGTCAGATCACCTATCGCTCGCGCTATTTGGTGACGCCGCTCCTCGCGCCGGTGCGCGATCTCGCGGTGCTCGACCCCTATAACCCGCGCTCGGTCGCATTCCAGGTCGAAAGCCTCAACGAACACATCGCGGCACTGCCGAGCCTAAAGGAATACGGCATGATCGAGCGCCCGCAGCGGCTTGCGGTCGCGCTGCAGGCGATGCTGGCGACGGCGGAAGCGACGACCCTTGATGTCAAGACGCTGTTCTCGCTGGAGCAGGACCTGCTCAATCTCGCCGATGCCATCGGGCTCCATTATTTCCCGCACGGGCCCAATGCGAGCCGGCCGGAGAAGCTGACGGGCCTCGCGTGATCTACGATATCAGGCACGTCACGACCTACTCCTACGAAAGCCCGGTGAGCGTCGCGCGATGCTCGCTGCGGCTCGAGCCGCAAAGCGGCAGCGGGCAGCAACTGATTTCCCACAGCGTCGAGATCAGGCCGCGGCCCGCGGAGCGTACGGCGCGGCGCGACTTCTTCGGCACCTTGACCGAGAGCATCCTGATCGAGACCGCGCATCGCAATCTGCGCATCGACTCGCGCTCGCGCGTCTCGGTCTCGCGGCATGCGCCCGGCCGCACTGCGCCGAGCCCGTCCTGGGAGAGCGTGCGCGACATCGCGTTCGAGGCGACGAGTCTCGGACCATCCTCGCCGGTCGGCTATGTCTTTGCGAGCGCGCTGGTGCCGGTGCTCGCCCCGCTCACGGCCTACGCGTCCGCAAGCTTTCCAAGAGGAGGCGGCATCGTTGCCGGTGCCGCCGACCTGATGCGCCGCATCCGCAGCGACTTCAGATATGATTCCAAGGCCACCGTGATCTCGACGCCGCTGACGGAAGTGTTCGAGAAACGCCACGGCGTCTGCCAGGACTTTGCCCATGTGATGATCGCAGGGCTCCGCGGCCTCGGCCTGCCGGCGGCCTATGTCAGCGGCTATTTGCGCACCATCCCGCCGCCGGGACAGCCGCGCCTGCAGGGGGCTGACGCGACCCATGCCTGGGTTTCGGCGTGGTGCGGCGCCGAGCTCGGCTGGATCGGCTTTGATCCGACCAACGATCTCCTGGTCGAGAACGATCACATCATCCTCGCGGTGGGCCGCGATTTCTCCGACGTCTCGCCGGTCGACGGCATCATCGTCGGCTCGCGCAAGCAGAAGCTGAACGTCTCCGTCGACGTGCTGCTGGTGGAGTGACGCCGTCACGCGCATCGCATCCTGCCGTAGCCCGGGTGAAGCGTCAGCGTAACCCGGGTTCTTTCTTCGATGTCGATACAGTTGTCCCGGCTTGCGCTGCGCTCCATCCGGGCTACGGATTAAAGCCGATGGCTCAACGAAATGCGGCGGCGGACGGCGGCAGTGCGCCGGCGCGCTTGCCGCGAAGTGTCTCGGACGGGTACTCGCCGAACAGGTTTCTGTAATATTGGGCGAACCGTCCGAGCTCGATGAAGCCCTGCTGCATCGCGACTTCGCCGACGGTGACCTCTCCGGGCGCGCTTTCCCGTAGCATGGAATGGATGGCGCAAAGGCGCTTGTGGCGCAGGAATGTCACGGGGCCGATGCCGAACACGTCGTGAAAGGCACGGTGAAGTCCGCGCCGCGACAGCCTGAATTCGGCGCAGATCTCGGAGATATGCACCGGCCTTGGGCCCACTCTATCGAGATAGTCCTCGACGCGGCGAACGAGATTCATCGCCGACGGCAGATAGCCGCTGTCATCAGGCGGCAGCGAATTGACGATCGTACCCGTCATGCAGTCGACGATGGCGCGCTTCCAGAATTCGGCCGCATCATCCGAAAGCACCGCCTCGTGCCGGGCGAGACTTGAAACGATCTGGGGCAGGCGGCGGGCCGCGACCATGCCGATCGCATCGCTCGTGCGATAGTAGCTCTTTTCCAGCCAATGGGCGGGATCGCTGAGCCGCGCGTCGCCGCCAAACACGGAGCCGAGATGAGCGAGATCGAGTCGGACCGCTGCATAAGTGGATGCGCCGTGGAAGATCCCATCATGCTCGACCAGCGGCGGGATCACCAGGACGTCGGACGGACGCATGTCGAACGACCAGTGCGTGACACGGTCTTCGGCATCAAGCAGCATTCCAACGATCAGCCGGTCATCGGTCGAGATGCGCTGCGTGCGCAGGCCGAGATTGAACGAGCCGATGCTCAGCGAGAAATCCCCGATGCCGACATGAGACAGGGTCCCGCGCATCCTGCCACGTCCGATCTGCATGACGTCGACATGGCTGCCCTTGACGCCCTGATGCATGCCCTCGAAGCCATCGAGGTTGGAGATGTTCACCGAAAGATGTTGCGCCATCTTCGCTTCCCCCACGCACGCTGGGGCAGTGCCGGTCCCGGCAACAAGCCGGAGGACGGTGAAGTTCCTGCCACACCAGGACACCGATTGTCCTGCCGATTCGGGTTTCGCGATGGCGGTTGTGCGGCGGTAATTTTTCTCTCGATTTTCGCGAACGCGTTTTACCAACCGCAGGAGATCGGCCGGGTTCGCGTGGCGGCTGTAAGCAAGCTTGCCGAAAATTGGCACAGTCTGCACATCACAGGCCTGCGGAGTTGGTCTATCCTTTGGTCCACAACCAGAGCAGGCACGTGATGAGGTCGTGTTGGACCGCGTCGCAGGCCACGGGAGCGGCTGCGCTCACGGCAGCTCTCGCACACGACAAGAAGAGGGGCTCACCTGTTGTTGCCGCTGGGCTGGCGGCGCTTGAACCGGAAGGGGCGCGACACCGCGCAAAGCTGGCGCCATGTTTCGGGCAGAGACCGAGTGCAGCAACTATCAGCCGGATGATATCAGGACCGAGGACATGGTCTGGATTCCCGGCGGCACGTTCAGGATGGGATCGGATCATCACTACCCCGAAGAAGCGCCATCGCATCGCGTGACGGTCGGCGGTTTCTGGATCGACCGAACCCCCGTTACCAATTGGGAGTTTCGCGAATTCGTGCTCGCCACCGGCTACATCACTGCGGCGGAGATTCCGCCCGGTCCCGCGAACGATCCTGATGCACCGCCGGACATGCGCCAGGCAGGCTCGCTCGTCTTCACGGCGCCGCGGCGGGTGCGCGATCTGCGCGACACCAGCCAGTGGTGGACGTTCATGCCTGGGGCCAACTGGCGCCATCCATACGGCCCCAAGACCCACATCTACGTGCTCGGCAGTCATCCGGTCGTGCACATCACTTACGCCGACGCATTGGCTTACGCGAAATGGGTCGGAAAGGAATTGCCGACGGAAGCGGAGTGGGAATTTGCGGCGCGCGGCGGGCTCGAGGATGAGGAATACGCCTGGGGCAACGCCCTGATGCCCGGCGGCGTCCACATGGCCAATACCTGGCAAGGCAATTTCCCGGTGCAGAATCTCTGCGAGGACGGCTATGACCGTACTTCGCCGGTGACGGCGTTCCCGCCGAACGGCTATGGCGTCCACGACATGATCGGCAACGTCTGGGAGTGGACAACCGATTGGTGGTCGGCACACCACGAGGCCGACGCGCAGCACGGCGTCCCGCATAATCCCGTCGGTGGCCGCAAGGAGGCCAGCTACGATCCAGCGCGCGCGCGGGCCCGCATCCCACGCAAGGTGCTCAAGGGCGGTTCGCATCTTTCCGCGCCGAATTACAGCCGCCGCTATCGTCCCGCTGCGCGGCACGCGGAGGCGGTTGATGCCTCCACGAGCCACGTCGGCTTCCGGTGTGTGTTGCGGTCACCCGTTTCCCCGTCTCGCCATCATTCATGATGCGCGGTCATCCTGTAGGTTGCACACCGCTGAGCGCGCGACCGAGCTAGGAAAGCGTCGTTGAATCGGTTCCGTTGATCGGAACAAGTCTGTGCTTCCAGCAGTTGGCCCACTTGGCAGCAGGGGAGGCGTGGTGTCGAATACTGCAAATGCGAGGCCGGGGGGCGAACCAGCGGCCGTCATGTTGTTCCCGCAGCCGGCGCTGCAACTGGTCTATGACACGGCGCCGATCGGGCTTGCATGCCTGTCTCCAGACTGCCGGTATCTGCAGATCAATCAACGTCTTACCGAGATATGCGGATTGTCCGTCGAATATCATCTCGGACGCTCCGTCAGGGATTGCGTGCCTGCGCTGGCCGACTCGGTCGAGCAGATCGTGCAGTCGATCATGGAGACCGGCGAACCGGTGATCGGCGTCGAGGTCGCCGGTCAACGGGCCGATCAGGTCGATGAGCGTTTCTGGATGACGTATTGGCACCCGTTGCGTGCGCCGAGCGGCCAGATCGTCGCCATCAACGTCGCGGCGGAGGAGATCACCGAGCGCAAGCGCAGCGAACAGGCGCTTCGGCAGGCCCGCGACGCGGCCGAGGCCGCGCTGCAAGATCTGCGAGAGGCCCAGGCTTCGCTGGTTGAAGCCGAGAAGCTTGCTGCGCTTGGCCGGATGGTCGCGGGCGTTGCCCACGAGGTCAACAATCCCGTCGGCATCAGCCTGACGGTTGCTTCGTCGCTTCAGCGCAGGACCGAGCGCTTTGCGGCCGAAGCCGCGCGCGGCGGGCTCCGCCGTTCGACGCTGACCGAGTTCGTCGACGCGATCAACGATGCATCGCACCAGCTTGTCACGAACCTCAATCGCGCGGCCGAACTGGTGAGCGCGTTCAAGCAGGTCGCAGCCGACGACGATCAATCCGAACGACGCGAATTCGATGTTGGTGAATTGACAGGACGGATCCTGTCGAACCTGCGTCCCGAGTTTCAGGAGCGCGGCATCACATTGAATGCATGGTGCGAGCCAAATCTTCGGATCAACAGCCATCCCGGTCCTTACGGGCAGGTCCTGACGAATCTGGCGTTCAATGTCATTGCGCACGCGTTTCCGGACGGCCGCCGTGGTGCCGTCGATCTGACCGTGCGCGCCGCGGGAGCCGATCATGTCGAGGTGGTGTTCGCCGACAACGGCTCAGGGATGAGCGCCGGGACCAGGCGTCGGGCGTTCGATCCCTTCTTCACGACCCGCCGCCACGAAGGCGCGACCGGCCTTGGCCTGCACATCGTCCACAACATCGTGACCGAGCGCCTGGGAGGACGGATCAGGCTGGATAGCAAGGTGGGCAGCGGCACACGCATTCAACTGCTGTTGCCCAGAATTGTGGGCGAGCAAAGCGCGAATTGATCAGGCGCTCTTGCGCGCGCCCTTGACCGGATCGGCGCGCAAATTACGAAAGAATTTCTCGACCTCGCGCGACAGCGTCTCCGCCGTCGCGGTCAAATCACCGGAGGCGGCAAGCACGGATTCGGCCGCAACGGATGTCTTTCCCATCGCTTCGCTGAGCGAGCCGATATTGACCACGAGCGTATCATTGCCTTGCGCGGCCGCCTGCGCATTGATCGAGATCTCGCGCGTCGCGGCATCCTGCTCGCCGACGGCGCTTGCGATATTCGATGTCACGGCGTTGATCTCGCGGACGGCATTGCCGATCTCGCGCACCGCCTCGACCGAATTGCGCGTCGAGGCCTGGATCATGCCGATATTCTCGCCGATGTCGACGGTGGCTTTCGCCGTCTGTTCCGCCAGCGCCTTGACCTCATGGGCAACGACGGCAAAGCCGCGGCCGGCGTCACCGGCGCGGGCGGCCTCGATGGTCGCATTGAGTGCGAGCAGGTTGGTCTGCTCGGCGATCGCGCGGATCAGCGTGAGCACGCCGTCGATGCGCTGGGTCGCGGCGGCAAGCCCTTCGATCTCGGCGACCGATTTGTCGGTGCGCTGGCCGGCCTGTTCGACGGCGCCGGCGGACTGGCGGACCTGGCGGCCGATCTCCTGCACCGAGGCCGACAGTTCTTCGGCGGCGCTGGCGACCGCGGAGACATTGCCCGCGGCCTGCGTGGTGGCGCCGGCGGCCGTCACCGCGCGATCGCTGGCATCCGATGCGACGCTGGCAATGGCCTGCGCGGTATCGCGCATCGAGGCTGCATTGTCGTTGACTGCGCGCAGCACGGCGCCGATCGCCTCGCGGAACGCTTCCACAGAGGCTTCGATGTGCCTGGAGCGCTCGTCGCGTGCCTGCGATTCCTGCAGCACCTGGGAATTGAGGTTGCGGTTGCGCTGCATCGCCTCCCGGAAGATCTCGATCGCACGCGCCAGCGCCCCGATCTCGTCGCCGCGCCCAGTGTGGGGAACTGCGACGTTCTCCTCGCCTGCCGCGACCTGCCTGATCGTGGTGGTGATCGCGGAAAGCGGGCGGACGACCGAGCGCGAAATGATCAGGACGCCGAGCACCACCAGAACCAGTGCCAGGCCGCCGAGGCCGGTCAGCACGAGCGCCATGGTGCGGCTGGCATCTGTCTCCAGCGCCAGCTTCCTGCTGCGTTCGGCATAGACCTTCGACAGCGCCTCCAGATCCTTGTTCAGTGCCGTGCGCACGTCACGGTTGGCGTCATTGTCGCCCCATTCGCGGCCCGCGGCGGCGCCGATCTCGACGCCGCGGCGCACGAGCTCCTTGCGGAAGTCGACGAACTGCTCGATGCGCTTCTTGAAATTGGCGAACTGCTCGGCATCGTCGGCCTGGACGATCTGCTCCCAGTTCTTGACCAAGGCGAGGATGCGCTCGTTGAACTTGAGCAGCCCATCGCCGTATTTCTTCACCGTGGCCGGATCCGTCGACATGTAGATGCCGCGGGATTCCATCACCGCCGCATAGACGAGCGAATTGACCCGCTCGACATTCAGCGCCGCGCGGCTTGCCGTCTCCACGGCCTCCGTGAGCTCTGCGTTCCGGCGGCTGTTGTGGTCGGACAGGAAGGTGATGGCCGCGGTCAGCACCGCGAACAGTGCAAAGATCGCATACAGCTTGGCAGCGAGGGAACGCCGGGACGCCATGGCGCGGACAGGGATGGGGCGGGGAGAGGTTATGATTTCAGCCATTCGGGGCACTCCAGATGGGCCGGGGAGCACCAACGGCCGGTAAAATCATCCTGAATTTTGGTGGACAATTTCTTAATGCGCGAAGTTTCCCGCATTGCATCCGGTGGCGAGGTAGCCCAGGTGGGACCGGGCCGGATAGCCGGTCGGCACCGGTTCTTGCATGGTGATAGACTGTTGATCCAATGAAGCGCGGCCAGCGCGCGGGAATCCCTCATGGTCTATCGCCACGTCATCGGTGCCACCTCTTACGTATTCGGCGATCTGCGCGACCTGCTCGCCAAGGCCACGCCGCCGCGCTCCGGCGACCGCCTTGCCGGGATCGCGGCCGGAAGTGCGCAGGAGACGATCGCGGCGCGGGTCGCGCTCGCCGATGTGCCGCTGAAGCAGTTCCTGAACGAGGCGGTCATCCCCTACGAGGACGACGAGGTCACCCGCCTGATCCTCGACACCCATGATGCCGCAGCCTTTGCCGTCATCTCGTCACTGACCGTCGGTGGCTTTCGCGACTGGCTGTTGTCGGATGCCGCGAGCACCGATGCGCTGCAGAAGCTGTCCCGCGGCATCACGCCGGAAATGGCGGCCGCAGTGTCGAAACTGATGCGCAACCAGGACCTGATCCTGGCTGCGAAGAAATGCGAGGTGACGACCCGCTTCCGCAACACCATCGGGTTGCGCGGCCAGATGAGCACGCGGCTGCAGCCCAACCATCCCTTTGACGACGTCAAGGGCATCACCGCCTCGATCCTCGACGGGCTCCTGCTCGGATCGGGCGACGCCTGCATCGGCATCAATCCGGCGAGCGACGATCCCAATGTCATCGGCGGCCTGTTGAGGCTGCTTGACGACATCATCACGCGCCTTTCGGTCCCGACCCAGGGTTGCGTACTGACCCATGTGACGACAACCTTGGGGCTGATCGGGCAGGGCCTGCCGGTCGATCTGGTATTCCAGTCGATCGCCGGAACGGAAGCCGCCAACCGCAGCTTCGGTGTCGATCTTGCACTGCTCGGCGAAGCGCGCGAGGCGGGACTGTCGCTCCGCCGCGGCACGGTCGGTGACAACGTCATGTATTTCGAGACCGGGCAGGGCTCGGCGCTGTCGGCGGGCGCCCATCACGGCGTCGACCAGCAGACCTGCGAGGCTAGAGCCTATGCGGTCGCCCGTGCTTTCGATCCTTTGCTCGTGAACAGCGTGGTCGGCTTTATCGGCCCGGAATATCTCTATGACGGCAAGGAAATCATCCGCGCGGGCCTCGAGGATCATTTCTGCGGCAAGCTGCTCGGCCTGCCGCTCGGCGTCGACGTCTGCTACACCAACCACGCCGAGGCCGACCAGGACGACATGGACAATCTCCTGACGCTGCTGGCCGCGGCCGGTGTCACCTTCATCATGGGGGTACCCGGCGCCGACGATGTCATGCTGAACTACCAGTCGACGTCGTTCCACGACGCGCTCTATATCCGGGACGTCTTCGGTCTCAAGCGGGCGCCCGAATTCGACGACTGGCTGCTCCGCGCCGGGCTCGCGGGAAACGACTTCCGGCTTACCGATCGTGCAGGGCTGCTGCCCGAATTTGCCTCGCGCCTGATCGCCTGAAACTCGGCGTTCCCTCTCGCAGTGCTCTTTGGCAACGAGCCGTTCCCTGCCCGTGTGCGCTGCCACAATCTTGAAGAATTTCTGGCCCAGCGTTCGATGCCGTGCTTACATTTGGTTTAGGCTCGTCTTAAGGAAGTTTTGATGAGAGCTGAGGGCATCGAGACGGCGCGACGCATCCTCTGCGTCTTCCCGCGCTACACGTCGGCGTTCGGTACGTTCGAATACGCCTATCCCTTGACCGATGGCGTCAAGGCTTTCATGCCGCCGCAGGGGCTGCTGCTGATCGCCGCCTATCTGCCGGAAAACTGGCAGGTCCGCTTCATCGACGAGAACATCCGTCCCGCCAGCAAGGCAGATTTCGAGTGGGCCGAGGCGGTGTTCGTCAGCGGCATGCACATCCAGCGCCACCACATGAACGACATCTGCCGTCGGGCGCATGCCTTCGATCTTGCCGTCGCCCTTGGCGGCCCCTCAGTCAGCGCCTGCCCGGACTACTATCCGTCGTTCGACTATCTCCACGTCGGCGAGCTCGGCGACGCCACCAATGAATTGATCGCGCGGCTGGCGCGCGATCCGTCGCGCCCACCTGAGCAGGTGGTTCTGAAGACCATGGACCGTGTGCCGATGACGGAGTTCCCGATCCCGGCCTACGAGCTTGCGGAGACACGACGCTATTTCCTCGGCAGCATCCAGTTCTCCAGCGGCTGCCCCTATCAGTGCGAGTTCTGCGATATCCCCGGCCTCTACGGCCGCAACCCGCGCCTGAAGACACCGCAACAGATCATCGCCGAGCTCGACCGATTGCGCGAATGCGGCATGACCGACACGGTCTATTTCGTCGACGACAATTTCATCGGCAACCGCAAGGCAACACTGGACTTGTTGCCGCACCTGATCGAGTGGCAGAAGAAGACCGGTTACGTCGTCCGGCTCGCCTGCGAGGCGACGCTGAACATCGCCAAGCGCCCCGAGATCCTCGAGAAGATGCGCGAAGCCTACTTCGTCACCATCTTCTGCGGTATCGAGACGCCCGATCCCGACGCGCTGAAGGCGATGCACAAGGACCACAACATGATGGTCCCGATCCTCGAAGGCGTTCAGACCATCAATTCCTACGGCATGGAGGTCGTCTCCGGCATCATCATGGGCCTGGACACCGACAAGCCCGAGACCGCGGACGCGCTGCTTGCTTTCGTCGATGAATCCCGGATTCCGCTATTGACGATCAACCTGCTGCAGGCGCTGCCGAAGACGCCGCTCTGGGATCGGCTCGAACGCGAGGGACGGCTGGTCGAGGACGACAGCCGCGACTCCAACGTCGAGTTCCTTTTGCCCTATGATGAGGTCATCAGCTCCTGGAAGCGGTGCATGGAGGTGGCCTACGAGCCCGAAAAGCTGTTCGCGCGCTACGAGCACCAATGCGACTACACCTACGCCCACCGCGTGAAGGTGCCTGTCAGCCCGGAAAGGAAGAGCTGGGCCAATATCAAGCGCGGGTTGATCATGCTGCGCAACATCTTCTGGCAGGTCGGCGTGCTCGGCGACTACAGGCGGACGTTCTGGAAGTTCGCGCTCGGGCGGCTTCGCCGCGGCGACATCGAGGGGTTGATCGCATCTTCGATGATCGCGCATCACCTGATCACGTTCGCGCGTGCGGCCTCGAGCGGCCAGCAGAACGCGTCGAACTATTCGATCCGGCTGCGCGAAGCTTCCGTGCCCGCCGAGTAGCCCGAAATGAAGCCACCGGCGCCGCCGCCCCTTTCGCTGACGCGCCTGCGGGCATTGACGCCGGCGCGCGTCGGGCTCGGCCGTTCCGGCTCCAGCCTGCCGACCGAGGCGCTGCTGAGCTTCACGCTCGACCATGCCCGTGCGCGCGATGCCGTTCATGCGGCTTTCGATCTCAATGGCCTCATTGCGGGATTGAACGAACTCGGCCTGCAGCCGATTCAGGTATCGAGCCAGGCGGGCGATCGCCGCGACTACCTCAGGCGTCCCGATCTTGGACGCATGCTCGATCCCGAATCGCGGCGCGCCTTGGAGAGCCACGGCAACGCGTCCAGCCAACTGGCCGTTGTGATCGGCGATGGCCTGTCACCGACCGCGGTCAATGTCCATGCGGTCGAACTGGTACGCCATCTATTGCCGCAGCTTGCGGCCGGCCGGATTGATATCGGCGGGACCGTGATCGCGTCGGGCGCGCGGGTTGCGCTGGGCGACGAAATCGGCGCGCTTCTCAACGCGCGCATGGTCCTGGTGCTGATTGGCGAGCGGCCCGGCCTGTCCGCGCCCGACAGCCTCGGCGCTTACCTGACCTTCGCGCCGCGGATCGGCCGCACCGATGCGGCACGCAACTGCATCTCCAACATTCACCGCGCGGGCCTCACCTACGCGGAAGCGGCATACCGAATCGCGTGGCTGGTCCGCGAGGGACTGAGCCGCGAAGTCACCGGCGTTGCCTTGAAGGACGAGAGCGGAGGCATTCCGCCGCAGCTCGGCGCGTCCTGAGCTGACGATCGGGGAGGCGGGACCGGCCTTCCGAAAAGATCACGTTCGAACAAAGAGATGAGAGCGGGACTGCTTCAGTCCGATCCGTTCGTGCGCTGTGACAAATCAGATACTTAATGGCGATTTTTGTACCGCACACGCTGATTTGACCTCTCCCTTGTGCTTGCGAGGCGCCGGAGGGGCCTGTAAAACCGGCGACGGTCAATACTTCCGTGTTTTCAAGGGCTAGCCCCGATTGGAAGCGACCGTAGAGCGTTGTGCACGCCCGGAAAACCCAAGCTAGACAATTCGCGCCGATTTCAGAACTGGACAGGGCATGCTCGAGAAGAATTCCGAAAGTCAGGTCCACGTCGGAAAGGTCGAGGAGCCGCCGCAGGGGGCCAGTATCGCTTTCGGGCTGGAGCGCATCGGGCTGATCGCGGTCAAGGCGCCGGTCGTCTCGCTGATCGTCCTGGTCGCGCTGATGATCGCGGCCGTGTTCGGCGTCCAGCGAATCAAGATCGACGATTCGCTGTCGCAACTGTTCCGTTCCAACACCAAGGACTACAAGCAATATGAGGAGGTGACGAAGCGCTTCCCGGCGACCGAGTTCGACGTGCTGGTCGTGGTCGAGGGCAAGACGCTGCTGGCGCGCGACAACCTCGAGAAATTGCGCGACATGGTCACCGACCTGCAACTGGTCGACGGGGTGCGCGGCCTGATCTCGCTGTTCTCGGCGCGGCAGGCGCCGGAGCCCGGCAAACTGCCGGCGGCGCTATTCCCCAACGAACTGCCGGAAGGCGCCGCCTACGACAAGTTCGTCGAGACGGTGAAATCCAACGAGATCATTCGCGGCAAGCTGTTGTCGGAGGACGGTACGCTGGCCCTGGTCGTGCTGTCGCTCGATCCCGAAGTGGTCTCGAGCAATAAGCTGAGCACAGCAGTCGGCGAGATCCGCAAGGTGATGGCCGACGATCTCTCCGGCAGCGGCCTCAATGCCCAGCTCTCCGGCGTGCCGGTGATGCAGCTCGAGATCCGCAACGCGGTCGAACGCGACGGGTTGACCTACAACGTCCTCGGCATCCTTGCCGGCTGCATCATCGCGATCATCTTCTTCCGCAAGATCTCCTTCATGGTGGTGGCGGCATTCCCGCCGATGATCGCGATCCTGCTCGCGCTCGGCGCCCTCGGCTGGGCCAATTTCAATCTCAACATGTTCCTGAACGTGATGACGCCGCTCATCATGGTGATCAGCTTCTCCGACTCGATGCAGCTCACCTTCGCGGCGCGCGACCGGCTGATCGCAGGGCAGGACAAATTGAGCGCGTTCACCAATGCCGTGCGGGTGGTGGGGCCGGCCTGCGTGCTGACGCACGCGACCGCCGGCATTTCCTTTATCGCGCTGCAGTTCTCCGATTCCGACCTGATCCGCAAATTCGGCGAGGCGGGCTTGGCCGCCACCATCATCGCGCTGCTCGCGGTGTTGTCGCTGGTGCCGGTATTCGGCGTATTGTTCGTGCGCAACGAGCGCATCTTCGCGGTCAAGTTCCAGAGCGCCGATGCCGGCGTGCAGGCGCTGCGCAATTTCTGCTACTGGATCGCGGTCCGCATGGTCAGCCGGCCCGGGCTGTTCAGCCTGGTCGCGCTGATCTTCGTCGGCGGGCTCGGCATCATCTATGCCAATCTCGAGCCGCGCTATCGGCTGGCCGACCAGGTGCCGAACAAGCAGCAGGCGGTCGAGGCCAGCAATCGGCTTGACGCCAAGCTGACCGGCGCCAATCCGATCGACGTCCTGATCGAATTCCCGAAGGGCGCTTCGCTCTACGCGCCCGAGACCTTGAAGGTGATCGCTGAGGTTCACTCCACGGTCGAAGGCGCGGCCGGCGTCGGCAACGTCTGGTCGCTGGAAACGCTGCGCCGCTGGCTCGCCGAGAAGGCGGGTGCAACCGACGTGGCGACGCTGAAGGAATATGTCAGCGTCATCCCCGAACATCTGGTGCGGCGCTTCATCTCCGCAAATCAGGATGCCGTGGTGGTGTCCGGTCGCGTGCCCGATCTCGATTCAAGCGAGATCCTGCCGGTGGTCGACAAGCTCGATCACGCGCTCGACAAGGTGCGCGCCGAACATCCCGGCTACGAGATCGCCGTCACCGGGCTGTCGGCGATCGCCGCGCGCAACAGCGCCAGCATGATCGAGAAGCTCAACCACGGGCTGACGATCGAGTTCGCCCTGGTCGCGATCTTCATCGGGCTCGCCTTCCGCTCCGTCGTCGTGATGTTCTCCTGCATCCTGCCGGGCATCTTCCCGGTGGTGCTGTCGGGCACGGTGTTGTGGCTGCTCGGCGAAGGCCTACAGTTTGCGAGCGTGGTGGCGCTGACGGTATCGTTCGGCCTCGGCCTCTCCGCGACCATCCACTTCCTCAATCGCCTGAGGCTCGAGCGCAAGCCCGGCATCAGCGCCGCGCTCGCGGTGGAGCGCGCGACCGTGCTGGTCGGACCCGCGCTGATCCTGACCACGGTGGTGCTGGCCTGCGGCCTGGTGGTGACCGTATTCTCCGACCTGCCGTCGCTGCGCCTGTTCGGCTGGCTCTCCGCCTTCTCGATGATCGCAGCCCTTGTCGCCGACCTCTTCATCCTCCGGCCGACCGCGATGTTCCTGATCAACCTGTCGGAGAAATTGCGCGGCACCGCCACGCCACCGCCGCAGGCGAAGGCTGCGGAGTGATGCAGTAACTGTAGCCCGGGTGGAGCGCCAGCGTAACCCGGGGCCGCGCGGAACGCTGATGCTGATGTCCCGAGTTACGCGTTCGCTTCACCCGGGCTACGAACTGCACCCCGCGAGCGTGGAGGTGAGGGAAAGCAAATCGTCTACCCCAGAGCCCCATTCAGCGCCGCCTTGTCGTGCAGCGAGAAACTCGGCCCGACATACATGAACGAGCATTGGTGGATCACGATCTGTCCACTGCTCACCGTGACATGCGAATAGTCCGGCGCCTCGTGCGAGCCGGGAATGTGGCCCTGGGTATCGAGGTCAAATGCGACCTGGTGCGCCAGCGCGCGCTGGATGTGGAAGGGGATGCCGTTCCAGAGTCCTGCGATCGGCCGGTGCAGATGGCCCATGAACAGGTAGTCCGGCCGGCGCGTGCGCGCGATCACCTCCCACTCGGCGTCCGGATTCGCAAGGCGAATGGTGTCCATGTAGCGCAGGCCGGTGTCGAACGGCGGGTGATGCTGGAATAAGAGCAGCGGACGGTCGTTCGGCGCTGAGGTCAGCGCATGCTCGAGGAAGGCGAGGCGGCGCTCGCAGAGCAGGCCCTCATGGTTCGGAGCCGCCTCGTTCAACGTGTCGAGGGCGACGATGGTCGCGGCGTCGAATACCTGCATGGATTGCACAAAGCCGTCGCCGTCTCTGACAACGCCAGGAAAATAGCGGCCGAACGTATCGCGGCGGTCGTGATTGCCCATCATCAGGATGGTCGGCGCGTTCAGTCGCGCCAGCACGTCGGCAAGATGCTCGTAAGCCGCGTCCTCGCCCCAATGGGCGAGGTCGCCGGTGACGATGACGAAGGCAAGGTCGGGATGGTCACGGTTGATGCAGGTGATCGCGGCCGCGAGCCGCTCCGCCGGATCGAGACCGTAGATCGTGCGGCCGCTAGCGACGAAATGGGTATCGGTCAGGACGACAAACTTCATCGCACCATGGTCTCCCGGTTCCAGGTCTGATAGTCGGGCGAACCCTCGATGCGGAGCGGACCGTCGTAGCCGAATTCCACCATGTGTACGGTGACGTAATCCTCGCCCAAGAACACAACGCCGTAGGCTTCAGGCAGATCCGACGCGCACAGGACCTCTGTTTCGGCGAACAGCGGATAGCTCGCATGGTTGGTGCCGCGCAGCGAGGAGACGGGAATGCCGGCGACCGATCCCGCGAGCGGCAGGTGGCAATGGCCGAAGAAGATATGCCGGATCTGCTCGCGATGCCGCGCCACCAATCGGCGGAAGGCGGCGTCATCGAGCAGACGGATCTGATCGAGCGGCGCAATATGCGTCGGCATCGGGTTGTGATGCATGAACAGCAGGAACGGCCCGTCATGCTCGGCGAACCGCGCCGCGAGCCAGCCAAGCCGTTCGTCGCAATAGCGGCCGGCGTGCGTTTCCGGTTGGGCAGTGTCGAGGAACAGGCAGCGCGCGGCGGGCAAATCATGGACGCCCTGCACGAAGCCGCCTTCTCCAGCGAGGTCGGGAAACACGCTGAGGAAGTTGGCGCGGTTGTCGTGGTTGCCGATGCACAGCCGCACCGGGATCGGGAACTGCTCAAGGCGTTGCTTCAGCCACCGATAGTCGTCGCGGTCGCCCCAGTCCGAAAGGTCGCCGGTGATCACCATCAGTTCGGCGTCATGGTGATCCCTGAGGATGTGGGTCAGCGCGCGTTCAAAGTTCTTCCGCGGATCGCGGCCACCGATGGTCGAGCCCGGCGCAGTCAGGTGGATATCGCTCATATGGATGAGTTTCATTGGGGGCGCTCCGCAAAATGAGCTGCGAGGCGCATGATACGCCCCGCAGCGGGTTTCGAAAGGTCCTAAAGCGCGATGAGATGAGGATGAATCATCATCGCGCTTTACGCTATTGTTTGAGCATGATCTCCGCGCAAACGCTCCGCGTTTGTCGCGAGGGAAAACCGCTTCACACTTTTCCGGTTCATGCTTTAGCGCGCCGCGCCTGATGTCTTCGGCAGCAGCTTCTGCACGTCGGCGGTCATCTCGGAGAGCACGGCATCAGCCTCCTTGGAGCGCGCGCCGCTGATGATCGAGTTCATGTGGTCCTTGATCACGTCGGTGATCTTGAGGCCGTTATCGCCGGGGAAGGCGTACCATTTGGTGAGCAGCGCCATCTGGCTCACCGCGGTGTAGTTGTTCGGGTTCTTGCTGTAGAAGTCCTTCAGGTAGACTTCGTTGGCGACCTTGTTGGCCGGCATGTAGCCGGTGGTCTCGGCCATGATTGCCGCGCCCTTCGGACCGGCCCAGAACTTCACGACTTCCCACGCCGCGTCGCGCTTGGCTTTGTCCTTGGACAGGATCATCACGACATTGCCGCCCGCCGGCAGGCGTCCGTTCGGCGATGCGACGTCGGGGAAGGTGTGGGTCTTGAGCTCGAACTTGCCGCCGATCATCTGGGTGACCTTGTTCAGATCGGAGGTCGAGGTGATGTGGAAACCGGTCTTGCCGGCGGCAAAGGCCGCGCGCATCGCGGGCTGGTCGAGGTTCGGCATGCCGCCTTCATTGACGAGGCGGGCGAGCATGCGGATCGCGAACTGCCCTTCGGGACCGTCGAAGGCGACTTTGGTCTCGTCGGTATTCAGCATGCTGCCGCCGCGCGCGAACACCGGAGCCTGCCACAGCCAGTTGCCGGTGATGTCCCAAACATAGGTCACGCCGTTGATGTCAGGGCCGAGCGCCTTGATCTTCTTCGCCTGTGCGATCAGCTCGTCCCAGGTCTTCGGCAGGTTGTTGGGATCGCCGCCGGCCTGCTTCAACAGGTCGAGATTGACATAGACGATCGGCAGCGAGATCGCGAAGGGCAGGGCATAGATCTTGCCGCTGGCGGTGCCGATGTCGAACATCGCCTGGTGGAAACCCTTGCGGTCAAAATCCTTCTCGGCGACGATGTAATCGTCGAGTTGGGCCGGGATGTTCTTGTCGACGAGCACGCGGATGCGGTTCAGGCCCTGGAAGGTGACGTCGGGCATCTGGTTCGTGACCGCTTCGCGCAGCACCTTCTGGGTAGCGTCCTCATAGGATTCGTAAGGCGCGCGCAGCGTGATCTTGATGTCCGGCCGCTCCTTGGCGAACTCTTCGGCGATACGCTTGTGGGTCTCGGTGAACAGCTCCGGATACGGATATTGCAGCACGATCTCGGTCTGCGTTTGTGCCAGCGACGCGCTGGCGGCAAGCGACAGCACGGCTCCGGCGATCCACGATTTCAGCATAGGGCAGGCTCCTGTTTGAGGTGACGGCGTTATTTGATTCCGGTCAGCGTGATGCCTTCGATGAAGCGACGCTGCGCGAGCAGGAAGGCGATCAGGAGCGGCGCGATGATCACCATCGCCGCCGCCATCAGCGGGCCGTAATTGGTGCCGGCTTCGTTGTTGCGGAAATGCGCCACCGCCAGCGGCGGGGTGCGCAGTTGCTCGCTGTTGAGCACGATCAGCGGCCAGAAATAGTCGTTCCAATGCGCGACCACGGAGAAGATGCCGAAGGCGGTGACCGCGGGGATCGCGGCAGGCAGCATCACACGCCAGACGATGCCGAACTCGGAGATGCCGTCCATGCGCGCCGCGTCCACGAGATCGTCGGGGACCGACTTGAAGAACTGGCGCATCAGGAAGATGCCGAACACAGAAATCGTGAACGGCAGCACGAGCGCCGCATAGCTGTCGAGCAGGCCGAGCTTATGCAGCAGCAGAAACACCGGGATCGCAGTGGCCTGCGGCGGAATCAGGATTCCGAACAGCACCAGCGCGAACAGCGTGTCGCGGCCGAGAAAACGCAGCTTCGCCAGCGCATAGGCGGCGGGCAGCGCGATCAGCACCTGCAGCACGAAGATCGAGATGGTGACGATCACGCCGTTGAGCAGGAAACGCCAGAGATTGGCCTTGGCGAATGCGATCGTCAAATTGTCCCACAGCGCGAAATGATGCGGGATCAGGTGCAGCTCGCTGGAGAACACTTCCTCCGGCGGTTTTGAGGCCGTGGAAATCATCCAGATGAACGGGGCAAGCAGCAACACGGCGCCCGCGATCAGGAGCAAATGGCGGATGGCGGGCCAGAGCGGAATGGTGCGGATACTGTTCATGCGTATTGCACGCCGCGATCGGCGAGCCTCGCTTTGATCAAGGTGAGCAGGAGGACGAAGACCAGGAACACGACCGTGAGGGCGGCGCCGTAGCCTGAGCGGAAGAACTCGAATCCCTCGGTGTACATGGTGTGGATCAGCACCTCCGTGGATTTCGACGGCCCGCCTTTGGTGAGGATGTGCACGGTGTCGAACACCTGGAACGAGCGTATGCCGCTGATCACGATCACGAAGGTCGTCACCGGGCCAAGCATCGGCCAGGTCACCAGGCGAAACCGCGCCCAGGCGCTGGCGGCGCCGTCGATCTCGGCGGCCTCGTAGAGCTGCTTCGGGATCGACACCAGGCCGGCGAGAAACAGCACCATGTTGAAGCCGACCGCCTGCCAGATGCCGATTGCGCAGAGCGCATAGAGCGCGGTGCCGCGGTCCTGCAGCCAGCTAAAGGCCGGCAGCCCGGCGCCGCGCAACAGCCCGTTCACCAGGCCGAACTGCGGATGCAGCATGAATTCCCAGACCACAGCCATCGCGATCAGCGTCGCCATCACCGGCAGGAAGTAGATGGTGCGGTAGAGGCTGCGCAGGCTGGTGCCGCTTTCGATCAGAAGCGCGATGCCGAGCCCGAGCGTCACCGCGCCGGGCACCACGATCACGACATAGGTCAGCGTGTTGCGCAGCGAGATCCAGAACACCCGATCGGCGAACATGTCCTGGTAGTTGGCAAGGCCGATCCAGGAGAAGGCGGGAGCGCCGAGCTGATAGTCGGTGAAGGAGAGCGCGATCACGCTCGCGAGCGGGCCGAGCAGCATGAGCAGCATCAGCGTGAAAGCCGGCGCGACCAGGCCGTAGGCCGTCGATGCGCGGTGGTCGCGTTTGCGCAGGGCTGCGCTCGCCGCAGGCGCGGCGACCGAGGCAGTGTCGATCGTTGCGGCGTCAGACAATGGCCCGCTCCCGCACGCGCTCGGTGTGCTCGATCTCGACCTCGATCCGTTTGCCCTCGGCGTTGAAGGCGCGCACGGCATCCGTCGCGAAGCCGAATGAGACCGGGGTTGCGATCGGCGGCAGTCGTCTCGGGTCGTCGATACGCGCCACGAGACGCGCGTCGCTGCCATTGATGCCGAGATGCACGAACGCTTCCGAGCCCATGTTCTCGACATGTACGACGTGGCCGGAGAACGGCCCGCCGCCGAGCTCGATCCGCTCGGGGCGCACGCCGATCCGGCAGGGGCACGCGCGGTAGGGCTCGTCAATCGCAATGCGATACCGAGCGCCTCGATGCGGCCGTCGTCGCGGATCCGCCCGGGCAGGATGTTGATCTTCGGGCTGCCGACGAATTCGGCGACGCGGATATCGCGCGGGTTGTCGTAGATGTCGGTGGGCGTGCCGACCTGCACCAGCTCACCGCCGATCATCACGGCGATCCGGCTCGACATTGTCATCGCCTCGGCCTGGTCATGGGTGACGTAGACGAAGGTGGTGTTCAGCCGGCGGTGCAGTTGCGCGAGCTCGGCGCGCATATGGACGCGCAGCTTGGCGTCGAGGTTGGACAGCGGCTCGTCGAACAGGAAGGCCACCGGCTGGCGCACGATGGCGCGTCCGACCGCGATGCGCTGCCGCTGTCCGCCCGACAATTGCGCCGGCTTGCGAGCGAGCAAATGCGCGATTTCGAGCTGTTCGGCGACCTTTGCCACATCCTCGCGGATGCCGCGTTCCTTGCGGCGCCGGCTCGGCAGCAGCGCGCCGAGGAGGGGCAGGCGTTCGATCGCCGAGAGGCGCCGCATGCGCAAGGGCACCGCGATGTTGTCGAACGCGCTCAAGTGCGGATAGAGCGCGTAGGACTGGAACACCATCGCGAGGTTGCGCGCGCTCGGCCTGATCCCGTCGGCAGCGACGCCATCGATCCTGACCTCGCCCGCGCTCTGCGGCTCGAGACCTGCGATCACGCGCAGCAGCGTTGATTTGCCGCAGCCGGACGGACCGACCAGCGAGATGAACTCGCCATCCTCGATCCTGAGGTCGACGCCCTTCAGGATTTCCGTGCCGTCGAAGGATTTCCTGATGGCGCTGAGTTCGATCGTTGCCATGTTGCCCCGTGCATCAAGCCGTGTCGTTGGTGCACAGGGTTACGGAAGCGGTCTGACAGTCACATAACGTTCAAAAGCTTTTCTTAGGCTGATCGCAGGCTTTGCTTTGATGCCCTGCGGACGCGGTGTCGCAGCAACCAGGGGTGACTGACATTGGCTTTGACATGGTCTCGCGTGCGGGCGGTGAACGCGGTGTTCGAGTGCGGAACGTTTGCGGGCGCGGCGCGGCGGCTCGGCGTGTCGCAGCCGGCGGTGGCGCAACTGGTGCGCGATTTCGAAGCCGAATTCGACGTCGCGCTGTTCGATCGCCACGGCCAGACGCTGGTGGCCACCCCGCTGTGCCGCCGGCTCTATGCCACGACACAACGGGTCCAGGCGATCGAGACGGATGCGCTTGCGATCCTGGAGCAGCGCGACGAAGTGTCGGGCGGCGAATTGCGGATCGGGCTTGGCAATGCAATGCCGGGCATGTCGCTGATCGCGACGTTCAGGAAGCTGTTTCCGAAAATCCAGGTCAATGTCGAGATCGGCAGCTGGTCGGCGATCGTGGGAGCCGTGGTCGATCAGCGCGTCGACGTCGGCGTGCTTCCCGAAGTGCCCAACGGCAATCGCTTTCGCCGCGAAGCCTGTGTGCAGCAGCGCGTGGTGGCGATCTGCCATCCCGGTCATGCGCTGAGCCGTCAGGCGCGGGTGGCGGTCGCGGACCTCGTGCAATATCCGCTGGTGTTTCGCGACCGCGATTCATCGGCGCAGCGCGCGCTCGATAAGGCGTTTCGCGCCGCCAATCTGCAGCCGACGCCCGCGCTCGTCGTGAACACGCGCGAGGGCATGCTCGAGGCCGTCGCGCACCGGCTTGGCGTCGGCTTCATCTGGGAGCACGGTTCGAGCCGCGTCGACCGCATCGCGAAGGCCGCGATCGCGGAAATGGACGTGGGCTCGCCGGAATATATCTTCTCGCTCGCCGGCAAGCGCGGCAAGCTGGTCGACCTGTTCTATCACGCGCGCGGCATGTCATCGCCCCGCGACGGCATGGTGTCCTGACCGCGCCTCGTTTAAGGAAACATCAACAATGAATGAAGCGCCGCGTCCGCGCCCGAAGATTGCCGACACCGTCATCGAGCCGACGGTCAAGCTGCGCGAGAGCACGATCGGCAAGTGCTGCGAGATCCTCGGCGATACCTCCGTCGAATATTCGGAGCTCGGCGATTTCTCCTATCTCGGCCCCGGCTGCATGGTCGGAGATGCAGAGATCGGCCGGTTCTGCGCCATCGCCGCGCAGGTCCGGATCGGGGCACCGAACCATCCGATCGACCGTCCGTCGCTGCACCGTTTCACCTACTGTCCCGAATACTACTCGGAGACGGCCGAGCGTGATCGCGGCTTCTTCGCCGAGCGGAGGGACGATCGGGTGGTGATCGGCAACGATGTGTGGATCGGCCACGCCGCGATCGTGCTCCCCGGCGTCACGGTAGGGGACGGCGCGGTGCTGGCGGCGGGCGCCGTGGTGACGCGCGACGTGGCGCCTTATACCATCGTCGGCGGCGTGCCGGCTCGCCAGATCCGCGAGCGGTTCAATCGCAAGATCGCGGCACAGCTTGCACGGATTGCCTGGTGGGATTGGCCGTTCGAAACCATCATGGCGCGCCTGGGCGAATTCCAGTCGACCGACATCGAGGCCTTCTGCGCGCGCTGGGACGATACTGCGACAGTGTCGTAGCCCGGGCTACGCTGTCGCTTCGCCCGGGCCACAGAGTTCGCGGCCGTATCAGCCCTTCGTCAGGGTGATGTTGACGCCGCGGATCTCGCCCTTGGAGTCGATCTGCACGACCTGCCTGTTGCCGTGGGCGCGCAGGTTCAGCGTGGCGGCGAATCCGGACGCCTCGACGAACACCTCGATCTGGCCGCCGCCCGCGGTACCCTGCAGGTTGCCGAAGATGTTGCGGCTCCTCTCGCTCCAGTTGCCGGAGATGCGGTCACCCTGGCTCGTTACGTCGCTGGAGAGGTCGAACTTATAGCTGTCGCTGGCGCAATTCAGGCTCTGCTTCAGGCCAAGCCCGGTGGCGTTGACCTTGTAGCTGGCCTTGCAGCGGATCCGTTCGGTGGTGCCGTTGGAGAGCGCAACGGTGCCCGAACCGCTCCACGATCCGTCAAAGCCAGCGAATGGTCCCGACGATTGGGCGTTGCCCGCGCTGACCGACAACATGACCACCGCGCCAATGCCGGCCGCCGCGATCGCGCGCCCGAACAAGCCCAAACCAAACCGCTTCATTGTGAGTTTTCCCATCAAAAATCGACGACCTTCTTCAAGATACGCCTCGCCGCATCGAACACTTAGTGTTGATCGCGATCCCACAGGTTCAAACGACCCACCCTGCCTGTCATAGCCGGCGGAATCGCGGGAAACAGGCCATTTTTGCTCGACAGAATCAAGCCGCATCTCACGTCATGTCTGTTCATCCGATATCGGCACCTGCGCTGCAACAGTCTGTAGCGAACCGTGATCGAAAGGAATTTCTTGGTTTTTCAACTGATTAGATGGCCCTTTACAGCACCGCAAATTTGGCCGCATTTAGCGGCGCTTGTCCTTTCTTCGTCGCTTTGCTACGCGGCGGCGCAAATCCCAATAAATCCGCGCCGGGTCCTGCCGAAACGCAATTTCCGGAACAGGGTTTTTTGCTGTCGAAAATGAAGGAATACGATGCGTAAAGTTCTATTGGCCCTCGCGCTGTTGTCGATCCCGTTTTCATCTGACGCCTTCGCCCAGCAGCAATCGCGCAGCGGCACGCCTGAGGAACAGAAGGCCTGCACCCGCGACGTTCAGAAGCACTGCCGCGCGGTGATCGATCAGGGCGATTTCACCATCCTCGCCTGCCTGAAGGAGAACCGCACCAAGATCAGCGCGGCCTGCGACCAGGTATTGAAGAGCCACGGGCAGTAACGCCGTATTTTGCACGCGAAAAATTGCCGCAAGAGAGCCTGTGCCCACTGTGTGATATTGGGCACAGGCGCCGCGCACATTGCCCATACAGCATTGGTTTTGGTCGCGTATTCCCCTATATGGGGCACGCAATCCACCGCATGCGCAACTTCTGGCGCATGCCCTTAGCCAGGGCGAATGTGGCCGGTTCCTGATGACAAGCGCGAGCGAACTGCGATCCGGGAAGACCCACCGCGACGAGAATTTTCCGGTCGCGTCGTGGATCATTCATCCGCGTCACCGCGCCCTGATCCTTTCCTTCTATAATTTCGTCCGCACCGCCGACGACATCGCCGACCACGCAACGTTGCCGGCGGACGAAAAGCTCCATTATCTCGATCTGCTCGAGAAGGAGCTCCTGGGTGAGGGTGATACCCAAAAGGAAGCCGTCAACCTGCGCCGTGCACTCGCCGAGCGAGCGATGCCGCCGCGCCACGCGCTGGACGTGCTGGTCGCGTTCCGCATGGATGTGACAAAGCTGCGCTACGAGAACTGGGACGAGGTGATCCATTACTGCCGCTACTCGGCGATGCCGGTCGGCCGTTTCATGCTCGACGTCCACGGCGAGAGCACGTCCACCTGGGCGGCGTCGGACGCGCTGTGCGCGGGCTTGCAGATCAACAACCACCTGCAAGATTGCGCCAAGGACTACAAGAATCTCAACCGTATCTACCTGCCGCGCGATGCGCTGGCCGCATCCGGCGCGACCGTCGAGATGCTCGGGGAGCCGAAGTCTCCCCCGTCGCTGCTGCAATGCCTGCAGGCGCTCGCGGTGCGCACCGAGACGCTGCTTGCCGAAAGCAAGTCGCTCGCCGCCGAGGTGAAGGATCTGCGGTTGGGTCTGGAGATATCCGTGATCCAGGCATTCGCCGACAGGATCGTGAACATGCTGAAGGTGCGCGATCCCCTCAGCGAGCGCGTGCATCTCAGTCCGCTCGAAATGCTCGGCAACAGCCTCGGCGGCGTCGCCGGCGAATTGGCCCGTCGCGCCATCGGGCGCCGGCCGGTGTCAAAAACGGCGGCCGGCGCATGAGCGTTGAGACGGCGGCGGCCAACGCAGAAGACTATGGCACCACCGCGTCCGGCAGTTCGTTCTACGCAGCGATGCGGATCCTGCCGCGCGCGCAGCGCGATGCGATGTTCCTGATCTACAGCTTTTGCCGCCAGGTCGACGATATCGCTGATTCCCACGGTCCGCGCGACGAGCGGCTGGCCGCGTTGCAGCAATGGCGTGACGATATCGATGCGCTGTACCAGGGCAATCCGCCGCCGCGGCTCAAGGACTATGTTGCCTCGGTCAAGTCCTTCGGCCTGAAGCGCGAGGACTTTCTTGCTATCGTCGACGGCATGGAGATGGATGTGCCGCAGGACATCCGCGCCCCCGACATGGCGACGCTCGATCTCTATTGCGACCGCGTGGCGAGCGCGGTCGGCCGGCTCTCGGTGCGGGTGTTCGGCCTGCCCGAGGAGGACGGCGTCCTGCTCGCGCATCATCTTGGCCGGGCGCTGCAGCTCACCAACATCCTGCGCGACGTCGACGAGGACGCCGGCCTCGGCCGGCTCTATCTGCCGCGCGAGATGCTGCTCCATGCCGGCATTACGTCTAACGACCCCCAGCGGGTGATCGCCGAGCGCAACTTGCCGAAAGTGTGCCTGCCGCTTGCCGAACGGGCGAAGAAACATTTCGAGAAGGCGGATGACATCATGAAGCGTAATTCGCGGCGCGCGGTGCGCGCGCCACGGATCATGTCGAAATACTATGGCGCGATCCTCGATCTCCTGATCGCCCGGGGTTTTGCAACGCCACGCGAGCCCGTTCGCGTCGGCAAGATGCAAAAGATCGGCATTCTTCTTCGTTACGCGTTCATCTGACATCTGATGCAAAAGACCGTTCATATCATCGGCGCCGGTATTTCCGGCCTCTCGGCAGCCGTTCGCCTTTCGAGCGCGAACTACACGGTGCACGTCCACGAGGCGACGCAGCAAACCGGCGGCCGTTGCCGCTCTTATTTCGACGCCGCGACCAATCTCACCATCGACAACGGCAATCACCTATTGCTGTCCGGCAATCGCCATGCCCTGGCCTATGCAAAATCGATCGGCACCGAAGCCGGGCTGGTCGGGCCGGAACGCGCGAAATTTCCCTTTGTCGATCTTGCAAGCGGCAAGCGCTGGGAACTCGATCTCGGCGCTTCCCGCCTGCCGCTCTGGGTGTTCGACGAAGCGCGCCGGGTTCCCGACACGAGCTTACGCGACTACCTCGCGCTGGCGCCGATCGCCTGGGCCGGCACCGACAAGCGGGTCGGCGATACCATCGCATGCAAAGGCACGCTGTACGATCGTCTGGTGCAGCCGCTGTTGCTTGCCGCGCTCAATGTCGACCCGCCCGAGGGCTCGGCGGGATTGGCCGGTGCGATCGTACGCGAGACGCTGCTTGCCGGCGGCGAGTCCTGCCGGCCGCTGATTGCCCGCGACGGTTTGAGCTCGGTCCTGATCGAACCCGCGGTGAAGCTGCTGCAGGAGAGGGGTTCGAGCGTGCGGCTCGGCCATGAGCTGCGACAGTTCGGCACGGTGTCCGATCATGTCAGCGAGCTGAAATTCGGCGACGATACGATCGATCTGGCGCCCACTGACGCGGTGGTGCTCGCAGTGCCGCCGCGCGCTGCGGCATCGCTGGTGCCGGGCCTGAAGACGCCGACCAAATTCCGCGCCATCGTGAACGCGCATTTCCGCTTCGATCCGCCGCCCAATGCTGCGCCGATCCTCGGCGTGATCGGCGGCCTCGTCGAATGGTTGTTCGCGTTCCCGCAGCGGCTCTCGGTCACGATCAGCAATGGCGATCGTCTCGTCGACATGCCGCGCGAGGAACTCGCCCAGGCGATCTGGCGCGATGTCTGCAAGGCCGCCGGCATTTCCGGCGAATTGCCTCCATTGCCCGCCTGGCAGATCGTGCGCGAGCGCCGTGCCACATTCGAGGCCACGCCGGAACAGCACGCTCTGCGCCCCGGCGCGGTCACGGCCTATAAAAACCTGTTTCTCGCCGGCGATTGGACTGATACGGGACTGCCGGCAACGATCGAGGGATCGGTGCGGTCGGGTGACCGCGCCGCCGATCTGGTCCTGGCGAGGCACTGACATACACCGGCGCACGTAGCAGCAGCACGTTCAAGAGAAGGAGAAATCGAACAAAATGGATGCCGTCAACGATACCGCCACCGTCGATCCGATCGCACTGGAGAAGAGCATCTCCACGGCGACCGAGGCGCTGCTCGGCCATCGGCAATCCGACGGACATTGGGTGTTCGAACTCGAGGCCGACAGCACGATCCCGGCGGAATATGTGCTGCTGTGCCACTATCTGGGCGAGCCCGTCGACAGCGGGCTGGAGGCGAAGATCGGCAACTACCTTCGCCGTGTGCAGGGCGCCCATGGCGGTTGGCCATTGGTGCATGACGGTCCGTTCGATATGAGCGCGAGCGTGAAGGCCTATTTCGCGCTGAAGGTGATCGGCGATTCCGTCGACGCGCCGCATATGGTGAAAGCGCGCGAGGCGATCCGTTCGCGCGGCGGAGCCGCGGGCTCCAACGTCTTCACCCGCTTCCTGCTGGCGCTGTTTGGTATCGTGACCTGGCGCGCGACGCCGGTGCTGCCGGTCGAGATCATGCTGCTGCCGATGTGGTCGCCGTTCCACATCAACAAGATCTCTTACTGGGCGCGCACCACGATGGTGCCGCTGATGGTCCTGGCCGCGCTGAAGCCGCGCGCCAAGAACCCGAAGGGCGTCGGCCTCGACGAACTGTTCCTGCAGGATCCCAAGTCGGTCGGCATGCCGCCGAAGGCGCCGCATCAGAGCTGGGGCTGGTTCCTGCTGTTCCGCGGACTCGATAGCGTCCTGCGCGTAGTCGAGCCGCTATTTACCAAGAGCCTGCGCCAGCGTGCGATCGATGCCGCGCTCGCCTTCATCGAAGAGCGGTTGAACGGCGAGGACGGCATGGGCGCGATCTATCCGCCGATGGCCAACATCGTGATGATGTATGACGCGCTCGGCAAGGACGAGAACTATCCGCCGCGTGCCGCCACGCGGCGCGGCCTGGAGAAGCTCCTGGTGATCCGCGACAACGAGGCCTATTGCCAGCCCTGCGTATCGCCGGTGTGGGACACTGCGCTGACCTGCCACGCGCTGGAGGAGGTAGGCGGCGAGGAGACCTTTGCCAAGGCCAAGCAGGGACTCGATTGGCTGAAGCCGCGGCAAGTGCTCGATTTCAAGGGCGACTGGGCAGTGAAGGCGCCCGACGTCCGGCCGGGCGGCTGGGCGTTCCAGTACAACAACGACCACTATCCCGACCTCGATGACACCGCTGTGGTGGTCATGGCGATGGACCGGGCGCGCCGCTATACCGGCACCAAGGAGTACGATGCGGCGATTGCCCGCGCCCGCGAATGGATCGAGGGCTTGCAGAGCCGCGATGGCGGTTGGGCCGCCTTCGACGTCAACAACCTCGAATATTACCTCAACAACATCCCGTTCTCCGACCATGGCGCGCTGCTCGATCCGCCGACCGAGGACGTCACCGCGCGCTGCGTCTCGATGCTGGCGCAGCTCGGCGAGACCGAAAAGACCAGCAAGGCGGTTGCTGACGGCGTCGCCTACCTGCGCCGCACCCAGCTTGCCGAAGGTTCCTGGTTCGGCCGCTGGGGGCTGAACTACATCTATGGCACCTGGTCGGTGCTCTGCGCGCTCAACGCCGCCGGCGTCGACCATCAGGACCCGATGATTCGGAAGGCGGTCGATTGGCTGGTGTCGGTCCAGAATCAGGACGGCGGATGGGGCGAGGACGCCGTCAGCTACCGGCTCGACTATCGGGGCTATGAGGCCGCGCCTTCGACCTCCTCGCAAACGGCATGGGCTTTGCTCGCGCTGATGGCGGCGGGAGAAGTCGAAAACCCCGCAGTTCGAGGGGGGGTGGAGTACCTAAAAAGCACACAGAGCGAAAAAGGACTCTGGGAGGAGCAGCGCTTCACGGCTACGGGCTTCCCGCGTGTGTTTTACTTGCGTTATCATGGCTACTCCAAGTTCTTCCCGCTCTGGGCGCTAGCGCGGTATCGGAATTTGCGAAGCACGAACAGCAGGGTGGTAGGGGTCGGAATGTGAGCTTGGGGGCGGGGGCCGCCGCGACTGTGGGGAAAATGCTGGATCCGCGGCCGGTCTTGATCGTAACGGGGTTAGTGCAGGAGGCCCGCATCGCGGCTGGGCCCGGCATGATCGTTATTTGCAGTTCCAGCGATCCGCAGCAGCTTCGTGCGCTATTGGCAACACTCGATTCGTCATCGTTCCGCGGCGTGATCTCGTTCGGCGTGGCCGGCGGGCTCGATCCGGCGTTGCGATCGGGTGACGTCGTGGTGGCGACGGAGGTGCTTTCCGGCGACACCCGATTCTTGGCCGATATGGCCTTGAACGACGAGATGGTTGCCAGCGCCACCTTGAAGCGCCGCAAGATCGTCAGGGGCGGGCTCGCGGGCGTCGAACAGGTGATTGCGGCCAGGGCCTGCAAGGCGGCGCTGCGCTCCGAAACCGGCGCTGCCGCCGTTGACATGGAAAGCCACATCGCTGCGGCCTACGCGGCCAGGGCGGGCGTTCCGTTCGCGGCGCTCCGGGTGATCAGCGATCCCGCCCACCGCGCGCTGCCGGAATTGGCGAAGACCGCGGTCAAGCCGAACGGCGACATCGACCTGCGCAAGGTCCTGCGCGGGGTGGCGCGCAACCCGCTGACGCTGCGCTCGTTGGTCTCGACCGGAATCGACTTCAACCGCGCGCTGCGCTCCTTGCGCGGCTGCCGTGGCTTCCTGCTGGGCGGCGAGACCCTCGTCCCCGTGGAGCCGATTCGCTCGGCGGCGTAGCTGCTGAGGCCGTAGCCCGGGTGAAGCGTCAGCGTAACCCGGGACCGGTACAAACGCGGATCGCAGGTGTCCCGGGTTGCGCTTCGCTCCACCCGGCTACGATTTGAAAGATACGCCGATCTAAAAACAAAAGGCCCGACCGTCATCGACGGCCGGGCCTTTTTTGATTGACGTCGCTCGCGGCTTACGCGGCGGTTGAGGCTTTCTGCGCGGCCTTCTGCTGGGCGGCGGCCGCTTCGTCGCGGCGGATCTCGGAGAGCTTCTTCTGGACCTGCTCCGAGAAGATGTACTGCGCCGGGCGTTGCTTCGAGAGGTCGATCTCGGGGGCCATCGGACCCTTGGTGCGGATGCCGCGCATCGAGACCCACGCTGCCTTCAGCGGGTTGTTGAGCGCTGCGATCGCCGCGGTCGGCTCGTAGCCGCAATGCGCCATGCAGTCGGCGCACTTCTCATACTTGCCGGTGCCGTAGGAATCCCAGTCCGTGGTCTCCATCAGTTCCTTGAAGGTCTTGGCGTAGCCTTCGCCGAGCAGATAGCAGGGCTTCTGCCAGCCGAAGATGTTGCGCGCCGGCATGCCCCACGGCGTGCACTCGTATTCCTGGTTGCCGGCCAGGAAGTCGAGGAACAGGCCGGAATGCATGAAATTCCACTTCTTGCCCTTGCCGAGCGCAAAGACGTCGCGGAATAGCTTCTTGGTCTTGGTGCGGTTGAGGAAGTGCTCCTGGTCCGGCGCGCGCTCATAGGCGTAGCCCGGCGACATCGAGACGCCGACGCCAAGCTCGGTGGTGAAGTCGAGGAATTTGGCGATCTCTTCCGCCGGATGCCCGTCGAAGATGGTGGCATTGACGTTGACGGTGAAGCCGCGCGCCTTCGCCGCCTTGATCGCGGACACCGCGCGATCGAACACGCCCTTCTGCGACACCGCCTTGTCGTGGTGATCCTTCAGGCCATCCAGATGCACGGAGAAGAACAGGTATGGCGACGGCTCGAACAGGTCGAGCTTCTTTTCCAGAAGCAGCGCGTTGGTGCAGAGCGAGACGAACTTCTTACGCGCCACCAGGCCGCGGACGATCTCGCCGATCTCCTTGTGGATCAGCGGCTCGCCGCCGGGGATCGCGACCATCGGCGCGCCGCACTCGTCGGCCGCGTCCCAGCATTCCTGGGCGGTCATGCGACGGTTGAGGATCGCATCCGGATAATCGATCTTGCCGCAGCCGACGCAGGCGAGATTGCAGCGAAACAGCGGCTCCAGCATCAGCACGAGCGGATAGCGCTTGCGACCCCGCAGCTTCTGCTTGAGCAGATAGCCGCCGATGCGGAGTTCCTTGAAGAAGGGTATTGCCATTCTTTCTCTCTCGACTCTCACGACCTAGTTTGGGTCAGCCCGCGGTCAGTTCGGCCGGCAGGCGGAATTCGATGTTCTCTTCCCGTCCCGACAGGACCGACACCTTGACCGGTCCGATGCGCCGCAACGCCTCGATCACGTCGTCGACCAGCACTTCGGGTGCCGAGGCACCTGCCGTGATGCCGACGGTCTTCGCATTGTTCAGCCATTCCGGGTTGAGTTCGGTGCCATCGGCAATGAGGTAACTGGCGACACCGGCCTCGGTGCCGATCTCGCGCAACCGATTGGAATTGGAACTATTGGCGGCCCCAACCACCAGGATGACATCCACCAGCTTGCTCAGGTCCCTTACCGCGGATTGGCGGTTCTGTGTGGCATAACAGATATCGCGGATGTCAGGGCCTTGAATGTCTGTAAACCGGGCCTGGAGCGCCAGAATAATCTCACGTGTGTCATCTACGCTCAGTGTGGTCTGGGTGATGTAGGCGATTGGCGTATCAGCCGGCAGCGTCAGGGCCTTGACGTCCTCGACGCTCTGGACCAGCAGCACGGGGCCTGGAACCTGGCCCATGGTTCCCTCGACCTCGGGGTGGCCGGCATGCCCGATCAGGATCAATGCCCGGCCCTTCGACATATAGCGCTTGCCCTGGTTGTGAACCTTGGTGACCAGCGGGCAGGTGGCGTTGAGCACCGGCAGGCCGCGTGCGGCGGCCTCTTCCTCGACGCTGCGCGCCACGCCATGGGCGCTGAACACGGTCACCGCGTTCGCCGGAACCTCGGAAAGGTCCTCGACGAAGATCGCGCCCTTGTTCTTCAGGCTTTCGACGACGTATTTGTTATGGACGATCTCGTGCCGCACATAGACCGGCGGCCCGTATTTCTCGAGCGCCCGCTCGACGATCTCGATGGCGCGCACCACGCCGGCGCAAAACCCCCGCGGCTGCGCTAGAAAAACCTCCATGGGACGTCCGTTAAGCAAATTGCACCAATCCTGATCCGAAAACCCGCGCGGCCGAATACTGCAGCCGGCATGTCCTGCCTGCCTGCAATCTCCACACCACGGGTTCCTACACTTAAGCCCACCCCCAAGCGCACGGAAGAAGAGCGCTTTGTGTCAAAAAATGAGCGTCTAGGAAAGCCGGATTACGGAACGGTTATCACTCGGGTTACCATTTTAAGGTATCAAAATACCTAAAACTGCGGCATTAATGCCCACCCCAGCTCACTTGTTCGTCACTTTATTGCCCGCTGGGGCGGGATATACCGCGCGCAACGCCGTTCCGGCCGGTTTCGACGCTGCTTCGTGAACCAGCGGTCGGGCGGTCGAAACAACATTAGATCGGCCCTGGGAACTCCGCTACATAGCGGGCGTTTTTCGGCGTGCTTCCTGAGATCAGAAAGAAATGAAGTGCTGACACGTATTGTTGTCTCGATTGTTAAGGCGTGCACGCGATTTGCCGTCCCTGTCGTCGCCCTCTCGCTGATTCTTGCGGTGGCGGCGGGCTATTATGCGGCGCGCAACTTCACGATCAATACCGACATCAATACGCTGATCTCGCCCAACCTCGACTGGCGCCAGCGCGACATCAAGTTTGAGGAAGCTTTCGACCGCGAGCGCCTGATTCTTGCCGTCGTGGAGGCGCCGACGCCGGAACTCACGGGTCTGGCGGCCAAGGCGCTGGCCGATAAGCTTACCGGTGACACCGAGCATTTCGAATCGGTCACCCCGCTCGGCTCCGGCGAATTCTTCGAGAAGAACGGGCTTCTGTTTCTGCCGACCGAGGAAGTCGCGCAGGTCACCGGCGAGCTCGAATCAGCCGCGCCCCTGATCGAGATCATGGCCGGCGATCCTTCGATCCGCGGCCTCACCGGTGCGCTGGAGACCGGCCTTGCCGGCGTCAAGCGCGGGCAGGCCAAGCTCGAGAATGCCGCGCGGCCCTTCAACCTGATCTCTCAGACGGTCGAGGATGTCCTCAGCAACAAGGGCAATCCGACTTTCTCCTGGCGCGAGCTCACCAGCGATAAGCCGCTGACCGATTCGGACAAGCGCGCCTTCATCGAGTTCAAGCCGGTGCTCGACTATCAGGCGCTGGAGCCCGGCAAGGCAGCGACCGATGCGATCCGGCAGGCGGCTGCGGACCTGAAATTCGCAAGCGAATATGGCGCGCGCGTCCGCCTCACCGGGCCGGTCCCGATCGCGAACGAGGAATATGCCACCGTGCAGGACGGCGCCGTCATCAACGGCATCGGCACCGTGCTGATCGTATTGGTGATCCTGTGGCTCGCGCTGCATTCGGCCAAGATCATCTTCGCCGTGTTCCTGAACCTGTTCATCGGGCTTGCCATCACCACGGCCGTCGGCCTGATGATGGTCGGCTCGCTCAACCTGTTGTCGATCGCCTTTGCCGTGCTGTTCGTGGGCCTCGGGGTCGATTTCGGCATCCAGTTCAGCGTCCGCTACCGCTCCGAACGCTTCAAGAACGACAACCTGACGCTGGCGCTGGAGAACGCGGCGCGGCGCTCGGCGGTGCCGCTGTCGCTTGCGGCGATGGCCACCGCCGCGGGCTTCCTGTGCTTCCTGCCGACCGACTACAAGGGCATTTCCGAACTCGGCAAGATCGCCGGCGCCGGCATGCTGATCGCGTTCCTCACCAGCATCACCACACTGCCGGCGCTCCTCGACCTGCTCAATCCGCCCGGCGAGAAGGAGCCGGTCGGTTACGCATTTCTCGCGCCCGTTGACCACTTCCTGGAGAAGCATCGCGTCGCCATCATCATCAGCACGCTCGCGCTGGTGATCGCCGGCCTGCCGCTGCTCTACTACATGAAGTTCGACTTCAATCCGATCAACCTGCGCAACTCGCACGTCGAATCGATCGCGACCTTCCTCGATTTGAGGCGCGACCCGAACACCGGCGCCAATGCGATCAACGTGATGACGCATTCGGAAGCCGACGCCAGGAAGATCGAGGAGAGGCTGGAGAAGCTGCCGGAGGTGTTGAGCGTCCGGTCGCTCGACAGCTTCGTGCCGACCGATCAGCCGGCCAAGCTGAAGCTGATCGCGCAGGCGGCGAAGATGCTCAACCCGGCGCTCAATCCGGATTCGATCGATGCGCCGCCGACCGACCAGGAGAATGTCGAGTCGCTGAAGAGCTCGGCCGACAACCTCCGCAAGACCGCCGGCGACATCAAGAACGCCGGCGCCGTGGCTGCGCGCCGGCTTGCGGATGCGCTGACCAAGCTCGCTGATTCGAATCAGGCGACGCGCGACAAGGCGCAGAACGTGTTCGTTTCGCCGCTCAAGGTGGTGCTCGACCAGCTCAGGGACATGCTGCAGGCCCAGACCGTCACCCTGAAGTCGCTGCCGGAGGAGCTGGTCCGCCAATGGAAGGCCAAGGACGGGCTGATACGGGTGGAGGCCCTGCCGAAGGGCGATCCGAACGACAACGATACGCTGCGCAAATTCGCCGCCGCCGTGCTCGCGGCCGAGCCGACCGCGATCGGCGGCCCGGTCTCGATCCTGAAGTCCGGCGATACTGTGGTGAAGGCGTTCATCCACGCCGGCATCTGGTCGCTGATCGTGATCAGCCTGCTGCTCTGGCTGACGCTGCGGCGGGTTAGTGATGTGCTGCTCACGATCGTGCCGCTGCTGGTCGCGGGCGCCGTGACGCTGGAAATCTGCGTGCTGATCGGGCTCCCGCTCAACTTCGCCAACATCGTCGCGCTGCCGCTGTTGCTCGGCGTCGGCGTCGCCTTCAAGATCTATTACGTCACCGCCTGGCGTCAGGGCAGAACGAATCTGCTGCAGTCGAGCCTGACGCGAGCAATCTTTTTCAGCGCGCTGACGACGGCAACGGCGTTCGGCAGCCTGTGGCTTTCAAGTCATCCAGGAACCGCGAGCATGGGCAAATTGCTCGCGCTGTCGCTGGTCACGACTCTCGCCGCGGTGCTGCTCTTCCAGCCGGCACTAATGGGTAAACCGCGCGACGTCCGGAAGGAGGCAGATATCGCCGACGACGTCACCTGATGGGGCGGCTGGGACGGCTGCTGCCTGCTTCTGGCCGGCCGGTTGCTTGGAAGACGCGGCCGGCGCGGTGGCGGGAGCCGAGCTCACCGAGCCGGTGGTCTTGGGCGGGGTCGGAGCGGCTGCCTGCTGCGATGTAGACGGCGATGCACCTTTGGGCGCGGCGCCCTTGGCCACGCTGTTGGCAGGGGGCGTGCTGCCAGCGGCGCTGGAGGGAATCGGAGGCCCAACGCGGGTCCAGGTTTCGCCGCCGCAGAGAAAGCCCAGCACGCAGCCTTGAATCTCGAGCTTGTCAGAGCCAATTGGCTTGATCGTAGAGCTGTAGAGCTGACCGTCCTTGGCATTATAGACTTGGCCCTCCCACGCATCCGTGCCCGCCTTCTTCTTCATGTCGATCAGGATCGGCATGCCGAGCGTGGGCCGGCTTTGCTTCGCGGCGTCCGGATTATGCGTATCCTTGCCGCCGGGGGTCTTCTCCCAGGCGACTGCGCCCCAGAGGCTGCCGTTGCATTGTGCGACCCGGATATGGGCGACACCGTCAGCCACGCGCCAGTCGCCGGTCGGATCCGCGGCCAGCGCTGGGACCATTGTGCTCGCCAAAACGAATCCCGAGTATGCTATGGTGCGTGCGAGCTTGGGTGGGCAGTGCAACATGGTCTTACCTGTGCTTAAGTGTAGAAGAGCCAAAGCTTGGGGGCAAAACGCCGCATTCGGCGTTTTGAGTTGACGAAATGACCATCAACCGACGTATGTAGCCAATGCTAAGCTCAAATCTAGACGTTTCCGAGATGTTTGTGGAGCGCCAGGCGCAGCGCAGTTCCCTGCACGCGCGTTACTTGAACGAGCAGCTCGTGCGCGTGCTCAAAACCATCGGCTATGACGTCGGCTTTCAAAAAGGGCAAGGCCAATATCTCTTCGATCGTGAGGGGGCACGTTATCTCGACCTACTCAGCGGATTTGGCGTTTTTGCGATCGGCCGCAACCACCCGGCGCTGCGCCAGGCCTTGAAGAGCGTGCTGGATGCCGATCTGCCCAACCTCGTGCAGCTTGACGTGTCCACGCTCGCCGGCATCCTCGCCGAGCGCCTGCTCGAATATGTGCCATATCTGGACAAGGTATTCTTTTCCAATTCGGGCGCCGAGACGGTAGAAGCCGCCATCAAGTTCGCGCGTGGCGCGACCGGGCGGCCCGGCATCGTGTCCTGCTCGCATTCGTTTCACGGATTGTCCTATGGCGCGTTGTCGCTGATGGACGACACCAATTTCCGTTCCGGCTTCGAGCCGCTATTGCCCGGCTGCACCCAGATTCCCTTCAACGATCTTGCCGCGCTCGAGCAGGCGCTGTCGTCGCGCCAGGTCGCGGCCTTCATCGTCGAGCCGATCCAGGGCAAGGGCGTCAACATGCCCTCGGACGAATTCCTGCCTGGCGCCGCGGCGCTGTGCCGGAAATACGGCACGCTGCTTGTTGCCGACGAGATTCAGACCGGCATCGGCCGCACCGGCAAATTCCTCGCCGTCGAGCACTGGAATGTCGAGCCTGACATGGTGCTGCTCGCGAAGGCGCTGTCCGGCGGTCATGTCCCGGTCGGCGCGCTGCTGACGCGCAAGAGCATCTTCGACAAGATCTTCAACCAGATGGATCGCGCCGTCGTGCACGGCTCGACGTTCTCGAAGAACGATCTGGCGATGGCCGCCGGCATCGCGACGCTCGACGTCATCAAGGCCGAGAAGCTGGTCGAGCAGGCCGCCAAGCGCGGCGCCGAGCTCCGCCTCGCGCTGACGCGGATGGTGCCGGGCTATGAGCTGATGAAGGAAGTCCGCGGCAAGGGATTGATGATCGGCATCGAGTTCGGCCCGCCGAAGTCGCTGCGCCTGCGTGCATCCTGGAACGTGCTGGAGACCGCCAACAAGGGCCTGTTCTGCCAGCTCATCACCGTGCCGCTGTTCAAGGACCACAAGATCCTGACCCAGGTCGCCGGCCACGGCCTCCACACCATCAAGCTCCTGCCACCGCTCGTCCTCACCGAGGACGACTGCACCTGGATCGAAAAGGCCTTCGACACCGTCATCGCCGGCAGCCACAAGGTCCCCGGCGCGATCTGGTCGCTCGGCAAGACGCTGGTCGACAACGCGGTGCGCAAGTCGGCGTAGCCGTGTGGACTCGTAGGGCGGATTAGCGAAGCGTAATCGCCGCAGCTCTCACCAACCAACGCGTGTTGGTGGACTACGCCTTCGATTAATCGACTCTATCAACGACCTGGGAGGAGATGAAATGCGCATCACAGGCGGTTGTCATTGCGGAGCCATCCGTTACGAGGCTGAAGGCGAAGCCCTTACGCACGCCCTCTGCCACTGCTCGGATTGCAGGCGTCACGCCGGCGCGCCGATGGTCGGCTGGACGATGTATCCCGCCAATGCCGTCAAGGTGACGCAAGGCCAGCCCAAGATCTACGAATCATCCGAGCACGGCCGCCGGCATTTTTGCGCCAACTGCGGCACCGGTCTTTTCTACGTCAGCGAGCAGATGCTGCCCGGGATCATCGATGTTCCGAGCGGGACCTATGATGATCCTGACGTCGTTCCGCCAGTGATCCATGTCCAGGTCGCCGAGCGGGTCCAATGGATGGCACGCGCGCACGAGCTGCCCGTATTCGACCGATACCCTCCGCAGCAATAGTCGCCCACAACCGTCCGGCTACGTGGCCGGAGTCCGCATCGCCGTCTCGAACTTCTCGCCGAACTCGGCAAGCTCGTCGGCGGCGAGGTCGCTGACGGCCCAGAAATTCAGGCCGTGATCGCTCCAGTGGCGGATGTTGAAGCCCTGCCGCTGGCTCATCCGGGCGGCGTGGCGCTCGGTGTCTGACGTCTGCGCGACGAACAGGTTGATGACGTGCTGGCGCCTTCGATAGACCACGGCGCCGATCGGGCGGGCGTCGACATAGTCGAGACGTCCGCCGATCAGGGTAAAGCCCAGGGCGGTGAGGTCGATCACCGGCGGGGCGACATCGAGCCTGCCGTTGAACCACGGCTTGACCGTGTGCTGGTCGGTGGAAAGCACGTCGGTGAGATGGCCGGCCTGCAGCGAGCGCAGATGCGCCGAGACCAGTTCCGACTGGACGCGCGCCTCGTCGTCGCTGCGCAGGATGACGGCGACGAGACCGGTGGCAGCCATCGCGGAGACGGCCGATCCCAGCGCGAAGCCGCGCAGCACCGCGCGGCGACTTGGGGCAACCTTCGGCTGCGGCAGCGCGGCCTCGATGCGCCGGCGCAGCTCGGGCGGCGCAGTGTAGCTTGCACCTTTTTCCGCAATCATGCGGCTGATCGCGCGATAGTCTTTCGCCAGCTCCGTGCAGCGCGGGCAGCCTGCGACGTGGTCCTCGACCTCGCGCGCATGTCCCGCGTCGAGCTCGCCGTCGATCAGCGCCTGAAGCAGCACCTCGGCTTCCTCGCAGGTCATTTTGCTTGCTCCTGTTCCGCAAGCCACGCCGAGCGCAGCATCGCGCGGGCGCGGGCAAGTCGCGACATCACGGTGCCGACGGGCACGGCCGCAACATCGGCGATCTGGCGGTAAGAAAGGTTCTGGATTTCCCGGAGCACGAAGGTCTCGCGAAACGGTTCGGCGAGCGCCGCGATCAATCGGCGAATTGCCGCGGAATCCTTCTCGCGCAGCATCTGCGTTTCCGGCGTCTCCGGCGCCTCGCGCCAGAGCGGGGTTGCCTCCGCGCTAGCAGCGACATCCTCGATCGCACCGGTCTTAATGTCCGCGCGCCGCGCATATTCGGCACGGCAGACATTGCGCAGGATCGCGAACAGCCATGGCTTCATTGCCGGTCCGCGATAGCTGTCGAAATGCTTGTAGGCGCGCAGGAAACATTCCTGCACCGCATCTTCGGCATCGCTGGCGTCGCGCAGGAGATAGCGTGCCAGTGTGTAGGCATCGTCGAGATAAGGCAGTGCGGCCTCGCGAAAGCGCCGCGCCTTCTCGGGATTGTCCTCCGACGCTCTCATCGCCTCATGCCCGGTTTGTGCGGCGAATGTCTTGGCCCGTGTCTTGGCCCGGGCGGTGTCGATCCGCCGGCCGGGCAGGGGTGCGCTGGCAGAGATCGTCAACTTACTCGACCCTGATCATGCCTGTCATGTGCGGGTGCAGGGAACAAAAATATTTGTACTCGCCGGCCTCCGTGAAGGTGAATGAAAAGCTGCCGTCGGTGTCCATGGGCTTCGACCTGAATTTTCCCGCGCATACCACCGTGTGCGGAATGTCGTCGCGATTGGTCCAGGTGACGGTCGTGCCGACCTTCACGTCGAGCTGCGCGGGCTGGAAAACGAAATTGTCGATATGCACTTCCATATCGGCGGCGCGCGCAGCGGTGGCGCGGAGCAGCATGGCCGCGGCGACGGCGATGCCGAAGTCACGGCGATTGATCGTGCTCATGAACCGATTTCCTCTTCAGCCCTGCAGCGGCGTGTCGATGATGGCGAGGCGCTCCTGCCCCTGCTTGAAGTTGACGCTGGCGATGCCGAGCACGCTGCGCAGCTTGGCATCCTCGACCTTCATCGGACCCGGCGAGGGCGCAGTGCCCGGCGCCGGCTGCGGGAAGGCGGTCGAGCGCGCGGTGTGGAAGGTGACGTTGCCTTCGACCTTCTGCATCACCTGGTGGATGTGCCCGTTCAGCACGGTCACCGAGCCGAAACCCTTCACATATTCCAGCGCGCGTGCGCCGTCCTCGGTGCCCCAGCCCCAGGTCGGATAGACGGTCCACAGCGGGATGTGGGCGAACAGCACGATAGGGGTCGATTTCGAGCGGCCCTTCAGATCGTCCTCGAGCCATTCGAGCTGCTCGGCGCCGAGATTGCCCAGGCCTCCGGCCTTGAGGTCGACGACGTTGACGAGGCCGACGAAGTGCACGCCGCCGGCGTCGAACGAATACCAGCCGGCGCCTCTGGTGCCGCGGCCGTAGCGCTCCTTGTAGAGCTTGACCTCCTCGTCGATCAGGTCGTGCTCGCCCGGCACGTAATGCACGTCGAGCTTGGCCTGCGAGATGACGCGCTCGGCATTGTCGAACTCGGCGGCCTTCGACAGATGTGTGATGTCGCCGGTGTGGATCATGAAGGAGGGCTTCGCCGGCATGGCGTTGATCTTGCCGATCGCTTCTTCCAGCGTGCCAAGCGCGTTCGGATTGGCGGCCTTGTCGAAGCCGACATGGCTGTCGCTGATCTGCAGGAAGGTCATGCCGGAAGCCTCGGCCGCTTGCGCCGAGCCGACCATGCCGAGCGAGCGCGGCACGCCGCCCGCCACTGTCCAGAGCACGCCGGTGCCCGCCCAGGTCATGCACTCCAGCACCCTGCGGCGGCTCACGCCGCGCTCTTCGTCCCTGTGGTCGTGATCGAACTCGCTCATCGCAGTTCTCCATGCGCCCGTGATTGGGTCTGCGGAGATGTGATTGGGCGAGGGGAGGGGTTATTCCCGGCAGCGGCGGTCTATTGGCGCGAGGTGATGACGATTTCGTGAGCAGCAGCGCCGTGCAAGGTGTGTCCCGTCAGGCGGCTGCGACCCAGCCTCGGAACGTGAATCCGGCGTAGAACAGGGCGACGTCGGAAAAGCCCGCTTCCTCGAGAAGCGCTTCGTCCTCTTCGACGGACAGAATGGGCAGCCGCTGCGCCATGGAAGCGGCGGAGGCCGACACCTGCGCGGGATCGGCTCCGGTGCCGTTCGCGAACATGACGGACCGCGTCAGCCAGCGTTCGAGCGCGCCGCCCCGCGGCCGGCTGTGATGCGCCACGACGAGCGCCGCGCCCGGCTTGAGCCGTCGCCGCATCTCGCGCAGCGTGCGCAGGCGCTCCCGCTTCGAAAGGAAATGCAGTGTCAACAGGCAGGTCGCGCCATCGAAGGGTCCGGCAGGTGCGTCTTCGATCAAACCTTGCATCAACCGGACCCTCGCGGCGAGCGGCCCCAGCACGTCACGCGCGAGATCGAGCATCGCCGCCGAGGGATCTATCCCCGTGAAGCCCCAGCGCGGCCTTGCCTCGGCGAACGCCTTCAGCTCCAGACCGCCGCCGGCGCCGAGGACGAGGATATCAGCCGCTTCCGGCGCGCGTTCGGCGAGCAGCAGCGCCGCCATGCGCTGAAGGTCGGCGAAGCCGGGCACCTTGCGCGGCGTATCCTCGGCGTAGCGCGCGACTGCAGCGGGATCGCTGAAGTGGCGCACGATCTCGGAAACCGGCGAGACAACTGCTGACGCGTCATTCTTCATGCGCGCTCTCCAGGGTGACGCGTTTCATGGCTCGATCGAAATCCCGGTCTGCGTCATCAGATGACGCGCGAGCGCGTGTTGATCGTCGGTGGCGGCGCAGCGCGCTCGGCTGGGCGACGATATAACGCCTTCTCGCATATTTCGAAACTTCAATTGTTACGTGATGCGTTCGGCGTTTTGATGGTTTGCACACGAGCTGGCGTCGGCGGCCCGTTCAGGCGGCGGCCATCCTGGCGCCCCGTTCCTCCCCCGATGGTGACCGAAACTAAGTCGTGTCGCCGCGCGTTCGTCCCGCGCGCTCGAGGAGAAGCCCGTCATGTCGAGACTAGCAATCGCGTTTGTGGTGGCACTGGCCGCGACCGTGGCCAACGCGCAAGATACCAAGTCTGGACAGTCGCACACCCCGGCCGTCGCCGGCGCGAATGAAACGCGGCCGTTCCTATTTGATGGACGAATGCGAGGTGATGGCCCCCGGCAGGGACTGCTCGCGGACGATCATCACCCCAGCGCTGGCGCCATCATCGTGCCACCGAAAGCAAGCCAGCCTGGCCGCGAACGCTGAGTCCGCGCACCCGCGGCGCTGCAGGGAGCGGGCTTCACTGTTCTGATCGCGCGAATTCCCGCAGCGCCTGCAACAGCATTGGCGGTGCTTCCTGCGCCACGCAATGGCCGGTCCCCTCGAAACTCCACGCGCTGACATCAGGAATGAGCGAGACAGCCCGCGATGCCATCTCCTTGTAGATCGGCCAGGAGTTTTCGGCCGTGGCCACGCGCACGGGGCAGTCGATTTCGGTGAGCCATCCGAAAGGATTGCCTCGCGCGTCTCCGGCGTAGACCTGCTCCATCGCCTCGAAGATCGGGCGCAGGATCGCCGACTCGATTTCGGGCGTGCAGCGGAGCCGTACCCGTCCGTCCTCCACCGGCGCAAAGCCGTGTCTGATATAGGCCCAGAGCGAAGTCTCGGACCAATCCGCAAATGCCGGCGCGGCGCGATAGCGTGTGAACACCGCGTCAAGACTGTCGAACTCGGCCTGACGGCGTAGGACGCCTTGCACGGAGGAGGTCGCCTGTTCGCTCAATACTGTCACGCCATCCCGCGCCGCGCGCGGATCCATGACGGTCGGCTCCATCACGAACAGGCGTGCGAAGCGTCCCGGCAGCAGCTTTGCAGCAAGCAGCAGGTCGGTGGCGCCTGCGCTGTGGCCGATCCCATAGATGTCGTGCAGGCCGAGCTCTTCGACGACGCTGCACACGTCCTGCGCATAATCCTGAAAGTGATAGCAATTCGCCGCAGGCTTGTGGCTGTCGCCGTGGCCGCGGCGATCGAGCGCATACACGGTGTAGTCGGATGCAAGATTGCGCGCGACGTTATCCCAGACATTGGCCACGAAACCAGTGCCGTGCAGCAGAAGCGCGGGCGGCCGGTGCGAGCCTTCCTCGCCCCATTGCACCAGCGCAATGCGCGTATCTGCAGACCCGATCGAGAGGCGGCGCTGACTGACCATGCATTCTACGCCGCAGGAATAAGCGTGATCCGGCCCGCCTCGCCTCGCTTACGATGCGGCTTCAACCTGATTTCCACATCTTGTTCGAACGCAGTGAGCATCCGCATCAGTTTTTCCACGGACGCGAGCCTGAGGTGACCCCGTAGGAGTTTCGAGAGGTCGGGCTGTTTCATTTCGACCAGCTTGGCGGCCTCGGTCTGAGTCAACTCCCGTTCGGCCATCAGCCGCTTGAGCTGCACGACCAGCGCGGCCTTCAATTGATGCTCCTCGGCGTTGGGCAAGCCGAGATCAGCGAAAATGTTGCCGGAGCCCTTGGTATGGGCGGGCACTTTTTTCTTGGCGCTCATCGCTAGTCTCCCTTGGTTGCCTTGTGGATAGCCTCCGCGTCGCGTAGGCGCTGCCGGATCAAATCCATATGTCGTTGCGGTGTGGCGATCCCACTTGTGGATTTCTTTTGGAACGCATGTAGGACGTACAGGACGCCTTCGAACCGGACCGTGTAGACGGCTCGGTAAGTGTCGCCGTCAAAATTGTCTCGAATCTCTAGTACGCCGCCCAGGCCCTTCAAGGGCTTGGCGTGGCGCGGATGCTCGCCCAGTTGCGCTTCGAAAAGCGATTGACCGATCTCGCTTCGGACGGCTGAAGGAAAGGCCCGCAAGTCCTTCTGGCTCGAGCCCACGAAAGTGGCAGGCTTAATCTCGCGCAACGCATCATTCACTCCTATATAGTAATATACCTATAGGATTTGGTCAATGGCTGCTGCCAAAGGCGAATTCGGCGCACAGAACGAGATGGGTTACCGCGCGTCCTCCAAAATCATCGCAGCGGCCTTCTCCGCGATCATCGCGGTCGGCGTGTTGGTATTGCCCGAAGTGATCGTCGGCATCACGGAAGCGTCGGCGACGCGAAGGCCCGCAATGCCGTAGAAGCGCAGGCGTTCATCGACCACGGCCATCGGGTCGCTGGCCGTGCCCATCTTCGCGGTGCCGACGGGGTGGAAGATCGTGGTGCCGATATCGCCGGCGGCTTTTGCGAGCGATGCATCATCGTCGCCGACGGAAGAGCCGGGCAGATATTCTTCTGGCCGATATTGCGCGAGCGCTTTCTGCTTCATCAGGCGGCGCGTGGTGCGGATCGCGTCCGCTGCGACCTGGCGGTCCTCGTCGGTCGAGAGATAATTCGGCGCGATCGACGGTTTCTCGTCAGGCTGGGCCGAGCGGATGCGCACGGTGCCGCGCGACGTCGGCTGCAGGTTGCAGGCGCTCACGGTGATTGCGGGGAAGCGGTGCAGGGGATCGCCGAACTTGTCGAGCGACAGTGGCTGCACGTGGAACTGGATGTTGGCGCGCTCGCGGCGCGGATCGGAACGGGTGAAGATGCCGAGCTGGGACGGCGCCATGGTCAGCGGACCGCGGCGGCGCAGCGCGTAGTCAAGGCCCATCAGGCCGCGGCGGAACAGCGAGTAATAGGTCTCGTTCAGCGTACGCACGCCAGTGACCTTGTAGATCGCGCGCTGCTGCAAATGATCCTGCAGGTTGCGCCCGACGCCCTGCCTGTCGAGCACGACATCAACCCCGAGCGGTGCAAGCCAGTCGGCGGGTCCGACGCCGGAGCGCTGCAGCACCTGCACCGATCCGATCGCGCCGGCGGTCAGGATCACTTCGCCCTTGGTCCGGGCCTCAATGGTCTCATTGTCGCGGATGAAGCGCACGCCCACGGCGCGGCCATTCTCGACGATCAGGCGATCGACCAGCACGTTCTTTTCCAGCCGCAGATTCGGCCGGTGCAATGCGGGCTTTAAGAAGCCGCGCGCGGAAGACCAGCGGCGGCCGCGCTTCTGGTTGACGTGGAAATAGCTCACGCCTTCGTTGTCGCCGGTGTTGAAATCCGGAATGCGCTTGATGCCCATTTCTTCCGCGGCGTCGCCGACGGCGTCCAGCACTTTCCAGGACAGCCGCGGCGCCTCGATGCGCCAGCCGCCGCCCGTGCCGTGGTCCTCGCTCGGTCCGAGGAAATGATCCTCGATCGCGCGGAACACCGGCCGCACGTCGTCGTAGCCCCAGCCGGTGAGGCCGAGCTGGCGCCAGTGATCGTAATCGGCGGCCTGTCCGCGCATCGAGATCATGGCGTTGATCGCCGAGCAGCCGCCGATCACTTTGCCGCGGGGATAGGCGAGCGCGCGGCCGTTGAGGCCGGGCTCCGCCTCGGTCTTGAACATCCAGTCGGAACGCGGATTGCCGATCGCGAAGAGATAGCCGACCGGGATGTGAAACCAGATCCAATTGTCGTCGCCGCCGGCTTCCAGCACCAGCACGCGCTTTGCCGGATCGGCCGAAAGCCGGTTCGCCATGATGCAGCCGGCGGTGCCGGCGCCCACGACGATATAGTCGAAATCACCCTCGAGCTTTCCAGGCATTCTCTTGCTTTCCAACCGTCCGCAACCGCGTTGCCCGAAAATGTTCCAGGCATCCACGCATTCTCTGCTGTCCAAATAGTCAGACGTCGGCAGGTGGGACAAGCCCGGCCATGACGATTAGGCATGACCCGGGCGCTGCGCCTGTTGGGTGGACCGCCGCTTGCATGCTAAACATCACACACGTTTGAATCACAGAACTTGAGAAGTGCCATGCCCATCGTCAACCGCGTCGCCGACCTGCAGCCCGCCATCCAGGCCTGGCGGCGGGATATCCATGAACATCCCGAGCTGATGTACGATACCCACCGCACTGCAGCATTCGTCGCCGAGCGGCTGCGGGAATTCGGCTGCGATGAGGTCGCGACGGGGCTCGGCCGCACCGGCGTGGTCGGCGTCATCAAGGGCAAGAAACCAGCCGGCAGTGGCGACATCAGGGTGATCGGGCTGCGCGCCGACATGGATGCGCTGCCGATCGAGGAGGAGACCAATCTGCCCTATGCCTCCAGGACGCCGGGTAAGATGCACGCCTGCGGCCATGACGGGCACACCGCGATGCTGTTAGGGGCCGCCCGCTACCTCGCCGAGACCCGCAATTTCGCCGGCAACGCGGTTGTGATCTTCCAGCCGGCCGAGGAGGGGGGCGCGGGCGCTGCCGCGATGATCAAGGACGGGCTGATGGAGCGGTTCGGCATCGAGCAGGTCTATGGCATGCACAATGGCCCCGGCATCCCCGTCGGCTCGTTCGCCATCCGGACCGGCCCGATCATGGCGGCAACGGACGCGATCGACTTCAGGATCGAAGGCCATGGCGGCCACGCCGCGCGGCCGCACAAATGCATCGACAGCGTGCTGGTCGGCTCGCAATTGATCACGGCGCTGCAGTCGATCGTCTCGCGCACCGTCGATCCCTTGGATTCGGCCGTGATCTCGATCTGCGAATTCCACGCCGGCAATGCCCGGAACGTGATCCCGCAGACCGCGGAGCTGCGCGGCACGGTGCGCACGCTGACGCCGGAGGTGCGGGCGCTGGTCGAGAAGCGCATCCATGAGGTGGTCGCCGGCGTTGCGCAGATGACCGGCGCCAGGATCGACCTCACCTACGAGCGCGGCTATCCCGTCACCGTCAACCATCGCTCGCAGACCGAGTTCGCGACCAAGATCGCCAAGGAAATCGCCGGCGAGAACAACGTCCACGAAATGCCGCCGATGATGGGCGCGGAGGATTTCGCCTACATGCTGGAAGCGCGCCCCGGCGCCTTCATCTTCTGCGGCAATGGCGACAGCGCCGGCCTGCATCACCCCGCCTACAATTTCAACGACGAGGCGATCGTCTACGGCACGTCCTACTGGATCAAGCTGGTGGAGAACACGCTCGTGGCGTGATTTCCGTCGTCTGGCGAAGGCCAGGCCGTAGAGCCTGAGAACCAATTCGGTTTTCGGGTAGACGGCATCCGAAGTAGCGGATGTTGAAGACCTCGACGGTGGAGCGGGGCGGGATTTGCGCGCCGCTATGGTTTGGCGCAGCTATGGGTTGGCGAGGCGATGTCCCTGCAGGATGTTGTTGGTGAGGGCGTACCAGAGCACGACGGCTCGGACCTTTTCGATGCCGCGCACCGTCAATTGCCTGAGGTCCCAGTTGCGCCAGCGGGCATGGATGCATTCGCAGATCGAGCGGGCC